>CALCCA010000001.1 GCA_937899725.1 uncultured Halomicronema sp.
AGGCTGAACTGCTTCGAGACTAGCCGATGATTTCGGGAGCCTCAGCAGAAGCCAAGTCGAGCGGGAAGTTGTGCGCATTACGCTCGTGCATCACTTCCATACCCAGGTTGGCCCGGTTGATCACGTCAGCCCAGGTGCCAATCACTCGACCCTGAGAGTCGAGCACCGACTGGTTGAAGTTGAAACCGTTCAGGTTGAACGCCATGGTGCTGATGCCCAAGGCGGTGAACCAGATGCCAATTACCGGCCAAGCACCCAAGAAGAAGTGCAAGGAACGGCTGTTGTTGAACGATGCATATTGGAAGATCAAACGACCGAAGTAGCCATGAGCTGCCACGATGTTGTAGGTCTCTTCTTCTTGGCCAAACTTGTAGCCGTAGTTCTGCGACTCAGACTCGGTCGTCTCACGCACCAAGGAGGAGGTGACGAGCGAACCGTGCATCGCGGAGAACAACGAACCGCCGAAGACAGCGGCCACACCCAACATGTGGAAGGGGTGCATCAAGATGTTGTGCTCGGCCTGGAACACCAACATGAAGTTGAAGGTGCCGGAGATACCAAGAGGCATACCGTCAGAGAAGGAGCCCTGACCCAACGGGTAGATCAAGAAGACTGCGGTGGCTGCCGCAACGGGCGCGGAGTAAGCGACACAGATCCAAGGACGCATGCCGAGGCGGTAGCTCAGTTCCCACTCACGACCCATGTAGCAGAAGACGCCAATCAGGAAGTGGAAGATCACGAACTGGTAAGGACCACCGTTGTACAACCACTCATCAAGGGAAGCGGCTTCCCAGATGGGGTAGAAGTGCAGACCAATGGCGTTGGAGGAAGGCACCACCGCACCAGAGATGATGTTGTTGCCGTACATCAAGGAGCCCGCGACAGGCTCGCGGATGCCGTCGATGTCGACGGGAGGAGCGGCGATGAAGGCGATGGTGAAGCAAGCGGTCGCAGCTAAGAGAGTGGGAATCATCAACACGCCGAACCAGCCAATGTAAAGGCGGTTTTCGGTGCTGGTGACCCACTGACAAAACTGTTCCCAAAGGGAAGCAGATTGCTGTTGTTGGAGAGTCGTAGTCATGATTAATTATCAGTACGGGTTTACAGATGCCTGGCTCTTGAGGAGCGCAAGCGGTATGTATGTCTTTACATTAACTGGTATGTAACGCAATGTAAACCATCGATCGATAGAGATGCCGATGTTGGTTGTCGGCATTAGTTCAAAAACGCTGATGTTTTCTGCTCTCGCAGGGCGATCGCGATTTTCCATGTATCCACAGCAGCAAGGCGTTACTCTCGGCCTTCCGAGCGATCTCCGTCCATTACGTTTGTGCTGTACGTCAGCATCGAGAGGCACCTTCTAAAAGTGTTGAAAGATGATGCAGAGGTTGACCACCCGCTTTAATCAGTCTGTATGGTTAAGGTGACTTGCTGCTCCCTCATCTCGAATCGTCAGAACCTCATGAATCCTGAACCTTCTCCGGCTCCGGTGTCTGATCTTGAGACCTATGTTGACTGCATGGCTCAGATTCTGCAGTTGTCCATTCCTTCTGAGATTCGCCCCAGTGTGATCGAGAATTTTGCGCGAGCCAGGGCGATCGCTCAGCCGCTGCTCGACTTTGAGCTGCCGGATGATATCGAGGCGGCCCCGATCTTCAAGCCTTAATGTCGGACCAGAGGGCCGTATATCAGCTCGCTCACGATCCACATGGGTATTCAGAACTGCTATTTAGATGTGTCTTGAGGGTTTGCGCACCATGGCTACAGTGGGGGATGGGCTCGCGATTGCCACTGCTGTTCGACAGGGCGAGATGACGGCACAAGCCGTCATTGAAGATCGACTTAACACCCTTTACCACCGCGATCGCGCCCTCAACTGTTTTACCCTAGTTGCTGCTGACCGGGCGCTGCAGCGAGCCCGAACCCTTGATCAGGCCATTCAAGCCGGGCAAGCCGTCGGTCCCCTGGCAGGGGTACCTTTTGCCGTCAAAAATCTGTTTGATATTGCGGGAGAGGTGACGCTAGCGGGCTCTAAAATCAACCGCGATCAGGCTCCGGCGTTGCAAGATGCCACCGCGATCAGGCGTCTTGAGCAGGCCGGAGCCATTCTCATGGGTGCCCTCAATATGGATGAGTATGCCTATGGCTTTGTCACAGTCAATCATCACTATGGCGCTACGCCGAATCCCCACGCTCCTCAAAGAGTCGCGGGGGGCTCATCGGGGGGATCGGCTGCTGCAGTTGCCGCGCAGTTAGTGCCGCTTACGTTAGGGTCTGATACGAACGGCTCTATCCGAGTACCGGCAGGATTATGCGGCGTATACGGGTTGAAACCCACCTATGGCCGACTGTCACGCGCCGGTACTCAACTATTTTCCAGCAGTCTCGATCACATTGGCCCGTTTGCTCGTTCGGTGCGCGATACCGCTGCCTGCTTTGATGCGCTGCAGGGGGCTGATGCTCGCGATCCGGTCTGTACTGATCAGTCGATCACCCCAACCCTGCCAGTTCTAGAGGACGGCATCGACGGGGTGAAGATCGCGATGCTAGGCGGACATTTTGAGCGGGGCATGCAGCCGGAGGTGGCCGCCGCCCTGAGTCAGATCGTTGAGGCTTTAGGCGTTTCGCAGCGAGTGCTGCTGCCGGAAGTGGAACGGGCGCGGGCCGCCGCTTATGTCATGACGGCTTGCGAAGGCAGTCAACTGCATTGGCAGCGGTTACAAACGCGGCTGATGGATTTTGACCCAGCGACGCGCGATCGCTTCATTGCCGGAGCCTTGATGCCGCAAAGCTGGTACCTGCAGGCGCAGCGATTTCGTCGTTGGTTTCAAACTCAGGTGCGCGCCGCGTTGGCGCAGGTAGACGTGTTGTTAGCCCCAACCACGCCCTGTGTTGCGCCCTTTTTGCACCAAGACACCATGACCCTGGACGGCGAATCAGTGCTGGTGCGTCCCCATCTCGGATTTTATACACAGCCTCTCTCGTTCATTGGGCTGCCCGTGCTCTCAGTGCCCGTTGCCCAGTCCGATTCCTTGCCCGTTGGAGTGCAAATCATTGCCGCCCCTTATCAAGAAGCCACCATTTTGCGAGTCGCTCGCTGGTTAGAAACCCAGGGAATCTTAGCGCCCTTCCCCTATGACGCTGCTGTCACAGCGGGGAGTGCGCCACCACCGTCATCCCTCACAAAATCGCCCTGAATCGCTGCGGTTGTGGTGAAATTACTGTTGCCATGACAGGCATCGTGGGAGGTGTCAACCCTCGCTAACAGCAGGGCACTCTATGCAAGGAATTGGGTGCTCACCACACATGAATTATGGGCTCAATCAGGCTTTCAAGCGACGCCGAAACGCCAAGCGGAATCCAGGGTTTACGCTGTTAGAGGTATTGGTCGTTTTGGTCATGATCGGCATTTTGATGGCGATCGCGGTGCCCTCTTGGACTCAGTTTTGGGCCAACCGTCAAGCCATCGCCGCACGTAACGAACTCCGACTCGGCATTCAACAGGCCCAGCAAGCAGCCATTACCCATCGCGGTGCCTGGCGCTTTAGCCTGCGTGAAGTCGATGGCCGTATTGAATGGGCCGTTCATGCGAACGAAATTGAGGCGGAGAACGTTACCGTTTGGGAGTCGCTAGACCCCAATATCGTCCTCAATTCAGCCGATACGACGCTAGCAAAGAAAACCGGCATCTATTATGTGCGCTTCGGCTTTAGAGGAGACGTTGAGTATCGCCTCAGCACGCTGACGGTAGATACCAAAAACGGCATGGCGAAAGATGAGTGCGTTGTCATCTCCACCTTAATCGGGGCGACGCGCAACGGTGAGGAGCAGCTTTATGCCAATGGCAACGGCCGCTATTGCTATTGAGGCCGCGATCGCGGTGAAAGTTAGAATATGCCTACTTTGAGCAAACCCAGGGGCAGGAGTGACCGATGAACGAAGCAACGACTTGGTACATCATCAAAACGAATACGGGCATCTGCCAGATTGCAACGGCTGGTGAGGCCAACACCCTTGAGCCCAAAGAGCAATGGGGCCCCTTTCCGTCACAAGGAGAGGCGATCGCGAAACGAGTCGGATTGATTCGTTCGGGCAAATGCCAGCCTGCCTAACCCCTGTAATCCCTCTCAATGATAGGGATTGCAGGGGTTTCTAAGCAATGGTGAGCTACTGCACGCCAGCGGCAGTATTTTGCTCGGCTTGCACGGTTTGCAAGAGAAGCTCTTGCGCCTGTTCGTACTGCGGGTCTTCTAATGTGCCAATGAGGTCGCGATTTTCAGCTAAGCTCTCGCGCTCTTCTTCCGACAGTTCGACTAAAACATCAGGATCAATGCCCTGCTGATTAATGTCACGGCCACTCGGGGTCAGATATTTGGCGATGGTGATGGCCACACCCGAGCCATCTGGCAAACTCCGCACCGACTGCACGAGGCCTTTGCCAAACGTTTGCGTGCCAACTAATTGCGCCCGATCATTATCTTGCAGAGCGCCCGATAGAATTTCGCTGGCGGAGGCAGACCCCCCATCGACTAAGACAACCAGGGGTTTGTCAGTGAGGGCACGGTTGTTGGCTACTTCTTCGTCGACGATGCCTTGGCGATTGACCGTAGACACGATCGCGCCGTCATCTAACCACATGCGGGCAATTTCGATGCTGGAATACAACAACCCACCAGGATTTGAGCGCAAGTCGAGAATGTAGCCAACGACGTTCTCTGCTTCTAACGATTCAATCGCCTCTTGCATCTCACCAGAGGCATTGCTGCTGAACTGGGTTAATCGAATGTAGCCAATTGGCCCGTCAGGCTCTTCTTTGATGGAATACCGGACGGGGTGAATCTCGATCCGAGCCCGCTGGAGGGTGAAATCTATCAGTTCATCGTCCCGGCGGATAGTGAGGGTAACGTCAGAACCTACCGGCCCCCGAATCAAACTGACCGCGTCGTTGAGCTCTAGCCCTTCAGTACTCTCGCCATCGATTTCCATGATGACGTCTTTAGACCGCAAACCGGCCTCAAAGGCGGGGGTGTCTTCAATCGGGGCGACGACGATAATCTCGTCGGTTTCTTCTTCTTGGGTAATCTGAATGCCGACACCGGTTAGTTCACCAGAGGTATCGATCTGCATGTTGCGAAACTCTTGGGGATCCATAAACCGGGTGTAAGGATCTTCCAGCAGCTCCAGCATTTCGCGCACAGCATCGTAAGCCGCATCTTGAGAACTGTAATCACGACCAAGATAGTCAGTGCGCACAGCTTCCCAGTCCGTCTGGTTAAAGGTGGCATCAACATAGGTGTTGTCGATTAGTTGCCAGACTTCATCGATGACTTCTTTGGGACTTTCTTCGAAGAATGCTTTTCCTTGTGACAGATGTAGACCAGCTCCCGTCACAATCACCCCAGCGACAGCTATAGCAGCTGCGCCTAAAACCAATCCTCGCTTTGCGATCGCCATAAACCTATTTCCGTCGGCAATTTTGCCCAATCTAACACAAGCTCTTCGCAGCCGTTCTGTCAGATAAAGCGGTGAACGATGGCCTCATCATAGCGGCCCAATATGAGTCTTTCTTGAGAAAAAACACAGATTGTAAACCGTCATTTCAAGGGCCGGGTAGATGCATGGAACCTCTATAATGACACCCGATACCGCCAAGTATCCGTCAATTCGCATCCTCAGGATCGACCCAACGGCCATCAGACTTGATCAGGTCAATCAATTCTGCCACGCCCTGATCTTCGGGCACCTTTTTGATCTCTTCGCGACCCCGATAAAGAGAGATGTAGCCAGGCGTTTTGCCGACATAGCCATAATCAGCATCGGCCATTTCACCCGGGCCGTTGACGATGCAACCCATCACCGCAATATCTAGCCCGGTGAGGTGATTGGTGGCTTCGCGTACTTCGTGCAGCACATCTTCCAAGTTGAACAGGGTACGCCCGCAGGAAGGACAGGCCACATATTCCACCATAGTTTTGCGGAGACCAAGCGCCTGCAAAATGCTGTAGCAAACGGGAATTTCCTTTTCGGGCGCTTCGGTCAAGGAGACCCGAATCGTGTCGCCGATGCCCTCAGCTAAGAGCGTCCCAATGCCTGCCGTTGACTTGATGCGACCATATTCACCATCGCCCGCCTCCGTCACGCCTAGATGCAGGGGATAGTTCATGCCCAACTCATTCATGCGCTTGACCATGAGACGATAGGCCGCCAGCATCACTGGCACCCGAGACGCTTTGAGCGAAATCACCAGATTTTGGAAGTCGAGCGATTCACAAATGTGAATGAACTCTAGGGCTGATTCCACCATGCCCTCAGGCGTATCGCCGTAGGTAAACAGCATACGTTCCGCCAGCGAACCATGGTTGACGCCAATGCGCATCGCTTTATTTTGCTCGCGTAGGGAGACCACTAAGGGCTCTAACGTCTCGCGAATCTTGTCGCCAATGTCGGCAAATTCTGATTCTGAATATTCGGTGCGACCCGATTGCGGCTTCTCAAATACATACAGGCCGGGGTTAATGCGCACCTTATCAACATGCTTCGCCACTTCGAGAGCGATTTTCATGCCGTTGTGGTGGACGTCAGCAACCAGCGGCACAGTTTGATAGGTGGCTTCGAGCTGTTGGCGAATGTCAGCCAGCGCTCGGGCGTGGGCCATACTGGGTACCGTCACGCGGACAATTTCACAGCCGATTTCGTGGAGGCGACGAATGCCCGCGACGGCTCCTGCCACGTCTAAGGTGTCTTCGTTGATCATGGACTGTACGACCACCGGAGCGCCGCCGCCGATAGTGACACTACCGACCTGAACGGGACGAGTTTGGCGGCGGTGAATCGTCGTATCGAAAGCTGCTTCGGTGGGTGCGGATAGCGAAGGGGGGGAAGGTAGGGTTTGCATGGCCCTTAAGTCTCAATGAATGTTTGAATACACCACCTTCAGAGTGCCATAGAAGCTACCGTTTCGGCGCATATCTGAACTGTGGCGGCAAGCAATTTCGGTCGGTGCGATCGCCCCGCTGACCTGAAACTTTCCTTGATATACCTACCGGACTGGTCCTTGGCGCTTCTCAAGTCACCTTCTCAGACAATGAATAGGATTGATGCTGCGTATAGCACTCGCCCCAACTTGTCGATCACGCCGGTTTCAGATGGCGGGACAACTTCGCCGCTGATCAGCTTCGGAGGTCCTGGGGCAACCTAAGACGCATCTCCGATTAAGGGAATTACGCAAAAAGCGTATTCCATCCCTTCATTCCATCTTCGATATCATCGCCTCCTTCACTGATTCCCCTTTTCACATGAACCGGTATCGCCGCAATTTGTTGCTCAGTATTGCTTTCATCGTGCCGTTTGGCCTAGCGACAAAGTTTTATCGAGGTTTGGGACAGGCCTGGCTCAATGATGCGTTTGGCGGCATTCCCTACGAAATCTTTTGGCTGCTGTTGGTGGCGTTGATTTGGCAAAGATTGCGTCCGGGGGCGATCGCCCTCATCGTGTTGATATCCACTTGTCTGCTGGAATTTCTGCAGCTCTGGCAACCAGCTTGGCTACAGGCGATTCGGGCGACACTGCCGGGACGGCTCGTGTTTGGCAATACGTTTACCTGGGGTGATTTTCCCTACTACGTAATTGGTTGCTGGCTGGGCTGGCTCTGGTTGAAGCAGATCTACCCGGCTCAGAAACCAAGCTAAGGCGAAGGCTGTGTGGCTGTCAGCCTACACGATTGCGAGATTTAGAGTCCTAACGTGGTGAGGCGATCGCGAAAGGTTTCCCAGGGAATATTTTGTTCCAGATATTGCGGCTGGTCAGGATTGTAGGGGCCTTGCAGCCGATCAATCGCAGTAATCGTCGCGTCTTGCGTCAAGACGGGAATGTCGGGATCAGCCGCGGTCGGATTGACCAGCGAACTGGCAAACCCGCGAAACACGACGACAATATCTTCTTCATGGTTGACTTGAGCGGTCACCATCAGCACCTCTTGTGGAAATCGAAAGGTGTATTGTTCAAGCCGCTGAATGGGCAGTGGATCAGGCATGGGGCAATGACGATGACATCAGCATGCTGGCTCGATAAAATTGGCGATCGCTCGCCCCCTGCCGCCACGATACTGCCTGGCTCAGGGCCGGTATCAACCGCTCTAGCTCATGGCAGAACGCCCTTGGCGGCCGAGTCGAATGAATACGAAGTAGGCCAGCACCAGCAAATAAACAATCAGGCCCACAATGCCAAAAAAGGCCACAAAGCCATTGGTGTAGCTGCCATGCAAGATCTCTTTATAGAGCAGAGGTGGCTGTCGCCAAGCCTGGCAAGTCGCACTGGTCAAGCGAGTGGCCGAAAAGGCACAGGGCAAAAAGAAGGTAAGGAAGACGGCCCCGATCGCACTATAAACGGTGACGGCCCAACGCCAGGCGACAAAGACAAACCGTAGGGCTGATGGGCGTTGTTCGCGGATCTCTTCGTTCAGATCTTCCCAAAACCACAGGCTGATTGGAATCAAGAGACGCGCCATCAGGCCCGCCACAAAGCTAAAGGAAAAGCCACCAATCATCAGGTAAACCGTGATCATTAGCAGGCTAGCCACCTTCCAATAAATGGTTAGCAGCAGTTGAATTGCCGCTGCCTGCTGCACAAAGGCCCACACCAGCAGAATGAGCGGCAAAAAAACGGTAAAGAGCACTGCCAGCCGATAATCTGCCCACACAAATTTGTCTAATGTCCAGAGGTTGGCAGTGACAGGGGCCCAGGAAAGATTGAGAAGAGGGAACATCATGAGGTGGGGAAAAAGGTGCAACGTCTGGCAGCGTGATGAGCTTTATCAGCGTATCACTTGTATTTAGCAAAGAACTGGCCAACACTTAGGAGTCTTTTATCCGTCATTACTCGGGGGGGCAATCCTGATCTGGGAGCCCGCCTCTGATCCAGCGGCTTGCCGCCGCAATCCGCATGCGCTCCCTTCGCAAAGCTGCCTGCAGATAACGAAAGGCTAAGCCCAGCATCGGGCGATCGCGACACGAGACAGCCGTTTTCCAGCAATCAACTGGGTCTATCGCCGCTAGAACCGAGCGACCTAGATGACAAATACTTCGCAGCACTTCGATCTACTTCGTAGTGCTGCGACGACCTGCTGCGAGCTGCCTAGATCTGCCGCTTACTCATTGGCAATGCAGGGATTGAATGTCGAGAATGCGACTAACAGCAGCAAACAAGACCGTACTTTGTTTAGGAGGCCTGACACCATGCCACCGTTCTCTCCGCAACCCGCAATCCCTGCGTCGGCGCCCAGTCGATCAGCGTTTATCACCCACATCGGCAAGTATTTGCCAGGTGAGCCGATTGCTAACGATGAGATGGAACAGTATCTCGGCAGAGTGGGCGATCGCCCCTCTCGCGTCAAGAATCGCATTCTTAAAAGCAACGGCATTCAGCAGCGCTACTACGCTCTAGATCGTCAGCAGCAAACCACAATCAGTAATAGTCAAATGGCGGCCGCCGCCGTGCGCGATGCCCTGGCCCAAGCGCAACTCAACCCGCGGGCGATTGATCTGCTGGCCTGTGGCACCACCTGGCCTGACCTGCTGGTGCCTGGCTTCGCCAGTATGGTGCATGGCGAACTGCCTGAATTGGCCCCATTGGAAGCCACTTCGCACCAAGGCGTGTGCTGCGCTGGCGTCGCTGCCCTTAAATACGCCACCTCGCAGGTACAGCTAGGACACAAGCAAAAGGCGATCGCCGTTGCCTCGGAGTTGGCGTCTCGCCTGTTTAAACACACTCGCTTTGAAGCCGAAACGGCCCTCCAAGCGGGCGACAGCCTGTCTTTTGATACCGAGTTCTTGCGGTGGATGCTGTCGGACGGGGCGGGGGCCTGTGTGGTCAGCGATCGCCCGGCGGCCCATGGTCTCAGTCTCAAAGTCGAGTGGATTGAGTCTATTTCTCATGCCAACGCGCATCCGGTATGCATGTATGCCGGAGTCGAGCATCCTGAGACCTTGAAGAGCTGGATGGATTTTTCTTCACAGGCAGCGGCGGCCCAGCAGGGCGCGATCGATCTGCGGCAAAACATTCGCCTGTTAGACAAGGTGGTGCAGCTGGGGGTGGAAGGTTGGCTGCGGCTGATCGAAGCCGGTCGCGTGCGCCCCGACGAAGTGGATTGGCTCTTGTGTCACTACTCGTCGCACTTTTTCCGCAGCCAAATCATCGACCTGTTGGAAAAAGCAGGCTGCATGATTCCTGAGGAAAAATGGTTCACCAACCTCTATACCCGAGGTAATACCGGCTGCGCCTCGATTTACCTGATGCTGGAGGAACTGTTCAACTCGGGCAAACTGCAGCCGGGGCAACAGATCTTTTGCTTCGTGCCAGAGAGTGGCCGCTTCACCACGGCCTACCTGATGCTGACAGTAGTGGATGGCACTGAGCCAGACCAGGCTCCAGCCTGGGTGCCATCATCCGTTCAGGTTCAATCACCGATGGTGGCACCGGCAGCTGCACCGCTGCCATCCGTAAATTCAACTGCCACCTCTGTAGATCTCGTCAACGCTCCAAATCCGGCTACTGCGCCAGTATCCTCTACGACCCCAGACCTCGCAATCTCCCCGGAGGTGCCCGCGTCTGCTGACCTGACCGTCTCTGCCGAGCTGCTACGGCAGTTGATGCTGGTGTGGCTGACCTTTGAACGCGAACTGCGATCGGTGCCCATTATTCAGCGGCTCTACCAAGGCAACTTCACCCTAGAGGATTACCAAGCCCTACTGCGGAACCTGCGCCCCCAAGTTGTAGACGGGGCTCGATGGATTACGCGCGCCGCCTCAAACATGACGAACTTTGCGCTGCGATCGCACCTCATCACCCACGCCCGTGATGAGCACCGCGACTTTCAAATGCTCGAGCGCGACTACGTTTCGGTGGGTGGGCTGCTCGACGAGATTTTGACTGCAGAGCAAAACATCGGCTCAGAAGCGTTGTCGGCCTACATTTTTCAGCGCGCCTCGGGCGAAAATCCGATTGATTTGCTGGGCAGCATCTTTGTGATTGAAGGACTCGGTAACCGCATGGCGGGTCAGTGGGCGGCCCAAATTCAGCAAACCCTGGCGCTGGATAAAACCCAGGTCTCGTTTTTGACCTATCACGGTGAAAACGACGAGGCCCATACGCAAAAGCTCGATACGTTCCTCAATGCTGACTGGATGACGCCCGCGATCGCCGCCCGTATTGTCAAAACCGCGCAGACTACCGCCCGCCTATACCGCCTGCAACTAGAGGAGATCGACCGATGACCGACATGCCCCACCCGCGCAATCGCCAAGACCCGAACTATTGGGATGCGCTGTACTTTGATGCCGCGATTCCGGTTGACCCGACGGCCAAAGCCTACATGATTAAAGACTTGCAGAGCTGGTCGCGCAACTATTTACTGATGCCGATCAAGGTTGTCGCCAACGTCAGCATGGCCGCGATTATGACCGTGAAGCGACTGCTGCCCTGGCAGTTTCGTTCGTACCGGTTGATGCATGGCCTAGCCGTCTGGTTTCTCAAAACTTTCACCACCCCTGAGGCGTGCCATCTGATCGTGCGTCACTTGGCGATCGGCTCTAACATCGTCAATTTTTTAATCGACAATGGCCCCGATCCGGCGATCTCCCGCTCTAGCCTTTATCCGCGCACAGTGGAAGATTTGGGCGCGAATGCATTCTTAGAACACGACATCAACCTCTATAACTTTGTGCTGGATTATCACCAAGCCCAGCAAAGATGCCCTCATTGGCTGGAGGAGGTGCAATCGCGGGGCATTGACTACAGCGGTCTGCGACCGCTAGAGATTGACGTGGACGTCACCCAACGCGGCTGGTTGCAAGTGCTGGATATGGAGTCAGCGCTGGAGTTATTCAAAATTTGCTACTCCCTGTTTGTTACCAGCGACGAGTTTCAGCGAGCGGTGCTGTCGCTGCAGTTTGACGAGAGCTTTGCACTGTATTTTAGCCAGCTCACCGGCGACTACCGCTGGAACCACACCGTTACCAACCGCCATCCCCTCGCACCCAACAGTCCGTTTGACGCCGCCCATAATCTACTGCTGCATGGCCTGCTGTCGGAGTATTTGCACCGCTATCTAGAACTGCAGGCGGCGGCCCAGACCGCAGCGATCGCGCCACCCCTCAATCGACAATATGCTCAGGACTCAACGCCATGACCCGTTCACAAACTTTGCGGCAGGGACTAGAGCGCTACTACACCCAGAATCCGGATTTTGTGCGCGATCGCGACCTGCAAGTGGGCTGGATCAATGTGCCCTGGCGCGACCTGCAGCGCCACGACATTATGCATGTGGTGACTGGCTACAGCACCGCAATCGATGACGAGATGCGCCTGATCGGCTTCTTGCTCACGGCGCTGACCCGCCGCCGCCCCTGGACCTACTACCTGCAGAGTTTGGGCGTTTTAGTCGAAGTGCTCTGGCGCGCCTGCTGGCACCAGACTATCGGCAGCGCCACCGTGTATCGCCCCGATGAAATTCTGCGCTTCTACATCACCGGCGCGCGCCAGGGACTGACTGTTCGACCTGCGATCGATGCCTATATTGACCCTAAAACGGTGCTCGACCAAGACCTCGACATTCTGCGGCAGCAGTACGGCATTGCCAACGCGGGCGCTTGGGATGTTTGAATTTTGAGTTTGGAATTCGGAGTTCAGAATTCGGAATTCGGAGTTCGGAGTGCCCTCATTTCCAGTTTGGTTGCATTTTATCCATGCTGAACTCTGCAATTCTCATTGCTGATTTTGAGGTTTGAATTTTGAGGCTTGAGCGCTTCTTTCCGCGAGTGCATCCCACTTTTGTTTTCTAGTCCTGCTCGCGGGCAAGATGCCCGCCCTAAACGCATTGATGGATTGACAAATTTGGGATGCACCCCCTTGCCGACTTTAGAATTCCGACTTCAGAATTCTGCCTGCCACATTCCCCATTCCTATGCCCTCTACTCGCCACCCTCTACCTGCCTAAACCATGTCACCTTTCCCCGCCTCATCTCTGCCCTATCAATGGCATTTAGATGGCAACTATTTAGTCGGCATTACAAGCGATCGCTGGTGGTCGCTATTGCAGCAAAACCATTTTCGCGTTTCCCCGGCCTATTGGCATCGCATCGCGGCAACGACGCTGATGAGTGGGTTGAGTACGGTGCTCAGCAGTGTTGAAACTTGGCGCTATGACCGCGCGATCGCCGCAACCGAATTACCCGCCGACCCCATTTTTATTCTCGGCCATTGGCGCAGCGGCACGACTTTTTTGCACGAGCTGCTGGCCTTAGATACGGAGCAACTGGCCTATCCCAATACTTTTGAAGTGATGAGTCCGCAGACTTTTCTCTCGACTGAACCGCTGTTGAGTCGCTGGCTGGCTCAGCTAGTGCCCGATCACCGCCCGATGGACAACATGCGCATCGGCATCCATTCCCCGCAGGAAGACGAGTTTGCGATCGCCCTCACCACCCTGCAATCCTACTACCTAGCGCTCTCTTTTCCTGACGCTGAGCAGCATTATGAGCGGTATCTCACCCTGCAAGATTTGCCGCCGAATGAATTGCAGCAGTGGCAACACCAATTTCTCTGGTTTCTCAAAAAACTGACCTTCAAATACCAGCGACCGCTTGTATTGAAATCGCCACCCCATACGGCCCGTGTTCGCCTATTGCTAAAGCTTTTTCCGCAGGCCAAATTCATTCATATTCATCGTCATCCCTATGATGTCTTTCAATCGATGCGGCACTATTTTCACACCGCTGGCTGGCTGACTTATCTGCAAAAACCTGATCTAGAAACTCTGGATCAAGCAATTTTGCGTCGCTATCGCCTGCTCTATGATGCGTACTTTGCCCAGCGACAGCTGATTCCGCCCGACCAGTTCTACGAAGTCAGCTTCTCAGCGTTAGAGCAAGATCCGCTCTCTGAGGTCAAGCAAATTTATCACCAATTCCAACTCTCATATTCAGACACCCTAAATGTCCGATTGCAAAGCTATCTCGATGGCCGTCAAAATTATCGCAAGAATCGTTTTTCGGCCTTGGAAACCCAGACTCAGCAGCGGCTTCAACAGGAGTGGCATGAGGCTTTTGCCGCGTGGGGCTATGCCTCTTAACTGATAAGAGATTGCGCTCAGAGCCCCCAATCTATGGACACTTTGAGCTTGCTGCAACACGACTTTTACTCATACATAAGGAGACTGACCCATGACTGCCAAACCAACTCCAGCCTTTATCGGGGCTTCCTATGCGGCCCTGTCGATGGGCATGGCTGCCTTTCTCACGGGCCTGTGGAAATCCTCGATGGGATTAGATGAAAAGGGCTTTTACTTCACTATTTTGATGTACGGCTTATATGCTGCAGTGTCTGTACAAAAGACGGTGCGCGATCGCAATGAGGGCATTCCTGTCACCGATCTCTACTACGGCATCTCTTGGCTATCCACAATTCTTTGCATCTCGCTACTCATTATCGGCTTGTGGAATGCCAATTTGATTTTGAGCGAAAAAGGCTTCTATGCCATGTCATTTTTGCTCAGCCTATTCGCCGCGATCGCCGTCCAAAAAAACACCCGCGATGTCGCCGCCCTGTCTCGACCCAATTCCCCGCCGATCAGGCCAGACCGCACCCGCCAGTCCTAAAGTAAGTGGGAGTTTCGCCGCTCCTGTGGGCAAGGCCGAGCCCCAGAGCATCGGAAGTCCAGAATTCCGCCTTCCGAACTCCGAACTCCGAATTCCAATTCTCCTCTTGAGTTCCGCGATCGCCGCTTCCTACAATAGAGCTTGCCCTTTTTACGTTTTTTGATCATGACAGTGACCGCCGCCACGGCTCCAACCTCTAAAACCTTTAAGAAGCTGCAGGCCGGACTGCGATCGCGCGTGGGCAAAGCGATTCATGACTACAACATGATTCAAGCCGGCGACAAAATCATGGTTTGCCTGTCAGGAGGCAAAGATTCTTACACCCTGTTGGATCTGCTGCTCAGCCTGCAGCGCAACGCCCCCGTTGAATTCGAGCTATTTGCCGTCAACCTCGATCAAAAGCAACCGGGGTTTCCGACCCATATCTTGCCGGAATATTTGACCCAGTTGGGGGTGCCATTTCGCATTGTCGAGCAAGATACCTATAGCGTGGTGAAGCGGGTGATTCCCGAGGGCAAAACCATGTGTGGGCTGTGTTCGCGACTGCGACGCGGTGCCCTGTATCGCGTCGCCGCTGAAGAAGGTGTGACCAAAATTGCCCTGGGGCATCACCGCGATGACATCGTCGAGACCTTCTTTCTCAATTTGTTTCACGGGGGCGGTATGAAAGCCATGCCGCCAAAGCTGCTCACCGACGATCACCGCCATATCGTGATTCGCCCCCTGGCCTATTGTGTGGAAAAGGAAATTGCCCGCTATGCCCGCCAGCGCCAGTTTCCGATTATTCCCTGTCAGCTCTGTGGCTCTCAAGACAACCTGCAGCGGGTGCAGATCAAGCAGATGCTGGCGCAGTGGGAGCGCGACTCACCAGGCCGAGGCGATGCCATCTTTCGTGGTTTACAGCATGTTATCCCCTCGCATCTGGCCGATCGCGAGCAGTTTGATTTTGGCGGCCTAGAGGCTCTGCGAGCGATCGCTCAGTCCCAAGCCGCATCGGAGGCGAGTGAGGCTTTACCGTGGGAGCTGTAACGACTCAGCGAAAGCACGGGCTCTTTAGACAACTTAATACAGAAGTTCTTGGTACTTACCGATATGAGTGTAGATAGGCTCAAGGCGTATGGCTCTCGCTAAAGCGGCTGAAATGTCTGCAGGGTAATGCTTTGATGACTCATTTAGAGGGTGGATCGAGCAATCAAGAATCTTGCCTAAAGCGACGGGATAATGGATACATTGAGGCCTGAGTAATCTCGACACTTTACCGACCTGTGGCGTTGGAGTATCTTTTGGGTGGTTTGATACCTGACTAGCTGTCAACTAGGTGAGGGTGTCATTACCGCATCTGCCAACGTTTGGTTTTTAGAGTCTCTTAGTAATAGGATGATTGTGAGATTCGTCGGAGCTGTTGATATCTTGAAAGCCCGTTGAATGCAGAGCCCCCTTTTGAGTCTTGCCCCTTTAAATGAGATCGTCTTCGTCATTCAGCATGAGTAAAAGGCTCATGCCATCAGGCAGTTTCACTGTGTTAGTGCAGATTCCTAAGAGTGTGAATCTGGTGTCTACAGGAAAATTTTGACACCGCACTGAAACTTCGTCGAGAAGACATCGAGTCAATTGTCAGCCTGTTCCTTCGCTAAGGGTGAGTCACCCAATGCATGGCTACTTAAATTGACTGCGAGCCCCACAGGAACTTAATTTAAGCTGTTTTAATTCGTGCGTCTGATGGCGTCACTAGACTGGTATCTCAACCGGCAGTGCTCTGTTGAAACCGAAGATGGATAAAGCATCTTGGGTCAGCCGATTGCGCCATTCAGACTAGTATCCTATTTCGCTCAATATGCCAACTCCTGACTTTATTTCAGGTTTACTCCAGCTATAGCTTGCTGGTCTTTAGGTGAAAAATCTAGAGACGTCTTTGGCATTGCTATCGCTCACTCATTTTCGACTCCCAACGGAATTTGTTCGATTGATGTGCAAGCTAGCTGGTTTGCTTTTGGATCGGCAAGAGCCCTCGTGGAAAATTTTCTGCAGGTCATTTTTGCCTGCGCTCGTGTAAGGACTTGAAGTCAATGAATATGCCACTCAGCGTTGCCTCAACAGATTCATCTGCTGTCACCCCTTCGCCGGGCCTCATAACGTTTGCCTTGGTTGATGCTGAAAGCAATGAACTTGTTGCCGGCTATGAAGATTTAGCCGTTGATGGCCAGATCAATTTGGCTGAATTAGATCTGTCTCGCTACAGCATCGTTGCCCAGATCAATGCTGATCATCCCGAAGCGGATGCCGTACAAAGCGTCAAGTTTGAATCTTCCTTAGGCAACCAGGTCGAAAACTTGGAACCCTATGCGTTTTTTGGTGATACAGACGGTAATTATCGTGGCAAAGCCTTAACCGCTGGCGACTTTACCCTAAAGGCTACGGCCTACAGCCAAGATTCCGCTAAGGGCACTGCGATCGCCGCCGTTGACCTGAGCTACACCATCGTTGAAACTGACCCATCGCCGAATCCCGATCCTGATCCCGATCCCATCCCTGATCCCGATCCGACGCCTGATCCCGGCCCACCGTCTGACAATCCGTTTCAGGATTCGTTTATGGGGGAGTTTGACCACATCATCTCCCACTTTGATGGCAACAATAATGACCGCGACGACATTGCCGCGCTGCCGATGGCTGCAGCCATTACCAACGCCGCTGGTTTTCAAGACAAGTCCACCTTTTTCTACAGCAACAACTTAGGGGAACCCAGCCAAGGCCTCCGCGAAGAATTGATGCGTGAGAGCGCCGCCCTGGCGGAGGAGCTGGGGATACAGACCTATGACTATCAAACTGATGCCGACCAGGCAACGGCGGAGCTGGTCAAGATTCTCGGTTCTGGCAAAAAGGTGCTGGCGATCGAGGGTGGGCCAATGGAAGCCATCTACCGGGCTTTAGACCAGGTGGATGTGTCGATGCATGCCAACATCACCCTGCTATCGCACTCTTCGTGGAACGAAAATCGCAACATTGCCAGCAAACCGGGCGTCGATGATGTTCGCACTTGGCAAGACATCAAAAATGATTTTCCCCAAGTGACGACGGTCGATATCAAAGACCAAAACGGTGCGGGAGATAGTGGCTTTAACAGCTCTGATTGGGCGTGGCTAGATAGTGCGTCAGATCCGGTTTTGCAAGACGTGCGTGACCTGATGAAGAACGCGGCCAATAAGGTCAATGACCCCTCTGACTCGGGCATGCATTTTTATGCCTTGACGGGTAACGAGACGGCTAATCCGCTGGATGCCAAAGCCTTTTTTGACGAATACCCGCCAACCTATACGGAAACGCTTGACCCCGATCCTGAGCCAGTTCCTGATCCTGACCCCATCCCTGATCCTGACCC
>CALCCA010000002.1 GCA_937899725.1 uncultured Halomicronema sp.
CGCGATTGAGGTTGGCGCGATTGAGGTTGGCGCGATTGAGGTTGGCGCGATTGAGGTTGGCGCGATTGAGATTGGCGCGAGCGAGATGCGGCCCCACGGTACGGGTAAACGTTCCCACCCCTAACGAGTCGGCATAGTGAATAAGGGCGAGCAAGCGGTTTGCGTCAAAGGTCTCTGGGTTAGGGGATCCGCAGGGATGAAAGGTAATGGCTGGGGCCATGGCAGCGGCGGGGATGTGGGGATAGCTGTCGGATTGGGCCTGAGCATGCAGTTTAAACAGCAGAATCAGAATGTTAAGACCCGCAAACACGTCCACCTGCTTGAGCCCAATGGGAATCCCTTGATTCCGCAGTTGCTGCATCTTTTTCAGGGGCAAATTTTCCTGCTGGGGCAGATCATCCAGCGGCCCCTGATTTAAGAATTCGCTATCGTGCCAGCGCTGATAAAAGCTGTGCAGCCGCTCAAAGAGCTGCACAGAGTCAATATCACTTTCGCTGAGCAGCTCAAACAGGTAGCCCACAATCTCACCACTCAGGCCGCCATAGCCCAGCAGGTCGTAGATTTGTTCGTACACGACGCTGTCCCCCATCACTGGGCGGTGACGCCGGTTCATTTTCGTCCAGTCCTCCAAAGCGCGGATCAGCCGCTCGGCAAACAGATATTCCCCAAAGCTTTTGTGGGCAAACTCTACCGAACCTCGCTCTCCCTCCTTCGGTTTGAGATAAAAGGTGGTGAGCAGGTTGTTCAGGGCTTTGTCGTCCGACTGGCCGGTCGTTGTCTGGGCGGCTTTGAGCAAATTAGCTACCGGGTTGAGCGTATCTTGAAACCGATTTTTTAGCATCGTCACCCGCGCCGTCTCATTGCCCGACTGCACTACGCACAGCGCCGCTTCCTGCAACACCTCGCGCAGGTCGTCCATCTCTTCCAGGCCCGCCAGACGCAAATTTTCGTTCTGGCGCTGCTTGGCCAGCACCCAGTCCACCGATTCGCGATAGATGTACAGCTTGGCCGCTGCGGGGTCACTCGGCTGCTCCGCCGTACCAACAAACATGGCTTTCGTCAGTTGGCCTTCGCGATGCAGTCGTGCTAGCAAGTACAGCAACAGCGGCTCACGCGCCAGGGTGCCCCTAATTTCATCAGGACAGGCCTGCAAAAACGCCCGCAATCGAGTCGTCTCAGCTGTGCCAAAATGGCCTTGCCATTTCGCTAACCACTGCTCGCGCAGGTCATTGCCCATAGGCTCTAGCCGCACCCGATCCAGGTTTTTAGTTTGGGTAATCAGCCGATCAATCCCTTGCAGCGCTAGGGGCCGCCCCGTCACCACACATTGATGGTGGCTGCGGGCCTGAAAGTCGGCCACCTGCTGCAAAAACTCCTTCAACCCGCCGCTGGCCCGACCCTCTAACAGCAGTTCGTCAAAGCCATCCAAAATCAGCAAAAAGCGAGTATTGCGATCCGCTAGCCAGCCCTCCTTCTGTGCAAAGCTCTCTGATTGCAGATCGGGGCATTTCTCCAGCGTTTCAGTCAGGTTCGTCTCCACATCGCGCAAATGCCGCAGCCTTATCAAAATGGGAATATAGGTAAAAGCCAACTCGCGCCGCACCCGATCCGCCAACATGCGACAAAACACCGATTTGCCTCGTCCCGCTTCACCTTCAATAAACATCACCCGGCGCGGCTGATCAGGCTGCTGATCGGCCTGTTCTAAAAGCCCTTGCGCCCAAACGTGAATATTGACGGCTTCTGCTTCACGATCCACCTCACCGGACTGGGTCAGCGGCTGCACATCGAGTTCCACATACAGGTCGGCAAAGGTGACGCGCGGATCGGCCTCGTCAAAGATCTGCTCCTGGGGCAGCGGGGCGATCTGCTTTTCTAGATAATCTTCGATGCTGTCGTAGCGGTCTTGGGTGGCCTGCCCTCCGGTGCGATAGATCTCCGCCAGGGGGGCGACGCTGTCACCCGCTTCGGCAATGGCCTGGTGCAAATAGCGATGGGTGCCCCAGGTGACCTGTTCCACCAGGCGCTGGGTGGTGGCATTATCCAACTCGGCCTGCTGCAAACAGTCCCGCAAGGCCGCGCTAAACTGCTCTGCCAGCACCGACTCCCGAAAGCGACTGGTCACCGTTTCGGCTTCGCGTTTCGTTAGGTCGGTTTGGAGTCGAGCCAGCTGCCGCTGAATCAGGTTTTGCAGCGACACCTGCGCTAGCTTCGCCTGGACGGCCTCATCATCAACCCCTGCGAAGACGGCTTCTAAGCTTTGCAGATAAGCCAACTGTGCAGCAATAGCGACGGCGCTTTCGTAGGTGGGGTCAATTTTGGCCAAGTCCAGGTAAATTCTCAGCAAGCCGATGCCGATCGAGATGAAAGGCAGACCAGAAACGGCCAGCTGAGTCATGGGCGATTCTAGCGTTTGCAGAAAGGGCTCGATTTGCTTGAGGTGGGGCTGCAGCCGCTTGAGGTTGGGCGCTTGCTCCCTGACGGTGCTGCCCAAATCGCTGGTGGCCGTCACCGTTTCGATGCCCTTTTCCGCCAGCTCTCCCCACGGAATGTCACCGACGTCGGTATTGAGAAACTGCCAGAATCCCGTTAATGCCTGCATCGCTGCCAACAAATAAAAAATTTTGCTTCAACGATAACCGAGTTCGCAGCGATCTGGGCGGTGCTTTATCGGTCAATTGCTGAGGTGGGGGCGATCTCCTGACGCGGCAATGTCGCGGCGGCAAGTGCTAGCCTGCAGGCAACTTCATCACCCAGTGAGGCCCTTTAGCAATGACACGGGATGAACTGCTGCAGGTTATTGCCAAGGCCGCCCAAGAAGGCGCCACCACCCTGGATCTAACAGAAAGCAACATCTCATCAGACCCATCAGACCAGCTGACCGAACTCCCACCCGAGATTGGTCAGTTAACTCACCTGGAGACACTCATTATTCAGAATCTTTGTGGCCACAATGCGCTGCAAACGCTGCCCCCTGAAATCGGCCAACTTAAGAATCTGAAGGTTCTCGATCTGCGATCGGATGAGCTACACAGCTTGCCCGCCGCAATCGGACAACTGCACCATCTGTCAAAATTGAGACTCAATGTACGTCAGCTGAGCCACCTACCCGCCGAAATTGGCCAGTTAAAAAATCTGTCAGAGCTTCATCTTTTTACCGATAAGCTGAGCCATTTGCCCAAAGCAATTGGTCAGCTGGAAAATCTGTCAGAGCTTCATCTTTCTGCAGGTGAACTGAGTCATTTACCCAAAGAAACCGGCCAGCTCAAAAATTTATCAACATTTGAACTGTACACGTCAAATCTAAAGTGCTTGCCTGCCGAAATTGGCCAGCTTCAGAATTTATCGACGCTGCGTTTATCTGCTCACAGTCTGCAGGAGATTTCTGATGAAATCGGCCAACTCAAAAATCTAAGCGTTATCCATATCACGACTCCTCTCTTGAGTCATCTACCCGCAGCATTTTATAAGCTGAAAGGGCTATTGAGTCTCGATCTAGAGTGCTGCGAAACGCTAAATTGTTTGGCCGCTGAAATTGGCCAGCTTCAGCATTTGAGACGTCTCTCAATCAGCCATACCCCCCTCCGCAACCTCCCCCCAGAAATTGGCCAGCTCAAAGATTTATCACAACTTATCTTAAGCCATGTCAAGATCAGCCATTTGCCCGCAGAAATCGGCCAGTTGACCAAGCTATCAGAGCTCGAAATAAAGCACTGCAACCAGCTCAGCAGCTTGCCTCCAGAAATTGGCCAGTTAAAAGCTCTATCTCGCTTGAACCTTGCCCACAATTGTCTGACCCATTTCCCTGAAGAGATGGGTGAGTTACAAGCCCTATCATGGCTCAGCGCTCAGAATAATCAAATTAGTAGCTTGCCGGCATCTATTGGCCAACTCAAAAATCTGTCATATCTATCGCTTCGCGAGAATCAACTAAAAGCGCTACCGGAAAAATTTGGCCATCTGCACAATCTTTCAACCTGCGATTTTAGTTATAACCAGTTAAACAGCTTGCCGAAAAGCATTGGCGGATTGCAAAACCTATCCAAGTTATATCTGCGCAAAAATCCGTTGCCAATTCCGCCTATCTTGATCGGCAACAACCATAAACCGCAGGCAATAATTGCTCACTACTTGGAAAACTCCGTGTAGCGACCAGGGACTGGTCAACCCACAAGACATCGCGGGTTCTGTCCTAAATCACTTTGATAACAGACATTTTGGGTCGTGCCAAACGGCAATCGAATTGCGATCGCCCCAAAGCCAGCCCTGATGAACCTCGTGATCACAACTGCGTGGTAAGAAACGCCGCTACCGCTTGATTCAAGGCCTCCGGCTCCACTAGGTGAGGCCAGTGATTGCCCGGTAGGCGCTGTATTGATAATTGGGGGAGATATCGCTGGTACGGCTTAATCTGAAAGCGGGTGCGATTGAGTCCTTGTTCGGGTAGCAGCAGGCAGGTTGGCGTCTTGACCGTTTGCGCCAGCCCAGCTCGCTGTAGCACATCGTCAAATACCCCATTGCGGGCCGCGATCGCAAACTTACTGCCCCAGTTGCCATCCGCCCGCTGTTCCATACCCTCCCGAAAAACCGCCTGCTGCAATGGGCTCCAGCCGCGATACTGCTTGAGTCCTTGAGCGACTGCGGCAGCGGCATCCTCATTGGCAAAAGGCCCCATCACCTTGAGAAAGGGCAGAGTGCGATACAGGATCGGGAAGGTGGGGCGAAACCAACCGGGTAGGCGATTGACAAAAAACGGATCGACCAAAATCAAGCTGCGGAGCCGCTGAGGCTGCTGCTGTGCCCACAGTAAGGCGATCTTCGCCGCCCAAGAATGGGCAATCACCTGCACCGTGTCGAGCCCGAGGGCCTCAGCCCAGCCTTCTAAGTCAGCAGCGAGCACCTGAGAATCGTAGGCCGATTCAGGTGGTTTACTGCTATTGCCGTGACCGCGCAAATCGGGCGCTAGGCAGCGGTAGCGATCGCTCAAATGTGCTGCCAGCGACTGCCACACGAGGCCATGATCAGCTAAACCATGCAGCATGACCACGGCCGCGTCCGCACCCTGCTCGCGGTAAGCTAGGGATATTTCGTTGGTCAAGACTTTCTGCTGCAAGCAAAATGACATGGCAATATCCGTGACTGGGCGACTGGTTGGACTCCATGAGAAGCGGTGTTGGGCCTTATTCTGGGGCAGACTCAGGTAAATATTGCTGTAGATAACTCAGCGTTAAGAGCTTCGTTTCGGCCACCAAGTCTTGGCGAAACTCCGGGTCTCCCCCCAGAGACAGCCACAAGAGTTCAGTAATGGTCTTAGTGATGACCATGGCAATCCGCTCACACTTGGAGATCGCCAAACTAGGCGCACGGGCATGAAAAAATCGCGCGAGTTCATCAATCACCTGATATTCAAAATCATCGATTTTTTCGATTTTAGACCAAGTGATCGTATCTAATAGCTGAGCAAAAATCGCTCGTGACCCCGGATAGTCGGTATAGAACTGGTCGAACACGTCAATCATCTGATCCACGTACTGGCGCAACGGCAGCGTCATGGCCGCTGGCGTATGCAGGTCGAGAAACCGCTGATACTGCTTCTGCAGATAGCGAATGGCCAACGCCTTGAGAATCGCTTCTTTATCCGGAAAGAACTGATAAATCGACCCGACTGAAACGCCGGCCTGAGCAGCGATCGCTCGGGTAGTCGCTGATTCGTAACCAATTTCCACAAACAGCTGCTCGGCCACGTCAAGGATTTGCTGGACTCGCTCCTGACTGCGAGCCTGCTGAGGCTGTCGCCGCATCTTATTGAGCTTGGAGGAACGAGAAGACTTCGAGTCGGGCATCGATTTTGAGATGGGTTGACAAAACGTGAACAGCGTTCTTATTTTGGAAATATGAACACTGTTCAAATTTTACCGCCTCTGGGCAGGTACCTTTCTATGCAACCCCTTACTCGCCGTTCATTATTGGCTTTGTTTGCGGTCATGCCGGTGATCGGTAAAGCGTGTCAGCCTTTGCCGGGTCAAACGTTGCCGGAGCAAACCCATTACGACACCATCGTGATTGGCGCAGGCGCCGCAGGGTTAGCTGCAGCCCAGACATTGCAAGATGCCAACCGCTCTGTACTGTTGTTGGAGGCGCGCGATCGCGTCGGAGGCAGAGTCCACACCGACTATGATTTTGCGCCACACCCCGTCGAGCTCGGCGCGGAATTCCTCCATGGTGAAAACATCGCGACCTGGGACTGGGTGCGGCGTTATCGGTTGGCCACCCTGGCAGCCTTTGATCACTATCGCCACCAGTTTGTCTATGCCCATCAAGCGCTATTACCCTTTCGGCAGTGGTCCACCATGCCGGGGTTAGAGGCGCTCGATTTGATGGATGGTTCACCGATTGACGCGCTGATTGCTAGCTGGATTGACGAAGGCAAACCGGACGTGAGCTTAGCGCAGTTTCTAGCGCGGCAGCAGATCGAGCTATCGCCGGATACTCGTCGCCTCGTTGACCATTTTCTCAGCGGTAGCTATGGGGCCAACCTTGATCAGCTTGGAGTATATGGACTGGCAGAGTCAACCTATGCCGGGGATGGCGATCGCTATTTTCGGCTGCGACCAGGTTACTCTCATTTGTTAGCAAAGTTGGCCGTTGGGTTAAACATTCAATACGCCACGCCCGTTGTCCGCATTGGCTGGAGCCCATCAGGGGTCCAGATTCAGACAGACACCGCTCAGATCTACACCGCCCAACAGATTGTGATCACGCTACCGTTGGCCTTGCTGCAGGCCAACGCCGTCGAGTTTACCCCACCATTGCCGGCATCTAAACTCAATGCCATTCAGGGACTCGGTGCCGGACATATCACTAAACTGATACTGAAATTTGATCAGCCCTTTTGGCCGCGAGCGTTGGAGTCTTGCCTCACCACCCAAGACACGCAATTCTGGTGGCGATCCGGTTGGCAACGTCATAATGAGGCCCCGGTACTGACTGCTTTCACCGGCGCAACGGGGGCGGATACCTTAGGGGCACTGGGGCGAGAAGGCTCGATTCGAGCTGGTTTGCAGCAGTTAGAACAGATATTTGAACAGCCCTTAGCAGAGCGATTGACGGATGCACTGTTTGTCGATTGGCAAGCTGATCCCTATGCGCGGATGGCTTATTCCTATGTGCCCGTCAATGGGATGGGGCTGCGATCGCAACTCGCCCAGCCAGTTGAGCAAGTTCTATTTTTTGCTGGCGAGGCCACTCATCCGACCCGCACTGCTACCGTTCATGGGGCGCTAGAAAGTGGTCTGCGGGCCGCCCGCGAAATTTTATCGCGGCATCGCCATCGTTCGGCCTCATGAGCTGGCCCGATCACCCCATTGGCGGTGGCATGATGCCACTGACAAGACCGTCTGCAGCTCACCACCCGGACCGTTTTGTGGCTGTCTGCCCTGCCCTGCAAAAGCGTCAGAGCCCCCGACGTTTGCAACTCGCTCATCCTGCCAAAAGCGCCAGATTTCAAAGTCCCTCTGCCTTTCTGACATACCCCTTGGACTATCGATGGGGAGAGGTCTGTAGGGTTTAGAGACGGAGTAGCGTCTCTGGGCGTGGGCAAACCACGTCAAATGCCCTCATACCAAACGGACATGAATTCAAAACGGAGTGTATATCAGCGTGAAACCAAAAACTTTTTTGAATCGTCCATTTTTATACCGGCATAGGAGAATTATTCAGCCATGAATCGCAAAGTAAAACTGGCCCTCGATATCTTCATGGGGGCCGTTATTCCTATCCTGATTTTAAATAACCTCAATGAGCAATTGGGGACAGTAAACACTTACGTCTTTGCGGCACTCGTGCCGGTCGCTTGGATTTTGCTTGATACATGCTTTGTCACCCGACGATTTAACTTCATCACGAGCTATGTGGGCATGTTTGCGATCTTGCGCGGCTTACTTGCCTTTTGGTTTGTCGACGGTGTTCAGTTTGCCTTGAAAGACAGTATCGGCTCGATGTTTGCGGTGGTGGTATTTGGGGTTTCCATCATGTTGGGCAAGCCCATCATGTACTACTTTCTTATGCAAGGAATGGGCCCTGATTCATTAGCTCAGGAAAAGGCTCTCAAGGCGTTACTGGCCGAGTCCAAGGTGTATGGGGCACTCGTCAAGAGTACGAAAGTTTTACTGATGATTAGCCTTTTCGCCAGCATGATCAACTTTGTCCTCAATTTGCATATTGTGGTCGCTGATTTCGGGACCACAGCATTCAATCAACAAGTTGCCCAGGTGAATGCGATGACTCAAATCATGTTCACCCTCTTGGAGTTTATGGGCATCGGGATTGCCATCGTGCTTATCCGCCGGGCGATGCTTTACTACCTCCCGGAAGAACCGGACAAGGAAGACGATGAAAGCGATTTCTGGGATCTCTTAGAACTCCGCGAGAGTCAGAAAATTACCTCACAATCGTAGAGTCTAAATGGCTATCGATGCTCTAAATATCAAACACAGTCCACAAAAAGCGATCGATTCCACACCTGGACTGAGCTGTCCCTTTTTCAATAAGGTTAGGGGGATAGCCACGGCAATTCTATGGGTGGTTCAAACTCAGAGAATTGCTCTAAAAACAGTCTGCTTCTCATTTTTGAGGATGTCGCGACAGCGTCATGGACGATGGGTATAGATTGTGCTGAATGCCCCAATTGTTGGCGATCACCGGGCGTCAGCGCAGCTGTCAGCCTCAATGTCCATGGCTGCGGGGGGCGCAGCTTTACCGGCTCAAGCCCCACAACGTTTGGATGGAATTGACTTACCGCTTAAGAGCGTGAGTGCAAAAAGCGATTCCACGGGCGATCGCCGCCACCTGGATCGTTTAAGGGACAACTTGCTTGCCCGATCGCGCCACCCACAGCCGGGATAATGGCTCATAGCGAACCGCAAATACGGCACTAGATCTGGAGTGCCATCATCTTTTCAACCGCTTCCTCAATTTTTTGCGGTTGCACAATCGTCAGGCTCTCAAGCTTGCCGTTGTACGGTGTCGGAATGTCTTGCGATGACAGGCGCAGCACCGGGGCATCCAGTTCATCAAAAAAGCGATCGTTAATCGAGGCGACGATTTCAGCGCCGATGCCCCCCGTTTTCATGCATTCTTCCACCACGATCACGCGATGCGTTTTTTTGATCGAAGCACCAATGGTGTCGAAATCCAGCGGCTTCAGTGAAATCAGGTCGATCACTTCTGGATCAAACCCTTTTTGCTCTAGCTTTTTAGCGGCTTGCATCGCATGATGACGCATCCGCGAATAGGTTAACAGGGTGACGTCTTCACCCGGACGCACCACCTCCGCCTGGTCAAGAGGCACCAGGTATTCATGATCGGGCAAGTCTTCTTTCAGGTTGTAGAGCAGCACATGCTCAAAAAACAGGACAGGATTGTTGTCGCGAATGGCGGATTTCAACAAGCCTTTAGCGTTGTAAGGCGTGGAACAAGCCACAATTTTGAGCCCCGGTACCGCCTGAAAATAGGCCTCTAGTCGCTGGGAATGTTCGGCCCCGAGCTGCCGTCCGACGCCACCTGGGCCGCGAATCACCATCGGAATTTTGTAGTTGCCGCCCGAGGTATAGCGCAGCATCCCGGCGTTGTTAGCAATTTGATTAAAGGCCAAGAGCAAAAAGCCCATGTTCATGCCTTCAATGATGGGTCGTAGCCCGGTCATGGCTGCACCGACGGCCATGCCGGTAAAGCTATTTTCCGCAATGGGCGTGTCCAGCACGCGAAACTCACCGTATTTTTCGTAGAGTCCTTTAGTGACCTTATAGGAACCGCCGTAGACACCGACGTCTTCGCCTAAAACAAAAACGGTATCGTCGCGGCCCATTTCCTCATCGACGGCTTCGCGGAGAGCGTTGAACAAGAGAGTATCTGCCATAGGTCTGCTTCTAGAAAGTTGAAAAAACAAGAGAGTGTGCGGGCCGCTCTGACGATGCAAAGCAAAAAAAATCCATCCGGTCGCGGGCAATCTGGAGCGATGGCGTTGACCAGTCGGGCCTAACGCTCGGCAAAAATGTAGCGATAGAGTTCACTGGGGTCGGGCTCAGGGCTCTGTTCGGCAAAGGTAACGGCTTCATCCACCAGGGTTTGAATGCGATCGCGAATGGCCTTCAGGTCGCTGCCTTTGACCAGGTTTTGCTGAAGCAGGTATGTTTCAAAACGCTTCAGCGGGTCGCGGGCCAGCCACTCTTCTTTCTCTTCTTTCGACCGCAGCTCATCGGGGTCGGCCAGCGAGTGACCGCGAAACCGGTAGGTGAGACATTCAATCAGCGTCGGGCCTTCGCCCGCGCGAGCGCGACGCACCGCTTCGAGGGCAGCCCCCCGGACGGCGAGGACATCCATGCCGTCAACTTCGACGCCGGTCATACCGAAAACGCTGGCTTTTTTATAAATTTCCGTTTGCGAACTGGCGCGATCGTGGGCCATGCCGATCGCCCACTTGTT
Organism: uncultured Halomicronema sp.; assembly: GCA_937899725.1. GTDB lineage: Bacteria > Cyanobacteriota > Cyanobacteriia > Phormidesmidales > Phormidesmidaceae > Halomicronema. The sequence continues at coordinate 10,483 of CALCCA010000002.1, forward strand.
ATTCTCCACCACGAAGATAATTGGCAGCTGCCACAGCGCGGCCATGTTGAGGCATTCAAAAAACTGACCGTTGTTGGTGGTGCCGTCCCCAAAGAAGCAGGCCGTCACCTGATCGGCAGCGGCATCGCCCAACGCGTTACGGCGATAGTGCGATTGAAAGGCCGCTCCCAGAGCCACCGGAATGCCTTCGCCAATAAAAGCAAAGCCGCCAAGCAAATTATGCTCCGCCGAAAACAGGTGCATTGAGCCGCCCCGACCCTTGCTGCAGCCCGTTTCTTTGCCAAACAGCTCCGCCATGACGTTGCGCGCGGGCACCCCCACGCTCAGCGCATGGACGTGATCGCGGTAGGTGCTGCAGACATAGTCATCGGTGCGCAAACACTTGATCACCCCAGAAGAGACCGCCTCTTGACCGTTATACAGATGCACAAAGCCAAACATGCGACCCCGATAATACATCTCCGCGCACTTATCTTCGAAGTAGCGGCCGAGTACCATGTCCTCATAAATGGTGAGCCCTTCTTCGGCGGTCACGAGGGCATCGGTTGCATTAAATACGGGTAGGGTCCGTTCCTGAGCCATGGGTTTGACGTATCCTTGACGGCAGTTCCAACTTTACACAATAAACAATATTGTCCTTTTGATAAGGTTTCTCAACCTTAGAATTATCTTGAGGACAGACCTTGCGCCCATATCGCGGTGTGGGTCAGGGGGCGACCCCTGGGGGGCAGGCGGAAATCTCATCAATCTTATACCGGTATCTGACTTTAGACATCAGCAGCGGTAGTTGGCCATAAAGGAACTTAAATTGGGCGGTCAAGAACTCGACAACCGACCTATTATGAGGAACGATTTACGAACAGGTTTCTGAAGCAAACGGGTGGGCGGGGGCCATGCCCGCCATGATGGCCGCGGGCATGGCCCGAACGACTGATAGCAAGATGGGCACTTGGGGACAAGACAGCAGTGCGGATTCCACTGGATCATTATCGAATACTGGGGTTGCCCATTCAGGCAACGACCGACCAACTGAAGCAGGCCCATCGCGATCGCACTCTGCAGCTACCGCGACGGGAATATTCTGAAATTGCGATCGAGTCGCGCAAAGCCCTGATTGATGAAGCCTATACCCTGCTCGCCGATGCTGAGCAGCGGCAGTCATACGATGCGCAATTTTTGGGCCGCGCCTACACGGCGGAAGCGCTCACTCCGCCCCAAGCCAGCCCGGCTACCGGGGCCGCAACCGAGTTAAACCCACAGGTCGGGGAAGCGGCCCTGCGATCGTTGGCCGCCGACCCCACCCCGGTGCGATCGCCAGAACCTTACACCCCCACTGTTGACATTGAGGACGCCCAGTTTGTCGGAGCGCTCCTGATTCTGCTCGAACTAGGCGAATACGAACTCGCGATTCGCTTGGGGCGGCCTTTTGTGACCCATGGCGACGCCAATTTAGGCGATGGCCGCTACGGTGAGCCGGCGGCGGTCAGAGCCGATATCGTGCTAACCCTCGCCCTGGCCTGCTTAGAGCTGGGTCGCGAGCAGTGGCAGCAAAACCAATACGAAAATGCCGCAGAGTCGTTAGAAACGGGCCAAACGCTGCTGGTGCAAGAAAATAGCTTTCCGGTCATTCGCAGTGAGCTGCAGTCTGATCTGTACAAGCTGCGCCCCTATCGGGTGTTAGAACTGGTGGCTCGACCGGTCGATCAAACCGCTCCCCGCCGCCAGGGCGTCAAACTCTTGAAAACGATGCTGCAAGACCGGGGCGGCATTGATGGCATCGGCGACGATTTATCGGGTCTCTCGACCGATGATTTTCTGCGGTTTATTCAGCAGCTGCGAGGCTATTTGACCGCCGGCGAACAGCAGGAAATTTTTGAGGCCGAAGCACGGCGCCCTTCGGCCGTCGCCACCTATCTGGCGGTGTATGCCCTGCTCGCCCGCGGCTTTGCCTTTCACCAACCGGCGCTCGTCAGACGTGCCAAGCAGCTGTTAGAACGGGTGGGCGCGCGACAGGATGTCTACCTAGAGCAAGCGGTCTGTTCCTTGCTGCTCGGTCAGGCTGAAGAAGCGGGCCGTGCCCTAGAACGCAGCCAAGAATACGAACCCCTAGCCTTTATCCGCGAACATTCTCAAGGCTCGCCAGACTTGCTGCCGGGGTTGTGCCTCTATGCCGAGCGGTGGCTCCAAGAGGAGGTGTTTCACCACTTTCGCGATTTGGCCCAGCAGCAAACCCTGCTGAAAGACTATTTCGCCGACCCTCAGGTGCAGTCTTTTTTAGAGACGATGCCCGCCCCGGCGCTTGCCGAGTCGCCTCAATCGACGGCTGCTCCCGATGCCTTGGCAGCCGGGGCGATGGCCTTCGGCCCGCCGCCGCCATTGCCCACCCTGTCGGCCCCGGTCACCCCAGCTTATACCGACGCTCCGGTCGGGGGCACCCCGCCGGCTCGCCCCAGCGCTGACGCCAATACAACTCGCGAAGAAATCGGTTTGAGCGTCGCCGAGCGCGTCTCACAGCTATCGCCGGAGGGGCAACTCCAGGCCTCGGGGTCAAGCCGCTCGTTTGCCCCGTCGCAAAACGGTCACCGCCCCTCGGCAGCGGTCGTGCCTCCGGAGCCGCTGGAACCAACTGAGCGGTCATCGCGATCGCCCCATTGGGGTCGCCTCGCTGGGGTGGTGACGGTGGGGGCAGTGACGATGGGCCTCTTGGGCTTGGTCACGGTGCGCGCCTTTAGTTGGGTGGGGTCAGCCTTCAGCGGCCCGAGAATTCAACGGCCCGCGCTCGATATTAGCCTGATCAGGCCGCCGGTCAACATTCCCACGCCGCCACCGCCCGAGGCGCAAATTGGCATCAAAGATATCGCTGAACGCACCATCACCGCCTGGTTGTCGGCCAAACGCGAAGCCCTCGGGCCAGAACACACCATGGACAATCTGGAGACGGCTCTGGTCGAGCCGGTGCTGACCGAGTGGCGGAACCAGGCTCTGGGAGGAGAACGCGACAGCTGGTACTACACCTTCGAGCATTCGGTTGAGGTGCTGTCGGTGGAGCCTGATGACCCCACTGCCGAGACTCTGACAGTTGAGGCTCAGGTTAAAGAAGTCGCCCAATTTTATGAACTGGGGACGCTCAACAACCGCAATTCCTACGATCGCGACCTCAACATGCGCTACGAGCTGGTGCGCCAGGAGGGTGACTGGTTCATCAAGAGTATGGAAGAAATTGAATGATTGCCGTTTCAGCTGGGTACCTTGGAGCGGGTTCGGTCACCTCGCTGCCCTGATGCCAAGGGGGACTTTGGCGAATCGCAGTGGTGCAATGACTCGTTTTGCGGTATGTTGGGCGCTTGTGTGTCAAAGCTATGATGGTGTTTTCACCGTTGGGCCAGGCCACTGTAGAAGCGCCTTTTGTGTGTACTTTAATTTTGCTGCCCTACTGAACTGAGGATATGCAACTCGACAGTCCTCCAGCGCCCTCGGCGCCCTCAATTTTAGAAACGCTGCCGGTCCCCAATCTGCCGACCCAAGATTGCCCGCGCCGGGTGCGGATGGATCTGGATTTGCTCATATTGGCGATCGAATCGCTGGACGTGGCGGGTTCAGAGGCCCTGCTCAAAGTGTCAGACCAGCTCGGCCTGCAGTCGGTGATTCCCGGTCGCGTAAAGCTCTGGCGCATCCGTAGCACCAACCCCATGCGGCGACAAAACCAGCGCGATCCCTTATCGATCGCCGAGGCCAAAGCGCTGACCATCGTGATTTGCTTTTTGGCCAAGCGCCTATCCGTACTGATGCGTCAGCTATTGCTGGGCTCTCAGCAGCTCAGCGATAAGCAGCTCGCGTTTGATCATCATTTTCGGCTAGCCGACTATCTGCTAAGATTTCGCAGCCTATTTCGGGCTCGCATGAACCCACAGCGAGCCGGTGTGATTGCCTACAGCACCGACGAAAAACTCAACGAGCTGGCGATTTCGCTACTGACTCGCCTACTATTTTGTACCGGCACCCAAGGCCCGCAGCGCCTCTGGAGCAGCCTGTTTGACGGAGAAGTCGTATGACCGTTCAACGCCAATACACCCTGCCCAACTGCAACCTCAAGCTGGAAGGGCTGAATACGGGCGACGACACCGACCCGATGGCGCCCCTCACGGTGGTCCTCAACTCAGAATGCATTTTTCCCGGTACGCCCCACGTCCTCAGTGGCGGTCGGGAGTTTCTCGACGCACTGGTCAAAACCGTGAGCGACTACGCACAATCGCTGCTGAGCGGTATTCCCTACCCCTTGCCAGGAGAGGTCTCGGCAGCCCAGCCGGTCGTCCTCAAACCGGGCGAGCACCATCGTCATCACTTAATGGCCACCGTAACTGCCGCCGATGGCACCGCGACGCGCCAGACCCTAGAGCTGAACTCAGTGCAGCTGTTTGATCTGGTCGAAGCGGTTGATCAGCTCCTAGCCGATACGCTCACCCTACCTGACCTCACCCTGCAGCTGTCATCCCTCGATCGCCGCCATGTTCGCCCAGCGGAGCCGATGGCTCAGCGGGCGGTGCCCGCAGCAGTGGGCCTATCGACCCTGGCGGCGGCAGCAGCCCTGTTCTTTCTGCCGCCGGTACCAGAGTTTGAGGTGCAGCGCCGCGAAAGTGAAGGCGCGTCGCTCTCGGAACTGGTGGAACAAGAAGCCGCTAATTTGGCGGAAGCGGAAGCTCCTCCTGACGACTCTGAAACCGCCACGGGCGATCGCGCCGCCGGTACCGATTCTGACGACGACGCCACTGTCGCCGACCCCATTGCGGCGGGAGTAGCACTCGACCGCCTGGCAACGGCAGCGGCGATTACGGATACCGAGACCCTGAGCGAGTTAGCAGCCGAGTTAGAAGACAGCTTAGCCGATGCCTTAGACGCCGAGGTCGCCTTCGAAGACGACCTGATTTATCGCGTCGCAGTCTCAGAATCGGGTGATATTCTAGGCTACAAATATGAAAATGATGCTGCCCTCATCAATGTTGACAGCACCCCACTGCCAGAGCTGACCTTCATTTCAGTCGATACGACGACCACGACTGACGAGCCCGTAGCCCAGTTTTTGGTCACCTTTGACGAAGCGGGTGAAGTCACCGCTGAGCCAATTGACGCCGATGAGTTGACTGACGCCGATAGCGAAGAATAAGCCCGGCGGCGGGCGGCGTGAGATGAGTTCACGGACACAGTGCTAGTGGTCACCGTCGTGAGGTCTAGCGCTCCATCCGGTGGCGGTTGAGTCAGCGTTACAGGTACGGCTGCGATCGCAGTCCCCCCAGTCACGTCCTTTAGAATAAGAACACTCGCCGCTGTTGATTGAAGTGGGCCATCACCATGCACGACACCACTGGCCTGGCCATGCCCCAGGCTGACCCGCCGCGCCCACCGCGCGCGACCCTGCCGACCATGTACGATTTGCCCAGCGAGTTTCCTGAGGAACCTGGCTTACCCGACGAATTTCATGATTTGCAGCCCCAGTTATTGAGCCGGACCCTAACTCTATCGGCCTATCAGCGTGACCGATGGTTTACCGGCAGCGATCTGAATCTTTACTACGACGTGCATCATCCGCTGTGGCACAAGCGGCCCGACTGGTTTTTGGCTTTAGACGTACTGCGCCTTTATGAAGGTCGTGACCTGCGTCGCAGCTATGTGGTGTGGCAAGAAGGGCCGGCCCCCACCGTCGCGATCGAGTTTCTGTCACCGTGCACCGAGCGGGAAGATTTGGGCCGGTTTTATAACCCCCAAGACCAAATAACTGCCGCGTCGGCAGCTGAGCCGGACCTGTCCGCTGACGCTACGCTGCCTGGCAAACTGGAAGTATATGAGCGCTATCTGCGGGTGCCGCACTACCTGGTCTACAGTCGCTATAGTCAAAAACTACGGTATTTCAAGCTGGTCGGCACTCGCTATGAAGAGCAATCTCTTAGCCCCGAGCCACCGCTCGTTTGGTTAGACGACTTAGAAATTGGCCTAGGAGTCTGGGCAGGAGAATTTGAGGGGATTCCGGCGCATTGGTTGCGCTGGTGTGATGCGGCGGGTCAGTGGCGGCTCACCGATACCGAACGAGCGGAACAGCGAACAGAGCAATTAGCGGCACAACGACGGGCCTTGGGCATTGACCCTGAGCCAGCATGAGAGTTAGGGCAAGGCGATCGCCCGCGATCGAACCAGCCCTGAAACCACCAGTACAAACCGCACCCTGTGCCAGCAAACAGATTGAACAATCCGGCTCAAACCAACTTTTAGGACGGCAAAAACAAATCAAATGGCTGAATTGCAGACAGCGATGATTTCAGCTAAGTCCTGGGGGAAAATGGTTACAGTCTCTACTGAGAACACCAAACATGAGAGGCCATGACAATCCCAAAAAGTGTCTAGCCTTAGCGGCGACCTCTAGACTTTCCCGTTACGTTATCTGTAACGAAATCAGCCACCTTCAATCGTAGGGGCTCTGAAAATAGTCACTGCACCCATCTACGTCTATGTCCACTGCTAGTCTGAGTTCCCCGTCATTCAACAATCATTCTCTCGCTTTGTCACGGTGCTCTCCCTGGCTGACCCCACTGGCCTACTTTTTAGGGGAAAAGCTGATTGTGCCCAGCTATTTCCGTCAGGTCAAAATTAGAGGGCAGCAAAACTTATCGCACCGAGGGCCGATTATTTTGGCCCCGACCCATCGGGCTCGCTGGGACTCGATCATCATTCCCTATGCGGCAGGGCGCTCAGTCACAGGGCGAGACTTGCACTTTATGGTGACCTCTGACGAGGTTAAAGGGTTGCAGGGCTGGTTCATCCGTCGCTTGGGCGGATTTGCGGTCAACGTGCGATCGCCCAGCGTTTCCAGCCTGCGGCACGGCATCGATTTGCTGCAGCAAGCTCAAGTGATGGTGATCTACCCCGAAGGGGGCATCTTTCGCGATTGCCAGGTGCATCGGTTAAAACCGGGGCTGGCCCGCATTGCTCTCCAGGCCGAAGCCCAAGCCCACAATCTGGGCATCAAAGTGATTCCCGTCAGTTTGCGATACGACATCCCTAACCCGCACTGGCGCAGCAGCGTCGAAATCGCCTTTGGCCCAGCGTTAGACGTGTCTGCCTATTTGCCGACCCAACAAAAACGGCCCCTCACCGCTGAGGAACTGAAGACGACGGCCCGCCAGCTTACTGATGATTTGACAGTGGATTTAACGGCCCTTTCGGATCATCAAAATCAGCGCGTCCTGTTCTAAAGGGACTTGCTGATGGGGGGATATCTTGATGGCGATCTGCCTGAGCGATCGCCCCGTAACTCAGGCGTCACAAAGTAAGAGATGAAGCAGGGCAGTTTGGCTGGAACCTGATATTGACTAAAATAGAAAGCGATCGCCTCGCATCTCTCAGTCCAGATCATGCCGTATTCAGATATCATCACCATTGAACCTGGAAAACGGGGTGGCAAGCCCTACATTCGATGCCTGCGTATTACCGTTTACGACGTCTTGGGCTATCTCGCTTCCGGCATGACCTATGACGAAATTCTCGAAGACTTTCCCCATCTAACCCAGACTGACATCCTCGCTTGCTTGAGCTATGCCGCAGATCGAGAGCGCATCAGGTTAACCGTCAATCCATGTAGGCGATTGGAATTTTGGGCGTTGCATAATTAGGAGATGAACCAGGGTAATTTGCGATGCAATGTCCAGAGT
>CALCCA010000003.1 GCA_937899725.1 uncultured Halomicronema sp.
TGCGCTCTTGTTCGATGGCCATCCTGGCCGTCCTGAACGCCCCGCAACCCTTGAAAAAGCTGGTTATGGAGGCAGGCTGGAAGCCTACCCGACCGGTTGTCTACAGTACTTAAGCCGATAGAAAAGGGCGATCTCCGCCACCATTATGGAAGCCGAAAGCTAAGTAATATGAGGTTCCTGGAAACCCCTACAGGATTAGCCCAGGAGGGGGCTTAAGCGACAAAAAGGCTTCAGGGATCAAGACGTACCGCACCGGAGCAATTAGCTGGCAGCCGGATAAGAGTTGGCCAGCAGTCATCAGGACTGACTGGGCCTAGTCGTCTGAAGCTGGGCGTTCAAATAATATTCACCCCCAAGGATGATTAAGCCGCTGATGCCGAGTCCCAGCAGACTACCGACACCATCCCACTCCCCGATCAGTACTGCCAGCAGCACCGTCCACAGGCCATAGGCGATCGCCACGCGGCCATGACTCCATCCCGACTGCTGCAACCGCTGATAGAGATGCGTGCGATGCGCCTGAAAGATATTTTCGCCCTTCAACAAGCGGCGCGTCAATGTGTAAACTGCGTCGGCAGTGAGGGGCAGGGTAATCGCTAGAGCCACGACATTCAAACTGGGATCAGCGGCTGGCACCATCAGGGCGATCGCCACGCTGGCACCGAGCACTGTACTGCCCACATCCCCCATAAAAATTTTGGCGGGGGACCAGTTCCACCCCAAAAAGCCCAGCAGGGCTGCCACCAGCAGCCACCAAATCGGCTGCTGTAGATACAGCGCCAGAAACCCCAACTGAAGGGCCGTCACACTGGCCACCAGCCCATCCAGCCCATCCATAAAGTTATAGAAGTTAACCAGCGCCGTGAAGCCAATCAACGTGACACCGCCCATGAGCACCGCCACCCACAGCGTTTCCGGCAGCCCAGTCAGAGAAAATGCGCCAAAACTCAAAAGAGCGATCGCCGCTGCACTCAACTGCACGGCATAGCGCACCTTAGCGGACAGGGTGAAGCGATCGTCCAACAAACCTACAACCGCTAGCAGCAGCAATACCAGCACCACATAGAGCGGATTGGGAAAAAGATTAAGAGCCGCCGCTGGCCAGAAATGTGACAGCCCCCAACCAATCAGGCTCGTGACCGCAAAAGCCAGGCAAAATCCGAGACCACCGCCCCGAGGTGTGGGTTGGGTGTGGGAACTGCGATCGTTAGGGATATCCAGCATCTCTCGGCTAAAACGCTGCTTGACCCAGCCAGTCAGCACGATTGCCAACCCAAAACTCACGACAGCCAGTGAAAACATCTTTAAGCCCATCGGTTTAGATAATGCCTTCGGCTCTCAAAAGGGCGATCTCCTGAACGATACCGTCCTCCAACGAGCGAGGCGCATAACCAAAGTCGGCAGTGGCCGCAGCATGAGAATACGCTTTGTCCTCCTGAAGGCGCAAGATTTGTTCCTTGCGAATTGGCGAGCGAGTTCTTAACAAGCGCTCAGCCAGCGTCGCTGACACCACACCTAAACCGTAAGGAATTCGCAGCGGGTGAACGGATTTTCCCAACAGCTTTTCAACTAACGTTAAAAGATCTAGAAATGAAACCACTGTTCCTCCAGACAGATCGTAGGTTCCCTGAATTTCAGGATTGAGAAACACAGCAAGGAGCGCTCGGGCTAAGTCGTCAGCATGGACTGGCTGCAGCAAACATTGGCCAGAACCAAAAACAGGGAAAAAACCATAGCGATCGCAAAACTTGATTAGCTTATGCAGATTCTTATCCCTATGTGACCCATAAATCATTGTGGGTCTGAGCACACAATAAGAGCCGCGATACTGGCTCAAGGCCGCTTCTGCCTTTTGATATTCTTGAGAATAAACGTTGTAGCGTGAATAAACGCCCGTTGTGCCAATCACAATGAGTCTAGGTAGATGCTGTACTGGTTCCAGAGCGGCCAGAATTGTCGGTATCTGCCGGAGCTGCACCAAATGGATGAGAGTTTTAGGCACATATTGCGCAAAAATGTGTTGCCAAGTCTTTGGTAGAGCTGTATCGCCGGAGATAAAAGTAAGATTCGGGTTGACGGCTTGCAACATAGAATGCTGAGTCGGCGATCGCGTAATGCAAGTCAGCGCGGTATCTGGAGCTGCCTGACTCAGCTTTTTGACGAGCATCTGCCCCATCAAACCGGTTGCCCCCGTCATAACTATTGGCACTGGCTGTGGCATCACAACTTGCCCTCGCAAGCTAAAACCCGCTCATACACCTGATAGGTCTGGTCATACATTCTTTGAAACGTGAAGTTCGCTTCATACCGCTGTCGACCGGCCAGCCCCAGCCGCAGTCTCAGTTCTGGCTCAGCCACCAGTTGGGCAAGCCGTTCTCTGAGCATTGCGACATCTTGCCTGGCCACACAAAAACCAGTCTCACCATCACTCACCGCTTCGGCTACGCCACCTACTTGGCTAGCAACAACACACAATCCAGCTCTCATAGCTTCGATAATCGTGCGCGGAAAGCCCTCCCAACGGGAAATCAACGCGAAAATTTGTGACTGGGCTAACACCTCAGGAATATCGGAGCGAAAGCCCAAAAAACTGACTTTGTCTTCAATATCTAGTTGCTCAACCAAGGCTTTTGCATTGTCTAGATTAGGCCCATCACCGACTAGATTGATATGCAAGTTCTTGATCGGTTGAATCGCTTGTAGTAACGTCGTGTGGTCCTTCTGCTGGTCAAAGCGAGCGATCATCGTAAGATTAACCACACCTTTTCCTACTGGGTCTGCCCAATATTTCGGCTGAATGTCAGGCATCCCATTGTGAACAGTAATCAGTCGGTCGGGATTTATCCCAGCTTGAACGCCGAGGTAGCGATCATACTCAGACACACAGATAATGTGTTCTGATAAAGGAGACGCCAACGATTCAAGAGATTGATAAAAGTACCGCTTGCCTACAGGAACTCCTGGGGTAAATGCCCAACCGTGTGCTGTAAACAAGCAAGGGATTCTTTCTAATCGGCAAGCAATTCGCCCTAATAATCCGGCTTTGCTAGAATGTGTGCTGACTAAATCAGGTCGATAGGTTTGAATGATTTCTTTAAGCTTGACAGAAATTCTCAGATCTTGAACAGGAGCAATCGAACGCACAAAATTCGACAGCGCAATATTCTTGACGTTTAGAGTGTCTAAAACTTGATTGTAGTGTCCCGCCGTGCCTGTAACCACGAGCACTTCATGGTGCATTTGCATGAGGGCGGCGGCGAGATCTTTCACATGAACCTGTGCTCCTCCTACCGTATCGGCTCGGGTTATGACAAACAGAATTCTCATATAGTTTTTGGCAGATATTCACCATCTAAAACCACAACATCAGCCATCGCTAGGTTCTAAAACAACAGAAAATGTAGCGATTTTTAAATCTTCGTCAGAAAAGTTTCGAAACTCTGAGGATAGACGGTTTCGAGAAATTGGCAGCACATCCCAGCGACTCAGAATGATATTTTCTTTCAAAACAAACCCTGTTTTATTAAAGATCTTAATCATTTCCGAATAGCGAATTCTGTTGGTGTAAAATCCTGACGTCGCCATCCAATTCTGCTCCCAGAAACTTGATGAAAATCTTAGATTGTTAAGCCCACTACCTAGATGATCTCGCAAATCGATTTCATGGGAACAGATGCCGTTGGGCTTTAAAATACGTCGTAGTTCTTGCATCACAGCTCGAAAATCGTGGCGGCGCACGTGTTCAAGCACAGCGTTTGACCAAACAAAATCAACCGATGCTGAAGGAATTGTCCTCAACGAATTAATTCCATCTGTTAAATATTTTGCTGAAACAGTGTTTAAAGTCTGCTCAAGACAGTTGCTATTGTCTATGTTAGGCAAAGGAATTCCTTGCGTCAGCAAAAAATCAGCCATGGCTTGATAGGCGTCGATATCCTCTATTGCATAAGCACCAGTATCAACCAGATAGCTAGATCGTCCGCCTAATCCGTAGCTAATCAAGGCAGAAAAGAGTGAATCGCCTGGCCCTAGTTCAAGACTTACAAAGCCTGACGGCAAATCCAGTCCGCTAATATGCTTTTCAAAAATCCGATAGGCGTATTCAGGACTCGCCATAAAACCATGTTTGAAAATCGGTAATCTTCGCCAAGCAGAATATCCTAAAGGCAGCCGAGCGAGCATTAGTTTAATAGATAGTTTGGCCCACCAGGGAATCTGCAGTTTAAGTGGTGCCATAATTCTCTAACCAAGCTTGAAAGATAATGACATTCCACAAAGGATATTGCAGGTTTTCCTGGCCCGAGAGATGACGCTGCCATTGCTGCTGCACGAGATCAGCATTAAGAAACCCTTCTCGCTGGAGTCGGTCTGCATCCAGGAGAGCTGCCGCCCAGTCGCGTAAAGGTCCTCTGAGCCAGTTGCCGATGGGCACACTAAACCCCATCTTTGGACGCTCTATCAATGCTGGTGAGACATATCGATAGAGAACCTGACGGAGGAGCCACTTACCTTGTCCTTGCCGAATTTTGAAGGATAGTGGCAACGTGCTGACAAACTCTACCACCTGATGGTCTAAAAACGGAATGCGGGTCTCTAGACTAACGCCCATAGCGGCCCGATCCACCTTGGCTAAAATATCATCTGGCAAATAAGTGATCGTATCTAGGTACATCATCCACGGAATAAAATCCTGCTGCTCTGGCCATTGTGATGGCTCAGTCAAGGGGGTTGATGGTTCTTGCTTGACCCCTAAAACCAGATCAGTGGGGGATTGCCATTGAGACACAAGACGTCGGTACATGTCCTCTTGGCTATCACTTGCTAGAGCGATCGCTAACTTGTGTAGTTTTTCTCCAGGTAGACGTTGATTCAGACTTTTGGGCAACAGGGGTGACAGTTGTTTCCAGGTGTGATTCCAGGATTGGGGAGAGCGACGGGTGATCAGTTGGGCGATCGCCTGTCGAACCCTGGGTGGAATCCCACCCACCTGTTGCCAAATTCGACCCGCCCAAAGATAGCGATTGTAGCCACCAAAAATTTCGTCGCCGCCATCACCTGACAAACTGACAGTGACTTGTTGGCGAGCGAGTTGAGCAATAAGAAAGGTCGGTATTTGAGAAGGATCAGCAAAAGGCTCATCATAGAGTGCCGGTAGTTGGGGAATGACTGCCTGCGCTTCTTTAGCAGTGACGTAAAGCTCCGTGTGGTCAGTACCGAGGTGACGAGCAACCATTTTGGCTACTTCAGCTTCGTTGTAGTCAGCCTCGTGAAACCCTACGGTAAACGTTTTAATCGGCCGGGAGCTTTGAGCCTGCATCAGCGCCGTCACGGTGGAAGAATCAATGCCTCCGGATAAGAAGGCTCCCAAAGGGACATCCGCAACCATTTGTTGCCGAATGGTCGTCCTGAGAAGCTGATCAAGGTGTTCGACAGCCTCATTGGCATTGCCTTCAAAAGGGGACTGTTGCCCTGCTGTGGTGGCAGTTGCCATCGACCAATAAGGCTGAGGCGTCGGGCGGGGACTGGGCGACGGCGTCTGTAAGCGTAGCAGCGTCCCCGGTGGCAGTTTATAAACGTCTTGATAAATTGAATAGGGGGCAGGAATGTAGCTATGACGGAGAAAGAGGGTTAGCGACTGCCGGTCAATTTGGCCCTGCCATTGGGGATGTGCTTGCAGGGCCTTGATTTCTGACCCAAAAACCAGGGTTTGCCCAAGCCAACCATAATATAGAGGCTTTTCTCCAAAGCGATCGCGGCATAAGTACAATGACTTGTCTGCTCGATCCCAGAGAGCAAACGCAAACATCCCCACAAATTTCCGAATGGCTGCTTCTAGACCCCATTCACTCAAGGCAGCCAGCATGACCTCGGTGTCTGAAGTGCTGCGAAAGGAATGCCCCAAGCAGGCTAAGTCTGCCTTAAGCTCTGCAAAATTGTAGATTTCACCATTAAACGTCAGCACATAGCGGCCATCAGCGGACTGCATGGGCTGATGGCCTTGAGGAGACAAATCAAGAATCGCCAAACGGCAATGACCTAAACCAACATTGCTAACTGGGTCAAACCATTTTCCTTGATGGTCAGGGCCTCGGTGCAGCAAAGCAATTCCTGCTTTAACCAAGAAATTTCGCGAAGTAATCTCTGGTGCTTCTGCCCATATGCCATATATACCGCACATTTCAAACATCCTAATTGGGATAACAGCTGGATTAAAGCAGGTATTGTCGAGTTTCAATTGCTTTCCAAGGTATCTCCCAGATAAAATTACTCTTCATTGAGTTTATCGAGTGCTCCTAGCATGCCAATATATTTTCCTTGGTATTCAAAGACGTACCATGATTTAGGATTTTCTCGATCAACATAGTCATAGAAGTATGAGTTATCTTGAATGTCATCCATTAAGACGATGCCAGTGTCACTCATGTGAGGCTTGAGCGTTGCGATCGCAAATTCTCGACCAGAATAGCTTTTGTCAGAATCGTAATGGAAAAGATCAATTTCATTTACTTTTTGAAGGATTCGAGGCAGATTGATCTCATCACCTTCTAAATACAAGTTCCAGAATTTCTTGAGCGACTCTTTGACAACAAAACCGATGTAGCGCTCCGGTTCCGGCAATCGAAAATAAGGGAAATCACTGCTATATAGGCTTCCTTTACGATTCACATCAATGGCAGAAAGCAAAGCATAAGAAGAGAATCCAGCAGCAACCCCTGTTTCAACAATGGTAGTGGGCTGTAAATATCGGGTGATGAAATAGAGAATGGGATATCCTCCTCCTCCTCCCAGATCAAATTCCACACTTTCTAGGACTATTGCGGCATGCTGCTCTAGTTCTTTAGCATTTTGCTGAGCCTCTTTCCATAGCTCAGCATCTAGTTGATAGGCTAAATCTTCAAAGCTAGAGCAAGACCTTTGCAACCATGTCAGATTCTCCTGTTGCGTGTGTTTGCCTGAGTAATCAAACAGTCTCTTAAAGACTTTCTTAGACATCACAGCAAATCTGTTAGGCTTTCGGGCTTGAGCCAAAATATTTTTGAGATTGTTTCTTTGCATAAATCTAGCTAGCAATTAAAGAATTCAGATGCAAGAAGGGCATAGCTATGACAAGAGGACATTAGTTTGATGCGGGTATGAGTGGTTGCTTAAATTCACCCAACAAGGCCTCCCAGCGATCAAGCACATTTTCAATCCGATAAGACTCTAAACTCACTACCGTCCCGTTCGATAAAGTCTGTAGCAGACATTCACTACTCATCAGTTTCTTCAAGGTGGTTGCTAGGGCCATCACTCTGTTGTCGGCACCATCAACCAGATCACCATTAATCCCTGGCTCAATGAGCTGGTTGGTGCCTTGGCAGTCTTTAAACCCGACTGCTGGTAAACCATAGTTTTGGGCTTCGATAGTCGTCAGCCCAAAACTTTCGTACTTTGATGGAATGACGAATAGATCTGCTGTCTGATATTCTGCAGCAATATTCTGAGTGGAACCAGGTAAAGAGATACGATCGCCCAAGTTCAATGCTTGAATTTGTGATTCCAGATGTTCTCTCAATCTGCCATCACCAATAATCTTGAGTTGCCATTGAGGCAGGGCAACAGCAATTTGACTAAAGGCTTCAATCAGTGTGGCGTGATCTTTTTGAGACTCCAGTCGGCCTACAGCTAATAAAGTCTTAGCAGCTTTTGACGGTTGTTTAGTGGGAGAGAAAGCTGGGCTTCCTGCTACAGGATTGGCGATCACCACCATACTTTTCCGAAGATAAAAAGGATAAGATAAGCGTACCTGTTCTGATACACAAGTGATCCGTCGAACTAATAATGGCGTTGCAGACAACAGAACCGTTTCGATAAAGCGGCGCGACTGGTAGTGTTTCGGCACAATATGTTCACTTGCAATGATGGGGATTGAGGTTCCCAGCATGGCTAACCCAAGGGGAATAAAAATACTGTGCATGAAGCCGATCGCCACATTGGGAGCGTACTGCAAGACGGCTCGGCGCAGGGCGGGCAGACGCTTCAGGGTTTCGCTAGTAGTCGCTGGATGCACCGTTGAACCAATGCCCAAATCAAGTCGCTGAATTGTGTGATTGAGAGGATAAAAGGATTGACCGCCCGGCTGTTCAAACGTCAAAACCGCCACCTCATGGCCGCGATCAGCTAACCCATTCGCTACGGTCGCCAACACTCGCTCTGCACCACCGCCAGGGTTATTCATCGCCTTGATGCCAAATAAAAGTTTCATTTTTGGATCACATCACTCAAAACGGCTTGCCACTGATTGAAAATTTTGGCAGGTTCATATTCGCGAATGCTAGTGATGGCATTTTGGCCCATTTTTTGGCGCTGCTCAGCAGACTGCATCAAGGGAGCAAGGGTTGCGGCTAAGGCCTCTGGATCATTAATGCCAGGGACTAATGATCCGTTTTTGTCAGGGGTAATTAAATCTGCCATGCCGGCGCACTGGATAAAGCCTACACCAGGCAATCCATGGGCCAAGGCTTCTGCTAAGGCATTGGGAAATCCTTCCCAGAGTGATGGTAAGCAGAAAAGATGGGCGTTGACGTACTGTTTAGTAATGGCGGCGGTTACCCCTGATAGGGAGACGCGATCGCCCAATTGCTGGGTGTTGATCAAGTTTTGTAGAGCAGCTTGATCTTCCCCGGCGCCTACGATCTTTAAATCCCACGTGGGGAATTGAGCAGCGAGCAAGGCAAATGCCTGGATCAGCACAGGAAAGTTTTTTTGATAGCTCAATCGGCCGACGGACAGCAAGCACCAGCGCTCTTGCGCATTGGGGATATGAGGTTGCGCAAACTGGTGAGCGGGAAACACGGGATTGGGGATTGTGATGATGCGATCGCGCAGAAATTCAGGATAGTGCGATCGGTAACTTTCACACTGTACGAGAATGCGCTCCGCCCACCGAAAGACTTGATAGGTTAAGCGCTGGGAGCCAGGGGCGTTGAGATACTTAAAGCGTGAGGGGGCATTCCGCTCGGCCACAATGATGGGTGTGCGGATGCCCATTGTGTACAAGCGAACGGACAAAAACGTACCAGACTGAAAGCATACAATAACATCCGGATGGGAGCGCCGAATTAACTGGCGCACCATCAGCATGCGCCGCAGTTTAATCCAGGGAGTAGCTTTGATCGCGGGATTCCCTAAACTTAAGCGGTGCCAAACTACCTGCGGATCAATGGGATAGAACGCGGTAGCGGCGCTTCCATCCCAGGTCATGAACTCAATCTGGTGACCACGATGAACGAGAGCATTCATGATGATCGTAATCATGCGCTCCACTCCGCCTGCCATTTGATGAATCGCTCGGGCCACAAACAGAATTCTCATCCCAGATCACTAACGATAGTTTGTTGATATTGATGGCTTTCCAGATATCGACGACAATCCGAGAACCGTTTTCCAGGCCTGTTGCCAGGATTTAACAGAGTAACGGTGTGTGATCTGACGAGCAGACTGTGACCACATTTCCCAATTATCAGGTGTGTTAATTACCCTCAGCAAGGTATCAGCGAGCGCCGTTGGGGAAGGAGATTCATCACATAGAAAGCCGTTAACACCATGTTCAATTAAGTCACTGACTCCACTGGTCGACTGAAACCCTACCGGAATGAGTCCTGCTGCCATGGCTTCAGCTTGAGCATTCGGAAAGCCTTCCCACTGTGACGGCTGGCAATAGATTCTCGCCTGGGAAAAATTAGTTCTTAAATCAGATTTAGGAGGAATGAGAAAAATGCGATCGCCCATCTCTAAGGCTTGAATGAGGGCGACTAACTCGCCTCTTAGAAAACCGTCGCCAATGATATGGAGACGCCAGTCAAGGCATTGTCGAAACACTATGGCGCAAGCTCGAATGAGTAAGTCAAATCGCTTTTGTGGAGCATAGCGACCCACCGAAACAATTAAAGGCTGACGGACGTATGATTCTGTGATCGTTTGAGGTGGAAACACAGGATTATGAACAGCCTTTATTTTGGCATGTAAAGCCTTAGGATAATTCTGAATATAGCTGGGAAATTGAACTGTGATGCCATCAGTCAAGAACAGCATGAGAAAGTTAAGATTCCACTTCTTGGCGCGTACATAGTGATAAATAGTCAATGAATTGCGCTCTGAGCAAATGATGCGAACTGACAATCCGATGGTGCCAGCTAAGTATCGTAATAAGATGCCATGATGAAAACAGATGAGATAGTTGTAAGGGGGATCAGCCGTAAAAACATCTCTTATGCGTTGAATTAAATCAACTCTGTCGCCAAAACTAATCGCCGAGTGGGCCGGTGTTCTGCCGAGTCTGTGCCAATTAATGCGCTCATCGATCGGATAGAAAGCCTGTGCCCCTGGTAAATCAAACGTCAGTAATGCTACCTGAACCCCTTGCTCAACCAGAAAATTCGCCAAATAGATAATGTTTCGCTCTAACCCACCGGGCATTTGATGAAGCGCAATGGTAGCTAAGGCAATGCGCATTTATGCTGACCTCACAGCATCAACAATGAGTGAGGTATTCGCATCCACAAAGTCCCACACATGATTATTGGGATTTTGGCGACTGCGATGGATGAAGCCATCTTGGGCTGACCATTGTTGTAGTACTAACTGTTGATTGATGTCATATCCTTCAATCAATTCAATCTCGGAGAAGCCTGCTTGACTGAGCAAGTCAAATAAGCGATCGCAGTTCAGCAGTTGCTTATGATCAGCCGCGTCAGCCCCAATGCCTTTAATTCCCACATGTTTGAGATAAATCGGATCGGGGTGATAACCATCAGGAACCGCAATGCGAATCCGCCCGTCTGACATCAGATGTTGATGAATCAAGGTGAGCGCATCAAGACTTTGTTGTGGAGTGAGATGCTCAAAGACGTGTTCAGCCACAACGTGGGTGAGCAATTGCTGTCCTTGAAAAACGACTTGCCAGTCTTGAGCACTAGTGATGTCTAACCATTGTTCGTTAGTCGATAACCACCCTGGTTGAAAAGTTTCAGCAGCCCCGACGATGATTTTCAGCGACTTTTGCTGCTTCACCTCGAAGGCGATGCGAATGCGGCGGTAGTGATACTTGAAGAATTTTATGCCTTGGCGGACTTTAGCCTTAAGGGGAACCGGCATATTTTGCTTGATTATTGAAAGCACCATACTCGAATCTTGGTTTGTGAGATGATATTGTCTTAGCCGATTAGCAAGATATTAACCCCGATTAAAGACCAGACTCAAGATATAGAGGTCTGTATCTTTTGAGTCATGCGCTGTTCATGACGCAAGCGCCGAGGACCAGTTGTCCACAAATGACGTGGAACGGCGATCGGATGACGAATCCACAACTGTAGCAACTCCCATAAAAAGGCAGCATACTGCCGTTTAAAATGAAAATAACGTAACTTAGGCCAGTGGAGAGCATAGTAATAACGATTGATAGTTTCTAAATAAGCACGATGTTTTTGTGCAATTTGCTGTTCGGCAACGAGATTTTTTTCATAAGATTTATCGGCAGCATGAGTGGAATATTGGTTAAACAAACAATCAGTCGTGCCAATAAAATGACCACCTTTTAAGGCTAAGCGAATTGCTAAATCAGCGTCTTCTACCCGTCTAAGCTTTTCGTCAAAGCCCCCGATCTCAGCAAAAGTTGATGCCCGGGCGAGCAAGGCACAGGTCGGCGTGCCGGAACCATAGAACCAATCAGAACGCTTGCGATAAGTGAGCAAATAGTCTGCCAAACCAGATCCATGGGGCACCCCTTCGGATCGCGACCCGATCGCGGGCAGAGATTTTTCGTAACCATTGGGGTAATAGCGTTGGCCACTGGCGTAGCAAGCCACCAGGCGTTCTCCCGTCTGCTGCTCATACGCTAAGAGAACTTTGACCTGACCAGTAATGCGTCCGGGCAATCCTTCATCGTCATCATCAAAAAAGCAAATCAACTCTCCCTTCGCTGCTTTGAGAATCGTATTACGACTAACCGCAGGTCCTTGGTTTTGGGGATGTTTAATCAGACAAATCTCCGCCTGGACTGACTGCATTAAATGCTCTATCACAGTACCTGAATGATCAGTAGAGCAATCGTCAACAATGACAATTTCACATCGAGGCCAATCTTGCTGCAAGGCACTGTTGATGGCCCGCGCAATGGTGTCTTGAGCGTTGAAACAGGGAATGCCGATCGTCACCAAGGGGTTATTGCTGTTCGGGAGGGATTGCCGCATGGAATTTGCTAAAGGAACGATTGATCCTCAGGTTACGCCGAGCGCGCGCAAGTCGCCGCAGCGTGGCGATGGGATAGGTGGCGCTTACCACTGCTAACCCTACAATAAATGATCTCCAGTTTCTCTCTAGCCACGTATGTTTCAAGCTGAGCCATCGTCGGTAAAAGTCATACAGTCCTTCGGTATCAGCGATATCGCGATGCTTAGCGAGCCACTTGAGCGTGTAGTAGCGCTCATCGGCGAGGCTCTTATCTGAGGTTGGGGTCATCGTCTGAATGACGAGTGGATCGGCAATCCCCACAACATGACCGCCAGCTTTAGCGACTCGGACCAGCAGATCAGAGTCTTCGGCTCGTCGAAAGGCGGGGTCGAAGCCCCCAACGGCTTGATAGGTTGACAATCTGGCCAATTGCGAACAAGTCGGGCAAGACCCATAGCTATCTTCTAGAGGGGTGCCCAAAACGGCCCGCCGGGCCAAAGCCATGCCGTGGGGCGCGAGCTGCCCGTCTCGTTGACCGATGGTGGGATGAATGAGTTCTGAGCCACCAGGATATTTCACCAGGCGAGCAGTGTGACATAACACAATCGCCCCATTCGCAAATTGACGCTCGTACTCTAAGATGCGATTTAATTGTCGTTCTAGGCGATCAGGTAGGCTAATATCATCATCATCAAAAAATGCGACAAATTCTCCTCCTGCCAGTGCTAAAAGGCGGTTACGAGTAGCCGCAACTCCCAGATTGTGAGCATTTTGCCAGACAGTAATCCGCGAATTTGACTGAGCTATTTCCTTGAGGATGGCCAGCGTTGAGTCCTCGGAACAATCATCAACAATGAGGATTTCAATGTTTTGATATTTTTGTCTCAATGCTGACTGAATGACATCTTCAATGGTTGAAGCGGCATTGAAGGTAGTGATACCAACCGTGATTTGAGGTTGTGACTTGCGGCAGTTCAAATTTCTTCTTCCTTGAGCTCATAGCACCGTAATCAAGTAAACACGCTGCGCCAAAAAATTTTATTTCGTTAAGGCTAACCGTTTTCGCACAGACGATGGGCTATTTCGAGTCATCGGGAAAAACAGGATAAAACCTGTGCAAATCCCCATTATGAGTAGTAAGTTGCTACGGGGTAATGTCCACGGTTGGCTTTGATTAAATACTGCATTGATGATAAAGAAAGCCGAACAGGCAGCAACCAAACCACCTTTACCTTGAGCCAGACGCCGAAACGCTAAACCAACGATAGTCATAAACGCGGTGACTATTATCAGCAGACCCACAACACCATATCCACTACCAAACAGCAGATAAGGATTTTGCACTTGGCCAATCTTTTGCCAGTCAGAGAAGTCTAGGTCATACCGATCATTGATACCCCAAGGGTTATGAGCTGTCATTAACTCTGCAAATTCTTGCGCAGTTCCGGGATAGTCAGCCCCCCTAAATCCTCCTTGCAGCGTCATCCATAGGCCCGCAAACGATGAATAAAGCCGCTGACCAAACGCAGCCTCTAGCTGACGGATAAAACACTCTACGAAGCTTATTTGTGAGCAGGTGCCCCTGCCACGCACAGTAATGTCTAAGTCCCTATAACCTTCTAATTCTGAATTTTGGCGATCTTGGCGATCTAAGGCGGCAACCAAAACATCGCGAGTATTCACATAGGCTGATTGAACAAACGAGCTCGCTCCCGAATACTCAATCACTCGGGCGTACCCAATCATCGAAAAATAAACGACAATTCCCACAGCCACATAACTCAAATAGCGACGGAAGAAGGCACTAAAGCTGAGCCGTTCGTTAAATATCGATAGTACTAAAATTGCCAGCATCAAAAGCGCATAGGAAACTTTTCCTCCGGATAAGAATATTGCAGACATACAAAAAGCGGACGTGTACTTTTTGCCCAACGCCATGGAGCAAAGAAAGAGGAAAACGAGTACTGTAGAAATGTCATCGCCAAAAAATAGAAAAGCTCTTTTATAAGAAAAATTGTAAGAATATACTTCACCAATATCGAAAAGGAAGCTAAAAAAGATGCCACTGCTGACAAAAACTGTAACCCAAGTTAGTAGAGCAGGTTTTTTTTGTATTCCGAAGCACAGCACTAAACCCGCCATAAATGTCAGGAAAGTCTGAATCAAATTAGAAGACAGAAGATACTCAATACTCATAACTCCAGCGGCATCAATATCCGTTATTTATCATCTCAATAACAGCTTTAGCTCAAGTAAACTTGCTAAAGAGTAGGCGGCTTAGATTTTGTATCATACTTAATTAGACAAGTAGGCCAGAACGACCTACCTCATTTGGAACTTGTTTAAAGAACAGATGAGGTTTCCTGTTTAACCCCCCAGAAAGCAGATGCTGGACGCTGTTTAGCTTTTTCCCCTAGAATTTGCCAGATCTTAGCTAGTGGTTGATGATGCATTTTATTTCGGCAAACCCAGTAGTTGGGTAATTGAATATCAAAGTAATTGGGATTTGCCAGCAGCATGGCTGCAAGTAAATATTGCTCATTATAGGCTCGTTCAGACCAACTCTCAAAGTAATCGAACGGCAAGAAGATATCGTGAATACCAACAATAACTCCCGGCTTTAACCGAGGTACTATCTCTAACATGCAAACCGTCACATCAGAGTTCATAAAACTGCGGTGCGAGTTATCAATAAACACCACATCGCCAACCTCTAACTGATCAAACAAGCTCAGCTCAATAGATTCTACTGGTTGGCGGATAATCTGATCACAAATAGCATCAATCTCTGCCCTAGGAAAAGGATCAATCGAGACGATTTCTTTTGACTCACCATAAAAATCTAAGGCCGCTTTGACAAACTTGGTCGAATTACCAGAGCCCACCTCAACCAACCGATTGGGAGCCTGCTTAACAAACTGAATTAGCGCCAAAGCATCCAAAACTGGCAAAAAACTGTTGTGCCAGTTCAAATCCTTGCTGAGTATATGGCTATCCTGAGATGCCTGCACAAAATCTTGCATAACTGCCAGCTTTGCCAAGTTTTCTTGGTAAGTTAGCTTTCCTGGCTCAATAATTGACCGCAGATAGGGATTGCCCTGTTGCCAGCGCGGCGTCATATTGACGTCATACTCAAGATAAATTGGCTTCTGCCCGATAGCGATCCGATGAACGGCCTTTAGATATGAATTTTGGCGCAATATTTCACGGATATTCATCAGTTAAGGCACCTATAGCATTTTGAACAGTAAAACTAATTTCATCATTGAGTCTTGAACGTAAATGTTTTATGAGTAAATCACCTTAAGTGACATCTTTCCCTCCCTTACGAGCAGTAACAAAGTAACCAAGGGGGGCATTGCAAAGCTGATGACCTTGATGCCAGGAATGATAGTCGGCATCACCATAGCGCGACCTATGGTAGTAAATATCTAAAATAAGAGCCAGATTTTTTCGTAATCTTTTGAATGGTCCGGGGACGCCAGAGATAAAAAGCCCTGTCGAAAATGGCCCCCAGTTAATTGCCTCAGTTTCAATTTTGAGGAATTTGTGCTTACTCAATAGCGCCTGCCAGAAGCTAGGAGTGCCTCTAAAATAATCATCTGGACATCCATGAACTCGAAAAATAAATGGCACTGTGAATAGTAACTTTCCGCCGGGACGCAATACTCTATGAATTTCGGAAATTAACTCGCTAAGATTATAAATATGTTCAAAGGTATTTAAGGCAAAAACAACATCGTAGCTCTCATCTATGACAGGAATAGGAGCCCCAGGCTCAACTAGATAGGTTGGACTCACTTTGATATCAATATTTACAGATTCGTATATGGATTTCTCCTCAGCAACAGTCCATCTACTCAAGCAATCCCTAAAATAGCTGACCTTTTCTCCACCACCGATGTCTAAAATCTTTCCTGCCATTTGACATTCATCTAGAATCTCATATTCCAAAACTCGTAAAATACTTAAGTCATGTTTACTCCAAAACAAATTGCGGAATCTTTTCCATGTTGGCCGACGAAGTGATACCCCGATTTCATCCTGATGAACAGCAGTGTATATCTGCATACTTAAACTCTCAGTATTTTTCAAGAAGGACTATCGCAGGTAGTTAATGGTGACAATAAAGTAGGGGCTTGCTTGAGAGGCGATTGTTAACTGACTGAATGTTGGAATATTTGCTCTTTAAAATCTTCAATACTTTTTTGACATTACATAGTTCAGGATGTAATTCGACAACAACAGATTTAACTTGGTCTAGAGCATCAGGGTTATTGCAGAGAAAGTTTTCTTCGCCCCCTTCAATATCAATTTTCATCAAATCAACTCCCTCATGTTGAGGATCAAGGAAATTTAGCAAGCTTCGAAGGCTGATGCTGTGTACCGCAATATCGCCCTCCGCATTGAGTCGATGACTCATGGAGGGACCAACACTAGAAAAGCTGAGAAACTCATCATCAGTTGCACCAGCCGCTTTTTCCAGTGTTTGCCAGTGAAATCCTTGAGGGGTAAGTTGTTGGCTATTTTGCAAAGTGATCTGACAAGTATCCGGGTCAGCCTCGACACTCAAGACTTGAGCTTGCGAATTAACTGCAAATGTCCAGAGTGCAAAAGTGCCAATGTGTGCGCCGATATCTAGAACTTTGGGCCGATCTCTAGCCTCTAGCAAGGGTCGAAGAAAATTATATTCCTGAAGCACTAAGACTTCGTATAAAGCCAGTTCATCAGTTCCTCGAAAGCTGATACTAAAAGAACCCGAACGCACCGTTTGAATTTTGTTCGGGTATCGCCGAATCTGGCGAATCGTCGCATAAGTTTGCCAAGGGTTACCGGTCAACCGCAGCATCCAGAGCGCTCGGCGCGAGAAGTCAGCAACCCGTTTAGGGAAACCTCCTGCCTGAGTAAGGTTGACGGGGCCTAGTTGTCTGGTATCTGCTTTCATTACCTGGTCTGGGTTAGTCTCCGGAAACTCACAGAGCTTTTCAGCAACTCATTATAGGTGCCAGAGGCAATGATTCTACCGTCTTGGAATTCGAAGATGCGATCGCACGTTTGAATCGTACTCAAGCGATGGGCGATCAAGACAATTGTTATGGTATGTCTCAATCCGTTAATGGCTGCCATTACCTCCTTTTCCGTCTCCGCATCTAGTGAACTCGTTGCTTCGTCAAAGATGATTACTGATGCTTGATGATATAGAGCCCTCGCAATGCCAATTCGCTGTTGCTGTCCTCCGCTCAAACGAACCCCATGCTCTCCTAGTATGGTTTCATACTTTTCGGGTAGTTTCCCAATAAAGCCTCCTAACTGCGCAAGGTCTGCAGCTTCACGTACACGATGATAGTTAATCATGTTTGGGGGAACCCCAAATGCAATGTTGTTAACAATTGAGGTGTCAGCAAGAAAAATACGTTGAGGTACATGCGCAAGCCCCAATTGCCAGGCGCGTAAGCGCTCGCCATGCAGAGGATTTCCATCGACGACAACTTGACCTTGCTCAGGATTCAAAAACCCTAAAAGTAGATTGGCCGTTGTACTCTTTCCGCTACCAGTTGTACCGACAAAGCCAACGGTAGTTCGTGAATTAATCGATAGGTTGATATCTTTCAGAATCCACTCGCTTTCGTGCTGATAACGAAACCAAATATCTTTAAGCTGAATGACCTGCTCTAAGTAAAGCGGTTCTATAGAATCCTTTAATGTCGGATCAATAGGCCTGCGGAGAGCCGCTAGAACCCTAGTCAAAGAAGCCCGTGAACCTTGCACCCTTGTTAAAGCAGAGAACAACTGCTGCAGAGCGGGTAGTAATCGATATACTCCTAGAGCGAGGCCCCCCAAGATAGGAACAGCTTGTCCAAAATCTCCGTCTCGTCTCAAACTCAGAGCTAACAGCCCAATGAAAACCATGGCTATCATTTCAATTCCATAACGAGGCACTGACGAAGTCATGAGAATTGATGCATAGGCTGTCTGGACTATGTGATTTGAACGAGCATATCTTGATTGAAAAAACGGATAGGTTCCAGCAAGAATAATATCTTGAATGCCACCTAAACTTTCTTGAACTACTTTTATTTGCTGTTGATTATGATTGACCATTAGCTGACTGTTCTTCAGTAGGGAGCCTCGTTTCCATTGATAGATCAAGCTGTAGGTTGTTCCCAAAGCAAACAAGGCCACTAACATTGAAATAGGATTAATAGCAAACAGGCCGGCCAGCAGAGCCAAAGTTACAAAACTGTTTGACACTACCGACAAGGTCGGGCCAAGGATTCCGTTTGAGATGATTGCCGTATCTGTTGACACGAGTGTAATCAAGTCGCTGCTATTTTGACGAATATGATGTTCATACGGCTGCAATAGTATGCGCTCGTAGACTAGACAACCAATTTCAGTAGAAATCAATGCAGAAAGGCGAGTTTGAACATATAGCACTGCAATTCTCAGTAAATTGCTAAGGATTATTATGGTGACAAAGAGGATTGTTAGACTGAGGACAAGCTGCGAAGCTTTTGTGATTTTCAAGGCTTCCAACAACAGTTCAATTTGCTGATCTCTCAACAGTCTTTCTGGATCATTCAAGGCACTCAAGAATGGGATGATTGCTCCCAAGCTAGCTATTTCGCTAATGGCAGAAAGCACCATCATTCCGACGAGCATGAGTAACTGTCGCCTTCTTTTAAACTTAATTGATCTGAATAGCTGGTAAACATCAGCTATTAAAGAATCTGAAGGAGTCAAGTTCATAGGATCTGAAAATTTTTCTAAAAAACTCTTCTAGGATTCCCTAAAAAAAGTCGGACGATTTATGCGTTGATTGAGCGAAACTCTATGTTTTTGATTCTAGAGAAGCAATTCCTTGTGAGTCGAACGCTGCCTCCGTAAGTCTACACGCTATCCTGAGAAGTCCTGATAAGCCTGAGCAAACACCTTAAATATTCGGCGGATTTTTGATTTCTGAGGATCAAATCTTTAGGTTTAAGCTGGCCTCCCAAAAACGCACAAAATTCTGTATATTTCGAATCATTCTTTAGGCAGGAGAGATCTAATTCTTTTATACTCATCACCTGTCATAGATTAAGGAGAGGCAATATCTGAGATACATTATTTTCTGATTGCACTACATATCTTTAATTAGAGTTTTTGGTATCCAAAATAAACACATGTCAATCGGATTTCACTTATCAATTAAATTTTGATTTTCATCCTTTTGAAAGGTCTCTTCTGGATCACGGCAAAAACAGGTCTCAACCACTGAAGTACAAAAAATTCTGTTTGTACTTAATCTCATCTCATGTGCTCATAGACAAGGATGATTAGAAACGACTTTTTGACCTGCTGGCTATGCTTTGTATTGACAACGATGCACCTCAGAATTTCGCATGCTTCTCTAAAAAACAGCTCCAAGTAGCACTAAAGCTTCATCAACATATGTGAGAATCAACCCCAAGAGTTAAGCTTTCCAAAGCTTGTCACCTTTATCGCGGTGATGACCTCAAGGTTTATATTGGTCTTGCTTTCACCTTTTTTCCCATGCCTCTATTATTGCTGGACAACAATTCTAGCGAAACCATCTGCTGATGCTTCAACCTCCCAAACTTCCCTCTATCTATCGGATTGCCCAGATTATTCTGGATGCCTCAGTGGCAACGTTGTCAATCCTAGCGGCTTTTGCCATCAGATTTGAAGGGGCTATTCCAGATGAGTATTTTTCCTTGATACAGCTCGTCTTAGCTGCAGGAATTCCCGCTCGCCTCCTTTGTCAGGGTTGGTTCGGTGTTTATCGACAGATTTGGAGACTTTTCAGTCAACGCGATTTTATCGCGATATTCCAGGCCGTTAGTTTCTACTCTTTGGTGCTGCTGCTGATAACTCGTCTCCTGCTGCCACGCTTTGTCGTGCTCCCCAACTTGCCCTTAGGTGTAGCTATTATCGATTGGGGATTCTGCCTTTTGGGGATGTGCTTGCTTCGGCTATGGCGATCTTGGCAGACTAATCGATCTAGGGTTTCTGAAGCCCCAACCTCTCAGGCACGGCGAGTTATTTTGATTGGCGCCGGTCGGGCAGGTGCCCAAATTGTGCGAGAAACCCGTCAGAGTCCCCCTCTCAACCTCCGGGTAGTCGGCTTCTTGGATGATGACCGAAGCAAGCTTGATCGCCAGGTTGAAGGGGTCAAAGTCTGGGGTAGGACAGAACAACTGAGGCATTGGGTCAGCCGACTCCAGGCTAATGAAGTTTTGATTACGATGCCTTCGGCGCGCAGCGATCGCATTCAGCAAATCGTCAACCTGGCTAAGGCGGAGAATATTCCGATCAAAATTCTGCCGCGAGTGCAGGAACTGCTGCGCGATCGCACCTTGGCGGGACAAATTCGAGACATTCGTTTAGAAGACTTGCTGGGTCGCCCTGAAATCTTTCTCGACTTTGATCAAACCCTAGTCCCAGAATTTCCCTCAGCCACCGCCCAAATTCAAGATCGCATCGTATTGGTGACCGGCGCTGGAGGCACCATTGGCTCCGAGCTTTGCCGTCAGATCGCCCGTTTAAACCCCAGGCAGCTGGTGTTGGTTGGTCGAGGCGAAAACAGCATTTTTCATATTGATCAGGAATTGCGCCGGACATTTCCGGGCCTCAACCCAATTCCCGTGATCGCCGACATTCGTCACCAGACACGCATCAGCCAGGTCTTTCACGACTACTATCCTGATGTTGTCTTTCATGCGGCAGCTCACAAACATGTGCCACTGATGGAACAAAACCCGACTGAGGCGATCGAAAATAATACGATCGCTTCAGCCAACCTGGCGAATTTAGCGGAAAAAGTGGGCGTCTCGACCTTTGTGCTCATTTCAACCGATAAGGCGGTAGCCCCCAGCAACTTTATGGGGCTCAGCAAGCGATTGGCCGAATTACTGGTGAGCGAGATCGCGCAACAAAGCCAGACTCGCTTTCTGTCCGTGCGCTTTGGCAACGTGCTCGGGAGTCGAGGCAGTGTTGTCCCCATTTTTCAAAGTCAGATTTCCAAAGGCGGTCCCGTCACAGTGACGGATCCGACCATGACGCGCTACTTTATGACCACCCCCGAAGCCACTCGATTGGTCGTTCAGAGCCTAGCCGTGGGGAGCTCGGGGCAAATCCTGGTACTTGACATGGGCAACCCCATGAAAATCTACGACTTGGCTGAACAGCTCATTCGTTTGGAAGGATACGTCCCAGGACGCGACATTGAAATCCAGATTACGGGGATTCGGCCTGGTGAAAAGCTGCATGAGTCACTCTACGGCCAAAATGAAACATTAACGGAAACGCCTCATCCGAAAATTTTCAATCTGCTACAGCAAATTAATCAGCCTTCATCTTCCCAACAGGTCATCTCAGCTACTCAAGATGCACTGACCGCTGATACAGACCAGGAGATTTGGCAAAACCTCAAACACATTCTGAGCAGTTTCCACACTACAGCTAGCATTAACTTACAATATTCCAAAAAATGCGATCGCAATGAACTCAGACCTTAGGCTTTCATCGTTGGGATGCGTCTTTGGGGATGTCCCATCATACAAATCATGATTCAAGATTATCGTCATACCGTATGAAAATTTGTCTAGGCATTTTTACCGGACTGCTCTTGGCTTGTCAGTATTACCCGCTGAACCTACCTATCTTCCTATCAACCCTGGCCATGATGCTAGTGGCTATACTATTTACCCTAAGAACACAATTCAAGCTGCATCGAAGCCAGCTTATTATCATCCTAGGATTGCTGCCTGTTGCCATCTTTTTGATATCGCACAATGCGGACATTCAATTTGGCTTACGTCTATTCAACTCCGACATTTATCCAGTTAGCATACAAGATTATTTGGCTTTTACTATTGCCTTCTTTTTTGGTTATTTGGCTTTAAGCTATAAATCCAATCCCTCAATTAGGTTTATTCAACTTTTTGCCTGCTTATCAACTCTATTAATTGCCTTGTCATTGGTGTATCCCCGCCTCCAGAGTGGAGAACATCCCGTTTACACCAACCCTAACTGGTCTGGGACACTGATTCTTAGCTTCTTGCTCCTAGTCAACAATTTCTTGTTTCATCATCTTTTCAGGGCTTTTCAACTTAAGGCAGCTTCTCGGAAAGCGTATAGCATTATGGGAAGCCTTGTGATTTTCTTGCTCGTCTGGCCTGTAAACTTGGTTTTGCTGTTAAGAACTGGCTCACGATCGGCCACCATTGCGTTCCTGCTATTTTTATCTGTCAGTCTAATTCGGCATTGTTTACTCTTATTTGGAAGATTTAGACGGAAAATATTTTTTCTGGCTGGCTTTATACCGATTATGATTGCGTCAGCTTCAGCGCTGACATTTACTATCATTGATAGTTATTTTTATGAAAAAATTGTTAATTTTATGGATGCCAGTAATGCTTTTAGAATTCATATTTATTCTTGCTACTTACATCTTTTGCTGGCAAAACCTTTCTTTGGAAATGGCATCGGCAAAACCGCCCAGCTCTGCGCCGACCATTTATTCACTCAGTTCGACTACAGTAGCCCTCCATATGTAAATCATGCCCACAATTTTTTGCTGCAGATTGCTGCTGACCACGGCATTTTTGTGGTTTCAGTCGTGACGGTTTTGATCGGCCTGTATGTCTGGAAGTTTTTTAAGTTCTTCGCGTTAATTTGGCATCAGAGAGGAAATGATCAGGACGAAATTATCTTTCATATTTATTTGACAGTCTTTGCGGTAGGCCTAGCTTCTCTATTTCAATCCGCCATTTATCACGTCCCATTTCTTGCTATTTGGACAGGACTTTTAACCGGTATCTCTTCTACGTACGTAAAAGCCCGCTTACGCGATGCCTGAAAGGAAAACTACATTTTTGAAACTATCCTGAGTCTGCTCACGTGCCGTTGGTCGCGATCGCCCCGGCTCTCCGCCTGAACAAACCGGTTGAATTGTGCGATCGCCCGCCAAAAATCCTCAAATCAGCCGCTAGGATGGAATGCAGGTATTCAGATTAAGAGAACGTCGTGGCTGTAAAACCAGATTGGCTTCGGGTAAAAGCGCCCCAGTGGGAGCGTGTCGGCACGGTTAAATCCCTACTGCGCGACCTTGAGTTAAACACCGTCTGCGAAGAGGCGTCTTGCCCCAATATTGGTGAATGTTTCAATGCGGGCACCGCTACTTTTTTGATCATGGGGCCGGCCTGCACCCGCGCTTGCCCCTATTGCGACATTGATTTTGAGAAAAAGCCCCAGGCTCTGGATCCGACCGAGCCCTTGCGCCTAGCCGAAGCGGTGAAGCGGATGGGGCTCAACCATGTTGTCATCACGGCAGTCAATCGCGATGATTTGCCCGATGGGGGCGCTTCTCAGTTCGTGCGCTGCATTGAGGCCGTCCGCGCCGCCTCTGCTAAAACCACAATTGAGGTGTTAATTCCTGACCTGTGTGGTAACTGGCAGGCCCTGGCCGACATTCTCAAAGCAAATCCCGAAGTTTTGAACCACAATACAGAAACCGTGCCCCGGCTCTATCGCCGCGTCCGCCCTCAGGCTAATTACGCTCAGTCGGTCGAGCTATTGCGCCGCACTCGGGAACTAGCCCCTTGGATATATACCAAGTCAGGCATTATGGTCGGCTTAGGCGAGACTGATGAAGAGGTGCGTCAGGTGATGGCGGATCTACGCCAGGCGGACTGTGATATTTTGACCATCGGCCAGTATTTGCAACCAGGAGCCAAACACCTTGACGTTCAGGACTTTATTACTCCCGAGCAGTTTGAGGCTTGGCGAGTCGCCGGTGAAGCGATGGGCTTCTTGCAAGTGGTGTCGTCCCCCCTTACTCGGAGTTCTTATCACGCCGAGCAGGTGCAGATTTTGATGCAGCAGTATCCTCGAACGGTTCCTGCGTCAGCACATAGCCATTGACGGGGTCAACCCGATACACGCGGTCAAAATTGTTGAAGTTGATCGCCCGCCGGCCATCTTGAGTCCATCCTAAGACGTCTTTAAACCGGAAGTTCCACAAGACTTCGTCGGCGATAAATGAGTGTCGGGCATGGATGGTTTGGGAAAGATTTTCGTCAATGCCGGTGATGATGACGATGATTTCGGCGTGGTCGCGGCGCAGGGACTCTGGCGTGGCCCCATGGAGTGGACTGGTTTCGTCGATGGGATGCATGGCCGTCCAAGTCAGTGCAAATAAAGGCGTGTGGGAGCGAATCAGTTCGAGATCGTAAAAGCGTCGAAATAGATCGCCTTCTTTTGTAAATTCGTCACGCACAAGAGTGACCCACAATTGCGCTTCTAAAATGCGATTGCGCCGTTTGTTCGCAGTGCGAAACATCAGACTCGGCACCCCATTAAACGGGGCAATCAACGCAAAGTTGCTGAACAAGATGCGGGCAGTCGGCACCGAAAAGCGGGCAAAAATCATGCCCGTGGCCATGGCGATGAACAAGAGCCCAACAAAGGCTTCGATGACGACTAGAAAGTTGGCGTAGTCAGTTTGCGGATACATGGCGCCATAGCCGATGGAGGCCATGGTTTGCACGCTAAAGAAAAAGGCGTCTAGCAATGAGTCTGGGTCTGCATTGCCGATCGCATCATCGCCCAACCAATAGGCCAGGGCAAAAGCACTATTAATGAGCAAATAGGCCAGCAATAGGACCGCGACAAATCCCGGCCAGGAAATGGTGAGGAGTAAATGGTACAGATCTCGCCAGGGGGAATGGGGATCGCCGAGGCGAATAATATCGGGAAATTCTCCGTCACGTTTCACAATTCTCTGCGGTGAAGGACGGGAAGTATCGTGAATCATGCACCTCTCCTAGTAACAACACCACGGTTAATGATGGAATAGCGCGATCGCGCCCTAACGGCACTGACCGATAAACAGTGTGCCATGGTCAATGCTCTATCCGCGTCAACCGTTATTGGCCCTGCCAAACAAGTGAAACCACAAGTGAGCCATCTCCCACAAGCCCGGTTTAAACAAATCCGGCGCTGAGTGAGACACCGCGTCGGACTCTATCGCTATCAGGCGTCATGGCAACAAATCAAGTCGTACCGGCCACTCGCCACGGCTGATGTCCCCCTAGTGTACTGAAGCACGTCTGCCGATGACTGGGACCGTAGACCCAGCCCGCCGTTATTTGAGTGACCGAGACGGTGAGGTTAAGGCCCCGCAGCGATCTCGACAACATCATCAGTCCGAATTTTGCCGGGCTGCAAGACTCGCGCATACACCCGACTGCTGCCAGGATAATGTTTTTGACTCATGCGACTGTAACGCTTATCCGCAAACCAGCGCATATTTTTGCGACAGGGAGACGTGTAGCTAGCCACCTCTAGCAAGACTTCGTCACCGAGCTGCAACCGCAGACCAGGAGCGACCTGGGGCCAGTCGAGACCCGCCACCGTAATATTTTCGCCCGCGTAACCCGGAGCCAGATTGTGGCCTTCTTGCTGCAGCGTTTCAATCACTTCTAACGACCACAGGCACACTGCCTTTTCCGGCCCGCCGTGAATTTTGGGACTGTTGTGGCGATCGCCCACCAGCCCTGTTTCAGTGATTTCGGCCTCGGGAACAGCGGTCTTAGGGACGCCGCCATCTGAAATACTAATTTGCGTAATGTGTCCGCGCATCGAGTTGCCTGGCATCCCGTATCAGCTATCGATTTTTACCGCTATGGTAACCGGCTCAGGCTACACTTTAACGCTCAATGGTGAACTGGCTAAATTCGCCCGTAACGCTGCCGTAGGTGACCTCCACCTGATGAACCGCAGCGGCAGGCGGGCCTTGGTGAGCCCAGGTTAATAGCTGATTGATCGCTGAAGCTTGCCCTTCGGCCACGATTTCGACAGTGCCATTGGGACGGTTTCTCACATAGCCGGTGAGGTCAAGCCGTACCGCCTCGACTTGGGTGCTGTAGCGAAATCCCACCCCTTGAACTCGTCCATCAATGATGACGTGAATGCGTTGCATCAGTCAGCCCCAGACCAAATACCCACTGCCCCAAGTTTACCGAGGATTCCTGGCCAACAGATGTCCCTGCCGACCAGCTGTGTTCTAGCCAAGCCCAAGTCACGCTATACCTACGGTGTCTATGACCGGCGCATCACTAAATCAATGGATGCCGATGGTGATGGGGCAGGGGCCGCGGCCGAGGAGAATTTCGTCTACGACGGCGGCCATATTGCCCTCGTCTTTGATGAAAACGGCAATCAAACCCAGCGCTATTTCCACGGGCCGCAAATCGACCAGATTCTCGCAGAGGAAACGGCGAATGGCGACACCCACTGGGCCCTGACGGATCATCAGGGCAGTGTGTGCGATGTGATTGACAATAGCGGCACGGTGCTCAACCACATCGTCTAGAGTGCAGCCCAGTTATGCAATGAGTCATATAGTGATTCTAATTAAGAATGAGAATCACTATAGTTTTAGGCACATCGATAG
>CALCCA010000004.1 GCA_937899725.1 uncultured Halomicronema sp.
TCGCCTCGGTGAAGCCAACGCGCTAAAAGCAGTCGGCAATGTGCTGCAATCTCTCAAACGCAATCCCGAAGCGCTGCAGCACTACGACCAAGCCCTCGAACTCTACCAAGCTACCGGGGCGCGCCTGGGCGAAGCCAGCGTGTTGCAAGAGTTCGGAAAAATGGCTAAAGACTCTAGAAAATCGCTAGCATTTTTGCAGCAGGCACAATCTTTATATGAGGCAATTGGCGATCGCTACAGTCAATGTCGGAATTTGGTCAATTTCTTAGCCGATGCCCAGCTCGCCGTGGGCCAGCGGGCAGAAGCGATTCGCTCCTTACACAGGGCGGCTGATTTGGCCCTGGGTTCGGAGTATGTGTTTTTTGCTGAGCGGGCTCAGAACAAACTTAAAAACTGGGATGCAGATACGTTGAAGCCAACCTAAGGCTTGGGTTTGAGCTTTTTATGCTGCATTCCCTGGGCCGTCCCATGACCCATTAGATTAGAAGAGTCAGAGTTCACGGAACCAAAAGCACCCCCAAGCCATTGTGGACGCGACCGACGGTGCTGCCATGGCGGTTGATGATGGTGCCGCCCAAATACAGACTCGAAGAAGTGCCGCCATCGAGATTGAGCGCATTTTGCGCGCCGAGCTGCCGCATGATTTGGGCCGCTTCGGCCAGAGTGGGGCCGCGACCTCCCGGACTGTAGTGAATCGCCACTAGGACGATATTGCCGTTGGGCGTCACCCCGATCGCACTGCGGGGGGCTGCTTGCGCCGCAAACGCCTCACTAAAGCCTTCGGCTCTGGCATCGGCGATGATCTGGCCCTCTCTAACTAAGGTGGGTCCACCCCCGATCGCGAGGGGAAAGTTGGCAAAGGCTGCTGGGCGTAAGTCAGGACTCAGCGCCAGAGTCGTGCCCACCGGCATTGCCTGCGCTGCCGAATTAAACGATCGCAGGGCCAGCACATAGCCCTGAGGCGGAATCGGCGTGGCTCCGGTCCCGGCACCGCCTGCCGCTACCTGCTGCACCACCTGATTTTGGTTCACAACCAGCAGCGTTTCGCCATCGGTGATGGGGGTGTAGGTGCGGCCCCAAGCAGCGGTGTAGAGACCAATGCCCGCCTGCACATAGCCGCTGTTGATGTGGTTCACCGTAAAGGAGCCACCCTGGGACGTCGTCAAGGCATAGGCCAGTGAGAGCGAACTCAGGGCAAATTCTCCCTGCGAGTTCCAGGCAAGCGCCCCCCGATTCAAAATCGGCCCAGAAATCCACTGGTCATCGCGACGAATCGCCCCTAGCGGCAGCTGGTTATTGCGGTTAAAGAAGCCCGCGTTGATGGCGGCAGAAGCCCGAGCCGTCTGAGCCATCGTTTTCAGCGGGGTAATTCCCGGTAGCTGATGGGGGCTCGCCCAGATGGGCTGGAGAGTAGTGGCGGCATCGAGATTTAGCCAGAGCTGATGCACCGGAAAGCGGCGATCGCCGACGGTCAGATATTCCTGCCGCCAGCGTAAGTTAGGAGCCCAGCGAATATCGCGGGGTACGACGTCGGCTTCGTTGATATCAATGACGACTCGTGGAGGATTGGTCAAGCTCCACACGCGAGGCCGTGCCGTTTCCTCAAAGGTGCCCCGCAACACGATTTGATTGCCCTCAGGGGTGACTTGTAGAGACTGAAGTACATTGCCATCGCCGCTGGTCAGGGCTGCCGGGTTAAAGGCCGCACTGCCGGTAGCCTGCAGGGTGAGGGTAAACGCCGTGGCGTCTTCGTCAAAGCTCCACAGCACGGGACGATCCACTTCTAACACCAGGCGATCGCCCTGCGCCTGGCGACCGCGCCGGGCAGTGAGCACCGTGGCCGTAGGCGCTTGCAGCGTCAGGCGATCGCCCGTGGGCACCAGCTGCCAACCCTGCTGTGCGGCCCAGGCCGTGACATCGAGATAGCGATAGCCGTTGTCATACCAGGCCGGTAAGGCCGTCGGCGTGTCGGCAAACCAGAGCACCGGCTGCATCTCAGCCGTGGGGGTGTTCTGCAAATCGACGCCCAGGTAGGTCATCAGGGGCAGATCGGCCATGCCAATGCGATCGCCCCGCTGCTGCCAGGGCACCGGCACCGTGGTGTTGCCCACCGTCAGAGTATTGCCTTGAGTGACGCCAATCTGAGCCATCGGCGTGGTCAAACGGCGAGACTCGGTCTCAGCGGTCGGTGAGGCCGCTAGGGCGATCGCGCGGGGGGGGCGAGACAGGGCGGTGCCTAAGCCGAGGGTCACGAGGCTGAGCCCAAGCAAGGGGCCGAGCAGCGGGAATAGACCCGGGGTGATCTTTTTAGTGATATCTGCCGCCATGAAGTCTCCCGTTGAATCTCGCTGAGAAAATAGTTGGATGGCCAAATCGTAATCGTTCACACAGTAAACGGCGATAGCTTAAATTAATACTGGAACTTCGAGTTCTAACTTTTTAGCAATAATTGGGCGTCGTGCTCTCACCGCGATGCTGACCGCCAGAGATGACGTCATTTGCCAATCGCTAGCCGACTCGGTTGACAAGTTGAGACGGTATAATCAGCAACCCTGGCCCCTGTTTAAGCCGCCCTCAACGGCGGCGGCCTGATTGGATTCATCAGCTTGGCCGCAGTGAGCCGCCCCTGATTGGTTTCGTGAGGCATGGGCACTGCCGGATCCATTAGGTTATCGGTAGGGTGATTGAGCAATGGCCCAATCATTTGATGTAGTGAGCTTGAGACGCGCTACGGCCCTCCTCGATCGAGGGGGCGCGCTCCCGACAAATCGAGCTAAAACAGGTTCCGGCGATCGCGGGCTAGCGTCGAGTCGTTGCGGCAACTGCATATTCGTCAAACACCACCTTTTAAGAGTCGTCACCATGGAGAACACACCCTTGAATCCCCAGCAGTCTATCAACCTCACCGCTAGCGGCATGACTCAGTGGGGGCCGCGTTCGCTTGTGGAAGAACGTGACGCCTGCGGGGTCGGCTTTGTGGCCGATCAGCAGGGTCGGCCTAGCTTTAAGCTGGTGCAGCAAGCGCTGGGAGCCCTGGGCTGTATGGAACATCGCGGGGGCTGCTGTGCCGACAAAGAGTCAGGGGATGGGGCAGGCATCATGACGGCGATTCCCTGGGCTTTGTTGCAAGCCTGGGCCGTTAGCCAAAAGATTGAGACCGCTCTGGAGCCTGAGCGGACTGGGGTGGCGATGGTGTTTTTGCCGCCCCAAGCCGCAGCGGCCGCGATCGCCCGTGAGTCTTTTACAGCCGCCGCAACGGCAGCAGGCTTCGCCGTCTTGGGCTGGCGAGAGGTGCCGGTCGAGCCCACGGTTTTAGGGCTGCTAGCCCAGCAAAACCAGCCGTGCATCGAACAGTTTTTTGTGCACTCTGACCAGGCCAGTGGCGATGAGCTAGAGCGCGAACTCTATCGCCTGCGTCGCCAGGTTCATCGCTCGCTGATGGGCTGGCAGGGCGATGCTGCGATCGCGCCGCCGCTGCAAGAAACCTATATCTGCTCCTTTTCTTCGCGCACCATCGTTTATAAGGGCATGGTGCGATCGGCAGTGCTCAGTCAGTTTTATCGCGATCTGCAAAATGCGGCCTACGTCAGTCCTTTCGCCATCTACCACCGCCGCTTTAGCACCAACACGATGCCTAAATGGCCGCTGGCGCATCCGATGCGGCTAGTGGGCCACAACGGCGAAATCAATACCCTGGTCGGCAACATCAACTGGATGAAAGCGCGGGAAGCGGATCTGAGTCACCCCGCCTGGCAAGGCCACATCGAAGAATTGCTGCCCATCGTCAATATGGACAACAGCGACTCCGCCAACCTGGACGGCGTGATGGAATTGCTGGTGCGATCGGGCCGCAGCCCGCTAGAAGCGCTGATGATTATGGTGCCTGAGGCCTATCGCCATCAGCCCGATTTAGAACAGCATCCGGAAATTACCGATTTCTATGACTACTACAGCGGCCTCCAAGAGCCCTGGGACGGCCCGGCGCTGATCGCCTTTGGTGACGGCAAACAGGTGGCAGCCGCCCTCGATCGCAACGGCCTGCGACCGGCTCGCTACATCATCACGTCTGATGGCTTGATCATCGTGTCGTCTGAGGCGGGCGTGGTCGATGTGCCTATTGAAACCATTGTAGAAAAAGGGCGACTGGGGCCAGGGCAAGTAATTGCCGTGGATTTTCAGACCCACGAGATTCTCAAAAACTGGGATATCAAGCAGCGGGTTGCCGCCCAGCAGCCCTATGGTGATTGGCTGGCCCAGCATCGGGCTGTCGTAACGCCCCAACTGTTTACCGCCGAGCGTCAGCTCGCGGCCAAGACGTTAATGCAGCAGCAGGCCGCCTTTGGCTACACCGCCGAAGATGTTGAGATGATCATTCAAGACATGGCGGCTCAGGCGAAGGAGCCCACCTACTGCATGGGCGATGACATTCCCCTCGCGGTGCTCTCCACTAAGGCCCATCTGCTCTATGACTATTTCAAGCAGCGCTTTGCCCAGGTGACCAATCCCCCCATCGATCCGCTGCGCGAGCGTTTGGTGATGTCTCTCGAAACGCTGCTGGGGCAGCGGGGCAACCTGCTCGAAGAGCACGCCGACTATGCTCGTTTATTGAAGCTAGAGTCGCCGGTGCTCAACGAAGCCGAGCTGCAGACCATCCGGCAGTCATCGTTTAAAACGGCTACATTATCGACGCTGTACGGTCTGACGGCTGGCCCGACGGGGCTAAAGCAGGCCATCCAGGCGCTGTGCGATCGCGCGACTGAGGCGGTGCAGGCAGGCAGCGAGATTTTGATTTTGAGCGATCGCCCGACCGCTACTGGCGAGTCTGTCGGCCTCACGCCTGAGACCACTTATATTCCCCCCTTGGTCGCTACCGGTGCGGTGCACCACCACCTGATTCGCCAAGGGTTGCGCATGCAGGCGTCGCTGGTGGTTGATACCGCCCAGTGCTGGAGCACGCACCACTTTGCCTGCCTGATTGGCTACGGGGCTAGCGCGATTTGTCCCTATCTGGCGCTGGAATCGGTGCGCCACTGGTGGCACGATGCCCGCACCCAAAAGCTGATGGAAACCCAAAAGCTGCCGACGGTCACCCTCAACGGCGCGCAGAACAACTATCGCCAGGCGGTCGAAAACGGCTTGCTGAAGATTCTCTCGAAAATGGGTATCTCCCTGATCACCAGCTATCAGGGGGCCCAAATCTTTGAAGCCGTCGGTATCGGCCCCGATCTGCTAGACGTCGCGTTTCGCGGCACCACGTCCCGGCTGGGCGGTCTCTCTCTGGCCGATTTGGCGCAGGAAACGATCCGGTTCCACCAGCGGGCTTTCCCCGAGCTAAACCGGAAGCGGTTAGAAAACATGGGGTTTGTCAAAGCCATGCCCAAGGGCGAATACCACATGAATACGCCCGCCCTGACGAAGGCCCTGCATAAGGCGCTGGAAAGTCAGCAGTACGACCACTATGAAGTCTACAAGTCGCACCTGCAGGGCCGCACGCCTACCGCGCTGCGCGATTTGCTCGACTTGACCGCCGATCGCACCCCGATTCCCCTCGCAGAGGTGGAATCCGCTGCGGACATCATGACGCGGTTTTGTACTGGCGGCATGTCGCTGGGGGCGCTCTCGCAGGAGGCCCACGAGGTGCTGGCGATCGCGATGAACCGCATTGGCGGTAAGTCCAACTCGGGAGAAGGCGGCGAAGACCCCCAGCGCTTTCAGGTGTTTGCCAACATTGACGAACAGGGCAAGTCAGCGCTGTATCCCAACCTGCAAGGGCTGCGTAACGGCGACACCGCCAGCTCGGCGATCAAGCAGGTGGCCTCGGGGCGCTTTGGCGTCACGCCCGAATATTTGATGCACGCTAAGCAGATTGAAATTAAGATGGCTCAGGGCGCCAAGCCCGGTGAGGGTGGTCAGCTACCGGGCAAAAAGGTGAGCCCTTACATTGCGATGCTGCGGCGCTCAAAGCCGGGCGTCTCACTGATTTCACCGCCGCCGCACCACGACATCTATTCCATTGAAGATCTAGCCCAGCTAATCTTTGACCTGCATCAGATCAATCCCAAAGCGGGCGTTTCTGTGAAGCTCGTAGCCGAAATCGGTATCGGCACGATCGCGGCGGGCGTGGCCAAGGCGAATGCCGACGTGATTCAAATTTCTGGCCATGATGGCGGTACGGGCGCGTCGCCCCTCAGCTCGATCAAACATGCCGGTCTGCCCTGGGAGCTGGGCTTGACCGAAGTGCACCGCGTCCTGATGGCCAATCAGCTGCGCGATCGCGTGCTGCTGCGGGTCGATGGCGGCCTCAAAACGGGTTGGGACGTGATCATGGGGGCGCTGATGGGGGCCGAGGAATATGGCTTTGGTTCCATCGCCATGATTGCGGAAGGCTGCATCATGGCGCGGGTCTGCCACACCAACAACTGCCCCGTCGGCGTCGCCACCCAAAAAGCCGAGCTGCGTAAGCGCTTTACCGGTCTGCCCGAGCATGTGGTCAACTTCTTTTACTTTGTGGCGGAAGAGGTGCGATCGCTGCTGGCCCGACTGGGGTTCCGATCACTACAAGAGATTGTGGGCCGCACCGATTTGCTGCAGCCCCGCGCCGATGTCGAACTGGCGAAAACCGAGGCGCTGACTTTGACGGCGCTGCTGGGCCTACCCGATGTCAGCGAAGATCGCAGCTGGCTCGATCACGGCGGCATCCACAGCAACGGTCCGGTGCTGGATGATGAGATCTTGGCGGACGCAGCGGTGCAAGCGGCGATCGCCGAACACGGCCAGGTCAGCCAGACCTACGACGTGGTGAATACTGATCGCACCGTCGGCGCGCGGATTTCTGGCGCGATCGCCCAGCAATATGGCAACAGCGGCTTTCAGGGACACCTCGACCTCACCTTCACCGGCAGCGTGGGGCAAAGCTTTGGCGCTTTTAACCTGCCAGGCATGACCCTGACCCTGGTGGGCGAGGCCAATGATTACGTCGGCAAAGGCATGCACGGCGGCGAAATCGTTCTCAAGCCGTTCCCCGGCATCACCTACGACCCGTCGCAAAACGTCATTTTGGGCAACACCTGCCTCTACGGCTCAACCGGCGGCACGCTCTATGCTCAGGGCATTGCGGGCGAGCGGTTTGCGGTTCGCAACTCGAAAGGACAAGCGGTGATTGAAGGGGCCGGTGACCACTGTTGTGAATATATGACCGGCGGTGTAGTCGTGGTGCTTGGGCACGTCGGTCGCAACGTCGGCGCGGGTATGACCGGCGGCTTAGCCTACTTCTTAGATGAGGCGGGCAACTTCCCCACGCGGGTCAACCCTGAAATCGTCAACGTGCAGCGGGTGATCACCGAGGCGGGAGCCCAGCAGCTGCGATCGCTGATTGAGGCACATGCCCGTCATACCGGCAGCCAAAAGGCCACGGACATTTTGGCTGATTGGGAAACCTATCTGCCCCAGTTTTGGCAGGTAGTGCCACCGTCAGAGGCCGACACGCCGCTGACGAGCACTGCTGCCCAAAGTGCTGATAAGGTGCTCAGCTCCGTCTAATCAATGCCTGAATTCCGCCGCCGCTGCCGCTTTGAAAACAACCGATGTGGCGGTGGCTGTGATAAATATGTGCCGCCTGAGATATGAGGTCTACGGTAGTCGGGCATGGCCGATGGAGTGTGTCTTTGCCCTTAAGAATGCACGTTTGTTGAGAGAAGGGAGATCGTTTTATTCGACTTTGGACAAAGTTTGAATGGTATTGCATGAGGCCAAGTTGCTGGAAAGCTCTGTATACAGGACTTTAAAGCGATCTCTGCTCCACGAAAATCTGAAGTTCAGAGATATTCAGGAATTGGGCAAAGTCGGCTTGAGGCTTAAAAACTCGAATATCTCCAAACCAAGTGGCTCTCAGCAGCCAGAAGCCCTGGAAAATCGTTAAATGGATGGGCAATCCAGCTCCTTTTTTGTCCAAAGTCCAGGTTTTAACCCCGATTGGAAAAGGATGCGTTTGCCTTCAGCAACGCACCCTGCTGCGCGTTCACTATGTAGGCGTCGCAGGAGGCTGATTAAACGATAGAAAAAGTATCTTCAGCAATGTTCCCACTACTAAGCCTGCTGTGGCTGAACCCATTAGAATCAAAAATACTTGCTCATATGGAAAGGTTTTTCTAAGTTTGGAGCCAGCTACAAACATAGCGACAGCACAGGTCATAGCAGTAACTACAGCTAAGATTCCAGCCCAGAAAAAAGCAATAGAACCTACAAGGATGATTCCAGCGCCGGAATCGTAGTCCAACAATCTATCCCAAACAGCAGCTAAGGCTCCAGTCATAAACAAAGCGCTAATTTTAATCTGATCCCAAGCCACAACTACAGCCCAGACCATCGCTACAGCCCAGGAAACTACGGCAGGTGTAATATCGAAAGTAGTTACGAGATAGCCAAGAACTCCACAGAACACAAACGTCATGCCAGCCAAAATTTAGGAATATCTTTGCGAAAACTTTTACTTTCATAAAGGATGAAATTCGATTTCCACTCTCCTGATGAATCAACTTCCTCTTTTTTAGAAAAGTGATCTTCAATAACTTCTTCTGTGACATCTAGGTTGAATGACTCGTTCTCAAAGGAACTTTCGGAAAACTCTTCGATAGAGAAGGTATTAGATATCTCGGTTACCTTCTCTAGTTTCAAGGATTCTTCGTGCTTTTTTCGAGTAATTCCCCAAACAAGCTGACTCAATGGATTTGGATCTTCCATCCGAAAATCGACCCAGTGACGATTTCTCAGAAAAACTGGTAACTTAGGCTGCTGGGGAGTACCAGGAAGCATTACTGGAATGACTGGGCATCCCCGCTTAATAAACTCTTGTAAAAAGGCGTAAATTTCTTCACTCTGCCAAGGGCCAAGCCCCTGCTGACCGACAAAC
Organism: uncultured Halomicronema sp.; assembly: GCA_937899725.1. GTDB lineage: Bacteria > Cyanobacteriota > Cyanobacteriia > Phormidesmidales > Phormidesmidaceae > Halomicronema. The sequence goes on from CALCCA010000004.1 coordinate 8,909, forward strand.
ACTGCCACCGCGCCAATAGATTCGATTTGTTGCTCCAGGGCAAATTGCCAAATGGCACCGGGTTGCAGTTCCCAAACATCGAGCCAGGGCTTGAGGTTGTTTTGCTTTAGCTGCTGAGCAATTTCAATGACGGCAGGCTTATCTTCGCTGTTGTGACATAAAAATACGTCGAATTGCGACTCTGCCATTACCAAAAACTTTGGTGTGAGATCTATGGAGCAATGCCCTTCAAATTTAACCCCTTTTGCTCAATGAATTAACTTTTGCTGCATTATCAACCAGGGCTGTTAACAAGTTGCAGCCAAATCTCCGGCTTCTCGGGCGAAACTCCACCGGCAAAACCTTGCTTCTCAAGACTTGAGAACATCGTCCAGTAGCGCTCTGGCAGGTTGGGCTCTTTCTAATACCTGCTGATAGTCGCTATACAGTTTCACCAGCTTCGAGAGACCACTGATGCCGCCCTTAACCTGCTCTAGTTCGTCGCCTGAGAGCAATTCGCCATCGAGCAATCGCAGCAGCAGGGACTTAATATCTCCCACGTCTTCGCGGGCCTTTTGTAGTTTTTCGACGGTGCTCAATAGTGTCTTAAGTTCTTTAAACAGATCATCCACGCGATCGGGCGTTATTTCGCTGACTGCCACCGTTTCTGCAGCCTCTGTGCCTGCAGGGGTAGACGCCGCTGGCGGTTCTGACACTGTATGGGCAGAGCTGGCAGTTGGGCTGGCCATCGATATCTCCTAAAAACAATAATTAAAGACAACACAAGTGGACTTTACTGTAGTTGCCTTAAAAGTTCAATTGTACTGGTTTGCCAAGAATTTCGAGGCGTCCATCATCAAAATGAGAATACACTGCCCACTCGCCAATTCTAGGTAATCGGGTTCCCGGCGCCAGCTTGTCAATGCGGCGATCGCCGTCATAAAAACCCAACCTGCAGCGCCAAAAAGTGACAGACCTGCAGCAAATCGAAACAGAAGACACAAGGCGATCGCTGCTTTCGCCTTAGACTATGGCCATTAATGATGCAGTTCACTCTACGATTCCGGCGGATTCCGCCGATTCTAGTCGTCTGGGCTGACTCATTTCCATCGCCCCGTTTCCCATTCGCAAAAGGACTTTACAAGATGGCCTTGTTTAGCAGCAACCAGGTTTTGGTGCCGATCGATTTCTCTAAAGAGTCTAATCAAGCGCTTGTCGATACGCTAGCGTTTGTTGAAGATCCGACCAAACTCCACGCGCTTCACGTGCTGAGCCCTTTAGAACCGACTGAACCCGGCATTGTTTGGAACACTGTTGATACCCCAACGCGGGTTGAAAAAGTGGAAGCCGCGTTCCTAGAGGCGTTTTCTGAAGATGCCTATCGGCAAGTAAAATTTACCGTCACCACGGGTAACCCCAGCTCTGGAATTATTGACTATGCCGAGCAGAACGCGATCGACTTGATCGTGATTCCGTCCAGTGGTCGGACTGGCATATCCCGATTTTTCTTGGGTTCAGTCGCCGAAAGAGTGGTGCGGTTTGCGAAATGCCCGGTGTTAGTCGTGCGTGGATAAACTAGCCACCCGCCGGTGCCTGCGCTGCCATGTATGGAGTTTTTGGATAGTTGCTATCGATGGTGGCTTTTGTCGCTCTCACTGGGGATTCCTAAGATCAAGACATCGAAAAAATAATTGTTTTGATCTAGGAGAGACCGTATGTTTTGGTTATCCACAGCGAATGTATCTCCTGAGCTAGAGCCCCTGGCCGCGCACACTCGTCCCTGGGCAGTCTTGGTGCAAATGTGGCGTTTTTGCAACTTTTATGGCGAATATCGGGCCACCCCACCGAGTTTGCGGCGCCAGTTTGTGATTGAGCTAGAGCATCGTCAGCAAGAAGTAGGCAGCACCACCCCGGCTTGCTGCCAAGATTAGTGGCCTGGCACGGGCGATCGCCCGCTTGTCATAATCTGCCATCAGCTAGTTGTTGGTGTTGGTCTGCAGGCAGCAGCGTTAGAGGGCATAACCACGAGCCTGCAGCCTTCTAATAGAGACCGTTGTGAACGTTGGCACTGACGTCTCTATGGCAAGCCGCTACCAGGCAGGAGCAGGCGGGCGATCGCCCTCAACATCCGGCATCTCCAGGTCTGACTTGGCGACAGACGCCTGAGCGGCAGGCGAGACCGGTAGCGGTTTACGCGCCGTACTCAGCTGATTGAGCCAAAACACATCCTGGGTGCGCACTGCTTCAAATCTGGCGTAGCCTAGCCAGGCATCCAGATTGCCTTGGCCATAGGCTCGGATGAAGGGCTCCTCAAAAATGGTGTTGAGCCAATCGACCGATCGCAGCGTGTGTTGATTGCCATCCAACACCAATAGCTGTCCACCGGGATTCAAGACCCGCCAGCTCTCTTGCAAAATTGTTTTCGCGACGACGGGCGGCGTTTCGTGAAACAGCAGCGTGGCACACACCACGTCAAAAGACGCCGCTGGCCATTCCGTGGCCATCGCGTTGCCATGACGGAATGTGAGGTCGAGGGATTCGGCCCGCGCCTTGTGATCAGCTACGACGAGCATCTGCGGTGACAAATCTAGCCCCACCACCTCAGCCTGCGGAAACTGGCGCTTGAGCAGGCGGGTCGTGGTGCCTGTGCCGCAGCCCAAATCTAAAATGCGTCGGGGTTGGCCCTGAATTGCCTTGACTAAGCTGTCGCGCACCCAGGTTTCGCCCGGTGGCAACACATACTGGGTGATCGGGTCGTAGGTAATAGCGGCATCAATATTGAGATAGCCGTTTTGAATGCCGTGAAAATTGCTGTGCTGATAGTAGTCGGGGTAGGTCACTTGGGGATTGGCGATCGCGGCGATCGCTGCCGCCCAATCAATGCTGTTGCGAAATTCGAGGAGCGCTTCCCGATCGATTAGCTGCCCAAAGAGAGGCGCTAAAAACTGCTCAAATATGGTTTTGGACTGAGTTTCCATCGGCATGCTAGTTGGGTACTGGGGTGGGATGCGACTGCCCTCCTAATCTAACCGTTGGGGAAAAAGATAACTGAAGCGATCGAGCAATCTCATCCCTCTGGGTGAGGAGTCAAGCAAGCAAACCATCAATCCCTGGCAGAACCATTTCAGACAGTTAAGTAGATGGACAGAATTAATCAGTTCCCGAAAACGGCATCTCAAGGCTTCCAGAAGCTCAGGGCTACGTTTAATTACGTCCATGTACTTAGTTTTTCTTGATGGATAGGGGAGTTCGGCAAAAATCAGCGGAAATCACGGTTGGCTGATCACTGTGTTGATTAGCACACTTTATTCAAGAGCACATGCTGATCTTTTGAAGAAAACCCTGACAAAGGTGAATTTTTCATGAAGGGGTAAGCGCTTGTTCAGATGAAATGGGAGTGCAACCCAAGATGCTTCGACAATTGCTCGCTGGCACATTGCTGACGACCGCGGCCCTGCTGCTCTCTGCCGAAGGTGGCACCGCCGGGAGCTTGCAGCTCGGAGAATCGATTTTGATCCGGTCTGACAACGGTTCGCGACCGATCAAAGATGACGCCCCCCGAGGCGATGCGGCAAACTCTTTTTTGCTCAGTCCCGGCGAGTCCTTTACCGTGGGTACCGGTAGTGCTTTTTTCTCGTTCGCCGACTTCCCTGAGGGACGTGAGCAAGTTGAATTCTTGCTAGAGGTCAATCCGGGCGATAGCTTTCTCAGTTTGAATCTGCCGGGCGGCTTTAACCTCACCACTGACCAAAAGGAAACCGTCGTTGTTGCAGTCAGCGAGGGCGACGCTCTGAGTATTGCCTATGGCTACGACGCTGAGACCGATACCTTTGCGTTTACCCGATTCACCTTGGCAGCCGTTAACGAAGCGAGCATTCCCAGATTTATTGAGTCAGAAACCGCCATTCCAGAGCCCTCAATGCTGATCGCGACCGGCGTCATCATGCTGGCTTTCCTGGCCAAGAAACTAGACTAGTGCAGCGTCAAGACTAAGAATTCGGGTTGGCAGTTCTTACAGTATTTGCCACGCAAGGCTTCTGAAAAGAGCTGACCCGAAAATTGAGCGTTGACAGACCACTAGTACTCCACGGCAGCAGTAAGACGACTATTCCAGTTCTCTGGCCCCCTTGCCCCCACGCCTCCCTAGTTATTGGTCATGGTTGGTGAAATCACGCCGCAGTCTACTAGCGCCAGTCCGGGTTAAGCCACCCCTCGTTTCTTTCCCCTCTTGGGAGCTACTAAGTACACACATCTTGGTTGCTGCCTCGAAATGCGGCATCCCCCCCCCCAATTCTGGGGGGAAATCGGAATTCAAAGTCCCCAAAATTGGGGGATTTAGGGGGCTAGACCACTGGCAAGTCATCGCAGACAACTTATGTGTACGTAGTTAACGCGATGTGCAACTAAAAGGTTGAGAAAAGGTTTCATCTCTGTAAGCTAGA
>CALCCA010000005.1 GCA_937899725.1 uncultured Halomicronema sp.
CCTTTATTTGGTTTACAAAATTGCTTTTTTTGGTGGTGGGGCTGCTGGGGGTCGGGACATGGCACTGCCATGTCCCGACAATCGGTGTCGGTGATGACGATAACGTCATTAATGTAAGCAGACGCGTTTCATCCGTTCAGGTATTCTGACAGGTAGATCAGAATTGAGAAGAACCGTTGAACTCAAGCATTATTGACCCCGCCCATGAGCCCGTGGCGACAGCTTGGCAGCCGTGGCAGGGCAAAGCGGCCATCACATTTCGGCGGCAGGGCGATCGCACCGTACCCGAGGTGCAAACCCAAGCGCCGCTCAAAGTTCAGCGTCCGTTTTATCCCGAAGGGCCGGGTATTTGTCAGTCTGTGCTGCTGCATACCGCTGGGGGTATGGTCGGGGGCGATCGCCTCAGCTACGACCTGCACGCCCTGGCGGGTACCCATGCAATGGTCACCACCGCCGCCGCCGCTAAGATCTACTCTGATCATCCCCAACCGGCTCAAATCACCGGCCGGCTACGGGTCGAGGCGGGGGCCTGTTTAGAGTGGCTGCCTCAAGAGGCCATCGTGTTTGAAGGGGCGCAGCTGCAACAAAACTGGCGGGTGGAGCTGGCTGATGAAGCCCATTGGCTGGGCTGGGACATGCTACGGCTGGGGCGCACGGCTCGCGGCGAGCGCTTTTGCCGAGGTGAGGTGCGATCGCGGTTTGAGGTTTGGCATGGCGATCAGCTGATCTGGGTTGATCCGCAGCAACTGACAGGCAGCGAGACCTTGTGGCAGAGTCCCCATGGGCTGAATCAGTGTCCCATTGTGGCCACATTGATATGGGTCGGGGCGCTGCCTGAACCCAAAGTAGTTGAGGCGGTGCGAGCGGCTTGGCAGCCGAAATCGCCGCAGCCGAGTGAGATCGGGGTGACTCGACTGCAGCTGGGTCTGCTTTGTCGCTATCGCGGCCATTCGACGGGCGAGGTGCGCCGCTGGTTTATGCAGGCATGGAAAATTTTGCGACCCTACTATGCGCGCCCCCTCAAGACCGTTCCCCGTGTCTGGCCCCTGTAAGCGCGGTTGGAATTTCGCTTCCCTACATCGAGACGGTGAGCTGTGAACCGTCGGGGGTTTTGCTCACATCGATGCGGGTCTCAAAGGCTTCGCGAAAATGGGGGATGTGGGTCACGGCGAGAATGCAGGCAAAGTCCGCCGCGATTGCGGTGATAGCGCCGATCAGGCGATCGCAGCCTTCGCGATCTTGGGTACCAAAGCCCTCATCGATAATCAGCATTTGCAGCGGTGTGCCGGAGCGCTGGGCCAGCAGCCGCGCCAGCGCCAGTCGAATGGCAAAATTTACCCGAAAGGCCTCTCCCCCCGAATAGGTCTCGTAGGGACGAGTGCCCTGGGCATCGGCAATGACGATATCCAGGGTGTCGATCAGTTTGCCCTGACGACTGCGGCCCGCTCGTTGGGTCACAAACTGCACGTGTAGCTGGTGGGCACTGAGACGGCCCAAAAGGTGATTCGTCTCCGCTTCCAGTTGGGGCAGCAGATGCTCAATCAGCAACGCCTGCAAACCATTGCGACCAAAGGCCGTCGCCAGCTCTTGATGCACTAACAAGCGACGCTGGGCCTGCACCAAGACTTGCTGCTGCTGCTGCCATTCGGTTTGTAGCTGATCGCATTGAGCCAAGCGCTGCTTTAGCGCCCCCTGCGCCGAAAGAATCTGCTCACGCTGCTGCTGGCGATCGCCCAGTTGAATCTGCAGGGTGGCGATCGCCGCCTGCACATTAGGAGACTCACGAATTTGCGCCGTCAGCGCTTGGTTCTCGGCGGTGAGCGTCTGCTGCTGCTGCTCGACCTGCTGGCACTGTTGCGCGATTTCTTGAAGCTGTTGCTCCAGTCGGGGCTGTCGCTGGCGAGCCTGCACGAGCTGTTGAAACTGCAGCGCCCACTGTTGCGCGGCCTTGAGCTGCGATCGCACCTGTTGGTGGGTCTCGACTCGATAGCCCAGCGCCGTGAGCTGAGCATCTAACGCCATAATCATTTGCACCGTTTCCGACTGGGCCAGCGCCGCCATTTGCGCTTCTAGGCGCGCGATCGCCTGTTCGAGCTGGGGCTGCTGCTGGCGCAGCTGCGTCTGTTGGCGCTCGGCCTGGCGCATCTCGGCTTGGCGCACCTCAGCCCAGCGCAGGCGATCAACCTGGCCGCGCACTAGGGCATGATCGCGCTCGTCGTAGGCCAGCGCCGTCAGCTGCTCAGTGATTTGGCGCAGCTCTTGCTGCACGTCGGGGGCATAGTGGCGCTCAGCCAGGCAGCGTTCGAGATGTGATCGCTCCTCAGTTAATGCCTGTAACTGCTGCGCCGCCGAGGTGGTGGAGTTGAGTTTTGCCATTAGGCTGCCACGCTGTTCTAAAATCTGGCCGTAATCAGCCAGTTCTTCCTCCAGCTCCCGATATTCTTGCCGCAATACCTGAATTTCGCGCTCGGAGACGGCGAGCTGCTCACGAATCACCCAGATCTGCCGCTGCAGCTCGGTCTGATCTTGGCGATGGTGGCTCACCACGCTCTCCCAATTGTGCTGCTTGAGGGGGCGATCGCACACTGGGCAGGGGGCATCGGGCTGCTGCAAGAGCTGCAGCTTTTGGTCAATTTGCGCCAGCTGCACCTCATAGCCCCGCTGCTCGGCCTGCAAGCGTTCCATAAAATGCCGCCGCTCAATGCCCTTCTCGCGCACCTGTTCTTGATAGGCGCGTTTAGCCGTCAGCGCTTCTAGGGTTTGGCCAACTGCCACCACCGCCTGCTGCAGTTGAGGCTGCTGAGACTGCTGTTGCTGTAGCTGAGTTTCAGAATCGGTGAGTACGGCCAGCCGCGCTGAGAGTTCCGCCCGGGACTGATCCAGCTCACGCTGCAGGGTTTGCTGGCATTGGCGCAGTGGACTGATCTGGAGCTGCAGCTGATCTAGCGCCTGTAAGCGTTTACGCGCCTTGGTTAAGCTGGCCATCGCGGTCGCCACCGCCTCTTGCTTTTGCAAAATGGGGGTGAGGTCGGCCAGCTGTTGAATCACGCTATCGAGCTGGTGGCGCTGCTGCTGCTGCTCGCTCTGCAATGCCTGCGCCTGCGCCTGGTGGGTTTGATAGAGGCGATCTCGACGAGTTTGCAGGGCCTGCTGCTGTTGAAACTGGGCCTGCAGGGTTTCATCCTGAGTTTCCAGCGTCTGCAGTTGACCGAAGCCGGCTTCAATGGCCGGGGCTTGGGCCAGAATGTCCGCTAGGCTCACTTGCTCTTGAGTCAGGGTTTGGTGCTCGTGGCGCAGGCGATCGCCCTCGGCGGTGACGTGAGTCAGTTGCTGCTTGAGCAATACTTGGGCCTGCAGCAGCGCCTGCCGCTGTTGGTGTTGCTCCTGGTGCTGGGCTAAAATTTGCTGATCAGCGACCTGGTCAGCCTGCAGGGTCTGCAGTTGGGCTTCTAGTATTTGGGCTTCTTGGGCGATCGCGCCGCGCTGATTGCATTGGGCTGCTAGGGTTGCCAGCGTGGTTTCCAGCACGGCCACTTGGGCTTTGGCGTCGCGGGCACGCTCCTTCGCTTTGTCGGCCAGCTCGTCATATTGCCCCAGCTTCAAGAGATCCGCGAGAATCTGCTTGCGTTCGCTGGGGCGCTTCAGCATGAACTCGTCGGCTCGCCCCTGACGCAAATAAGCGGAATTAACAAAGGTCTCGTAGTCCAGCCGCAGGGTTTGGCAAATTAACTGCTGCGTGGCCCGCATGCCGCGCTGGGTCAAGGGTCGAAACCCCTGATCAGTGTGCACCTGAAACTCCAGCGTGCCGCCCTGCTTGCGCCGCCGCGATCGCATCACTCGATAGATCTGCTGTTGGTGCTCAAAGGTAAAGTCAACCTGAGCTTCCAACGCCCCTAGGTGCACCACGTCATCTTCTGCCACAGTGCGGCTTTGCCCCCAAATTGCCCAAGCGATCGCCTCTAATAGCGACGACTTGCCTGCTCCGTTTGGCCCCGATACGCAAGCAACTTGCAGGCCACCAAAGTTGAGGGTGGCCTCGCGATAACTTAAGAAGTTGCGGAGCACTAACTGCTTGGGGATCATGCACAAAACAGTTGAACTATTCTTCTAAAATAGCAGTACATCTGACCTGAAGTACAGGTGCTCTTAAAAATAGTGAATCTTCTGAAACAAATGACGGTTCTTGACAGCAATTTTCTAAGAAATTGCTTGCGGAATCGACAGGCCGATGGCTGTCTGCTGGCGTCCTGCCAATGCATCTCAGTTGGGCAGATCGGAGACACCTGAGAGGGTGAAATAATGCGGTCTTAGCAGCCTTGATTTGGATGACTAGAATCGCTTGCATTGTGATCGAGTTCGGCCAAAAACTGCGCTATCAGCATCGATTGACTAGGAGGATAAATCCGCCGCATTCATCTAACTGGGCCGAGGCGATGACCGCTTCAGACCAATTTTCTGGCGGCATGCAGTCCGTTTGGTAATGGCTAAGCCCTAACTGGGTGACAACCTAGCTAAAGAGCTTGCTGCATGAGGGATAGAGCTTGTAAACCGCGCTGAAAATAGAGCCGTTTTGGGGTTTGAGGGCCATCAGTTGCGCGGCCCAATCGGCCCAGATTTCCATGCCATGGAGCCACCGTTGACCGTATAAGCCCAGACTAAAGTGGCTTTGTCGCCGTGTCTTATCCGAGTGTTCTTGAAGACCTCCAGCGTAGTGGTCTATCCGTAATTGACGCAGTTGTTGCCCGTGCAAGGTCGCGCAGGTGTAGGCCATCGCTATCAACAAAATCAGGGCTAAAAGTCGGCGTTCATTGACCTTGGTGTCCTCTAAGTTGTACCCGCCCGTCTTACAGTCCTTGAAGAGCTGTTCAATGCCCCAGCGACAGCGATAAATGGCCGTGACCTGTGTCACGTCCGTCAGATTCGTGAGGATATACCACGGTGCGTTCGGACCTTGACCGCGGTATTTTCGCTTCCAATAGATGGCGAGATGGAACGGGCCTAACCCATCTCCTTTATTGCAGAAGACATGAGGATACAAGCGAACCATACCAGGTTGGATGTCTAGGTCTTTCACCCTCTGATACTCGGCGTCAACGGCGCTCTTGAAATGCAGGTTCTTCTTTTGCCGTCAGGCAAAGGCAAGGAGTGCAACCCAGTCTTGCAGGACTCACGACGAGAATTTCCCATTGAGATAAGCACAGCGCTGCCACAGCACCTGTGGCACATTATCCTCATGCCACTGAGCCCCGGAGATTTTGACCCGTCGTCCAATCTGCTTGACGGTTGACTCAATCTCACCGGAGCCAATCGAAATGCCCTCAGCCTGGTAATAACGGTAGTTGACGATGCGGTGTCGGTGTTTGGCCAGATAAGCGATGAATCGCTCTACGCGCTCATGGTGCCAGTCCTCGAATAAGGCGACGGCACTCTCGACATCAGCGTTCCACAGCTTGGCTTCCACGGCGTCGAGGCGCTGTGACGAACCGCCGACTTGACCGAGATTCTCAATCAGGTGGTACCAGTCCAGGATCTCCAGCCGCTGGATCGCCCCGTCGAGTTGGGCAAACAGCTTCCAAATGCCATCATGACCATCGCCCAGACAGACCAACGGCGAGGCGAGCGGTTGCTGGTTCACCCAGTCGTCTAGGCGCTCATTCGCTCGAAAGTAGGCATTAAGTAGGTACGGCATAAGAAGCTGAGGTATATAACGGTTAATCAAGTGGCCTTGACATTGACGTACTGAGTTGTGTGGCCGTGGCTTTCACCTCGATTTTCGAGTCCCTCAACGACGTGATAAGCCAGTTCCGCTTCACTCTCAAACATCTGG
>CALCCA010000006.1 GCA_937899725.1 uncultured Halomicronema sp.
TGCTCTAAACTTTCGACCACTTTAACCGATTAGACCTTTATGCGGATTGCTATACTTGCCATACAGCAAATCACAGTTTTATTAGGTCATCCCCAATGGCTGTAAGCATGATCGGGCAGACTTTTTAACTTCGTAGGGTTTGCCCTTTCCGCAGGGTCTGCCGAACTCTGCATTCCGTAGGGCCTTGCCCTTCCCGAAGGGTATTCTGCAATAGCAATCCGCAGTCCGGTCAGCTCACGACACGATTGGGAAAACGAACACCCAACAAATTGAGCGCAAGCATCTAAGGCTGTAGTGGATGACTGCTTTGTAAGGATAGAGGCGAGCGCCAACTCCTGCAGGTCTCTGAAAAGGGGTGCTCCTTTTTGACGGGTGACGTAAGCATAGCCAAGGTTGCGGTTTTCATCCCTCGTTAACGGGCCTGCACGCGATCGCCCTCCTCTACCGATTCCGGATAGGCAATGACCTGATCGCCCTGACTCAGTCCATCTGCTACCGCTGCGGCGAAGGTGTTTTTGAGGCCTAGGGTGACGGCAGTTTGCTGAGCGCGATTGTCCGCGACGGTAAAGACACAAGTGCCGGTGTCGCAGGGGAATAGCGCACTCACAGGAACGCTGAGCACTGCTGTGGCGGCATCAATGACGATATGGGTATCGACCCGATAACCATCGCCTAGCGGCACCGCCGGATCGGTAAACTGGGCAATCACGTTGACCCGCTGCTCTTCTACCCCCAGGGCGGACACTTTGGTAAAGGCAGCGGGTTCCAAATACTGCACTGCTGCCAACAACGTTTCGTCCCCGCCCCACTGGGTAACTTGGATAGAATCGCCCGGTTGAATCTGCACCGCATCTTGAGAGAGGACGTCAATCACCATTTCCAAATTGCTGGGGTCACCGACCTCTAGCAGCGGCATGCCGGCAGTGACATAGCGTGCACTGGCTTCCACCACGCGCAGCACTTGGCCCTCTGAGGGAGCGGCAATATCGGTGCGGCGGGCATCATCGGCGAGCCGGGCAAGTTCGGCTTCGACGCCGGCCATTTCCGCCTGATACGCCTCAATCAAATAGTCGGGATCTTGCTGTTCGGCCTGCAGGATTTCTAGATCCTGCTGAGTCGCATTGATCTCGGCGATCGCACTCTCCAGAGCCTGTTGGGCGGCGTTTCTCTCTTGCTCTCGGGCGGTAGCCGCTAACGCGGCTGATTCTCGCGCCTGCTCCGAAATCGCGCCCTGAGCAGCCAACTCATTCGCCCGCTGCAGTTCGCGCTGGGCCTGTTGCCAATTCGCCTCGGCTCGGGCCAGTTCTGCCTCGGCCTGCTGTTTTTCGGCTTGGGCCACGGCAATGCGGCTGGTAGCCTGCTGCAGGGCATCGTCCTTGGGGCGCAGGGTTTCGACCCCAGCAATTTGCGCTTGCAGCTCGTTCAGGCGGGCTTGGGACTGTTGCACCTGACTGGTCAACGGCAGCGGATCGATGCGCGCCACCACCTGATTGCCCGTGACCGTATCGCCCGCTTCGAGGTCAATCCGCGTCAGGCGACCATCGACCGGGGCAGAAATGATGAAGCGATCGCGCACCCGTGTTTCGCCCTCGGCATCCACCGTGAGCTGCAGGTCGCCCGGCTCTACTGTGACTAAATCCACCCGTTTAGGACTCGGACGCAACACCCAGACGCTTAGACCCACCACCCCCAAACCCGCCAATAGATAAAGCCAGCGTCGTCCGGGGGGGCGCAGCTTAAAGCGCCAGCGGGACTTGGGTGTTGGAGTTAGCGACTCGGTCTCGTGAGTTTCCTCAGTGGGTTGCAGACGCAAATCAGTGTCCTGAGCCATGACGACGCTCCTCTATTCACGGGTTTTGAGTACGGCAACTAAATCCAGCTGGGTAATCTGCCGCAAAATTAACCAGCCCGACATCACAGCCGCGATCGCCACAATGCCAAAGGCCAAACCATAGGTAAGACGAGTGACCACCAGGGGCCAGCGATAGAGTTCGGTATTGTAGAAAGCACTCATTAAAGCCGCTAATCCGAACCCCAGGGCACTGCCGATAGGAATGGCGACCAAGAGCAGCAGCGTTTGTTCCCCCAGCAAAATGAATCCCACTTCGGCGCGACTAAAGCCAATGATGCGCAGGGTTGCAAGTTCCCGACCGCGCTCTGACAGGGCAATGCGGGCCGCGTTGTAGACCACCCCAAAAGCAATAATGGTGGCGAAAATCACCAGCACCGTGGTAAAAATTTTGAGGTTGGCCGCGATCGTTTCTTCAAACTGCTGCACGCTGTTTTGGCGTAGCGCCACACTGGCCACGGCGGGCGTCTCTTTCAACTCGGCATAGATAGCATCTAACCGCTGGGGCTCGACCGCCAGGTACGCTCCGGAAAGGGTGGTGCCCTCGTGCATCAGGTCGTTCAAAGCATGGATATCCATATAAGCGGCTACCCCCACCAGCTCATTCACCAGGCCAGTGACCGTGACCTCGCGGGTGGGGCGAGCCCCTTCTAGTACTTCTACCGTTAAGCGATCGCCCGGTTGCACATCTAAAATTTCGGCCAGTTTGTCGGTCAATAAGACACCTTGGGTCGGCAGCGTCTGGACGTTGAAATCACGATCCATCAGGCGACGCAATGTGCCATCAGTCGGCAACCCGGTAAGGCCCCCCAGATAAGCATGCTGCTGAAACCGTAGCCGCGCGGGCACTACCCGAAACGGCTCCGCCCGAATCACGCCCGGCAGGTTCAATAGGTCAAAGCGGGCCCGGCTCGAGAGGGGTTCAGTAAATGAGAGGGTAATATCCTCCTGCTGGATCTGGTAAAACTGCACGGTGATCAGGTAATCCATCGCATCTTCAAAGGAATGGCCCACCACCAAAATCGCCACCGCCAGGGATAGGCCCAAAATCGTCAGGCCCGCTTTGATGGGCTGCCGTTCTACATTGCGGAGAATGATGCGGCCCGCTGGCGAAAAGAGGCGCTGCAACCCCAAGCGCTCCACCAGCGTCGGCTGAAAGTCGGCGGGCGGTTCGGGGCGCATGGCTTCTGCGGGCGGCAAATTGACTGCTTTGCCCACGGCGACGGCCGCCCCGATCGCCGCTGCCGTCAAACTCACCCCCACCGAAATCACCACCAAGCTGGGCTCCACCCGAAAGGCTAAGAGCGGAAAGTGGTAGAAGTTGGCATAATTGCGCGTCGTCGCTTCCCCCATCCACAGCCCGAGCCCAATGCCTAGCATGGCCCCGGCCAACACCACCAGGGTGACCAGCTTCAGGTAATGCAGCCCCACATCCCCATTGCTGTAGCCAAACGCTTTCAACACCGCAATCTGATCGCGCTGGGTACTCACCAGCCTGGCCAGCAAAAGATTCAGCAGAAAGGCCGCAATGCCCAAAAAGATCGTCGGCATAAATACGGCAGTCGCTTGCAAGCTGGTGATTTCATCCGACAAAAAGCGGTGAGAAATCTGATCATGGCGGGCGATCGCCCCCAGCCCCCCATAGGTCTCTAACAACTGATCCAACTGGAAAATGACTTGCGGCTCACTGGCTCCGTGGGTCAGCGTCAGGGTGACATCATTGAACGCGCCATCCATATCAAAGGCGATGCCCAGGGCTGCTCGCCCCATCCACATCACCCCAAACCGCTGATTGTCGGGCAACAAATCGGTGCCGCGAATCTCGTACACATACTCCGGTGAGAGGGCAATGCCGACGATGCGCAGCGCTTGCCAGCGGCCATTGATTACCGCCCCCAGAGAATCCCCGATCGCGAGCTGATTGGCGTCGGCAAACGCTTCGCTTACCAGCACTTCATCGCGACGACCCGAAGCAATGTAGCGCCCTTCTTGAATCGCTAGTCCATTCAGCACTGGCGGCTGCTGTTCAGGCACCGAAATCAAGCGTCCGGTCGCGGGTTCTTGCAGCCCCGGCACATCCACAATCACATCGCGCACCACCCGTGTCTGTACCTGCTGCACGCCGGGAATCGCTTGAATGCGATCGCGCAGCGACTCCGGCGCCCGCTTTAACGACACAAACACATCGGCAAAGCGATATTGGTCGTAGTAGGTCGCCTGAGTCAGATTCAGCGAGTCATAAGCGCTCAGCATCGTCACCATGCTGGCAATGCCACAGGCCACAATCAGCACGATCGCGATCACCTGTCCCCGCAGGTGCAGGAGGTCACGGATGAGTTTGCGATCGAGGGAATTCATGGGGGTGGATGGGTGGATGGGTGGATGGGTCTGCAGGGGCGAGGCATTCTCGATGCTCCATGGTGGGTCATGACGAATGATTTTTCGAGAATGCCTCGCCCCTGCCGCGTGTAAATTACCATTCCAATGCCTCTGGGTCAGTTTTGTGGGCGTTACGGTCAATGGCGCTGATTTCGCCACTACGCATGTGGATGACGCGATCGGCCATGGCGGCAATACCGGCGTTGTGGGTAATGACGGCGGTGGTAGTGCCAAATTCTTGGTTGACTTGTTGCAGCGCTTTGAGGACGAGTTTGCCGGTGCGGAAGTCGAGGGCACCGGTGGGTTCGTCGCAGAGCAGGACTTCGGGACGCTTGGCGATCGCTCGCGCAATAGCCACCCGCTGCTGTTCGCCCCCCGAGAGCTGAGCGGGAAAGTGGTCGAGGCGATCGCTGAGGCCGACGATGGCCAGGGCTTTTTCGGGCGTGAGGGGGCGGCGAGCGATGTCGGTAACTAGGGCCACGTTTTCGCGGGCGGTCAGGCTGGGGATCAGGTTGTAGAACTGGAAGATGAAGCCGACCGAGTCGCGCCGAAATTGGGTGAGGCGGCGATCGTTGGCGTGGGTGAGGTTTTGGCTGCGAAAGATGACTTGCCCACTGCTGGGAAGATCTAATCCGCCTAGGATGTTGAGCAGGGTAGATTTGCCGCTCCCGGAGGGGCCGAGCAGCACGACAAATTCGCCTTCGTATAGATCCAGATCGACGGAGCGCAGCGCCCGCACCTCGACCTCGCCCATGCCGTAGGTCTTGGTCAACCCCTCAGCATGGAAGACGACCGGCGGGGTCGGCGTCGCTGTCAGCTGCACTAACGAATCTGACTGATTCACCATGGCGTCACCACAGAAGGAATCCTGCTTCGAGGCTAAGCCAAACGTGAGTCACCTGTGTTCAACTTCATCGAGATTCTTAACGATGGTCCGGTGATCTGGGTGGGCTCAGCCGGCAACATCGCCAGCTTGCATGGTGCGGTGGCTGATGCTGATTTGGATCAGGCATCGGGAATCCGGCATGCGTTCGCATGAGCATGGCATCCCAGCCATACCAGACTTTGGCCGTGCCCGGTGTCGGCCCAGCAAGCTCAGGATAGTCACCGACAGCCCATCCCTCGCCCCCAAGCCAGATTACTGATTCATTGAGAGCTTGAGTTGTGGAGAAATTCAGTATTCACTTTTTCCATCAGCTGGCCTACGGGACTGACTGTGAAGCCATAGCGGCGATACAACTCGTGAGCATCACCGGTTGCTAGCATCCATCGGCGCAGTCCCTGCAAATCGGGGTGGCTCAAAATGCATTCCACCAACCACTTGCCCAACCCTTGACCACGATATTGCGGCAGGACAAACACATCGGCCAGATAGGCAAATGTGGTGCGATCGGTAATCACCCGCCCCAGCCCAATTTGCGCCGGTGTCCCTGAGGGAGGCGTTGCAAACAGACCAAAACAAAGCGATTGATCCAACGATTGCACCACCGTTGTTTTGGCAATACCTTTAGCCCAATAGGCATCAGTGCTTAAAAACCGATGAATGAGCCCATCATCCAGAGCGGCTCGCTGATCGGTGACGATAAATTGCTGCCGCTGCCATTCCATAACACAACGAAGTTTAAATGCTGCTGATCATACCTTTTTCAACCCTGCCAAGAACAGACTTGCAACTCCTTGAATGTTGAAAAATAGTGCGCTCATTACAAGAACCTCGATATCCTTAAAGCAAGGGTTTGATGAGAACATGCTGACTAATCCGCCCATTCGTCGAAGCATCATGCTGTTGTGTTTTGGAGCTGCAGGGCTATTGCTGGCAGCAGAATGGCGCATGTTGCAAGCGCAGGTGGAAATCGCGACCCCGCTGCAGTTTTCTCGCATCAGCCGCCTAGGCATGTTTCTAGAACAGTCTCCGATCGTCAGCATGGTGCATCAGCCCAAACTGGTCATTCGGCTGCAGTCCCGACAGCTCGAATTTTATGTGGATGACGAATTGGTAAAAAGCTACGACATTGCGGTGGGGCAAGCCGATTGGGAAACGCCTACCGGACAATTTACGGTTTTAGATCTGCGGCAAGATCCGCTGTGGCAACATCCGATTACCGGCGAAGCCGTCCCCGCCGGGCCAGAGAATCCCCTCGGCAGCCGCTGGATTGGGTTTACCTACGACGGTGGCTATCACATTGGCATTCATGGCACCAATCAAGAAGATCTCGTGGGTCAGGCCGTTTCTCACGGCTGTGTCAGAATGCGCGATCACGAAATTCAAGAAGTGTTTGCCGAAATTGCGATCGGCACGCCGATTATCGTCAGCGCCAATTAAACTCGTACTGTTGGCTGAGCGTCAAAATTGAGGGGTTACTATCACCGGTTCATCAGCCAGATAGCAATTCTGCTTGGCTCGCCCGCCCTCCTGTCTGCAAGGTAAAGCGATGAAATTTTTTGAGAAACCTGGTCCCGAAATGAGCGATCGCGTTCCCCCCGGTCAACACTTGGCCAAAGGATTTCCGGTGTTGACCTATGGCGACACCCCGCAGATTTCTATCGCTGATTGGCGTCTTAAAACCTGGGGCAAAGCTGAGCGCAAAACCTATACCTGGGAAGATCTGATGGCCCTGCCGCAGCAGGATTTCACCGCAGACTTTCACTGTGTGACGACGTGGTCAAAGCTGGATGTCAAATGGACGGGTATCGCGGTGCCTGACTTTTTGGCGACGCTGAACCGGGAGCCGTCGGCCACCCATGTGTTGCTGCATTGCTTTGGCGATTACACGACCAACTTGACCCTGGCAGACTTTAATCGACCAGAGAATTTCTTGGCACACCGGCTCTACGGCGAACCTTTACCGGCCGACCACGGTGGCCCGATGCGGCTAGTCGTCCCCCATCTCTATGCCTGGAAGAGTGCCAAATGGCTTAGTGGCATTGAGTTTCTACCCCAAGAAAATCTCGGTTTTTGGGAAAGAAATGGCTATCATCCCCGAGGTGAGCCGTTTGCGGTAGAACGCTACAGTGGCCGATAACGCCACATATCTTCTCTCCACGGGCTGATCCTGGGTCGCGCAGTGCCTGGCCAAGGGGATTGCCCATTAATCAAAATCAAACATCACGGCAGCGATCACCACCAGGATGGAACGACCCGCTGCTGCTGGCGTGATGGCATGACGCCAAAATTCATCGCCACAAGAAAAGGAGCATAGCAATTGCTATGCTCCTTTACACACCCTATACGCAAGTTTGGTCGCGATCGACCTAGTCAAAAACCTGAGTTGACAAAGTCTACGGCTCGGTTTGCAAGGTTTGAGGATGCAGATAAGTAATCATCTGATCGATGCCGCGCTGAATCCGGCGGGTTACGGTCATCGGGCTGACGCCAATACGCTCGGCGACCTCTTTGCGTGACAGACCATTGAAGAACACAAACTCAATCGCAGAGCGAGTTTTATCTTCGAGCTGGGCCATAGCCCGCTGGAGCTGCTGACGGTCTTCTTCTAGCAGCTGCATCCGCTGATAGTAGGTGTCAGGTAGCGTGTCACCCAGCGTGATATTGGAGTCAATTTGCTGACACACAGTGGCGTCTAAGCTCAGTGGCATCCGGTTTTTGTTGGCCATCTTGACTTCGCGCCATTCTTCTACAGAGACGCTTAATGCAGTGGCCATCTCATAGTCGTTCGGTTGGCGTCCCAACTGGCGAATCATTTCGCCCTGACACTTTTGGGCCTCTTTTTGTAGATCTTGCCAGCGACGGGGAATCTTAACGGTAGTACCGCGATCGCGCAGGAAGTGAAGCATCTCACCGCGAATGTAGGGCACGGCAAAGGAGCTAAAGGCACAGCCTTGAACGGGGTTAAACCGCTCAATGGCGCGGATGAGACCGAGATAGCCAATCTGTTCCAGATCTTCGTAGGGTTCTGAACATTGATGACTGACACGGTGGGCAATCTTTCTGACCAGACCAGCATTGAGGCGAACGAGGCGGTTGCGCAGTTCAACGGAAGGCTTATTTTTATAGGCGATAAGCATTTCCATGCCGCGAGAGCGAAGCGAAGAAGTCGGGTTAGCCATTTCTTAGAATTCCCTTGCGTTTTAGAGCGTCAGTTTTAGGAAACTTGTCTTATTCTCGACGTCTACACCTCTTGTAACCATCGTTGTTATACGGGACTCTCAGTAGGCCTCTGAAAAAGTCTCCGTATATCCTCGGAATACACTTTCAAAGAGAATTGTTCAAGCCTGGTATCAGCGGGTTTCAGCTCTCTTCACACAACGAAAAAACGTCAGTAAATACGCTCAAATGCGAGTTTTAACATCTTTTTTTCCGGAATTTATGGGGTTTGATCTATCGATTCTTTAACTGTTTCGATAGATATATGAAGTGTTTGCGAGGTTGTTTCTCTTGAGTTGACAACTTAAAACTTCTCTTCAATGGGACAGTGATAAAAATCGGAACGCAACGAAACGAGTTTTGAACAGCCTGGTTCTCAACCTGACGACTGGGTACTTTGACATCCAGTTATCCAAAGCCTTTTGTCTCTATTTCTGAACTCCACAACGATTCACTGAGTTGAGCTGAGGAGTGATCGAGTCCCCAGACCCTAGAATTGCCAAATGACTGATGCAGATCGGCAATCGAGCCTCTAATCAGCCCTCACGCAACATCGAGATAAAAGCATCAACGGCGGGTGAATGGGGGGTTTGGGCCAGAGTCGCCACGCCGATCACTCGTTCTAACGGTTCGGGCAGCGATCGCACCTGCACCCCATGAGGAATCGGCAAGGCGGCCAACCGGGGCAAAATGGCCGCGCCAAGACCCTGAGCAACCATGCTGACAATGGTCGAATCTTCTTTGATGACGTAGGCGACCTGCAGTTTTTGGCCCCAGCGGTTCCAGTGTTCGCGCACGACGCTCGTACATTCGGCGTAGTTGTACAGCACGAAATCCTGGTTCGACAGATCCGGCCAGGTGAGCCGCCGAGGGAGCGATCGCCCCTTTTTGGGCAATAGCGCGACGTACTCATCGCGGGCGACTTCCCAAACGCGAAACTCTTCAGAGCGCGGCAGTGGCACTAGCCCCATGTCAACCTGGCCCTCACGCAGCGCTTGCTCCACCCCGGCGGGTTCAAGTTCTGACAAGCTGACGTCCACTCGCGGAAACTGTTCACAGAAGCGCGCGAGCACCGGCGGCAGTAGGTGAGTCGCCGCGCTGCGAAACGAACCGATGCGCAGGCTCCCCCCGTACAGTCCCTTTTCTAAATTGACCTCATACTCAATCAGTTCACGCAGGTCTAGAATTTGCTGGGCATGCTGCAGCACTCGCTCACCGAGCTGAGTGGGTTTGGCCCCAAAGCGCCCTCGCTTCAACAGCGGTGCCCCCAGCTCCTTTTCTAACGCGGCGATCGCCCGACTTACCGCCGCCTGAGACGTATCCAACACCAGGGCGGCATGGGAAAAAGTTCCTTCGCGAATAATCGTTGTCAGCACCGTCAAGTGGTGAATGTTCATGACGACATTCTATTCGGTTATCGAATGGATGGGACTCGCGGATTGTTTTGATTCTCTGTGAAAGAAGGCGTTACCTTGACGGGCAAGCTGATACATGCTGATTGCGACAGGTTGCCATGTTTGAACTGATCTCCTTTCACCGTTTCCGTGACACACCGAGTGTCCAGTTTTTTGATATTACTGTTCAAGAGTCCAATGCTCGCGATTTAGTCTTTCATAACGGTCCCGCAATCAGTCCTAACAACACGCGAGAAGGGGCGTGGCAGTTTTATCTGCACCCCAATCAAGAAGATAATCTGCTCGCGGTGTCAGGCGGTCGAACTTTTGACCTGGTCAATTTTTCTTGGCAGTATCCCCTCCATCGAGTTCGGCTGGATGCCAATCAGCACATTCTCCGGTTGCCACCGGGCACATTTCACCGCTCAGTCTCTGATCCGGATGGGTCATTAGTCATCAATCAAGCGGTGCGTACCCAAAGCGCGACCGTTGAGAGCGAGTTTCGGGTTTATGACAGCGCTGAGATTCCCCGTTTGCACCGCTTGTTGAACTCGGGTCTACAGCCGATGCGCCACGGCTTCGAAGAAGACTGGCCCATGGCTGCGTAGCGCCAGAAGCGCTTAGATTGTATCAGCGTCACTCTAGGCTCTTTTACCCAGGAGCTGTCAACAAGGCTCATCGTTTTCGCAAGTTTTTGCTCAAGGGCTGTGAGCCTTGTTGTGATTGCTCTCTATCCGTTTTCTAGGCGATCAGTAGAAAGCCCTAACTATCGTAAGGTGTGTCATCGCCTCGCGTGACGCACCAAAACCAACCCTGGCGGTGCGTTGGGCTGTCGAAACAGCACCCCTACAGCAATATTTATTCATGGCTACCTATTTTCTACTTATACCCGCAGTAGTCATTACTGGAGCAAAGTCGTTGGCAAAGCCTACTCGCCGACCATAAGCGATCTCTCGGCAACCAACTCATCAACGCAACCGAACCTGGTTTTTGGGGCAGTATTGACGACTCTAAACCTGGCTTTATGGCGGCCAAAGCGCTTTCGCTTTCCTGCTTTCCCATGCCGACACAAATTTGAGCAACCATATTAAGGTAGACACGGTCTTATCCCGCCGATGGCTGGCACTTCTCAGCGTCAATATCACTGTTCATGACGATCTCTGTACTGTACTGGATGCTGAAGATTGCTCAGAGCCTGCTCGGTGGGCTGGCGATTTGGGCGGCTTTGAACCTGCGAACACCTCTATTGGCAGGCGTTCGAGCTGAAGTCCTATGGCTGTTGCCGTTAGGCATTATGGGCGTACTGCTGATCGACACGCCGGAGTTGTGGCGTCGGTCCAGGCTGAACACCGTGAGATCTGCCAGTCGGTGGCTAATTCTGGGGCTCTGCTCGGTCAGTTTGACGATTTTTGTGAGTCGCGAGATTTCGTTCTACCTGACCAAGGCTCGCGTCCTGCAGCAGGATGTCAGCCAACTCAACCGGTTGGGGCAGCATCTCGTCGTGGGCTATCGTGACTTTGATACTGTCAAAACGCTGATTGAAAAAGATGCGATTGGCGGCGTGTTTATCACGCTGCGCAATATTGAGGGTAAGTCTGCTGACACCATTCGAGCGGAAATTGCGTCGCTGCAGACGCTGCGATCGCAGCGGGGCCTACCGCCCTTGTGGATTGCGACAGACCAAGAAGGCGGCGTTGTGTCACGTCTTTCACCGCCACTGCCTCAACTGCCCGCCCTCGCTGAGTGGATCAGCTCAGCCGCAACGGCAGCAGAACGGCAGCAGTTAGCCCAAGACTATGGTGAGCGGCAGGGCCAAGGGTTGGCCGACCTGGGCGTTAATCTAAATTTTGCGCCAGTGGTCGATCTCAACAAAGGCATCGTGAATCCGGACGATCGCTTTTCGGTAATTTATCAACGGGCGATTTCGGCCGATAGAGCCGTGGTGACTGAGGTGGCGCAAACCTACTGTGCTGCCCTCGCCGCCCATGCGGTGCGATGTACGCTCAAGCATTTTCCGGGTTTGGGCCGCTTAGAGACCGATACTCACCTGGCGTCGGCTCATCTCGACACCCCGATCGCTGAACTCGCTGAAGATGACTGGGTGCCCTTTCAACAAATCATGCAGCAGTCTGAGGCCTTTACGATGCTGGGGCATCCGGTGCTGACGGCAGTTGATCCACAGCATCCGGCCTCTTTTTCTGAGGCTGTGGTGAATCAGATTTTGCGGCAGCAGTGGCGTCACGAAGGGGTTTTGATCACTGACGACTTCAGCATGGGGGCCGTATTCAAAAGTGCGGATGGGGTGGCTGGAGCGGTCGTCAAGGCGCTACAGTCCGGCATTGACTTGATTTTAATTTCCTTCGATACCGATTTGTACTACAGCGCCATGGCAGCGCTGATCGAGGCCGAGCAGCAGCAGCTCATTACTCCTGAGCAGCTAAACGCCAGTCGCGATCGCCTGCAGCAAAACTATGCGTCACTGACCCAGCGCTAGAGAGCAAATCCACTATCGCCAGCCGATTAAACAGCGGTATTGGCCGCCATCGATTGCAAAAAATCGAGTTGGGCCGCGCGCATTTCAACCGTGGGATTGGCCTGGGCGATCGCCGCGATCGCCGCCTCATAGGTCGCGCCTGAGCGAATTAGGTATGCACCTAAAAACGTCGCTGTCCGTCGCCGCCCACTCGAACAATGCACCGCGACGGCTCTTTCCGCTGCTAGCTGGGCCGTGGCAAAAGCCCAAAAGTCATCCACCTGCTTCACAGTAGGGGCAGTCCCCCCAGTTGTGGGTAGCCAGAGGTGAGGCATGGCCGCGTCTTGATACCAGTCCAAATTGGCCGGATCATCCATCACCGAGACGATCGCCCCGATGCCCGCCGCTTGGAGGCTGGGCAATTCGTGAACAGCGGGCTTCTGCATGCCCGCAAGCTGACCGGGGCTGATCCACCAGATGCTTTCGGTCAAAGTTTGGGGGGGCATGCGAACCTCACTGCACGGCTTTTTGGGCGGTTTCCGCAACGGCTTTGGCGGCTGCCGCTTTGCGTTCACTGTAGCGATCGGTCAGTTCTGCCGTTTTGTCGCGCAGCAGTAGGGTAAAGCGATACAGTTCTTCCATCACGTCCACGATGCGATCGCGGTAGGCCGATTCTTTCATCGTGCCGTCTTCATGGAATTCTTGATAGGCCTTCGCCACCGACGACTGATTGGGAATCGTGAACATCCGCATCCACCGCCCCAACAGCCGCATCGTATTCACCGCATTAAACGATTGTGAGCCCCCAGACACCTGCATCACCGCCAAGGTGCGGCCCTGAGTGGGACGAATCGCGCCCATCGCTAGGGGAATCCAGTCAATCTGAGTTTTCATCAATCCCGAAATGTTGCCGTGCAGTTCGGGACTCGACCACACCTGCCCTTCAGACCAGAGGGATAGCTCCCTTAACTCTTGCACTTTGGGATGGGTATCGGGTTCGGCCCCGTGCAGCGGCAAACCACGCGGGTCAAAAAAGCGCACCTCAGCCCCCAACTCGGTGATGATGCGGGCCGCTTCTTCGGCGGCCAAACGACTGTAGGAGCGTTCGCGCAGAGAGCCGTAGAGAAAGAGGATGCGGGGTGGGTGAGTGGAAGTCATAGACGAAGAAGTTAGGTGGCAGGGGCGAGGCATGCTCGATTCAACAGTATGGGGAATGGCGTTCCTTCATCACGAGAATGCCTCGCCCGTACGCAATGGAAAAATCCAGCCTAGCTCGCTGAAGCCAGCGTATCAGTGAGGATCGAGCACTGATATTTTAGTTGGAGATCGCACGCTGCCAAAACTTCAAACACAGTTTCGTCGCTCAATTTGGCTAGCTGAGGAGCCAGTGCCTGGTAACGCCGCAAGTAGGTCACGTAATAGGTTTGGTGCTGTTCAGGGGATAGATCAGGCGCGACTTGAACCACAAAGTCGTAGTCCTCAATGGTTTTGTTTTTGCCGTTACAGTTGCCTGCAGTTAGGTCTACTCGATGGGTTGCATAAACCAAAAAGCAGTGACTCTGAGGAATAAAATCGAGGCCATAGGGGGCCAGCAAGGCATCGACCCCGGTGACAATTTCATCATTGAGACGATAGAAGCCTAGATTCTTCTGAATGGGTAAACCCTGTTCTTGGGCCAACCGGGCGATCGCGCCGTGTTTGGTGGTGCAGTTGCCATAGCCTTCCTCAAACAGAATGAGAGAGTCTTCGCTATGGGAATTTGCACCATAGGGTAAACTCTGCACCCACTGACACGCGTCATGAAAGGTCGTCAACCCTTGCTGACAGAACTTCTCAGACATGATGCCGTGAGGCTGAAGGGTCACATCGGGTAATGTTTCAATCGGCTCCATCGGTTCTCTCCTCAAGGTTTACAGCCGTTCGACGAGGCGCTTGAACGTATCGAGCATATCGGTATTGAGCTGATAGCAGCGTCGCCGCCCTTCTAACTCGCCTTGAATAAACCCGGCTCGCTGCAGCACTCTCAGGTGATTCAGAATGGTGGCTTCAGAAAATGAGTCGATGGCGATGACGTCGCCACAGATGCACTCTGAGCGAGTGGCCAAGACTCGTAGGAGCTGGAGCCGCACCGGATGAGACAGAGCTTGAAAACAATTCGCTAGCATGGCAGTCTCCTAAGCACAGCAAGTGCTTTGCACTTGAGCCGGAGCATCACTGGCGGAGACATTGGCTTCAGGGCTCGTATCGGCCACCTTCACAACAAAGATTTCCCAGCGATTGTTGTCAGGGTCGGTGACCCAAACTTTGTCCTGCAGGGCATAGCAGCAGTCGGTGTCTTTTTCTTCAAACGTGGCGAGCCCGGCCGCTTGAAAGCGCGCGATCGCGGCCTCAACGGCTGCAGAGCTATCGACTTGAATTCCCAAATGAGAGAGCGAGCCGCGATCGCTGCCGTCGCCGCCCACATTCAGCGTCAAGTTCAGCCCTGGATTCTCGACATCGAATTTGGCGTAGTCCACCTTGTGCTTAACCGGCTTGAGATCAAATAGAGCCTGATAAAACGCGATCGATTGACCTAAATCGTTGACGCGCAAGGCGACATGAGTTTTAAAGGTAGCCATTGCTTACTCCTTTGGTATTTTTGCAAACATCGAAATAAAGAACAAGCCAACTTCGCACCTAATCACAGCAGTCTGAGTCTTCGGGAGAACTGGTAACCAGCATCCCTAGCTCAATATCTTCTACGTCTACAACCTGGTTGCGGGTACAGCACTCCTCAAACAAAAAGTCGATGAGGTGCTTCAACGCCTCGGCTCGAACGTTGTACCAGATCCACTGCCGATCTTTTTCCGCCTGCACGATTCTCACCTGACGGAGCTTGTCCAAGTGGTGTGACAAAGTTGGCGCGGCAATATCCAGTTCCTTCTGAATCTCACCCGCCGGCAACCCCTTGGGATGGGCCGACAGCAACAACCGCACAATTCGTAGCCGCGAGGGCTGACCGAGCGCGGCAAACGCGGCAGCAATATCGTCAATCGAGTGTTCGGCGTCCGCCTGTATTTCCATGTTTCGATAATCGTTGAAATACTCAAAACTGTCAAGCTTTCTGAAATTCGCGGAAGCGCTTCCGCGTCTGGCCCCTTCTTTTACCGGTTGGGAATATTCTCCTAATCGCCCTGAGTGTCTCAAGAAGCTGTCGCTGGGTGATCCACAGCGTCCGCCGCAAGGCTTTGTCCTGCTCAAGAAACGGCGAACGAATCTTTGATTAGTGGCAATGGGACCGACGATTGAGCTGTGATTATGAGAGACGACCAGAGTCCCCTGAGGCCGTGATTTACATTGCCATGATTCGGCTGATGGTGAGGCGATTGGCATAATTGCTTACATCCCTAACCCTGGTCAAACAGTCTCTTAAGTGGACGGTATATTTCTTCAGCATAGACATAGCGCTTTGGGTGCTTTAACGCTAAGTTCCACAACACTGTTGCCTACCCTAATTTTTAGTCCTGACAATGCACTAAGGTGAATCTTCGGTTTGAACGCGAGACAACGCCATAACTTGCCGCCCATCAAAAAAGGAGCGGTTGTGCAACCGCTCCTGTCATTCTTTAAACACTCACTTGTTTGCTTGAATCGGCGACTTAAGCGGTCTCTTTGCGCGATCGCTTTTGCGCTAGAAGTCCTGCAGCAACAGCACCTAAGCCGAGCATCGCCGCAGGTTCAGGAACATCCACAACCTTCTCGATCTTGAGCCGCTTCAATTTGAAATCATCGTTGAAGCCGGTGGCCGCAAAGATAAATTCGTTGCCTTCATTGAAAGATGCTTGGGGAAAGAAGAAAGTACCGAAGTCGTTATCAAAGAAGCTTCCGCCAGGAATATCTGCTGAACCAATGATGCTGCCATCAACGAACAACGTGAAATCATCGTTGAAGCCAACGCGACTAAACGTAGCAGACACCAAACTCACAGTGTGGTCAAAGAGAAACTTTAAGCCTTCGTTGGGACCAAAGCCATCAACCTCAAAATCATCGCCACCGCCACCGTAAACGCCAAGGCCTAACCCTGAGCGAACAACGTCTCTGGGGCCATCTTGACTAACGCCTGTAACCGTTAGACCAATGCCATCTTCTTCGTATAAGAAGGAGCTTTCTAAGTCAAAACTGCCACCCAAGCCAAAAGTCGTAGCTTGAGCCGGGTCCAAAGCAATTGCCGTAACGCCCAGTGTGGTGGCAAAACTAGCGATCGCAGCTTTTGCAATCAAATTTTTCATAATTAATTTCCGTTCGAGTACAACGACAGGTCAAGGTAGTAGATGTCAGGGGCCATCTAGATCTCAGTTGGGCACGAAATTGACCGATAGTTTCAAGACAACACGAAGTCTATAGTGCGTACGTATATTTACTAATAATCTAGATGTACCACGTCAGATCCCTGCACCTCTAGCCGGAAGACTTAGTAAGTTCTCCTGAGCTGAGATATTAGATTTATAGTGGTTTTTAGTGTAATTCAGTAGGATAAGGCTGTGAGTTCATCTAAACAACACACGATGTGCTGAGTATTCAAGGTTGCGATCGCCGAAAATTCACGGAAGCAGGTTATGCGTGTAAAAAAGTACATCTTTTCTGGATCGCGCAAGCTTTGTTCGCGCTGTCAGATTGCCGCTGAGACTATTCCGGTGGGGTAATGGCTGAAAGTCTCAGGCTGAGTACGCAGCCTAGACGACTAATTTTTATTGTTTAATACTGCAAAGGAGTGCCGGAAAACCTTAGCGCGGTCTCTGGGCTCTTTTTGCCATTGCTGGCATCTTTTTTCATCGCAGCAACACAAAAAAGGAGCAGTCATGCAACTACTCCTTCAATACAGTCGATTCATTATTCAGTAGCCGAGGCGGTGAGATTTAAGCGGCCTCTTTCCGGGAACGCTTCTGGGCTAGTAGGCCCGTGGCAACGGCACCTAGACCCAGCATCAAAGCCGGCTCAGGAACCTTTTCAGCAAACGTAACTTCTGTATTAAGGCTCAAGACTCGGCTTGACGTTAAGGTCGCTGTGGCACCGTCCAACCCGTCTAATAGGTCTTCATAGGTATCAAAAATGTCGTTTACCTGAAAAGCACTATCAAAAGTAAACGTGGCCACCTCGTTGAAGCCGTCGTAGAGTCCGAAAAAGTCTTGCCCCAAAAAGAGCCGATTGATAATTCCTAGCTCTAAATCCTCAAAGGTGAAAGAAGACGGGCCGAGGTCAATTGAGAAGACTTCAACGGCATCAGGAAAGGCATCAAAGATGATACCAAAGCCAATATCAGCGCGTTCAGCATCTTCATCAAACTGGATATGGCCGCTCACGGGAGCAGCACTCGATGCAAAACGATACAGGCGGGCGGCTTCAGCAGACTCAAGTCCACTGAAAACAGCGACGGTCGCAAATGAGCCCGCGATCGCAGCTTTCGTCATCACGCTTTTCATTCGTTTCATTCTTTAGTCGTTGATTTTTTACAGTAGTCATTGCGGCGACAGATGATGCCCAGCACAATCGACCGCCAGCTTGTGACGGGGAGGCATGATGGCTGCGGTAGACTTGCCTGTCAATACGGGCAAGCCAGAAACTGTCGCGATAGAGACCCAAGATTGAAGCGAGGCAGCGGGAGCGGATGTCTCGCTTAAGACATTCCCTGGTGTCGTGAATATCGCTGAGACCGAAAAGTTCCCCTGAAGCGCGTTCACCCGAGATGGCAGACGCTTCTTTGGGCCGGGCCGCTCGACGGCATTTAGAGATCAGCAGTCAGCGCTGAGAAGCCTTTCAGACAATGACTTCAGCGATTTGAGGTGATCTAATCAAACTGCGGTTTCGACAGATAGGCCTGCGTAAAATAACTGTTCTTTGCACGCAAGAGCGATCGCGTTGATCGCGTTAAGTAGAAAACATCATCAAGACATAGGTTGGCTCATATAGCGGCTTCAGCGCAAGTCCTGTCCTGAGACTCAGGCTCGGCGGCGAGAGGTCTAGCGTTGATCTAAAATCTGCTCGGCAAATTGACGAATCAGGCTAAACTGACCCAGCATTTGGCCGAGGGGCTGATTGCGGTTTTGTAGTAGCTTCTGAAGGTTGTCGGCCACAATGTAAGCGCCGCCAGGCGTCAGCAGCGTAAACTGCACCAAGTTGGGTTGGTCGGGAAGGATATCGGCGTCGAGGGGCGAGGCCTGAGGCAACACGGTTTGGGCTAGCTGGACAATGGTTTCAGCCGCCGCTGCGACCTCAGGCTTTTCCCCCAAGCCGACAACGCCACTGCCCGGTGTGGGACAAAATGAGGCATCTCCCGACCGGAAAGCACTTAGCGAAATCGCCCACAGCTCTGACGTTGAGGCGTCTAACATCCCCACATCCATGAGCACGCCGTAGACGCGATCTCGTTCCTCACTGGCGCCCTCCGCTGGTTCCGGTTGGATGGCCCATATCGTCTCGCGCCAGCGCTCGTAGGCCGGGGAGACCACGAACCCTAACCCGCGACCACTGGGACGATTGACTGAGGCCGGTGACTGCTGAGCTGCCCGGCTCCACAATTGTCGAATTGCTTGATACGCCGCTTGAACGCCGTCGCGATCGCGGTAGTACAGTAGCGTTTGGGGCTGAGCATCTTGGGCCACAAATTTGAGGCTATAAAACCACAGGGTGCCTTGGTTACCATCAGATTTTTTATGTCGCCGTTTGAAGTCAACCACACTGACGTCTTGCAGGGTCGATATTGGCAACTGCCAGTGCTGGGTGCCAAAAGGGGTTTTGCGATCGCAGCGAATCTGATCTGCTGTCCGATCTAGGGTGAGGGTTTCTGACTTTAGCGCTCCCAACAGCGACGATCCGCCTAATCCTCCCACCAATAAGCAGATGAACACGACACCACCATTGAGGAAGCCCGCGATCGCCGCAATCCCCAGGCCCACTACCGCTAGCCCTAACAGCGCCCCAGGGAAAATCAACTTTTGTTTATCAACAAAGCTTTGAATTACTAGCTCGGTATCGGTTTGATGGGTCACTCTCATAGCCAACGGGGATTCGTACGAAGGTCGGACTCAATGTATCACTGGATGGTGAAGGCGCTGTGGGTAGCAATACTTCATATATCAGTTCAGTCAAAAAAACGCTGTTCCCCGATGAAGAGAAACAGCGTTGTTGAATTAGTTGTTGAGTGCCCGTTGGGGCACTCGGTCGTTGTCTTGGCTTAGTAGTCGAAGTCGCCGCCCATGCCAGCGCCAGCGCCAGCGCCTTCCTTCGGCTCAGGCTTGTCAACCACGATGCACTCGGTCGTGAGTACCATGCCCGCGATCGAAGCCGCATTTTGCAGCGCCGAACGGGTCACCTTAGCCGGGTCCACGATCCCTGCAGAGAGCATGTCAACGAACTCACCGTTAGAGGCGTTGTAGCCCACGTTGAAGTCACGCTCTTTAACGCGCTCAGCAATTACCGCCCCGTTTTGACCAGCGTTTTCGGCGATGCGCTTCAGCGGTGCCGTAAGCGCCCGAGTGACGATTTGAGCGCCAATCAGCTCTTCGCCGCTGAGATTTTGGGGTGCCCACTCTTCCAAAGTTGGAACCATATGAGCCAGAGTGGTGCCACCACCGGGAACGATGCCTTCTTCCACTGCAGCTTTAGTCGCGTTGATCGCGTCTTCGAGGCGCAGCTTGCGATCTTTCATCTCGGTTTCGGTCGCCGCACCGACCTTGATCACCGCGACCCCACCAGAGAGCTTGGCCAAGCGCTCCTGCAGCTTCTCTTTGTCGTAGGAAGATTCGGTCTCTTCAATTTGACGACGAATTTGCTCACAACGGGCTTTCACTGCCGCTTCGTTACCTTCGGCCACGAGAGTGGTGTTGTCCTTGGTGATGGTAATGCGACGCGAGGTGCCCAGCATGTCGATTTTGGTGCTTTCAAGCTTGAGGCCGGTGTCTTCGCTGATGACTTGACCGCCGGTGAGCACAGCCATGTCTTCGAGCATTGACTTGCGGCGATCGCCAAACCCAGGTGCCTTCACTGCCGCCACGTTCAGCACGCCCCGTAGGCGGTTGACGACCAGCGTCGCGAGCGCTTCTTTCTCGATGTCTTCAGCGATGATCATTAAGGGCTTACCGGCGCGAGCCACCTGCTCCAGAATGGGCACTAAGTCTTGAATCAAGGTAATTTTCTTGTCGGTGAGCAAGATGTAGGGCTCATCCAACACGGCTTCCATGCGCTCGGTGTCGGTAGCGAAGTAAGGCGAGATATAGCCCTTATCAAAGCGCATCCCTTCGGTGACCTCCAATTCGGTGGTCATCGACTTGCCTTCTTCCAAAGAGATGACGCCTTCGCGACCCACTTTGTCCATTGCTTCGGCGATCATGGTGCCGACTTCTTCGTCGTTACCGGCGGAGATGGTGCCGACCTGGCTGATGGCGCTGGAATCTTCAACGGGACGCGCTTGGCTGGCAATTTCCTCAACGAGGTATGCCGTAGCTTTATCAACGCCGCGCTTAAGGGCGATCGCATTCGCGCCCGCTGCGACGTTGCGCAAGCCTTCTTTCACCATGGCGTGAGCTAACACGGTGGCGGTGGTGGTGCCATCACCCGCTGCGTCGTTGGTCTTCGAAGCAGCCTGACGAATCAAAGCCACGCCAGTGTTTTCGACGTTGTCTTCGAGTTCAATCTCTTTGGCGATGGTGACGCCATCATTGACGATCTGAGGCGCGCCAAATTTTTTCTCGAGTACAACATTGCGACCTTTGGGGCCTAAGGTGACGCCGACGGCCTCAGCCAGCATGTCCATGCCTTTTTCGAGGGCGCGCCGAGCGTCTTCGTTGTAGATAATCTTCTTTGCCATTGTTGAAATTCTCTCCTGCGAAGAGTTGTGAGTGAATAAAAGCAGTCAGACGTGAAAGCTGACCCGAGGGCGAGGGGATAGAGGAGCGGGGACAGGGTTCAAGGATTCAGAGTTGAGGGCTTCAAAGTTCAGGGGTGAGGTGCAAGGCGCTGACCTCTAACCTGGTTCCTGGCACTTGGTACCGCTGACCTGATGCCTGATGCCTGACAACCGTTTGCTCTTAACCCAACGTGGCCAAAATGTCTTTTTCGGACAGCAAGACGTACTCGTCGCCCCCGAGCTTGATGTCGGTACCGGCGTACTTGGAGTACAACACCTTATCCCCGGTCTTGACTTCCGGGGCCTGACGGCTACCATCGTCGTTGCGCTTGCCAGGGCCGACCGAAGTGATTTCGCCGACTTGAGGCTTTTCTTTAGCCGTATCAGGTAAGAGGATGCCGCCAGCAGTGGTTTCTTCAGAAGCGCTGACCTTGATCAAAACGCGATCGCCCAAAGGGGTGACGCTAGACGCACTCAAAGTAATAGCTGCCATTACAAATTCTCCAGAATTGCTAACACCAATGTGAATGTGTGCTTGCCTAGAAGAGGAAGCCAAAATAACTTCGTCTCTGACGTTAGCACTCTCACGCTTCGAGTGCTAATTTAGATCTCCGCCGGGGTCAACCACAACAGCGAATTGAGTGCGGTTTCCCGAACTTGGGGGCATCTAGTTGAAGATACTGAAGTATCGATGCGTGAAGACTAGGGCGAATTATGCAACTCCATTGGCTGGCAGCAGCGACGATCGGCATGTGTGGTGGCGGGCTACTGAGCGCCGATCGCGGCGGGGCGAATCCGATTATTCCTGAGGCGGGTAGTCAGACGCAGGTCGAGCAAACGGGCAATGAATTCACCATTACGGGGGGCATCTCCTCGGGGGACGGCCAGGCGCTGTTTCATTCCTTTGAGCAATTGGGCCTCTCTGCCGGACAAGTCGCCACGTTTATGGCTCAGCCAGAGCTGCAGGCCATTTTGGGCCGCGTGGTGGGGGGCGATGCCTCTTATATTAATGGGCTATTGAGCGTCAGCGGCGGGGCCGATCTCTATTTGATTAACCCCGCTGGAATTTTGTTTGGCCCCAATGCGCAGCTCGATTTGGCGGGCTCGTTTGCCGCCACCACCGCTAACGGCGTGCAGTTTGATACGGGTATTTTTGACGCGATCGCCGCCAATGATTATGCCCAGCTCACGGGCAGTCCAGTGGGCTATGTGTTTACTGGCGACGAAGCGGCGGCGATCGCCAATGCGGGCAATTTAGCCGTCTCCCCCGGCGAAGCGATTTTGCTGATCGGTGGCCAGGTGATCAACACCGGCACGCTGACAGCACCGGGCGGCGACATTGTGATTGCGGCAGTGCCTGAAGCGAATCTCGTCCGCATCAGCCATCCTGACATGGTGCTGCATCTAGAACTGGCGACGCTGCCAGAGGATCTGGCCACCTCGGGTACCACGTTCACACCTTTGGCGTTGCCCCAGCTGTTGACGGGGGGCGATGCCGCCTTGGCGACGGGACTCACCGTGCAGCCCGACGGTACCGTGGCACTGGTCAATACCGGTACAGAAATTCCCCACGGAGCGGGTACAGCGATCGCTGCCGGGACGCTAGATGTCTCGGGAACGACGGGTGGTGACATCACGATGGTGGGCGATCGCGTGGCCCTGCTGGACGCTGCGGTGAATGCATCCGGCGCGAATGATGGCGGCACGGTGCGTGTGGGCGGTGATTTTCAGGGGCAAGATACGCTACCTGGTGCCCAGGTGACCTATGTAGACGGCGGCACCGAAATCCTGGCTAATGCGGGCACCGTGGGCGATGGCGGCACGGTAATTCTTTGGGCCGATGGGGCCACCGCGTTTTACGGAGAGATTACGGCAGCGGGGGGCAGTGTCGCGGGTGATGGCGGTTTTGTGGAAGTGTCGGGGCAGGAAACCCTGGTTTATCGAGGCACAGTGACGGCGATCGCCCCCAACGGCCAGATCGGCACTCTGCTGCTTGACCCGACGGATGTCACGATTCGCAACGGCACGGTAGACGGTGACGACTCGGATGGCAGCGCCTTTCAGCTAACGGAATTTACGTTTGCGGCGGCCGATGCGATTCCCACTGTGATTTACGAATCCGAGCTGGAAAACTCTCCGGGCAATATTGATTTGGGCATTCGCGCCAGCAACAACATTGTTTTGGAAGATTTGGCTGACGATGCGCTGACCTTTTTTACCGACCCGGCGAATCCCGGCAGCATTACCTTTGAGGCGGGTAACGAATTTCGGTTTGCAGATAGTAATGATGCGATCGTGGCACCGCGGCGATCGCTGACCATTACGGCCAATTCCATTAATGCCGGGATCCTCAACACTTCAGAGTCAGGCAGCTTTGGCGGCAACGTGACCCTCAATGCGACGGGAAACGTCTCTACTGGGGACGTGATTACCCAAGGCAATTCATCGGGCGAGCGCAGCGGCGATGTCACCATTACCGGTAGCAATATTCAGACGGGCCACATTGATGCGGGCGGCGGCTTTACCGACAGCAGTCGAGTCGAATTGACGGCGACCACTGGTGATATTGTGGTTGAAACGATCACGGCGGGTGGTGGTGGACTCGAAATTAATGCTGTTCGACGCTTTCAAGCCAGAGAGACCTTTGATGCTTTTGTGCGCATTACCCTGGATTCTTCAGTCGATGCGGCCCTGATTGATTTTCTCACGAGGGGCAATCCGCAGCCCTTAATTGATGCTGGATTCGTCGATACTGCTGAACAAGTGCAATTCACCATTCCGGCCAGTATTTTGGTCGGCCCTGAAGCCGGAGGTGGCCCCGTTGTGATTCGCCATGGGGGAGCCGCGACTAACAACTTCAGCAACGGCGATATTACTATCGAGGGCAGCGGCGCGTTTCCTGACATTCAGTTTGTTTCTGGTCCTAATAACGACCAAACCATCAGCATTGATCCGGTTGCCCCAAGTGCCACCTTTACTGGTTTCACAACGCTGTTTCCAGCGGGCACATTTCCTGACAACGCCAGCGGTACGATTGGCGCAATTTTGCGCGGTCAAGGGGATGCAACGCTCGTTACCTCTTTTCAAAACCAACCCTTTGTGCCGGTGGCGCCAGAACCGCCGGGGGGCTCGCCAACTCCTGGTCCCCCGACGGTCCCGATCGACGTCATCGGTGGCGGGTTAGAAAATGTGGCGGGCGACAATCAGCCAGAGGCCACCACCACGCTGGAGAACCTCTCTGACGTTGAGAATGAAAGCGCTGCGGCAACGGCTGCAGCAGGGGAAGACGAGCCGCTCACGACCGATGACTCAACCGAGCCGGACTGCCGGGCCGCGATCGCGGAACAGTCAGCTGACACGGTGGTGATTGCGGGCACTTGTGAGGCGGATACGGAGGAGAGTGGGGAGTAGAGGGTAGAGGGTGGAGAGTAGGGAGTAGAGGGTGGAGAGTAGGGAGTAGAGGGTGGAAAGTAGAGGGTGAGGTTGGAAAAGCTGATGGTTCAGGTGAGTGATGTTTGACTTGGCGATCGCGATGGCGCGCTGATTGGCCGGTGTATTGCCGATTGGGCAACGTACGCTGTGAATGGCGAAAGCTTGTCAGACCACCTAAATTTGATAGGATTCAGACACTCTGTGACCGCTTGCTGGCGATGGATGAGCCCCGCAATGGGATGTGGGGCTCACGCGGTTCGTGACAGTCTCGGGATGCCACTGGTGCAGGGGGCGGTTTTCGCAACGTGTTCTTCTTGGGTTCCTGACCATGACGAATCTGGCGCTGATTTCTCCGATGCTGGTCTTCAGCTTGAGCGGCTTGGGCTGGCTGTGGGCAGGGGAAGCAGTGGCCAACCCCATTACCCCGGACACGGGCAGCACCACTCAGATTACGCAGTCGGGCAACGAATTCACTATTACCGGGGGCGTTCCCTCTGCCGATGGGCAAGCGCTGTTTCACACTTTTGCTGAGTTTGGGCTGTCGCCGGCCCAAATTGCGACCTTTCTCGCGCAGCCTGATGTGCGATCGATTTTGGGCAGCGTCGTGGGTGGGGAGGCGTCCTATATTGATGGGCTGCTGCGGGTCACGGGCAGTCCGGCTGATCTGTACCTGATCAATCCAGCGGGCATTTTGTTTGGCCCTAACGCTCAGCTCGATCTAGCGGGCTCCTTTGCCGCGACGACCGCCAGCGGCATTCAGTTCGACGATGCGGTGTTTCACCTGCTGGACCGCAACGACTACGGTCAATTCACCGGCGCACCGACCGGATTCGTGTTTGCCGAGAATGCCGGAGCCGTGGTGAACGGGGCGGATTTGACCGTCACTGCCGGAGCCGCCATTACGCTGATAGGCGGCCAGGTAATCAACACCGGCACGCTGACGGCACCGGGGGGCGAGATTACCATTGCGGCGATTCCCGATGCGAATTTAGTGCGCTTCAGTCAGGCCGATATGGCCCTGAGCTTAGAGTTCGCCACACTGCCCGAGGCCGGTGAGGCGGCTCTGCCGTTTACGCCATTAACGCTGCCGGAACTGTTGACTGGGGACGGTGCCACCTTGGCTACAGGGGTAGCCGTAACGCCCGAGGGCACGATCGCCCTGGTGAATTCAGAATTTGCGATCGCGGAGCTGCCGGGCAGCGCGATCGCCGCTGGCCCGCTCGACAGTTCTGGCACAGTGGGTGGTGACATTACGGTGGTGGGCGATCGCGTCAGCCTGGTGCAGGCCGATATTGACGCTTCTGGAACATTGGGGGGCGGCACCGTGCGGCTGGGCGGCGACTGGCAAGGCCAGCCCACCCTGCCCGGTTCTCGCCTGACCTATGGGGATGGGGGCAGCACGATCGCGGCGGATGCGACGCTCGTTGGGGATGGCGGCACCGTCATTCTGTGGTCAAATGGCGCGACGGGATTTTTCGGTACGGTTTCTGCTCAGGGCGGCGTTCAAGGGGGAGATGGCGGCTTGGTCGAAGTGTCGGGGGCACAGTCTCTCGCCTTTCGCGGGGCGGT
This sequence comes from uncultured Halomicronema sp., assembly GCA_937899725.1. Classification (GTDB taxonomy): domain Bacteria; phylum Cyanobacteriota; class Cyanobacteriia; order Phormidesmidales; family Phormidesmidaceae; genus Halomicronema. The sequence goes on from CALCCA010000006.1 coordinate 26,080, forward strand.
CAATACGGCGGCTCCGGCAGGACAGCCGGGCGCCCTGCTACTTGACCCGGTCGATATCCAAATTTTCAACGGCACGGCGGATGGCAACGACAGTGACGGGTTTGCCACTCTGCTCAGTGACACTGATAGTCCCCTTGCGGCGGCGTTGCCCACCATCCTCTATGAGTCTGAGTTAGAAGGGCTGGCGGGCGATACGGCCGTGACACTGCGGGCCAGCAACAATATCGCGATCGCCGATCTGGTGGACGATGAGCTGCTTTTCCAAACGGGGACGGGGGCAATTCGCTTTGAGGCGGGCAATGGATTCTCGATGGCGGCGACCGATACGCTGGTGGCCCCTGGTCGAAACGTGGCGATTGTTGCCGGGGGCAGTATTGTGGCTGGCAGCATCTTCACCTTTGAGGTACCCGACAATGACGATGGCAGCATTACGCTGATCGGCTCCGAGATTCAAGCGGGGGTGCTGAATGCCCTGCAGCCCACTCCAATTACCACGCTGGGCAATGGCGGCAACATCAGTCGCGTCTCCTTAGAATCCACCCAAGGGGGCATCGTGGTCGATAGCCTGCTATCCGGCTCCGGCGGCATTGTGGTGAACTCGGCGGGCCAGTTTCGGGCGGAGGGTACCGTCGATGTCGCCGCCCGACCGGAAAAGGGGGATGCCAGCATCGTGAATGACTTTACCCTGAGCATTTTGGCGGCAGTACCGCTGAATCCGGCGGAAGAACTGGCCACCGAGGGGCTCAATCAGGCTCAAACCGAAGCCTTTTTGCAACCTCGCAGTCTGATTGTGCGTCGAGGGACTCGGGTGGATGAAACGACGGTGCGGGGCGTGGCGATCGCCTTCGACCTAGCCAATTTACTCCCGCCCCTACCGCTCGACTTTGTCATTGGCCCCAATACTGGCGGGGGCATCACGCTGGCACCGGGGGAAAACGGTACGGTGGGCGGCGTTTTTCGCACGCGCCCTGACCGCACCCTCGTGACGTCTTTTGAAAATCAGACGTTTTTGATCGACAGTACGCTGGTGCCCGATATCACAGTGTTGGACAACCTGTCTGAGGGCCAAAACGAAAATGCAGCGGGAGAATCGGAGCCTGACGCCAATGCCACCGCCGCAGTTTTAGAGATTTGTGATGCGAACGCCGGAGAACCGGAGGAACGCTGTGAAGATGAAAGTGAATAGCCGCGCTTAAACAGATGGGGTTGGCGTTGCTTTCCAAATATTGTCCAAACTTCCCGCTTGAGTGGGGATCGCGTGATCTCAATTAAACGAAAATTCCTCTGGCCACTGATGCTATCGCTGCTAACGGCGGTGCTGGTAGCGGTCGCCGGATCGTTGCCTGCCGCACTGGCGACGCCCCCGCCCCTGATGCTGGCGCAAGCGACTGAGCCCAGCGCGAGTGAGGCCTTTCAAGCGGGGATGGTAGCCTTCCAAGCGAACGACTATGCGACCGCGATCGCCCAGTGGCAGCAGGCCGTTGCTGGGTTTGCAGCCAACGGCGATCAAGAAAATGTCGCGATCACCCTTAATGCCCTCGCCGCCGCGGCCCTATCTCTCAGTCAGCCCACCGCCGCGATCGCCTACAGCCAAGACAGTGCGGCGCTAGCCCAAACCCTAGAGCGACCTGACCTGGAGGCGCAAGCTTTGGGCAATTTGGGCATTGCCTATCAGTCATCGGGCCAGTTTGCCAATGCCGTTGCCACCTACGAGCAGGCGTTGACCCTGCTGCAGTCGGCCCCAGAGTCAGCCGCGTTGGCGCAGATCCACGGCTTATTGGGCAATGCCTACGAATCGCTGGGCGACTATGCCTCGGCGATCACCGCTCAAAAAACCAGCCTCACCCTCGCCGCTGCGACCGCTTCCCCGTCCTTGGAAGCGACGGCCCAAATGAACTTGGGCGGGCTTTACGGGTTGTTGGGCGAGTACGACACCGCGATTACCTGGTATGAAGCGGGCATTGCCCTGGCCACCGACGCGGGCTTCTTAGGTTCAGCGGCCTATGGCCACAACAATTTGGGCGGTACCTATCAGCAACTGGGCGACTACACGGCGGCGATCGCCCAGTTTCAAGCCAGCCTGACCCTGGCAGAACAGACCGGGAATCGTGCCCTGCAGGCCACGGCCCTCACCAACCTGGGGGTCACCTATGAAGACACTGGCGACTTTGCTCAAGCCCGGCAAAGTCACGCCGCCAGTGTGGCGATCGCCCGCATGCTAGCCACGCCACGTCTATTGGCCAACGCGCTGAATAACTTGGCCCACACCGATCTCGTCTCGGGACAGCTGGCCGAGGCAGAAACGGCCCTGCAGGAGTCCGTGCAGCTGCTCTCCACCCTGCGAGAGGGGCTGGCCGATGCCGATAAAGTCAACGTCTTTGATACGCAGATCTACACCTATAACCTGCTGATGCAGGTGCAGGTTGCCCAGGGCGATTATGAAGCCGCTTTGGAAACCTCCGAGCAGGGGCGAGCCCGAGCCTTTGTCGAATCCGTTGCGGGGGCCGAGACGCCGCTGCTACCAACCACTCTTGACCAAATGCAGCAGGTAGCGCGTACTCTCGACGCTACCCTGGTCGAGTATGCGATCGTGCCGGAAGATGATTTCACCGTGCAGGGCCGCCAGCGGGGCACCGCCGGGCAGATATTTGTTTGGGTGGTGTCACCAGCCGGAGGCGTCACCTTCGAAACCATTGACTTAACTGGGCTGGACGTGAGTTTGGCCGAACAGATCCAGCAAAGCCGCCGGGCGCTGGGAGCCTTCGGGCGCACACGGGGCATCGGCGTTCAGGCCACCACTGAAACCGTGCCCGACACCTCCCTGAGTGACCTCTATCAGCTGCTCATCGCTCCCATTGCAGCGGCATTACCCAGCAATCCCGACGATTTGGTGGTGTTGATTCCCCATGAGTCGCTGTTTTATTTGCCCTTTGCCGCACTGCCCGATGCTGAGGGACGCTCCCTGATCGAGCGCCATACCCTGCTGACCGCGCCCGCCATTCAGCTGCTCGATCTCACCCTGACTACTGACGCCCCCAATGCCACCGCCGCACCGCTGATTGTGGGCGACCCGGAGATGCCGCCGGTGCCTGACTTCGCCCCTTTGCAGCCACTGCCCGGAGCCGCTGCCGAAGCTACCGCTATTGCCCGCATTTTTGATGCTGAGGCTATTCTCGGCAGCGCGGCCACCGAGTCGCAAATCACCGCCGCCATGCCGCAGGCTAGCGTGGTGCATCTAGCTACCCACGGCCTGTTGGACTATGTCGATACCCAAGAACGGATTCCGGTGCGGGGCGCGATCGCCCTCACTCCTTCTGACACGGCGGATGGACTGTTAACCGCCCGCGAAATCGCTGATCTGTCGCTCTCGGCTCAGCTCGTGGTGCTGAGCGCCTGCGATACGGGCCTGGGCGAGGTGACGGGTGATGGTGTGGTCGGTCTGTCGCGATCGCTGATTGCGGCGGGCGCGCAAAGCACCGTAGTTTCCCTCTGGGCGGTGCCCGATGAGCCCACCTCGGCCCTGATGCAGTCGTTTTATCAAGCCCTGCAGCAGGGACAAAACAAGGCGCAGGCCCTGCGGCAAGCGATGTTGCAAACTCAGGAAATCTATCCTGAACCGCTGGCCTGGGCGGCGTTTACGCTGGTGGGCAACCCCGATCCGCTAACCTTGGCGGTCTCGCGTCACTAAGAGAGTTGCTTAAAAATAGTCTCCTCGATCGTAGGAGTTTGGCACTGCCAAACCCCTACAGAAGATTGTCTGTTTTAGGGACTTTATTTAAGCGCAGATCCCTAATCGGCAGGGGTAGCCAAAGCGTTGGGCTTATCCGACAGCGCGGCCTGCTGTCGTTGGTGGCAGTAATCAGTATCGGAGCAAATCCACAGGCGCGATCCCTGGTCATCAGTGACCACTTCATCGAGGTAGCTGTCGGTCGCGCCACAAAAGGCGCAGGCGGCGTCCCAGGTTTCTACCGTAAAGGGATGGTCGTCAAAGTCGAGACTCTTGACCGAGGTGTAGGGCGGGATGGCGTAGATGCGTTTTTCGCGGCCCGCCCCAAACAGCTGTAGCGCCGGGCTCATGTGCAGCTTGGGATTGTCGAAGCGAGGGATAGGGCTGGGTTTCATCAAATAGCGATCGCCCACCATGACCGGATAGTCGTAGGCCATGGCAATGTGGCCGAACTGAGTGACATCTTCGTAGAGCCGCACGTACATCGGCCCATACTCTTCGAGGGCGTGCATTTTGTTGGCTTCGGTGCGCGACGGCTCGATAAAAAATAGGGGCTCGGGCATGGGCACCTGATACACCATGATCTGTCCCGGCTGCAGCGGCGTTTCAGGAATACGGTGGCGAGTTTGAATCAGGGTCGCCTCAGCGGTGCGATCGGTGGTGGCGACGCCACAGACTTTTTGAAAGAAGCGGCGAATGTTGACGGCATTGGTCGTGTCATCCGCGCCCTGGTCAATGACTTTGAGCGTATCGGGCTGACCAATCACAGCCGCGGTCACCTGCACGCCACCGGTGCCCCAGCCATAGGCCATCGGCATTTCGCGCGAGCTAAAGGGAATTTGATGCCCCGGAATCGCGACGGCCTTGAGGAGGGCGCGACGAATTGAGCGCTTGGTTTGCTCATCTAAGTAAGCAAAATTGAAGCCCGGTTCGGGACTCGCGGCAGTCATTGGGTTGGCAGTCGGCGAGGAGGACGGTAAGGGAGGAGTCATCGGTGTCAGCACAGGAAACGACAGGAAATGGGGCGATAGGACAAGCAATGCCAAGACTGGGGAAATGAGACTTAAGGGGGGCGGTGAGGGAGTGGAGGGTTACGCCCTGGAATCACTAGGACTCGCAAGCCCCAGTGGCCTCCGCTGGGCCTAGGGTGGCGGGAACGGCGGCGGGTGAGGCGGCGACCGCCGGTGATGTCAGCGGCGGTGAAGCCGCGGTCGGGGGGGCAGGCGGCGACGATGGAGCGGTTTGACGCAGCTGGCGCACCAAATTCAGCTCCGCTTGAAAGTCGATATAGTGCGGCAGCTTGAGGTGCTGCACAAACCCCTGCGCTTCGACATTATCTGAGTGATAGAGCACAAACTCTTCGTCCTGGGCGGGATTGCTCACGGTTTCACCCAGCGCTTTGGCCTGCAAAGCCCGATCCATCAGGGCCATCGCCATGGCTTTGCGCTCGTTGTAGCCAAAGGTGAGGCCGTACCCCTGGGTAAATTGGGGCGGGGTCTCCTGGTTACCCTTGAACTGATTCACCATTTGCACTTCGGTCACGGTGATGTCGGCGATCGCCACCGCAAAGCCCAACTCTTCCGGACAGATAACCACCTCGACCGCGCCCATGCGCACGTCCCCCGCGAAGGGATGATTGGTGCCATAGCCGCGCTGGGTGGAATAGGCCATCGACAGTAAAAAGCCTTCATCGGCGCGGGCCAAGTTTTGCAGGCGGGCATCGCGGGCCAGCGGTGTGTCTAACGGCTGGCGCGTCAGGTCGTAGGGCGGCGGCGTCTCGTTTTTGGCAGGCACCGCTCCATAAGCTGGCACTGCCCCATCCTCAGTTGCCTGGGGCGGGGCCGGCATGGTAATCAGGTCTTCACGAGCCAGGGTATCGAGGGCGCGCGGGGTGGGGGCGATCGCCGCCTCGGTCGCTTGGCTCGGGGCGACAAACTGGTTGTCTTCGGCTGCTAGCTTAAAGTCCAGCAGGCGATGCACGTAGTCAAAGGTGGGGCCCAGCTTTTGCCCCCCCGGCGTGTCTTTAAAAATGGCCGAAATTCGCCGCTGCACCACCATCTTTCCGGTATCCAGCGGCTGGCTGTAATACAGGCGCGGCAGGGTGGTGCGATAGGCCCGCAGCAAAAACGCCGCTTCGACCAAATCACCCCAGGACTGCTTGATGGCCAAGGCTGCCAGATCCGGATCGTACAGGCTGCCTTCCGCCATGACGCGATTGACCGCGAGCTGCAGTTGCTGCTTGATTTGCTCTAGGGAGAGTTCGGGCACATCAGGGTCGCCCCGTCGTCGGGCCGCTAACAGCGCTTCTGCATTGCGAATGGCCTGCTCTCCGCCTTTAACCGCCACGTATGCCATGAAATCCTCTCAGTGATGTGCTAGCTGACTATGGGGACGTTGAAGCTGGCGCGGTAGGAACCGCTGGGGCATCGTCATCCAGCGCGACGCAGAAGCTGTAGCCGTGACGCGTAAATCCCAGGGAATCGTAAAACGCATGGGCGCGATCGCGGCGCTGATTCGACGACAGCACCAGTTTGTAGCAGCCCGCCCGCTGGGCCTCGGCCATGGCCCACTGCATCATTTGGCGACCGATGCCCTGGCCCTGACACTGTGGATCAACGGCCACGGCTTCGACAATGGCGACCGGTGTGCCTTGATGCATCAGGTTATCCATCACCAGCAGCGTAAAGGTGCCGACGATCTGATCTGACAACTCGGCCACCAGCAGCCGATAGCTGGGGTACTGCTGAATTTTCTCAAACAGTTGAGTGGCAGCGGCTAGCGACAGTGCCTGCCCCTGATCAAGGTCTGGCTGCTGATATAGCCGCAGCACGGCGGGCAGGTCAGCCACGTCGGCCACCCGAATCTGCAGGCTAGGAGAGGACGCTGGGGTCATTCGCTAGCCTCCTCTTCTAGCACCTGCAGACGCGTGGTGCGCGGCAACCCTAACACCTGATCACCGCTAAACCACCAGCTATCGACCCCAAGGGGATAGCGGCTCGTCATCGCTTGCCACTGCGCCCAAAAGTCGTGGGATACCGGCAGGGCGATCGCCCGCTCGGCCAAAATGCCCGGCCCCTGCAGGGTAACTGGACTACCGCCCGGCAGCGCCGGTAGCTGCACCAGCAAGGACGTTGACGTCTCTGGATATTCGGGACTGCCCCAGCAAAATGCAGTCAGAGGCGGGGCGGTGGCCATCTGCCCAATTAGGGCAAAGTCAGCGGCTTGGGGGGCCTCAGTAAATTGACAGCCGGTATGAAACAGCAGCCAGTCCGGCACCGCCTGCGGTAGGCCGGGCTGCAGCCACACGGTCGTCTCTAGATCGAGCAGGGTCAGCGCCGCAGCGGCACAACTGGGAGTCAACCCAGCTGGGGGCGCAACTGCCACCGTGGTTTGGTACAGACCCGGCTGCGCCAGGGCATCGAGCAAGGCGCGAAAGGTCTGTTGGCTGTCGTGAACGGGATCGGCAAAGCCGGGCAGCTGGGTCAACATCGACTAACTCTCGCCTCGCTTCAGGGTAAAAAAGTTAACCCGCGTCGCTTCGGTTTGAGCGGCGGCGGCAGCTTGTTGGGCCTGGGCTGCCGCCTGCAGCGGTGCCAGCACCTGAGCGTGAACGCCTTCAGCCCAGTCGTCATGCTGTAGCAGGGCATCACACAGGGCCGCCAGCTCGGCATGACGGTGGGAGCGCCCCGCCACATAGCCAAAGCCTGCGATCGCGGGGTGATCAGGCTGAACGATTTGCACCACACACCGGGTCAAGGTCATCTCCCCCAGGTTAAACGGGTCGCCCGTACCCTCGGAGCGGCCTCGCACCATGGCCAGCCCCGTTTCCGACGGTCGAAGCAGCTGATAGTCCGGGAGCGGCCCCAGCGTCTTGAGACACTCCTCCAAAAGAACTAAAGGCGCTTTTGCCAGCGCCGCCATCCAAGCCGCTCGGGCCGGAGAAGAAGCAGAATTCACCATAAAATGAGCGCAGCAACTGGTCTAGACGTCTAGATGAATTTACCGGTTTTGCTTCATTCTAAAGCAGCCAAACGCCGGATGGATGTCACCCAGGCGACAGGTCGACGATGGATAAATTAACTTTTTTAAGGGGGATTCCAGTGTGAGGGCTCCAGCTTGAGAGGTTAGAGTCTGTAGGGTAGACGTCTATTCTCTTCGTGGGTTGACTGTAGGCTCCAGCCTACTCGTCATTCTGCCATCACCGCTGATGAGTCAAGAAGCCTTGCCGCTCTATCTGCAGATTGCCGATGAGCTGCGTCAAAACATTCAAGAATCCCTCTTTCGGGTGGGCGATCGCCTCCCCACCGAAGCCGAACTGAGTGAACGCTTTGGGGTTAACCGTCACACTCTGCGGCGCGCCATGGAGGTGCTGCGCCAGGAGGGCATTGTGGATGTTGAGCGCGGGCGTGGCACCTTTGTAGTGTCAGCCCCCATCACCGTGCCGATTGGCCGCCGCGTACGGTTTAACGAATCGCTGAAAGCACAATCTTTGCAGCCCCAATCGCAAGTCTTGCAGGTGGCTGAAATCACCGCTGACCATCAGCTGGCCAAGCAGTTAGAGCTGTCGGTCGGTGATCCGGTGGTGCTGTACGAACGCTTGACGCTCACGGATGAGGTGCCCCTCAATCTTGCCACCAGCTACTTTCCGAGCGCTTACTTGCCGGGATTGGCGGCCCATTGCCAAACCTATCGCTCAATTTCACTGATGCTGCAGACCGAATACGGCTGCGATCACATTCGCCAGTCCACCCGGCTCTCGGCGCGATTGGCCCGAGTGCCCGATGCGCGACTGTTGCGCATGCCCGCCACGAAGCCGATTTTGCTGTCAGAGTCGATCAATATCAATCAAAAAGGCATCGTCGTCGAATACGGCGTCACCCGATTTCGAGGCGATCGCATGGAACTTGTGATCGAAAATGAGGGGTGAGCCATCGCCGCCGCAAGCGCTTGGGGCCTGATTCATAGCTCTTCCCTTAAACAAACTTTCACAGGAAATTAATGTGCTGTGTATCTGCTCTTAAGTCCTGCCCCCAACAATGTGAATTGTTCAATTGCATTCCTTCCCGTATAGACGTCTAGCTTTTTAGGTCAGCGTCTAGAAAGGTCTGTAGCAGGGCATTGTGGCGGTTTAGAACTCGGTTAAGCTGAGGCAGGTGATTTGAGCAGTCATGGAGATTTTAATGGATGTTTCCCCCCATCAGCCCGCTGTTTTAGTTGAGCGTTTATCTAAATCTTTCCGGGGAGTGGCGGCCCTGCAAGGGGTGGCTCTGCAAGTCGGCGCGGGTGAGCGGGTTGCCCTCGTGGGGGCCTCTGGCTCCGGTAAATCAACTTTGCTGCGTAACATCAACGGTCTGCAAATGGCCGATCAGGGGAGCGTCGAGATTTTTGGCAGTCCGCTGCAAGTTAATGGCAAGCTGCATTCTAAGGCCCGGCAGCTGCGCAGCCGCGTGGGCTTTATCTTTCAGCAGTTCAATCTGGTCAATCGGCTCACGGTTTTAGAGAACGTGCTGGTCGGCAACCTGTCCAAGGTTTCTCTGGGGCGATCGCTCTTCCACCACTTCTCTCCAGCCGAGAAGCTGCAGGCCCTGGCGGCGTTAGAGCGGGTGGGCATTTTAGAGCAGGCTTATAAACGCGCGGCGGCGCTCTCGGGTGGGCAGCAGCAGCGAGTCGCGATCGCCCGCTGTTTGATGCAGGGGGCACAAATCATCCTGGCTGACGAGCCGATTGCCTCCTTAGACCCCGAGTCAGCCCGCAAGGTTATGGAATTGCTGGTGCGTCTCAACGAAGATGCCGGCATCACGGTAGTGACGTCGCTGCACCAGGTACAGATGGTGCGTCAGTACTTTCATCGGGCGGTCGCGCTGCGAGACGGTGAGGTCCGGTTTGACGGCCCTACCGTTGACCTGAATGATCACCGGCTGAATGAGATCTATGGCGCCGCTGCCGAAGAGTTGGTGCTGAGCGGTCATGCGGAGATGTTTACGACCTCTTCCCGCTGATTGGGGCCGCGTCGGTGGCCGCCAGACCGGGCATAGTGTTTGAGTTTCCGAATGTCTAGTGCTGCTGTTAACGGTTCCTGTTTGTTGACATTTAGTCTGAGGATTTACTATGACAACTTCTGTTTTAACGCGCTGGTCGGCTCGCTTAACCTTAGCTTTGGTCGGGACAGCGCTCATTGCTAGCTGCAGCAGCACTCCCACCGAGGAGGCGGCTGATACGACCGCTGATGAGACGGCAGAGGCTACCGCAGAAGGTGGCGTCTGTGCGCCGGAACTAGCCGAAATTGACTTTGGCATCATTTCCACGGAATCTCAGGAAAACCTGGAAGAGCTCTGGGAGCCCTTTTTGGCCAAAATGTCGGAAGATATGGGTCGCCCAGTCAACGGCTTTTACGCCACCGACTATGCGGGCGTGATTGAAGCTATGGGCGCTGGCAAAATTCAGATTGCTTGGTACGGTGGCAAATCTTATATCGAAGCAGCGGCGCGCTCGGGGGCGGAAGTCTTTGTGCAAACCGTCGCCAGCGATGGTTCGAAAGGCTATTACGCTCACCTGATTACCAACGCCGAAAATCCCATCGTGCAGGATATCGATCTCGAAGCGGGTGATGGCGATCAGTATGTGATTGAGAATGCGGGCGATTTGACCTTTGCCTTTAATGACCCCAACTCGACCTCGGGCTTTTTGGTGCCCAGCTACTATGTGTTCGCGCAAAACGGCATCAACCCCGAAGATGCTTTCAGCGAGCTGCTGTTTGCCGGTAGTCACGAAGCAACCGCTCAGGCGGTTGCCAACGACCAGGTTGATGTCGCCACCAACAACAGCGAATCGATGTCGCGCCTGCAAGAAACCGATGCGGAAGCGTTTGAGCAAGTGCAAATTATTTGGACTTCACCGCTCATCCCGAGTGACCCCATCGCTTATCAGACCGACATTCCCGACTGTCTGAAAGCTGAGTTTCAGGACTTCTTCGAAAACATTGACGACGAGTCGGTGTTGGGGCCGCTGGACTGGGCGGGCTTTGATCCGGCGGTGGATGCTGATTGGAACCCTATTCGTGAGCTGGATATTGCCCGACAGATGGAAGAAACCAAAAACGACACGGCCATGAATGAAGCCGACAAAGCGGCCAAGCTCGAAGAGTTAGAGAAGGAGTTAGCCGACCTCTAAGGCGATCCAGCAAGGCGATCAGGAGTTAACTATCTTGACGCTGCGAGCAGCCAGAAGCGTCGCCCCATGGCTGGCTTCTGGCTGCTCGCGCTGATCTCCCCGAGCGATCACTCAGGCCGCTTAGGGAGGTGCTTAAAAATAGCCTCCCCGATCGCAGGGGTTTGGCACTGCCAAACCCTGACAGAAAATTGTCTGTCCTGGGGACATTATTGAAGTGCAGATCCCTTAGCCTCTAGCAAACGGCAGTTTGATCCCTCACCCCCAATGGCTGAAATCATTCTTTGACAAATTGTTCAGCTCTGACTGGCAACCTTCGCAGGCCGTCGGGCTTGCCCCTTCCTGAAGGGAATGCTGCTATATTTGCCGCGATCGCCCTGCCCCCATACTTTACTGACCGCGCCCCCTCTGATTAACCCTCTCTCGCCAACTAGATCCACCATGCCCCCAACCGCCGCCGTTGACTCGCCGACCTACTCACCTGAAGTCCATCGGGTGCTGTCACAATCCAAACCGGTCTGGACGCCCTGGACGATTCTGGGGGTGATTGTGACCCTGGGCATCTTGGTCTACTCCGGCATGGTGAGTGATTTGAGCTTTGTCGAGCTGTTTGAGGGGATCGGCTCGATGGCCAACTTGATTTCCAAATTCTTCCCCCCCGATTTCACCCGCTGGGTCAATTACTTCGCCGCCACCATTGAAACCATTGCCATGGGCATTTGGGGCACGCTGCTGGCAGTGATTGTCGCCATTCCGCTATCGATTTTGGCCTCCCAAAATATCTGCCCCAATTGGATCGTGTTTCCGGTGCGGCGGCTGCTCGATGCAATGCGCGCGATCAATGAGCTGGTGTTTGCCCTCATTTTCATTGTGGCGGTTGGACTGGGGCCATTTGCCGGCGTGTTAGCGCTGTTCGTGCACACGGCAGGCACCCTCGGCAAGCTGTTTTCTGAGGCGATCGAATCAATTGAGCCGGGGCCGGTGGAGGGCATTCGAGCCACCGGTGCCAGTAAGGTACAAGAGGTGATTTTTGGCGTTATTCCCCAGGTGATTCCCTTATGGACGTCCTATACCCTCTATCGGTTTGAGGCCAATGTGCGATCGGCCTCAGTGTTAGGCATTGTCGGCGCCGGTGGCATTGGCGTGACGCTCTATCAAAACTTCCGGTCGTTTAACTATCAGAATGTCTGCGCTATCTTAATCATCTTGGTGGTGACTGTCAGCGTGATCGATACGATTTCAGCGCGCATTCGTAACCATTTTGTGTAATTCACGTTAGGGCGATGACTGACCTATGGGATTTGAATGGGCACTTTTCCTGCTGTTGGGCTTAGGGGTGGGCACGCTGAGCGGGTTGATTGGCATCGGTGGCGGCGTTTTGATCACCCCGGCTTTGGTTTACTTGTTTGGCTTTTCTCAACATCATGCCCAGGGCACGACGTTAGCGCTGCTGGTGCCGCCAATTGGGCTATTGGGCGCGTGGACGTATTTTGAACAGGGCTATATCGATGTGCGCGCCGCGAGCTTCATTTGTCTGGGGTTTGTCTTTGGGGGACTGATCGGTGCCAAGTTTGCCGTCGATTTGCCTGAGCTGTTTTTGCGGCGGGCCTTTGGCACCTCCATGATTCTGTTGGGACTGAAGATGGTGATCCGCTAATCGCTAAAGGGGATCACACCGCGATCGCTCCCCGGCATTCAGAGCCCTGACGGAACCGCTTGCCACGACTGCCGCTGCGGTGACAGGAGATGGCAAACCGGGCCTGCCGCTATCGTCAAGATGGTTGGGGAAGTGCGATCGCGAGCCTAGAGGAGGCGTCCTAGACGTCTAGACAAATTTTAACCAAAGGGCTAGGCTACGGCTGCTGGCCTGACCGCGCTGTGACACTTCTGGATATTTCGGCCATGACTGAACAGGTTTACACAAATTATCGGTTGCAGTTACCCGATCAAGAGGTGGTCGGGACGTTGACGGTGCGCGATGGGCTGATCGCTGATATTCAGCCGGGGGTAGTGGCCCACGGGCAAGACGGCGACGGCCAGTATTTGCTGCCGGGTCTGGTGGAGCTGCATACCGATAACTTTGAGCAGCGCCTCGCGCCCCGCCCTCAGGTGAAGTGGCCGATCGCCCTGGCGGCGGTCTACCACGATCGCGATCTGGCGGCGGCGGGCATTACGACGGTGTGCGACGCGATCGCCGTCGGGGATATTACGCCCACGTCGATGCGGATGACCCAGTTTGACCCGATGATTCGCGCCATTCACGAGGGGCAACTAGCGGGGCGCTTAGCGGTCGATCATCGCCTGCACCTGCGCTGTGAGCTGGGCTATAACCAGGTGCATGAGGTCACGGCGACCTATGCCGACCATCCCCTCTTAGCCCTGATCTCCCTGATGGATCACACTCCTGGCCAGCGGCAGTTTGTGAAGATCGACAAGTATAAGGAGTATTACCAGGGCAAGCATGGGGTCACGGCGGAAGCCATGGACGACTTCATTCGCGATCGCATCACGGCCCAACAGCATCACGCCGTCGACAATCGCCGCGCCCTGGTTGGGCTGGCCGCCAAGCACCAAATTTGCTTGGCCAGTCACGACGACGCCACCCCCGAGCACGTGCAAGAAGCGGTGCAAGATGGGGCCAAAATTGCGGAATTTCCCACTACGTTGGCCGCAGCTAAAGCCGCTCATAGCCAGGGTCTACAGGTATTGATGGGGTCGCCCAACCTAATTTTGGGCGGTTCGCACTCCGGCAATGTTTCAGCGATGGAGCTGATTGCTGCGGGCCTGGTGGATATTATTTCCTCTGACTATGTGCCCCAAAGCCTGCTGCAGGCAATGTTTACCATTGCGCAACAGCAGGCCCAACCGCTGTATGAAATCGCGCGGCTGTTCACCATTAATCCGGCTCAGGCGATCGGTCTGGCAGGCGATCGCGGCAGTTTGGCGATCGGCAAGCGAGCGGATTTGGTCGCCCTGCAGCATGATGGCGTCGCTCCCAGGGTCACATCTGTCTGGCGGCAGGGCCAACGCATTGCCTAAGGCCACTGCTGCTGTAGTGGTTTGGTAATTTTGATGCGGGACGTTACAAGAGACTCAGGAATTTCCGCACAGCCAGTGGAATGAATCGTTTATTCGACCGGTCAATCCACGAGCAACAGATGAGGAAACTGTATCGCCGCGTGAACGAGCGATCACGGCAAAGATTTCACTCATTTCAGCATCGTTTTTCCAGCCACCAATGGTGCTACGGATTTTCGCTAGCCTTTCGGCATGACTGAGCCCCTGCAACGGATGAGACAAGGGTGACTGCTCGCCGACGGGATGCACCAGCACGATGACTTCGACCGCTTGCCCTACGGGTAAGTCCGCCGATTGCACCTGAATTACGCCACCCGGTTGCACAACTGCGTTTTGTTTAACACCATTCAACATGGAGGAGCCTGGCTAGGATTGCCTCTCAATTGTATCGACTCCGCCACAGGTAGCTCGTCGAAGAGACTTTAGGCTTAAATAAAGGGAACTTGCTGAAAGACTGACGTTCCGTCGGTTGAACGCGCCTTTCTGCATTCCGAACTCTGAACTCCGACTTCTGAACTCTCATGGCAGATCGCGGCAAGTATCACGGGCAGCGACTCAAAGTCAAAGACGTGTTGCGGCTGTACGCAGCAGGCGAGCGCGATTTTCGCGGTGCCATCTTGCGCGGCTGCAACTTTCGGGGTTCCGACCTGTCAGAAGCCAGTTTCGGAAGCAGCAAGATTATTTCCTCTCGATTTTATTGTTGCAATTTACAGGGTGTGGACTTTTCTAAGGCCAAGTTTTACACACTACTTCATTTACAAATAGCCTTTTCGTTTATTCCAATGTGTTTTTACGTGGTAAGTCTTTTTGTCCCAGCATTATTTTTTGGGGTTCTCATTTCATTTGTGAACCTCGAAGCTGGATACAGCCTAGAAATTTCGGTTATTATCTACATTTTATTTTATTTTTCCCTGTTGCTGATAGTAGCTCATTTGGGTTTCTCACTAGCGTCCATAAAGAGCATATTTTTATCGACAATATTTACCACTTTAGCTTTTGGAATACTCTCTATCGAGAATTATACTTACACAAAAATCGGAATTTACAATAGCCCCACAACATTTGTATACTTCAGTACATTGATATTTGTTTATCTTGCTTTGAATGCCGTCCTGTTCTTAAGTTCTTGCTTCTTTCTAATATCTTTCTTGTTTAGTAGCGGTGACATAAGGGGATTGCCAAACAAGCATAATAAGCATCTTTGGATTGTATGGTGTCTCTCAAGTCCCATCCTGATGATAGGTGGGATTCTCTATGAATCCGCTATCAGTATTGTGGAGCTTGGTGGAGAAAATGCATTAGCAGCTTTTGTGCTAATGGTGATTTCGGCAACTGTCTTTAGCTTCTATATCTCATTTCAGACTGTTCTTGGAAAAGATGGATTTAGATTTGCTACACAATTTGGAGTAGCGTGGTCTTCTCTGCATGGAAATCATTTTGTAGGAACAAATCTATTTGGGGCTAATTTTATTGATTCCAGGTTTAGTGACACAGTTTTCGTAGACACATTGCATCAAAAAAACAATCTGAATCTTGTTCGTTTTCATAGAGCAGAAGGGTTGGATTTTGTTGAGTGGAGTAAGACTATTCTGGCTACTCCTCAGGTGCGGAATTTGCTCGTGACTCTCAACGGCGTTGACCAAAATCTCTCCGATGCTGATCTACGGGGTGCAAACTTAGCCGGTGCCACGCTGCATCGCATCAACCTCAAAGGAGGTAATCTCAACGGCGGGACGCTGGCAGGGGCAGAACTCCATGGGGCCAACCTGACTAACGCGCAGTGTGTCGGCACTGACTTTACCTCAGCTCAACTCACCGGAGCCTGTCTCGAAGCCTGGAACATCGACGAGACCACGATTCTCAAAGACATTGACTGCGAGTACGTATTTCTCAAAGAGCAGCCAGATCGCTACGGCAACCGCGAACGCCGTCCCCACAATCCTGACAAGATTTTCCAACCCGGCGACTTTGAGAAGTTTTTCCAAGAACTCACTTACCAAGTCCAGCTTCTCATCCGTAAGGGCATTCAACCAGAAGCTTTTTCTGTAGCTTTTCATCAATTGATGGAGAAATATACAGATATTACTCCTGAAGCAATTCAAGGGATTGAGAAACGAGATGATGATGTCGTACTAACAATACAAACGTCTGAGGATACTAATAAAGCAGATATTGAATATACATTTGATAAAAGTTATCAAGCTCATTTGCAACTGCTGAATGATCAAGCAACTCAAAGCTTTGACTTCGTTAATTTAGAGCATGGGGCCCTTGTTAGACGAGTAGAAGAGCGGTATGAAATTCAACTCATACAAAAGGAAATAGAAATCTCTAATCTTCATGAGACGATTGCAATTTCTAAGGCTGAGCGGGAAGCAGAGCGCCAAAAGTTGATCCACCAGTACGAAACTGAACTTGCAAGCTTACAAGAAGAGTATGAAGACTCCATTGATTCTCTTATTGAAGACTATGAACATAAGGCCAAGGAATTAGAAGACAAATATCAAACTCAATTACAACAGCAGCAATCTCACATCACTGAAATCCGTAAGCTCTTTGAGCTCTCTCTGAACCGCCAAATTGTTATTAAAACTGAAGCTACAGCTATGAATCACAGCAACAACCCTGACATTTCGGCCTCGGACGGCAGTTTCGTCAACACTGGGGACAACCTTCAGGGCAATGTCATTAGCCTGGGTGAACTCAGCGGTCAGGTGACGGTGCAAATTAATCAACTGCCCGATGCCGCCTCTAGCGCCGATCAGCCCAGCCTTAAAGATCTGCTCACCCAGCTGCAGGCAGCGGTCGAAGCCGACACCGAACTTAGCGAGGTCGAAAAGAAAGAAGCGCTGGGCGAAGTGGGTAAGCTGGCAGAGGCCGGGACGAAGTCCCAGGAAAATGCGATGCAGCGGATGGCGAAGCGGGCGGCGGCTAATTTGAAGTCGATTACCGAGCCGCTGACCGAGGCTTCAAAACTGGCAACGATATGCAAGTCGCTGCTGCCGATGATTATGACGCTGTTTTAGGCGGTCTGTAAGCTGGCCGATCAGCTCGTCGTTGCCGCTGAAGCCTGACTTGTGATTGGCTTGGCGATGTGAACGAGGGCGTCACCTTGATGGATTAACGGGTTTTGGTTGTGGCTGTTCACCCACCCCTCAACCGAACTCCGCACCAGAATCGGCTGATCGCCTAAGGCATCCGTGATGTCGCCCAGGATAGCTTTAGGGGCGATCGCCTGTTCCAATGCTGGTGATGACGAAAGTCAAATCACCGGTCTGCTAAGGGGAGAAGCCGTCAGCGAGTCAGGCCGGTAGAGTTCGGAGCTCGGAATTCCACCTTAGAAATTTTTCAATGGGGGAGGCGACTGACCGGCATTCAACACTTGCTGGGCAGTCAGGGTGAGCGTGGGAAAGGTGGGGGACATCAGGGTTTGATCGCCTTGAAATAATTGAATTTCATACTCGCCATCGACGAGCGTACAGATAGAGAGGGTCGGCTGTTTCGGTTTACCAATGTGGCGAATGCCGCCCAGTCCGGCATAGTCGGCGATCCAATATTCTGGGATGCCCAGGGTGGCATAGTCTTCGACTTTGCGGGCATAGTCGTTTTGCCAGTTGCTGCTCACGACTTCAGCCACCAGCTTAATCGATCGCCCGCGCGTCAAAATTGATTGCTCGGGCCAGAGGGGTTCGTTGCCCAACTCCGCGCGATCGACCACCGCGACATCGGGTCGAAATGCCGTCATGGCCCCATCGCTAGGGCGCAGTAACCCCCGCTGCAGTACCAACCAAGGCAAACTTGCGACATCGATTTGCACGCAGGCTTTGGCCGTGATGAAGGCCGCAACCTCTTCATGCTGGCCTGTGGGTTCCACATCAAAGACCTCACCATCAATCAGTTCGTAACGATTGTCATCGCCAAAGCGAGCCCAAAACTCGTTGAAGCTGAGGGGCGTTTGCTGGGTGAATGGGCTAGTTATCAGAGTCATCGATCGCCTCAGCCCTGGTGGGTGATGCCTTTAGCTTACCAAACCGGATTTTGGCCCCTGATGAGTCCCATGAGTCATGGTTAACAGAACGTCAGTTCGGGTTAAAACCGAAGCCGGATACTTCCCCTCCTGGGAGGGGCTGAGGGGTGGGTGAATCGCCAGTTAGCGCGATTGATCGGCACCCACACCGCCTTTGGCACCCCTCCCGAGAGGGGGATTTAAGGCTCAATCGGCGGGTAAAAGCGTTACTTAGTTCTTATCCCGAACTCAAGTTAACAGAGCGCTAGCTCCAGTCTTCGCGATTGCGACCGAGGTCTTGATAAACGCCGCCTTCGGCGTGCAGGTCACGGGCTTTGGCGTAAAGCTCCTCTTCGGTCAGGCCGACCTGCTTGAGTGCCTTCGCCAAATCGCGTTGAATATCGCGGGCACCCGGAAACCCCTTGTAGCGAATGGTAAGCCGGGCCAGTTCCGCCAAATTGTAGTCTGTCGTTTCTGATGACAGGATCTGATTGACGACAGCGCGATCTTTGCGATACTGCGGATGTTCTTGATCCTGATCGGGGTCAGTTTGATAATTCATAGGGGTGTCTAAAACCGGGCCGCTTGGGGCAACGCTCAACTGTTCTGGATTGTGCCACAAGCAGCCCGGTGGTGACTAGGGCGGTGTTTCCAAAACGTTCCCTTATCAGGGTTGGACACTGCCCAACCCTGATAGACAATTTTCTAGCCTGGGACGCGATTTTTAAGCACGGAACCCTTAGACCTTAGCCGGAGCCTTAGTCCATTCGGTGTGGAAGGTACCTTCCTTATCGACCCGCTCATAGGTGTGCGCACCAAAGTAGTCGCGCTGGGCCTGAGTCAGGTTTTGCGGTAGGCGATCGCGGCGGTAGCTATCGAAGTAATCTAACGACGCGCTAAAGGCGGGGACGGGAATGCCCAGTTCAGCCGCCATCGAGACCACCTCACGCCAAGCCGCTTGGCGATCCAAAATGGTTTGCTTGAACTCGGGCGCCAGCAGCAGGTTGGCGAGACTCGGGTTCTCGTCATAGGCATGCTTGATCTTGTTCAAAAAGCGAGCGCGAATGATGCAGCCCCCTTTCCAGATGCGGGCCGTTTCGCCCAGGTCAATGCCATAGTCATAGGTCTGCGAGGCCTTGCCAATCAGCGCCATGCCTTGGGCATAGGAGCAAATTTTGGAGCAATAGAGCGCATCGCGGATTTTGCCGATGGTCGCTTGAATATCGCCTTCAAACTTTTTACTCGGGCCACTAAGTTCCTTCGACGCGGCCACCCGTTCTGGCTTGATCGAAGACATGATGCGGGCATTCACCGCCGCCGTAATGGTGGGAATCGCGACGCCCATCTCCAAGGCACTCATGACGGTCCAGCGACCGGTGCCCTTCTGACCCGCCGCATCCACAATCATTTCGACTAGGGGTTTACCCGTGTCAGCATCCAAATTAGTGAAGATATCCGTGCTGATTTCAATTAGAAAGGAGTCCAGCTCTTCGGTTAAATTCCACTCGGCAAACACCTCATGGAGCTGCTCATGATTGAGGCCCAAGACGTTTTTCATCAGATCGTAGGCTTCGGCAATGAGCTGCATGTCGCCATACTCAATACCGTTGTGCACCATTTTGACGTAGTGACCAGCACCACCGGGGCCGATATAGGTGACGCAAGGACCATCATCGACCTGGGCCGCAATTTTGGTGACGATGTGCTCGATTTCGGCATAAGCGGCTTTCGTTCCCCCCGGCATCATGCTCGGGCCGTTGAGGGCACCTTCTTCACCACCGCTGACGCCCATGCCAATAAAGCCCAAACCCGTAGGTTCTAGCTCTTTGACGCGACGCTCGGTGTCTTCATATAGCGAGTTGCCGCCGTCGATAATCATGTCGCCTTCATCAAGCAGGGGCTTGAGCTGACTAATCACGGCATCCACCGGGCCACCGGCTTTGACCATCACCAAAATGCGCCGAGGCCGCTCTAAAGACGCGACAAAATCTTCTAGGGAGTAGGCGGCTTTGACGTTTTTGCCACCGGCTCGTTCGGCCATGAATTTATCAGTCTTTTCGCGCGAGCGGTTGTAAACCGCGACGGGAAAGCCATTGCGTTCGACGTTTAAGGCCAGGTTTTCACCCATGACCGCCAGGCCGATAACTCCAAAACTCTGTGCCATAAAAAGTCTCTCTGAATTTGCCTAAGCGAACAATCTGGAGGCTGATAGCAGGCTGGCCCTGAACTGACACGCGGGGTGACTCTGGGGCCGTGCATCACAGCTGGATGTGTTTAGGGTAATCAACTTTTTCGGCAGGCGATTTATCTCAAAGGTTTTCTTTGGAATGCAGCGAAGAATATCTATCAAAGGCCGGAATTTGTCATCAATCCGTGAAAACCAAGAGAGAACTACTTGCCCGGCTCCCCACTTCACGCTGCCTCAGAGCACCGCAATTTGCCTATGCTGAGGTCAAGACCTGAGATGAAACGAGACCCTATGGAGCTCACCACAGCGCGACTGCTCATTCGTGATTGGCAGCCGGAGTCGGATGCCGCCGCCGCGATCGCCATCTACGGCAACCCGGCAGTGACCCAGTGGATTGGCGATAAATCGCTAGATACGACCGTGGCGGCAGTGCAGGCGCGGCTAAAGCGCTATTGCGATCGCGCCAAAGACTTTCCAGGATTGGGCTGCTGGGCCGTGCTCGATCAGGAAACCGTTGTGGGCACCGTGCTGCTGATGCCCCTACCAAATGAAGAGAACGCCCCCAGCGGCAAGATTGAAATTGGCTGGCACTTGCGGCTCGAAAGTTGGGGCCAAGGCTATGCGACAGAAGCCGCTCAGGCGGTGATGACCTATGGCTTTGACACCCTGCAGCTAGATCAAATTTATGCCGTGACGCTGCTCGACAATGATCGCTCCGTCAAGGTGACGCAGCGGTTGGGCATGATGGAATTGGGCATTAGCCACGACTACTACGGCGGGCACGAACTGCGCCTGTTTTGTCGCCCAGCTACTACTGAGCCGGCACGGTGATCGGGCACAGGTGCTAATTCGAGCGCCCCAAGGCTCAACAAATCAGGAAAACCCAAGAAAATCTCCCCATGCAGGAGATTTTAAAGCTACGCTTAGTGGAGAGTTTAAGGACTTAGCCTGAATCGTGATGTTGAGTAAATTTTGTGCGGTTGTCTTGGCCATCGTGGCCACCGCCGCTCTCTGGTCGCTACAACCTGCGACCGCTTGGGCCGGAGCCGCTGAGGGCACACAGGTCTTTAAGGCCAATTGCGCAGCCTGTCATGCCCTCGGCACTAACCGCATCATTGTGGGCAAAAACTTGCAAAAAAATGCCCTCGAAAAGTACGACATGTATTCGCAAGAGGCGATCGTGTATCAGGTGACCAATGGTAAAAACGCTATGCCGCCCTTTGGCAGTCGGCTCACCCCAGAAGAGATCGAGTCCGTGGCTGACTACGTGCTAGAGCAAGCCGATCTGGGCTGGCCTGCCTAAAGCTATCTTCGTTCATCTCTTTATAACAGCGTTTCATACGAACCTCGCCCGTCAGAGAAAGCTTTCTCTGACGGGTATTTTTTCGGTCGTTTGGCGACATCGCTAACGATCGGGTAATACCAGTTCTACAAATTACAGCTACACATCCAAGTCGGCTTTCTCCCTCGGGGAGACGCGATGTGAACGACTCCGCTCAGCCGACGTTCCTTGAGCGGAGTCGAAAGGAAGATCTGTAGTCCAGTTTCAGAGAACTGGTATAAGCAAAGAGCCGTCATTAAAGGGTGGTACAGAGGGCGTTGCGGCGTTGCCCAACGCCCTGCCAGAGAGGCTTTAGGGCGTCATCGCTGGGCGTAACTCGTCCAGAGATCGTGATGGCCACCGACTTATCAGCGTCATAATGACGAGGGGCTGACCCGAGCCCGAGATGAGTTTTGCAGCAGTATGAAGCGGTTTACCGAACTTTTTCAAGCGATCGACGCCACCACCTCGACTAACGCCAAGGTCGAGGCCATGCGCCAATACTTCGTCACGGAAACCCCAGCCAACGCCGTGTGGGCGCTGTACTTGCTGCTGAGCAAAACGCGACGGCGGCTGGTCACCTCGCGGGTGCTGCGCGACGTTTATCTCAGCATTTCAAACCTGCCGGAATGGCTGTTTAAAGACTGCTATGCCCACGTGGGCGATTCGGCTGAGGTGATCGCCCTACTGCTGCGCGATACCCCCTTGCAGGGTAGCTCCGCCGCTGATGTGCCTTTACATGAGTGGATGGAGCAGATTATTCCCCTCGTGAAGCAAGTTGAGTCAGAGGCCGAGCGCCACGAGCTAATTGTGTCTTGGTGGCGATCGCTCGACGATGCCGAAATCTTTGTGCTCAATAAGATGCTGACCGGTGCTTTTCGGGTGGGGGCGTCAGCCAAGCTGGTGATCAAGGGGCTGGCCGCTGCCTCCGAGATTCCCGAGGCGGTGTTGGCCCATCGTTTGATGGGTGACTTTGAACCCACCGTCGAGTTTTACGCCAATTTGCTCAGCCACGAGGCGATCGAAACGGCTCCCAGCCAGCCCTATCCCTTCTTTTTAGCCTCGCAGATTGACGAAGCAAAATTCCGTGAGGAGGCCATGTCTCACTGGTTGGCGGAGTGGAAGTGGGACGGCATTCGCGCCCAGGTGATCAAACGAGCGGATGAGGTATTTATCTGGTCGCGGGGAGAAGATTTGGTCACTGAACAGTTTCCCGAAGTGGTGGAAGCGTTTCAGTCCTTTCCCAATGGTCACGTGTTAGATGGCGAGATTCTCTGCTGGCAGGGCGATCGCCCCCTCAGCTTCAACCATTTGCAAAAGCGCCTGGGTCGCAAGCGCGTGACCAAAAAGGTGATGGCCGAGAGCCCGGTTCACTTTGTCGCCTACGACCTGTTAGAACAGGCAGGCCAAGATATTCGTGAGCAGCCGCTGCGCGATCGCAAAGCCCAATTAACCGACCTGTTGGCAGCTCAGGTGGATGACCGCATCAGTCGGTCACAGCCATTAACGTTTGACTCGTTTGACGACTTGGTGGC
The DNA here is from genome assembly GCA_937899725.1 of uncultured Halomicronema sp. Taxonomy (GTDB): domain Bacteria; phylum Cyanobacteriota; class Cyanobacteriia; order Phormidesmidales; family Phormidesmidaceae; genus Halomicronema. Next base: position 49,102 of record CALCCA010000006.1, read on the forward strand.
GCTGCGGGCGCGATCGCGTGAGACCGGGGCCGAAGGACTGGTGCTCAAAGCTTGGGACAGTCCCTATCTGGTGGGTCGCAAGCGCGGCTATTGGTGGAAATATAAGGTTGACCCGATGACGTTAGATGCCGTGCTGATCTACGCTCAGGCGGGCAGCGGCAAACGCGCTAATCTTTTCACCGACTACACCTTTGCCTTGTGGAAAGCAGATGAACTGGTGCCCTTTGCCAAGGCGTATTCCGGCTTAGACAATCAAGAAATCGACAAGCTCGACAAATGGATTCGCCGCCACACCGTTGAGCGCTTTGGCCCTGTGCGCTCGGTGCAGCCGCTTCACGTATTTGAAATTGGCTTTGAGGGCATCGCTGAGTCCAAGCGTCACAAGTCGGGCATCTCCGTACGCTTCCCCCGTATTTTGCGCTGGCGTGATGATAAACCGGTGGCCGAAGCCGACACCCTCGAAACGGCTCAGGCCTTGCTGAACGCTTATCAATAAAATCGTGCTTCCGCTGGCAACGACTGCCTAGACAAAAGGTTGACTCTAAGTAGTTGGGCTAATTCAAATGTAGGATGGGTTAGCGATAGCGTAACCCATGCGGGCGTTGGGTTTCGTCCCTTAACCTCAATCTACAGTGTCTTACGTTTAATTGGAACTTCCTACTTGGCGGGTGACGTGGCCTGTCGATCTTCACAAAAGTGGTGGTGTAATGAGGGGATTTTGTGGACGATCGCCCCATTTTCTTGATAAATCAAGACTCCACAAGGGCCGTCGCCATAGCAAGCTAAAGTTTGATTCGGTTACCCCAGATGGCTGAAATCATGATTCGATAGGCTTTTTAATTCCAAATTCCGTAGGGCTTTTTAATTCCCGAAGGGTATTCTGCCTGCCGACTTCTGCCATAGCCTTTCGAGCCTGCCGATTGGGCGCAATTTTTCTGACCAGGGCAATCGCCAGATGGGTAATACCAATTCTCTGACGCTGGACTACAGATCTTCCTTTCGACTCCGCTCAAGGAACGTCGGCTGAGCGGAGTCGTAAGCTCTACAGGCAGGCCAGGCCAACACGCAGTGTCTCCTACGGGGAGAAAGCCGACTTGTCTGTGTAGCGGTAATTGGTAGAACTGGCATAACAGCTGAACCGTCGTGACCGGTCGAGCGGCACTTCCGATCAGCCTTATCGGTCTGTGTCGAATCTTAAGATTTACTTGAACTAATGCAAATGGTCAAATGAAATACTGTTGAATAATCAAGCAAATGGGCGTGATCGGGCGATCGTCGGAATTCCTGGTTCTGTACGCGCAGATTTGCCGGGTTTTCGCTGGGGCCTGTGATCATCGAGATTTTGTCTGGCTCGCAGTGCGGCATTGCCAGCTGCTAGTGGATGACGTGGGGGCGAAAAGATCTCGCCAAAAGCTTTTGGTCATTACTGTTGGCCATTACTGAATGATTTTCCCCCATGCGATCGCCCCAGGATTATGCAGTGATTTCTACCATCCCTGGTGATTGGGCTGGATTTTTCTGGAGCAACCGACGTTAAAAAACTCGTTAAAAACAAGGGATTTTCAACATGATTATCGGATTTCTAATTACGGTCGTAGTGCTCGCCGTCAGTCTCTGGCTGATTTCTCTACTGCCGACGGGGGTAGAAGTTGATAGCCCCGCCAAAGCTTTGATGGGCGGGGCTATCATCGGCGTCTTAAACGGGATTTACCACTTTTTGCCTGAGGGCCTGCGCACCTTTGGTGCTGTTATCAGCTTGGGGTTGATTCCTCTGACGATCAGCATCGTGGTCTTTGGCTTGGCGGCCATGCTGGTCGAAGGGTTTCGCCTCCGGTGGGGCATCATGAGCGCCATTATTGGAGCCTTGGCGCTGACGTTCATTAACAGCATTCTGACTTGGGTTCTCCAACTGATCGGGCTGGTGCCGAGCTTCTCCTAGTGCTGTCGCTGATCAACTCAAACCAATACTCATCGGCTGCTGCAGCCATCTGCAAGGGTATAGCCGCACCTGCGCTCAAGCTGACCGATGCCTAGCTGCCGTTGATGAGGGCGAAGGCGGCAACGACTCCAAATAGCAGAAACAGGCCCCCACTCATGGTGGTCAGCCAGCGTTCTGACAATTTGCCCGCTATCCACTTGCCGCTGACGACCGCGATCGCCGCACAAATGGCATGACCTAACGTCGCGCCCACCATCACCCCCAACGGCGAATGGGTCGCCGCCAGCGTCAGCGTGGCCAACTGGGTGCGATCGCCCCACTCGGCCACAAAAGTGAGGGTAAAAGCTCGCAGCACCACTGCTGAGGCCAGCCCCCGACGAGATGAGACCGGTGCCTGCTGCTGAATCGCGGCACAGGCGGCAGCTTGCTCAGCTTCGAGAGTGTCGTTTGCCCCCATCGCCGCCGCGTCATATAGCAGCTTGGCCCCACCGCCGATAAATAAGACGACAGCCGCCCATTTGACGTAATGCAGCGGCATCAGGGCCGCCACTTGCCCGAGCAGCACTGACAATACTGTCATGGTAAACAGAGCCGCCGTCACCCCCACAAATACCCAGCGTCGAGGATGACGCATGGCTAACAACGCCCCGATAAAAAAGGTTTTGTCACCCAGCTCAGACAGGGTGATCAGCAATAACCCTGCGGTAAATCCAGTCAATATGTTCATGCCTTAGCCGTCTGTAAGGTGGCTCAGCAGGCATGACGAGTATCTAAGCAGACCTCACCAAGCCCACTTAAACCGTGGACTCAGTGAAGGTCTCGCTAACAAACGATCAATACTTGGCGCTTGCTGTCTAAACCAGGTTCATCACCAGTATGTTGATTTAGACATTGGGATGGGAGATCCCAAAGCTACTCCCCTTCAGCTGAGCTGAGGATATCACAAACTGCCATTAGTTTTGAGGGGCTCCACTGCATCAGTCGATATTTGGTCGTCTTTGTTTGAGCAATAACTTAAACTCCTATGAGTCGGTGGCAGAGGTTTCCAATGCTCGCAACTGGGAACTAAAATATCCCCCGATGCCTACTAGCGGCATTGCCATCGCACAGGCCGTGTACAACACCGCCATGCCTGCACCGACGCCACTGCCAAAACTGGGGGCCAACCAGCCCGTCAACTAGCTCCCAGAAATCATGGCAGGCTCTAGAATTTGATCGGCTAACGGCCCGGCGAGCAGCACCGCCAGGGCACTCACTCCTTGCAGCACCAAATCATTGGCGGCAAACACCCGGCCCTGATGTTCCGGCTGAATCTGAGTCATCCACAGGGCCGTTTCCGAACTGCCCAGCAGTGGAAAATTGAGAGAGGAACAAAACTGAACGGGAATTCAGACAGCGGGCGATAGATGGGCTCGCCATGCTGGAGAGACGATAGACCCACACCAAAACCTGCCAAATCCCAGTGATTATCTTGACAGCTAAAGCCCAATCCAGCGAATGGCGTCAGTTTATTCAACTCAACGTCTTGCTGGTCATCACCAAACCGGACTATCTCCTCGTCCCGTTGAACCAAATCCCTCCTGCCTTTACCCATGAGCTCTAGCCGATGGTCAAAGGCAAAAGGTAAAAACAACGGTAAAAGACAAAAGCAATGAATATAGCTGTTGAATTCATAGGATTTGTCCTACTTACAGGACACCATGTCGAGCTTTGCGGGTTTGTGTAGACCTGTGCTCTTGCCGCAGGGTGCTCCATAGGGTTCTGCCCCACCCACAGAATATTTCAGATGCTTGCTTAAGTCGCCACCTCAGTTCGAGCTTCAGTACTCAGCACGAGTAGCGTGTCACCGTGGCAACCAAATACCATCACCGGCGTATCTGGCACCAAAATGTAGCCCGCCTGAGGAATACAAAGACGTGCCTTCCAAGTGACGCCCATCACCCTGACATGGCCTGAAATCGGCCCAGCAATCACACTTTCCACTACACCGTACATAATCGGGTTCCAAACTGTAATAGGAGTCTGTTCCATGGTTTCCACACAAAATTCCTAAACACACTGATTTTGAAAATCCCTCAGACCGCAATCGCAAACTGTGAGGCCACCTCGGCGCTGCTATAGAGCTGTCAGAAGCTCAAAAGTCACGAGAACACACATCGATCTGACCTTCCTGGTACTGGCAGCGTCAAATCACGAAAGTAGAACTTACGCATCGCCCCTTTGCCTCTCCTCAGCTTGGAGGAAAGTGCATCCGGCTTCCCCAATATTGGGGAGCGAGGGGCTAAAACTGGACACCACTGCGTTAATCCTGAAAGCGTTGACACCGGGACTCGTACTGACCAGACAGCAGCACCGAACTTCAGGCAAGTCGTTGGCTTTGAGACAACAATAACTTACCCCAAAATATTTTGGGGTAAGTTATTGTTACAAATAATTTACCTGGAAGAATGATTGTGCTTGTAGACTAAGGGGGCAGGAAAATTGGCACCGGTGAAAAATCCATCTAGATCGCCAACTGCTGAGGACGTGACCGCAATCACGTCAGCTCACTATCGGGTGCATAGAGTTTGCTGTATCTACCAAGTGCGAGCTTCTTCGCGGTTGCTTGGCGCCACAGATTGCCAAATTAGAGACTACGCTAACCCCATACCGTTCAATACAATTCCTCCCATCAGGAAACTTCTAGCAACAAGACGATGACATCAAGCTTGGGGCTCACGCACGGGCCACTAACACCAGTCAGTGGGGGTGTTGCCTAGATTTCCTTAGCCTAGGGATGAGACAGGACAAAAGCTGGAGGCAATTACATCAGTCCTGAAGCTAAATTTGATTACCTAGCTGATATTCAGACACATGAGCAACCTGGATAACACACACTCAGAGCAATGGGACCTGACTAAACCCAAACTGAAAGAGCTGCGAGAAAATCTGCAAATTACGCAGAGGCAACTCTCTGACAAGTTGGGCGTCACTGAAAATACGATTGCTAATTGGGAAAACGGTCGTAGTATCAGCAAATGGCTCTATCAGATCAAGCTGCTGTGTCAAGCACTTGACTGCTCTTTTGAAGAGCTGACTGAAGACCTATCGACTCCCCTTTCGGCAGAAAATACGAACCCTTTTTCTTCCCTGAGAAAGGATTACCAGGACGCTATCAAAGAAATGGAGGATTTGCCGTAGATTACTAAATATAAGACGGGTTAGCTGATTTCTAATTCTTGGTCGAGAGAACAATTTAACGGCATCAGCGATTGGACATCTTCACTTATTCGAGTCTGATTTTTTGAGTTAAGTAGGAAGTTTCAATTAAACGTAAGACACTGTAGGTTGAGGTTGAGGAACGAAACCCAACGCCTGCATGGGTTACGCTATCGCTAACCCATCCTACATTTGAATGAGCCCAGCTACTTAATAGCAACGGGAAGATGCACCGTTCAGTTTCTTTATTTGTTTAGTTCTAAAATGTTCGCTCAGCGCAGTCATAAATACCTAATTGATGCTGCAACCATCATTGCAGGGCTAGAAGGCCAAGAAGGCTCTCTGGAATGCGCCTGCTTGGATATTCTCTGGACGCTACTTGAATCAAACCAGATTGAGGTCATGATTCAGTCTGAAGAATGGAACAACTTGAGGAGTCATATCCACAAAAAAATCAAAGAGCCTGAATGTGCTGAGCAGCTCTTAAATCGGATTAGAAAAAATATTAAACCCGTACAAGAAGGGAAAGACGAAAGGGTCAAGCTCTTATACTTCACTACCCTGTTTCAGAACGCCCATCAAGATATCGTTTCTATTGAAGATATCGTTTCTCAGCATAGTCCCAAAGCCTCCTACAACAGTGCGAATGCCACCATCGAATCTCTGGTTTTTCTTTTCTCTGTTTGGTTGACTAAAGAAATTTTCGGCATTGAATTTAGCAGTATCGAAAACCTTGTTGATAATGTAGAAGACTTCTTAAATCCTGACGACCTGAGACAAGCAGGTTTTTATAGGGCTGGCGAGGGAGATATTCATCAGAAAAGCTTGCTTTTCTCAGCTGGTGAACTCTCAGGTCAAGAGCTAAGTGAAAAGCTAGAACAGTATTATCTAGAAGGCAATTTGCCGACCGCCTCTGTCGTAGAATCACTAGCCGATGATTCAGGGCAATTGCTGGTTACACCTGGTTCAACCCGAGGTTTGGTTCCATCTAGTCAAGAACTCGCTCATCTACTACTTAACAGTCCAGAGCAGACGCTCTCGCTTATTCAAATTGCTTCTGGAAGTCACGATATGCCGATTAACAGGGCCTCGGATGGAGGATCGGATGGAGATGCCCTACACGCCAGTAGCTCTGTTTTTTATCAGGGCGATGAGCTGTCAGCGCGATCTCCCAGCTTTGATTACCGATATCTCATTTCCAAGGCGTCCTCGGAGAGCGATGCCGATGGCAAAACTACAGCTGATGACCAAACTACCGGTGAAGATGATGAACAAGAGACTGAAGACACTTTGGACCCGTCACCCCCATCAGGATTTACCCCCTTCAAAGATTTTGACCGTAACGACCATCCTCTGATCGATGCGCCTTCAACGCCTGACAAGCCGACTCAGCCATCGCCAATATTGGGTCAGCCTGATCCAGCGACAGAACCTGATGCAACTGCCCGTGCTGCGAATGCCTCATCTTTTGGATTTGTTAGAGATGTTGATTCTACCGATCACTCAACCGATGACAGCCATGGCGATTGGATTCATGTGCGCATTTATGATGCCGAGGGTCTGTCAAATTGGTTATCGCTTGATACTAATAATGACGGAAATGCTGATTGGAAAGCTTTCTATACTAAGGATGAGGTCGGTGATTTTGTAAAACAGTCTACTAATAGGCTGGAGGACGAAACTGCTAGTCAGATTGATTTGCTCGAACAAGAACTGACTACCCTTCTAGATGATATTGACAAAGATTCGGTCTTTGATCTGTCTATTCCTACTGTCTCATTCAATGAACAGTTGCTCGAGCAAGTGATCGACGAAATTGGCACTGACTTTTTGGAAGTTTTAGACCATGAAGTCCCAGTAAGCTCTAAAGGTCAAAAGCAGCCTGGTAGAAATGCACTATCTCAAGCCGCCGTCGATGTAGATTTCTCAGAAAGCACTTCTGGCCTTCTGCTCATGGCCGATGACTCCCTGCTGCAAGGAGGCCACGAAATAGTTGACAACCCTGAACGCTCTCTACCGTCGGAAAAGCTGGAAGATCCAATTGGCACTCAGCAATTTTCCATGCTGTTTCAGCATCAGTCAGAAAGCTTTCAATTCGGCACGGGGCTACATTCGCTGCTCGATATAGACTCTTCTCATCAGCCTAAAGAATCATTGATTTCTGTTCCTAGCTTGGCTAGCTCTGGTGGCCCAACACTGTCAATGATGTAGCGCTGCGCGATCGCTTGTTCTCTCCCCATAGCGCGGCAAGTAAGTTGTCCAGCTGTATCGCTTAATTCGAAGCAGACCACGCCACCACTGGAAACGTATTCATTAGGCCTGAAACGTAGGGGATGTAAGCCGCTATCAACGACCCTCTCCTACCTGTCTAATTCCACGTGGCTGACCACTCGCTGGTGTTTCTTCAAGCATCGATTTTTCGTAATCGTTCGAGTCGTAACTGGTGCTCTGGGCTAAACAAAACCTGAAAGGCGAGCAGAATCACGCTAATGCAAGCGAGCGCAGTACCTGCAGCTAGGGTGAAGTAAATGATGATTTGATAGCGTACTGCGTTGGTTGGATTCACCCCTGCCAGCATTTGCCCCGTCATCATGCCGGGTAAACTCACCAGTCCCAACACCATCATTGAGTTGATGGTAGGAATCATCCCAGTACGCAGAGCTTCTTTAAGCGTTTCATTCGCGGCTTCCCAACGGGTTGCTCCTAGCGCTAAAAGGGATTCAATCTGCGATCGCCGACTGACCAAATCTTCCATTAATCGGTCCAATGCTAAAGATGTTCCGGTCAGCGCATTTCCCAAAACCATCCCCAATAGCGGAATCACGTATTGCGGGTCATACCAAGGATGAATGTGAATAATGCCTTCTACCAATAACCCCGTCACAAAACCACTGGCTGCCAGAATTGAAACGAAACTGTTCCAGTAGATGGAAGGGAAGCGACGGCGGGTGCGGTTGACCGAAGCATTGCCAGCGATCGCACTCATCATGAACACTAACAGCAACACCCAAAGGGGATTATCCAAGGCGAAAATCCAACCCAACACATATCCCACTAAGAGCAGCTGTACCACCATCCGCAATGCAGCAATGCCTAATTTTCTGGCTAAGCCTAGCCGTAAACCCAGCGAGAGAGCAATGTTGATCAAAATTAGAGCGGCAGCAAGGGCCAGCTGCCAATTGTCAATGGGAATGTAGTTGTTCATCAGTTAGGCGTGGGGGAGTGGGGAACCAGACAAAGCTAACTGGCAGTCGGTCACCCGTTCTATCTGCTCGGGGTCATGGCTGATCCAGATATAGGCTTTGAGAGCATCGGTTCGTTGCCATTGAGCAATCAGTATTTCTAATTGCTCGGTTGTGGTTTTATCGAGTGAAGCGGTGGGTTCATCTAACAGCAAGACCTGCGGTGATAATTGCAAAGACCGCAGACAGGCTACGATTTGTTTTTCTCCGCCTGAGAGGTGTTCTACGGAACGTTCTAGAAAGTCGGCAGAACGGTCTAAGCTTGACAAATAGGCCAGAATTTTGGCACGATCATAGGTTCTGTCGCGGTGGATGGCTAGTTTATAGACCTGCTGTAAGTTTGACTCGACACTGCCTTCAAATAAAGCCGGTTGCTGGTGTAGATACATTACTTGAGCTCGAAACTGAGGCATGTCTAGGGTAGACAGTGGGCAATTCTGGAAGATAATTTGCCCTGATTGGATCGAGTCCAGCCCAGCTAAAACCCTGAGTAATAGGCTTTTACCGGCACCCGAGGAGCCCACAATTGCCAAGCGATCGCCCGGAAAAAGTTCAAAGCTAATATTTTGCCAAATCCAGCGACCTTGAAACTGGCGGCCAATCTTAGAAACTGACAAAACTGGGCTCAACTGAGTTGAAGACATCGGTGTTTTGAATAACCTCAGCGTTAGTGGCCACGGAGCGAGCGCGGATTCACGCCAAACCGTTTGTGAAAGGCGGCGGCAATTAGTATAAATGAGATTTATTCTTATCAAAACTCCGCCGATTTAGCAAAACGGGATGGTCAAGCTAAAGCTGTTTAACCTTTGCTCTGAGGGATGGGACAAAGAAACCGCTGATGCCAAGGAGGAGCAGTGCTGCGGAACATGCCGTATAGAGTACCGCCATGCCAGCACCCGCACCGCTGCCAAATAGAGGACTGAGCCAATTGGCCAATCCACTATTGGACATCATGGCTGGCTCAAACAGGCGGTCTGCTAGTGGCCCTGCTAGCCCTGTAGCCAAAATGCTGGCGACCTGCGTCACGAGAGAATTGGCCGCAAAGACTCTTCCCTGAATATCTGGCGCAACTTGGGCCATCCACAAGGCGCTGCGGCAGCTGCCTAAGAGGGGAAAGTTGAGCGATGAGCAGACTTGGGCGGGCACCCAAACGGGGAGCGATCGCCCCAAGCCAAAGACCAATTTGCTGAGTCCTGCCCCCATGTATCCGGCTAATAGGCCCACAACCCGACGCTTGGGGCCACCCCAAAGACTCACTATCACGGCTCCGACCACCCCACCCACGCCAGCGGCCGCCGAGACACTCGCGAGGGCCTGAGCACTGCCGCCGGTACGCGCCAGAATCATGGGCTGATAGAGCGCTGACCCCAGATCGTGGGCAAACACAAACAGGAGGGTGAAGAGGAGCAGCGCTTTGAGCTGGGGCTGCTGCCAGAGATGGCGCCAGCCAAACGTGAGCTGCCGAGTCCAGTGCTCTGACGGCGATTGCGTTGGTGACGGTTGGGGCATAGGGGCTAGCAGCAGCGTGATAAATGCGATCGCAAAGGTGACCAAGTCAATGCTCACAATGCCCGATAGCTGAATGACGGGATACAGCATTCCGGCTAGGGCGGGGGCAAAAATCTGTGAACCGTAATGCACGATCGCCCCCATACTGGCTGCCCGAGTGTATTGCTGCTGGGGCACTAATAGAGACAGTGAGGCCTGATAGGCCAAACTTTGAATTTGGCTAAAGCCCCCGGCCAGCATGGCAACCAAGTATAAGTGCCAAATCGCCAGCTGCTGGGTCAGGTAGAGGCCGCCAATGATCAGCGTGGCGATCGCCGTCGTCGCATCCCCCAATAGCATCAGCGTTTTGCGATTAAAGCGATCGACAATTATCCCCGCAAATAGGGTGGTGGGAATTTGCGGTAGCTGAAAAAACAACCCCACCAGGGCCAAGGCCGTGGCGGAACCGGTAGCTTCCCAAGCCCATAGGGTGAGGGCAAAGAAGGTCATGCGGCTGCCAATGGCGGAGACTAGCTGACCGAACCAAATCAGAGTAAATGTGCGCATCAAGGGGCTCAGTCAACGGTGTTTGAGAGGGACTGCGGACAACACAGCGCTCCGCCACAGTAGGAAAATCCCTCGGGGCTGGCTAGGGATTTTGCGCCCCAAACGCATCTTTTGGGGGCGCGGGTCTGCCCTTAGGATCGGGAACTTAATCATGTGCCGGTTTTCCCCTCTCGGGAGGGGTGCCGTAGGCGGGGTGGGTTCGCCCCCTTATCACTCAGGGACCACCCACCCCGCCGCCCCTCCCAGGAGGGGAAATGTTATCTGGCTTAGCCTCAATAATTTATGTAATCCTCGTTCCTTAGCACTAGCCAGCCGGTGTCAGGTAGGTCAACAAGTCATCCAAAATCAGGTTGGCGGCAATGTAGCTGCCCAGCCCCCAGTAGGGGCCAACCTCATACACTTGATCGGTCTGCACGGCCTGCAGTTGGGGCCAGAGGGGACTGGCCTGGGTGCGGTCAATTTCAGCCCGTACACCAGCTGCCATTTCCGTCTCACTTTGAGGGGTCAGAATAAACATGACATCCCCGTCAATTTCATCGAGAGCTTCCAGAGAGATGTTCATGAGACCAGGCCCTTCGGCTTGGGTGGGGGGGCGTGATAGCTCGGCATCGGCTAAGACGGTGCCAGGAAAGGTGGCTTTCCCCATGGTGCGGATCCGACCCGGAGTTAAAAAGATGATCGAGGCGGTGATGGCTTCGAGGTGTTGGGGCGCTTGTGATTTGAGCTGCGCTAGCTTGGCTTCGTAGTCTGCTGAGAGCTTTGCCGCTACGTCCTGTTTGCCTAATGCCTCAGCGCAGAGGCGGGTCAGCGCTCGCCATTCGAGCCTTTCATCGATGTCAAAGGCAACAGTGGGGGCGATTTGTGACAAGAGGGGGTAACTCTCTCCCCCGAGTCGTTCAGTCGTGAGAATCAGGTCTGGGTTCAGGGCGGTAATTCTCTCCAGATTCGGACGTTCGGGCGTGCCCACGTCGGCGATCGCGTCCTGATCTAACTCCAAGTAGGTCATTTCATTCAGAATGATGCCCGGTGCCCCAATGGGTTGTACGCCGAGGGCCACTACCGTTTCGACTAGGGTGTATCCCAACACAATGATGCGGGCAGGGTTAGCCGGTACGGCAGTCTCACCAAAGGCGTGTTGAATGACCTGATCGGTCTCAACATCAGCGGAGGCCAGATCAGCCTCCGCCTGCGGTGACTGATCTGGCCCACAGGCGGCGACCAGCGCCGCCATGCCCATGAGCAAGGCAAATCGACGTTGGCGATTGAGGGGTTGACCCCAATGGTTCGCAAACCGCGTTTGTATAGACTGCATGATGGTCGGCATAAATCCCCTGCGTCCTCTATTTCAGCACTCAAAGCTGAATCGATGAGCCCTCAATCACTCAAAATTCAACCGAAACGGAACCAATAATGGTCAGCCCTTCTCCTGGGCGGTTTTCAATGAGCCGACTGCCTTCAGAGCTGTCAATATATTGCACATCAAACAGATTGCGAATATTCAGACCGGCTCGCCAATTGTCACGCTGATAGGAGATGGCGGCATTCGTCAGGAAGTACTCTTCGAGCACAAAACTGTTGTCATTATCGCCAAAGCGATCGCTGACGTAATTGACGCCAATGCCAAACTCTAAGCCAGCGAGATCACCGGTCTGAATTTCGTAAGTGGTCCACAGATTGGCGTTGTGTTCCGGAACGCCAAACAAGCGATTGCCCTCTAAACCTGTATTGTCTTCCGTGATCTCGGTATCGGTGTAGGCGTAGTTGGCCACAATATTCCAACCCGGCAAAATTTCACCAATCATGTCTAGCTCAATGCCCCGGCTGCGCTGCTCGCCGGTGGCCACCACAAAGTTTTCCCCCGGTAGCGCATTCGGATCAGCAGTCGCGACATTTTGCTTGGTAATGTCAAACAGTGCCAGGTTAGCGAAGAGGCGATCGCCCAGCAGCTCTGCCCTCACCCCGATTTCAAACTGTTCCCCTTCCTCTGGGTCGAGGATATTACCGTCGCGGGTGGTGCCGGAGTTCGGGCCAAACGAGGTGCTGTAGCTGGTATAAAGCGAAATTTCATCAATGGGTTGGTAGACGATGCCAATGCGCGGCGTGAAGGCATCATCGCTCTGATCAACATCAGTATTTAACTCGAAATTTTCGGTCTCTTGAGTAACCGTGTCATAGCGCAGCCCCGCCAGTAAGAACAAATGGTCTGACAGGGCCACCTGATCTTGCACGTAAAGACCCAGGTTATCAGTGCGAAATTCGGTGATCAAGGGTGGCGGCTCGCTAAAGCTATCGGGACGGGGGACGCCATACACCGGGTCAAAGATGTTGAACAGCGGCTGGCGGCCAAAGTCAATGCGGCGGCGATTTTGCCCATCGCGACGATATAAATCGATGCCTGCGAGGAGGGTGTGCTCAATGGAGCCGGTGTTAAATTCGCCGACAACGTTCGTTTGCAATTCATAACTTTCGCTGGGCTGTTCGTTCTGAATCCACACCCGGAAAAGGTCGCCGGTATCCTCGTTGATCGCTCTGGCGACCACGTTAGAGACAAATTCGCTGTCGAGGTCGATATACCGGAAGCTGTTGCGCACTTTCCAGTTATCGCTGAAGCGATGTTCAAACTGGTAGCCGACTCGCAGAAATTCATTCTGGGCATCATCGCCCGGTTCTCCGGTAATGCGGTCAAAGGGCACATCAGCTACACGATCGCCCAAGGCCGGTAAGCCGTTAAAATCAGCTGGTCGGGTTTCATTGCTGTATTCCAGCTCTATGAGGAGGTCGGTGCGATCGCTAATCGCCCAGCTGACGGTGGGTGCAATAAACGCCCGTTCGATCGGGTCATCAAAATCACGGTAGAAGTCTTCTCGACGAAATAGCGCATTTAAGCGATAGAGCACTCGCCCATCACTCGTGAGCGGTCCGGTCAAGTCGATACCGGGTTCGACGAGAAAACGACTGCCTACCCGGACGTCAACTTGATAAAACGGCTCTGATAATGGCCTTTCGGTGACCAGGTTGATTGCGCCACCCGGTTCGACAGCCCCAGCTAAAATCGCGGCAGGGCCTTTGAGCACTTCAATCTGCTCAATATTCGCCAGTTCCTGAAAACCCGCGTTGCCGCCCGCGCCGTCGGTCTGGCGAAAACCGTCCCGCAAAATCGATGAGCTGCTAAAGCCGCGAATAATAAACCGTTCGCCGCGATGATCAATCGAGTTGGATACCACCCCGCTGGCGTTGCGGAGGGCATCACCGAGGCGAATCACCTGCTGATCTTCCAACACCGCTTGGGGAATCACCTGAATCGATTGAGGAATTTCGTTCAGCGGCGTATCGGTGCGGGTCGCCGTAGAAGCTGCCGGTACGTAATAGTCGCTCCCTGCTGGCGCGCCTTCAACGCCGAGGCGAATGGCCTCTGCATCATCCGCAATGTCAGCCGCAATCCCCGGCACGACCCCTAGCACTAGGGTGTCACCCGTGGCGTCAATCTCGACCTGCGGGGGGGCGGTGGTGCCGGTGATGGCAACCTGCACGCCGCCGTCGCCCTCAGAAACGCTGATCAAAGCAATGCCGGTGGCGGGCGCAAACTGCTCAGCCTGCGCGGCATCGGTTAGATTTAGCGCGGCAGCGGGCAGGTCAATCACGAGCGCATTGCCGGTCACGCGGGGCGAATCAGCTGATAAAGGGCCGGTTGCTTCAATCGCGATCGCCAATCCGGTGGCGGTTTCTTGCACTTGCACAGCGGTGATGGTGATCAGCTCATCGGTGGCTTGAGCCATCCAGTCGGACACGGTTGCAGCAGCAGCTGACTCTGGCTGAGTCTCGGGTGCCGACTCTGGCACCGTGGCGGCGATCGCTTTTGCCGTGGGCATGGCGTCTTTGGCCTGCTGGTTAACCGGCTCCATCAGCTCTGGTTCAGCTGCCGCTCTGGCTGGCAGCGAGGTGGCCCACACACTCAGCGGCAATAACCCTAGCCCCAATCGTTTGATCACGTTTCGGAATCTCCCAAGCAACGGTCATCAAGCGCAAGTCTCAACTGGCCACGCCGCACCAGATAAGAATGCTTCTCAAATAGTTGTTGTCAAACTTATCGGGCCAGCGAGATCGGATGCTCTTTGATCGGGACTTTTTTCTCTTTGATCGGGACTTTTTATCCCTTGGGGCAATTCGCCAACTGATAGGCCTTGGGTGCAATGCCAAATTTTCGCCGAAAGGCACCGCTAAAGGCGGTGGGGCTGTCGTAGCCCACCGTGGCCGCCACCACGGCCACCGACCGTTTTTGCTGGAGCAATCGGCAGGCGGTTTCCATCCGCTGTTGGGTCAGGTAGCCAAACACGGTGGTATCCAGCACCTCGCGAAAGCCTTGTTTGAGTTTGCGATCGTTAATGCCCACCTGTCGCGCTAATTCCATTAGCGAGGGCGGCGTGCGCAAGCTTTGCTGGAGAATATCTTGGGCCTGACGGATGCTTGCGATATCCGCAGCTGGCAGGCTAGAGGGAGCGCCCGGCCCGGCCTGAACCGCTTGAATATAAAGGGAAATCAGCTCTAGAGCCTGGGCTTCTAAGTACAGCGATCGCGTTAACCCCTGATGAGGACACTGCCAAATTTTCTGCAGCACCCTTTGCATGGCTGGCGTGATGTTGAGGGGAGGCAGGGCCGGGCGATCATCCTGTCCATTTACCATCCGACGCAGGGTTAGGGGCAACGTTTCCTCATGCTCTGTCACCATCGCGGCTAACAGAGGAGCTTGGATGTGAACGTCTATCGCCCAAAAATCTTGTTTGGCATATTCATAGACTTTATGGGCGGGCAAGGCTGCATTGAGGAAATAGGCCTTTTGACCCTCCACCCAGATCTGCTGCTGCGCCCCTAAATCGGTGCCCATCACATTGGCGGCAATCACAAACGAAAACTCAAAGCAGTTTCTTCTGATGGCTGGCCCCAGAGAGATGATGTCTTTTTGGAGTCGATAGCGATGTAACGTCAATGAAAGGTGGTGCTGCAGCCGAATATCGCGTTTGTAACCGGTACCCAACCAGTCGGGAAAAACCAGCGTGCGGTCTTTGGCATTGGTCAACAGCTCTGGCCGAGTATTGCGCGTTTGCGCCTGCAGACAGTGCTGCCATTCGGAACTCTGGAGGGTTAACGTCACGGATTACGGGAGTTAGACGATGAACGGATAATTGATGATATCAGATCGCAATAAGCTCTTCTGTCTGATGTTATCCGCTGCCTCGGTGGCTTCTGCACCCTCTCCTAGGGGTTCTGCGCCCCAAATACATTTTTGACGGTGGGTCGGTGGGGGCGCTTTAGCTTGCTGGGGTGAAGTAGGTCAGCAAATCATCCAACATGAGGTTAGCGGCAATATAGCTACCGATCACCCAATGGGGGCCAGCTTCATATACTTGGTCATTCTGCACGGCCTGCAGCTGCGGCCAGAGGGGGCTGGCCTGGGTGCGGGCAATTTCGGCCTCAATGTCAGCCGCCAGTTCGGTCTCACTCTGGGGCGTCAGAATGAACATGACATCCCCATCAATTTGCTCTAGGACTTCCAGCGAGATGTTGTTGACCCCCGGCCCTTCGGTCTGGCTGGGGGGCCGGGATAGCCCCGCATCGGCTAAGACGCTGCCAGGAAAGGTGGCTTTCCCAAAAGTTCGCATCTGGCCCGGTGACACAAAGACCACCGAGGCTTCAAGGTCTGCTAAGTCTTGGGATACTTGATCGTCAAGTTGCGCGAGCTTAGCTTCGTAGTCTGCCGATAGTTTTTCAGCCACATCCGATTTGCCTAACGCCTCGGCGCAGAGACGAGTCAGCGATCGCCATTCAGTCATTTCATCGACGTCAAAGGCGACGGTGGGCGCGATTTGGGCTAGCAGAGTATAGCTCTCTTCCCCCAGTCGTTGAGACGTGAGAATCAGGTCTGGGTTCAGGGTCGTGATTCTCTCCAGGTTGGGTTGGGCGGGGGTGCCGACATCGGCGATCGCGTCCGGCTCCAACTCTAGGTAGGTCATTTCATTGAGAATCACGCCCGGTGCCCCGACGGGCGGCACGTCTAAGGCCACCAGCGTTTCGACTAGAGTGTATCCCAACACAACGATGCGGGTGGGGTTGGCCGGTATGGTCGTCTCACCAAAGGCGTGTTGAATGACCGGCTCGACTGGGGCCGGGGCGGCATCCGTCTCCGCCTCGGGGGAAGAGTCTGACCCACAGGCCGCCACCAGCGCCGCCAGGCCCATGAGCAATGTAAATCGACGTTGGCGATTGAGGGGCTGTCCCCAAAAGCCCGCCCAACGAGGGGGCAGCGACGGCATCATCTTTGGCATAAATCCCTTCATCCCACTAACTTGAGAAGGACTTACGCATGGGTCCGAAACCGGATGCAGTGGTGTAAGTCCTATTGAGTTCTTATCTGATTAGATAGCTTAAAACGTGACTGATAAGGAGCCCCGCACGGTCAACGGGTCTCCCGGAAAAATTCCCCTGGCCCGGCCCCCCCCAGCCGATTCGATATAGTCAACATCAAACAGGTTGTCTACATTTAGCTGCACCCGCCAGTTATCACGGCGGTAAGAGGCGGCAGCACCAGTGAGGAAATAGCTATCCACCGCAAAGCTATTGTCTAAATCGCCCTGTCGTTCACCCACAAAATTGAACCCTAAGCCGAAGCTCAAACCCTCTAAGTCACCAGACTGAATCTCGTAGGTCGTCCATAAACTGGCACTGTGTTCAGGGACGCTAGCCAAACGGTTACCCACTTCCAGCGTGTTGTCCTCAGTAATCTCGGCATCGATATAAGCGTAGGCGGCAATGATGTTCCACCCAGGTAGAATCTCGCCACTGATATCTAGGTCAACGCCGCGACTCCGTTGTTCGCCCGTGGCAATCGAGGCCGCTGCCAGCGGGTCATTGGGGTCCGCCGTGGCGACGTTTTGCCGAGTAATGTCAAAGTAAGCCAGGGTGGCTGACAGGCGATTGGGGATCAGGTCGGCTTTGATGCCCACTTCAAATCCATCGCCGGTTTCGGGTTCTAGGGGGAGGCCGTCAATATCAGTGTCGGTATTGGGGGTAAAGGACTGAGCGTAGTTAGCATAGAGGGCGATGGTCTCAGTCGGCTGGTAGACAATCCCAATGCGAGGGGTGACGGCATCATCGTTTTGATCGGTTTCTGTCACATTGCTACCAAAGGGAGTCAGGGTCTCACTCGTTGTTTCTTGATCGATGGTGTCGTAGCGTAATCCGGCCAATACAATCAGGTTATCGGCCAGATAGATTTGGTCTTGCAGGTAAAGCCCCAGGCGCTCGGCGGTGCTGTCGGTAAGGAGGGTGAGCGGGGCAGTCTCGATATCGGGTCTTATAAAAGAATAATCTGGGTCGAAGATGTTAATGATGCTAAAAAACTCAGGGTTGAACCGAGGATTGAGCGCCCCCCTTTGGCGAAGGAACCCCTCTTCTCGAGACAGATCAACGCCGAACAGCAGGTTATGCTCGATAGCACCCGTGTTGAAGCGACCCTGAACGTTGGTATATAGGCTATAGTTGTCGCTCTCGCTGGTTTGATTACTGATCACTCGAGTCAAAAAACCAGAAGTTTCATCAAAGAAAGCCGGGGTAGCAATTGTCCCAAAGTCAAAGTCATCGGCAACGTAGCGAAATTCATTGCGTAGCTGCCAGTTGTCACTAAAGCGGTGCTCTAGGGTATAGCCTGCACTCAGGTATTCTTTTTCGATAGTGTCACCCGGATCATTGAACACTCGATCCAGTGGAACATCAGCAACGCCATCCCCTACAGCGAGTAGGCCGAAATCTGCTGGGTCATTATCTTCGATATATTCCAAGCTGACGGTGAGGTCGGTGCGATCGCTAATGTCCCAAGCGACGGTCGGCGCGATGAATGACCGATTAAAGCTATTATCCAAATCGCGAAAGCTTTCTTCACGGCGCACCAAGGCGTTGAGCCGATAGCGCAAGCGCCCGTCTGCCGTCAGGGGGCCAGTTAAATCGAGACTGGGGCTAATTAAGCCTCGGTTACCCACCTGGATCTGAGCGCTGTAAAACGGCTCTGAGAGGGGCTGCTTCGTCACCAGATTAATGATGCCGCCCGGGTCGGCTTCGCCATACAGCACCGAGGCCGGGCCTTTCAGCACTTCAATCCGTTCTAGGTTAGCGACTTCGGGCGCTGCTGCACTGCCGCCGCCATCAAAAATCCGAAAGCCATCCCGCAAAATTGGCGAGCCCCCCGCGCCAAAGCCCCGAATGGTGAACCGGGTGCCCCGGCCATCATCATTGCCGAAATAGTTCACGCCAGCCACATTGTCTAGAACGTCTTCAATGCCTGTGGCCTGCTCATCCTCAATCAGCTGTCGCGGAATCACCTGAATCGACTGGGGAATATCCTCGATGGGGCTCTCGGTGCGAGTGGCGGTGGCCGCTGTGGGCGCTAGGTAGTCGCTGCCGGCTTGTTCGCCGGTCACGGCGAGTTGAATGGCCTCATCGTCTGTTGCTGCAGAGCCAGGGAGGCCGGGCGCAATGCTGACGGTCAGTCCAGCGGTTGCGCTGCTAATCTCGGCGGTCGGCGGGGCCTCTGCCCCGGTAATCACAATCTGCACCTGTGCCCCCGGCAGCTCTGTAACTTGCACTAAGGCAATGCGGTCAGCGGGTTCAAACTGAGTAAATTCGTCGCCGGTGGATAGTGCCAGTACTGCGTTAGGCACTGTGATTACCAAGGCATTACCGGCGATGCTGGAGGTGGGCGTGGGCAACTCACCCGCAGCCGTTGCTAACTGTATTTGCAAACCCGCAGCGCTCGTCTCTAGGCGCACTTCGGTGATCTGCACGGGCGTAGGGCTGGTTTGGGCCACCCCATCAATTAGCATCGGTGGGGACGAATGCAGCGATCGCGTTGTCTCCAGCGCTTGAGCGGCAGCAGCAGTTGCCCACTGCAGCATTAGCGCTGGGGCGATCGCCATTTGCCCACTCATGATTGCTAACCGCCAGAAACCGTTGCCGCGTTGCCCAAGCTTGCTCATCATCGCCCTCACACTGATCATCCCCACCTTCGACAAAACCTGGCAGCGAGTTGGGTCAACGCTGTCCAAAGCCCTGCGGAAGGCTCTCAATTCAATTAGTTTTAGAGCAGGTTAGGATGAATTCTCATCTGGGACTAGCAATTTTGGGCGCTTAACGCATTTTTTCTGACGGCAAATTTTTGTGTCGGTCACCAACTAACTGGGGCGCATCCTCTCAGATTTGCCCAGGGCGAATGCATGAAGGCGATCGTGAAGCGCCTTCAAGTCAATATGAGAGAGAATTTAAGCGATGTAGTTCCGGATTTGACCGATTACTCCCTCGATTTGCCCCAACTTACCTGGCAAATTGTTTGTTAATTGCCTCTGAGTTGTAGCCATGACAGCAGGGAATAACCAGCCATGCCTTACAATGCGAACTATTCTCATTAACGACAGAGCGCTTTATTTGTGCCACCATGACATCGCGATTAGTCGTAGATCGTTACGAAGATTGGCTTCTAAAGGGCAGTCCCGATGATGCGCGTTTGTTGCATGCTGACCGCTCTGATCAAATTTTGCTGTATCCGTCCCCGGTGGGTCAGGGCTATCGCCAAAACATCTCACTGCGAGACGATCTGACCCTGGTGATTATGGACTACAGGCTTCACCGCGACGTGGTGTTTATCCCTCATCGTCCAACCGTGGAGGCAAAATTTGAATTCCCCCTGGCGGGGGGCACCGGTCAACCGAGTCGATTTATGGCTATTACAGAGTCTAATTCTTTAGGCGCGCTTACGGCTCGCCAACGCATTTTTGAGATCGAAGTTATTTTCCAGGGCTACGATTCCATCCTGACCTATACCCAAGCGTGTTTAGAGCGTTTTCCCCTGCAAACGCAGCGGATTTTTGAGGACATGATTCAGTGCTTTTGGCGGTTTCGCGGCGGCCGGTTGGGCTTAGATCTCAAGACCATTCTGCATCGTCTGCATGCTTACGCGACCCAGGGAGCCTACAGAGCTGATACTGGCTACCCGTTTGAGCAGATTCTGCCAGAGGCGCTCTACACCCAAACTGTTGACCTCGACTATGCCAATCGCTTGCCTTTGACCGCCCAGGTGGAAGCCACGATCGGGCAAATTCTCAGCTGTCCTTACCAGGGGGAAACGCGGCGTCGATACCTAGAAAAAAAAGCCCTGGAACTTGTTAAGTTGCGGATTCAGGCCATTACCCATCCCCGTCTCGCCCCCGCTGATCTGGATAGCATCTACCAGGCCGCGTCGATTTTAAGAAGCCAGATGGTTACCCCCCCGACCGTGGAAGCGCTTTCGCGACAGGTAAGCACCAATCGGCTCAAACTCAATCAGGGGTTTCATGAGGTGTATGGCACGACCCCTTTTCAGTACCTGCGGGATTGTCGTTTGGGGTTGGCCCGGCGACTATTGATGACGTCTGATCGCCCCATTGAAAGTATTGCCGCTGCGGTGGGATACAGTAGCCGCAACCATTTTGCCAAAGCCTTTCGCCGCCAAACGGGGCTGAATCCGAAAGCTTTTCAGATGCAGGTACAGCAATTGGCTAGCTAAAAGGGACTGCCAAGATCATCTTGACACCATCCCTCGGGCGCTAATTTGTCACCCATCCCCCTAACCCCCATAGAGCGGCAAAGCCAACGACTCCGCTCGGAGGACGGCCACCATGGACAGTCACCATGTGAGATTAACCGCGCACAATTTTCAGGTGATTTTGCTACAGAGATGGCAATTTTGGACTTGTAGCGGCGATTTATCCCCCCCGAAGGCATAGTAAGCCAGAGACGTTGATGGTACGATTTTCCTTGGTTTTTTTAGAGAGAAACCGATGGAGTTCTCCTTTACAGCTAGTCCCGGAGAGCCACATTTTTGGGGTTTTGCCTGATTAGAAACTGCTATTCACTTTCTAAGCAGACCACTATCTAATCAGAAAGAATTTAGGGCTTGACATTGACGCTCTGAACAGTTCTTCAGTGGCTACTTTCGTTTTGGCAGAGCTGCTCTAGTTGAGCAGCCAGCAAGTTGGTGTGTGAGGAATTGAGGTGCAAAAAAAAGTGTTTTTTTGGGGGTGTGGAGCTGTCGTTTGCAGCACGGTTATGTCGCTGCCCGCTCAAGCACAGACGGCGCAGGTGACAAACATTGAAATCCTTCAGACTGAGGCCGGTTTGCAAATCGTGCTGGCGGGTGAGGCAACGGCTCAGACTAAAATCTTTGAAACTGCCTTTGGCAGTACACGGATTGTTGATATTACCAATGCTCAGCTGGCTGGGGGGGTTGCTTTCCAGCAAGCCAGCCCAGGTGAAGGGATTGAGTCGGTGACGGTGCAGTCCCTAGACACCAACAGCATCCGGATTCGGATTATTGGAGCAACTGAACTGCCGAGAATCGCGGTAGAGACCGGGGAGACAGCAATTGTCGTGGGGGTCACTGGAGCGATCGCAGCCCCTCCCGAAGTGCCACCCCCTGCTGCCGAAGTTGACCCTGATGTGCCGCCCCCCGAACTCGATGTGCCGCCCCCCGAAGCGGAAGCAGTCGAAGTAGACCCATCAGAGGAAGAGGGCTTACGGCTGGTCGTAACAGCGGCTCGTCGCCCGACCCCGGAGGTCGAAACCTCGGCCACGGTTGAAGTGGTGACCGAAGCAGAACTAGAGCAGCAGCGACCCCTGATCCGCACCGTCCCCGATGCGTTGCAAACCCTGCCAGGGATTACGGTTAATCGGCTAGGGTTGATTACCAGTTCGGTGAATATTCGCGGTATTACCGGCGAGCGGATTGGGTTGCTGGTCGATGGCGAGCGCCGTCCCAACTTAGAGTTTGGCCCCGATTTTGGCAGTGTTGATCCCTTCCGGGTAGAGCGCGTTGAGGTGTTGCAAGGTCCAGCCTCTTCCATCTACGGGGCCGATTCTTTTGGCGGTGTTGTGAATGTCATTACCAACACGCCCGATCCGGATCAGCCCTTCACTGTGACCAGCGAAACCTACGGCGGCGGGTTCTCCGAATTCAATACTAATCTGGAGTTTTCTGGCCCAAATTATGTGTTTGGTGCGACCTACCGCACGGCTGGTGACGCCCGTGACGCCAATGGCGATGTCATTCCTCTGAATGGCACTGAATACACGGTATTTGATGTGTATGGGGCAGGACGCTACGACATTAATGACCAATCTCGGTTCATCCTGAGGCTCGATCGCTACCGCCAAGATGATGCCGATCTCAACGGCTTTCCCTCCCCTCCCTTTATCGAGACTCGCAACGCGTTTCGGGAAACGAATCGCTACTCATTGGCCTACATTAACGACGGCATACCGGGCGGCACTGAGCTAGAAGTGCGAGGCTACTATCAACGCAGCCGCCGCCAGTTTGAAACGTTAACGGCATTTACCATTCCGGGTCCTTTTCCGGCGGAAATCACGGTACCGGGTTCAGACCTGACGGATACGGTAAGTTACGGTGTCACTGGCATTGCCTCCACCGCGATCGGCGATGCCACCCTCACCTACGGCTACGACTTCAGCCAGGATCGGTCAGAGTTCGAGGATCTGATCAATGACATTGCCTCGCCCGATGCCACCCGCGAATTTCACGGCTTATTTGCCCAGTCCGTCTACAACGTCACGGATGACTGGACGCTCACGGGCGGAGTACGGCTTGATTTCTTTGACGCGGAAAGTGCTGACCAGTCTAAAGAGACGAATGCCGTCACATTTAACGTGGGGACCGTTTACGAAATCACAGATGGGCTGTTGGCTCGCGCTAACTTCGCCCAAGGATTTCGTCCGCCGAGTCTGCTGTTTTTGTTTGGGAGTGCTCCTGATGGCTCGTTCTTTGCCCCGACCCAGGGACAGGTGCAGTCCAATGCAGACTTATCGCCAGAGCGGGCCAACAATATTGATATCGGTTTGGACTACACCAGCGGCGACTTTACGGCAGGGGTGGTTTACTTTCGCAATGACATTAGCAATTTTCAGGGCTTTGAAAGCTTTACGCCGCCCCCTGGCCCGCCTGGCCCGCCGCCGCCTTCCAGTCGGGTCGTCAATAAAGACGTCCTGATTCAGGGGGTGCAGCTCAACGCCGCCTACGAGTTTATGCCGGGTCTAACGTTGGCGGGCAACCTGACCTTCGTTGACAGTGAAGACGAGTCTGGGCGTCCTTTGAATCAGCTAGAGGTGTTTCCCACGACGGCGTTGGTGCGATTGACCTATGCTGATGACCGCTTCCTGGGGCTGATTCAATCCCGCATCTATGCCGATCAAGGTGATGTGGTGCTGGAAAACAACGAAATCGGCCCCGGTAGCGAAGGGGCGGTGGTGTTTGATCTGACCTTAGGCTATCAAGTCATTCCCCCCGTGCAGCTAACCTTCACCGTCGAAAATCTATTCAATACTCAATACGTCTACCCCACTAACAACTTCGCGGCCCCTGGCGCGAGAGTGCTGTTTGGGGTCAATGCCGAGTTTTAATCAGAACGCAACAGCATGACAAAATCCTCTCAATCCTGGCAGCTTCGAGATTATGTATTCGCTGCGTTTATGACGATTGGTATCGCGGTAGCGTCGGTGATCACGGTGCCGCTCACCCTATCGATTCCGCTACCGGGCATTCGGACGGTGGTCTGGGCGCCTTTTGCGGGCATTTTTTTGACACTAGGGATGGCCCGACTGCAACGTTCCGGCAGTGTCGCCTTGATGATTGGTGTTTTGGCGTTGGTTTTGAGCCGCATCTCTTGGATTATTGCGGCTTTCCTGGTGGTTGCCCTGCTGGTGACAGAGGGGGTGATGGTGTTTCGGGGTGGCTTCTACGGTAAGACCAATCGCCTGCTGGCAAATGTGCTGTTTTTCAGTAGCGCTACCGTCGCGGGGGCGTTAGTGGGTGCTTACGCTGCTGGCGATATGTTTGCCGCCTGGGTGGGTCAGGTCTGGATACTGCTGCTGATGACGCTGGTTTCTGGCGTTGCCGGTGCGATCGGCTGGTGGTTAGGAGAGCGCGTCGTGAAGCAATTGCAGCGGGCAGGCAAACTGAATGTTAGCTAACGCGGTCAATTCATCCAAGCGGGGCTGGCTGTGGCGGGTGAATCCGCTATTGAAGATTGCTTTGAGTATTGTGTCGGTCAGTGTGGCGTTTGCGCTGCAGGATCTGGTGGCGGCGGGG
>CALCCA010000007.1 GCA_937899725.1 uncultured Halomicronema sp.
AAGTCGTTGACCAAGCCTTCATTGACTGACCAGATCTATCCGCGGATTGCTATAGGACGCGATTTGGGGACAATGCTCACTAAGGTTCAGCCGGAACCAAATTCACTCAAACGTTAGCGGCATACTGCAAACACAGTTACGAAAGCTGAATTTTAGTACCCAATGCGACTCTGCCCCTCTTAGAGTCGAAACGAAGACATAAGCAGATACTCTCCCCCGCTGAGGCCTGAACCCATGACCCAAAGCCCTTCTCTGCCCTTAGCCGAGGCTGACTCCCAGGCTTGCAAAATCCCCATTGTCAAAACCCATCAAGAGTATCAAGTCTTTCGCATTAGCCCTGAAGACCGCAATCGGCTGGCGATCGTGTTTGATCCTAAAACCGCTGATGTGTCGCTGACCTACTGCGTAGAAATTTTTGAGGCGGGGGGGGAAACGCCCTCCCATCGTCACAATGCCGCCGTCGAGATGTTTTATGTGCTGAAGGGTGAGGGGGAAGCGGTTTGCGATGGTAAAACCGTGCCGCTGCACACCGGCGACAGCATTTTGATTCCGAACAGCGGCACCCATGAAGTGCGCAATGTGGGACGAGATCGCCTCTACATGCTCTGCATCATGGTGCCGAACGAAGACTTTGCTGAACTGATCCGCAATGGGGTGCCCGATCAGCTAGATGAAGAAGATCTGCGCGTCCTCAGCCGCCAAGATATGTTGGTATCCTGCTGAGCGCACGGTTGGATATCTCTAAGGCAGAAGCGATAAATGCCGGTTACGAGAGGGTGGAGAGTAGCGGGTGAAAATCTAGAGATAGTGCCAAGATCCCCGGTTTCTGTCAAGGCAATCCAGCTCTTTTTGGCTCAGAGCTAGAAACCGGGAATCTGGCCAATCCTCAAGCCTCGGCCTGTTGAATCAAATTGGCGGTGATTTCTAACGCGGTGGCATCGACAGAGATGGCCGTCAGCCCTTGCTGAATCGCGGCTCTCACTGCTTCTGGGTGGTGAATCGGGGAAGCACCACAAAGGCAACAAGCAATCTGCAGCTGCTGAGCGGATTGCATCAGCTGTGCGATCGCGCTCTGTACGGCAGGGTGCGTTTCATCAAAATGGGCGGAAAATAGTTGCTGATCGCGATCGATGCCCAACAGCAGCTGAGTCAGATCATGGGTGCCAATGGCAATGCCCTGCACGCCTGCCGCGACATATTCCGGCAATAAAAACAGCACTGACGGGACTTCGGCCATGATCCACAGCTCAAAGTCAGGCTGCTGATCGAGGCCAATGGCCTGCACCTGAGCTTGACAGTCGGTGAACTCAGCCACCGTGCGGACAAAAGGTAAAAGCAGCTGCACGTTGTGGTAGCCCTCATCTTGCAGACGCTTGAGCAGCTGTAGCTCTAATTGAAAGAAGCCGGGCTGTTGCCCATAGCTAAACGTGCCCCGTATCCCCAGCATGGGGTTAGCTTCGACCGGGGGAGCCCCGATGAGCTGGGCAAACTCGCTGGTGCGAATGTCAAGGCTGCGATAGCGCACGGGGCGGGGCGCAAAGGCCGCTAAAATCGGGCGCAGTTGTCCGAGCAGTCGCTCTAACAAGACGTCCTGTTGGCCCTGAGCAATCCACTGGTAGGGATGCAAACGTTCTAACACTGGCAGTATCAACCATTCCGATCGCAGCAATCCCACCCCGGCCACCGGCAGGGCCGCAGAGGTCGCCGCAATCTCTGGTTGACTCAGATTGAGCCAGATGGCAGTACGCGAGGCACCTTCAATCGCAGACCTCGCTAGGGCCGATCGCCCCGGTGCAGCATCGGGGTGCCGGTCAGGCAGCAGCTCAGGGAGCGATTTAATCAGGCCGCGATCGCCATCAATATGCAACCCCTCCCCCGGTTGAAAGCGCTGCGTGGCATCGGCCACGCCGACAATGGCCGGTAGCCCCAATTCACGAGCCAACACCGCCGCATGAGACGTCAGACCGCCCCGCTCCGAAATAATGCCAGCGGCGGTCTTTAATAGCGGCAGCCATTCTGGTACCACTTCAGCGGCAATCACAATCCGATGGTGCGCCGAGACGGGCAGAGGCGTCTCCGGACTCAAAATTAACGCTCGTCCCTGCCCTTGCCCCGGCGCGGCAGCGTGTCCGGTGAGCGGTTCATCGGTGGCAGACGTGACCGTCGAGGTGGCAAAGGGCTGCAGCGGCCACCAACCAGCTTGAGTAATGTGCAGCGTGCGACTGGGGGCGATCAGGCTCCATTCAATCTGCAGGGGGCGCTCAGTCCAAGTGCCCAACCACTTCGCCAAGGTCCAGAGTCGACGCTCCAGGCTGTCGTCGATGAAGGCCCGCGTCGGCTGTGTCAGCAGCGTCCGCTGTAAGCAGTTATCAATTAAAAATGTGGGTGAGGCCGAGTCACGATCGCCCAGCCGATAGCCCTGTTCTTGATAGCCTGCC
The DNA here is from genome assembly GCA_937899725.1 of uncultured Halomicronema sp. Classification (GTDB taxonomy): domain Bacteria; phylum Cyanobacteriota; class Cyanobacteriia; order Phormidesmidales; family Phormidesmidaceae; genus Halomicronema. The sequence continues at coordinate 2,439 of CALCCA010000007.1, forward strand.
TGCCAGGCAAACTGTGGCCCTAGGGGCAATTTGCCCTCATAGGTAGCGGGACAAACCTCGGGCATCGCGGCGATTTGTCCCTGCACGGCGGCGATCGCGACCGTCTCGGCAGAGCGCACCGTTAACGTGCCCGAGACGGCGGTGGGGGCGACGGCTTGCACCACAATCGCGACTTCTACCTGGGTCGGATAGACCCCCCAGGAGGCCGGTTGAGTCGCCGCCCACTGGCTCCAAAAGGCTAAACTCTTAGCGCTTAAAACCGCCGTCCAAAGCTGTTTAACAGCGGCGTCTAAAGCCTCGGGCTCAGCCCAGCAAAAAGGACTTTCGAGGATTTGGGCAAAGGGCGCAATGGCCAACGTTTCACTGCACCACAACGAGGGAATCAGCCGCACCACGGGGCTGTCAATGTCGGCTAAGAAATCCGACCAGGGCAACGCTAAGGGTAGCGTGAGCAGGGGGCGACGGAGACGTTTGGCCAGATTTTGGACAGAGTAGCCGGTGGCGCTGGCGTGTTGCCATAGCAGTTGCGGCCAATCCGCATAAATCGGCTCGCGGGTCACCAGCTTTTGCATCGATTGCTGAAAACAGTCAGCCGTAATCACCCAACTGGGGACAATCGGTTGCCCTGACGCTTGCAGCTGATGCAGTAAATAACCCGCTTCGCCGATTTGACACGGCTGCGGATCGGCAAGCGTTTTCAGGGAAGCAAACCGCGACATAAAGACCCAAAATCAGGAGGCCAGTGCAGGCTCAAAGCAACTCAGGTGATCGCCGTAACGAGGCCTGCTGACCAGGCGCTGAAAGCTGACTCATCAACTCATACATCGGAGAAGATGACTAAGTCTAAGGGGAAATCACGGCAATCTTGGGCAGTCTTCTCATTGTTTTTACCCTGTGCTCTCAAAGTCGTCCCTTTGCACAATAGAAACAGGCCCCGTCGCGGATAATCCCGATTTTCTGAAAAAAGACGACAACTCGCCCCCTCCCTGGCGGCTACCCGGCGCGCTCAAATGGCCTCAGGCTTAGCGTCCTGAGTGTGGGGAGGCCCCTATTGCTCGCGATCGCACAACCAACTCCAGAACGGCGGCCTCATCTCACCGGACAGCCGTGACGGTGCTGACCCGCTAACCTTCCCCTTGGGGCAAAATCACCATGCTGACCCAGTCTTGGCAAACCCTAGCCAACCTATTTCTACAGCAAACCTGTCCGCTGTGCGATCGCGCTACGCCTCAACCGCTGTGCGCTAACTGCTGGCACCAGCTGCAACCGGGGGCCAATACGCGCCCGCCTCAGCCCCCGTCGGCGGCCCTGCCCATCGTGACCTGGGGGGCTTATGAGGGCGCGTTAAAACGGGCGATCGCGGCCCTCAAATATCATGGTCAGCCCCAGCTAGCGATGCCCTTAGGACAGGCGCTGGGGCAACACTGGCAGCAGTTCCCCCTCAAAACAGTGCGATCGCCCTTGGTAGTGCCCATCCCCATGCATCCCGAAAAGCAGCGGCAGCGAGGCTTTAACCAAGCCGAGTTATTGGCCAAAGCCTTTTGCCAACAAACCGGTTTATCACTGGTGCGCCAAGGGCTCGTGCGTCGTAAGGTGACCACCCCCCAGTTTGGCTTAGGTCTGCAGGCGCGACAGCAAAATTTAGCCAACGCCTTTATCGTTGGCCCCGCCTTCAACCAACACCGCCCGACGCGCCCGGTGCTACTGCTCGACGACATTTACACTACGGGCACCACGGTCAAAGTGGCGGCAGCTGAGCTGCGACGCTGGGGCATTTCGGTGTGTGGTGTGGTCACCTTGGCCAGCGCCGTGCTGGAGAAATCGCGCCAGATGAGCGATTGCCCAGCAGATGCTGACAGCAACCGGTTGTCTCGCTCCACCACCTCGCCGCCGCTCTGATTGTCACCAAGATGGCACCATTCCCGCTTGACAGGCAGGATGAACCGGCACGGGCAGCGATCGCGGCAAGCCTATGAGCCATTGGGCTTTGCCACGCGGAGCGAGCGGCCATCATCTCGCAGCAAAGCCTCTACAATCGAGGGCAGGTGATCGCTGTTTCCCCCGTTGAGTCTGTCGCGCTATGGCTGGCCGTCGTCCTGGTTCCTCGATTTCTGACACGCTCATCGAAGTCACCTATCGCCGAGCGCGACAACATTTGATCTGGGGCGCTATCGCCCTGGGCGGCGTCGTGCTGTCAGGCATTCTTTGGTACAAGCTGGTTGAAGGGTGGACCTGGCTGGATGCGATCTACATGTCAGTCATCACGCTGGCCAGCGTCGGCTTTGCCGAGGTGCGGCCCTTGGGCTCCCGAGGACGCATCTTCACCATCGTGCTGATTTTGATGGGCGTGGTGGTGATTGGCTATATTCTGAATTCGTTTTCCGAAGCCCTGATTCAAGGACACTTTCAGGCGGGTATTCGACTGAGGCAGCGCCGCAAGCTTATGGACTCTCTAACTAATCACTACATTATTTGTGGGTTTGGCCGCACGGGCCGACAAGTCGCCATGGAGTTCTCCCTAGAGCGGATTCCGTTCATTGTCGTGGACTCTGACGATCATTCAATTCAGGCCGCCCAGCAAATGGGATTTATCACCTATCAAGGCGATGCCACCCAAGATCAGGTGCTGCAGCGCGTCGGCGTAGAGCGGGCCATTTGCTTAGTGGCGGCCCTGCCCTCTGACGCCGAAAATCTGTACACCGTATTGTCAGCAAAGACTCTGGCTCCACAGATTCGGACGATCTCGCGGGCCAGCACCGAAGAGGCGGTGCAAAAGCTACAGCGAGGTGGGGCCGACGTGGTGATTTCGCCTTACATAACGGGGGGCAAACGCATGGCAGCGGCGGCCCTGCGGCCACAGGTGGTAGATTTTTTGGAAGGTATTTTGTCGGGGGGCGATCGCGCCGTCTATGTCGAAGAATTTTTGATCGCACCAGAGCATTGCCCTAAGGTGGGCCAAACCTTAGGGCAGACGGAGCTACGGTCAAAATCAGGGGCGCTGATCTTGGCCATCCGCCGCGCCGATAACACGCTCATTGTGGGCCCCAATGCCGATACCATCATCTGCGCCGGCGACTTGGTCATCGGCATGGGCACCTCAGATGAGCTGCGCCTGCTCAATCAAATTTTGAGTCCACTCCGCCGCTACCGATAATTAATGACCCGCCTAGCCGACTGTTATTATCAGAGGCGCTAGCAACGTCATGCGAGCATCCTGAACCGTTACTCTACGATCAGTCTCCGAATCGTGATCGCTACCATCATCGTCCTAGCTGATCGAAATCGCCCGTCTTACCCAGTGCCGACCCTAGGTATCACCGATGCAAATTGCCTTTTCTACTGCCTTTAGCCGCTTGTTAGAAAGCCGTCCCACCTGTTTATCGATTACGGGAGCTATCGGGCTGCATGGCTTCCTGCTGGCTTTGGGGCTACCCAGTTGGCAATGCCCGATTCGGCATGGGTTGGGCCTGCCCTGCCCAGGCTGTGGGTTGTCGCGAGCCATGATTAGCGGCTTTCACGGTGACTGGCAGCAAGCCCTGTTGATCCACGCCTTTGCCCCGGTAGCGATCGCGGTAATCCTGTTGATTATGGTGAGTGGCCTGCTGCCAACCGGCTGGCGAGGCGCCCTAGTCGGCGGCGTCCGCACCTTAGAAACCCATACCGGCATCACCTTCTTTTTGCTAACGGGGCTCCTGGTTTATTGGCTGGTCAGACTCTTGTTTTTTCACGACAGCCTATATGCTCTCGTGATGTAATATTTGCCACTCAAAGCCTATGTAGTTCTCCCCATCAAGGGGACATGGATACCCTTCTATCGTTACCATATATTTCAGCATGAGAAGAATTTGCCCAATGCTGATGCTATAGGCTGTATAGCTCTTTAGAGTGACTATGGAAATTGAGGCCAACTAAAAATGTTAGCTGTTTTGAGTCTATTGTTAATCGCTGCCAGCGTTGGTAGCTTAGTGTGTCTGATTTTAGTTTTGCTGAAGCTGTTTCCCGATAAGGGTGTGGGCTGGGGGATTTTCGGGATCATTTGTGGTCTGTATACATTTATCTGGGGCTGGCAAAATGCTGAACGCCACGGAATTCAGCAGATCATGATGATTTGGACAGCCTGCTTTGTGGCGAGCATTGTCCTCAATGTCTTAGTTAGTGTCATGGCGGGTGCGAATCTGTAAACCGCTAGTGATTGTCGCCGTCCTACCCACCCGTCATCGGCCAGCTGATTGAAGCAAATCCCTTCAGGACTGAGACACTACCGACTCAAGTTCTGAAGGGAGTCTGAAGGTCTGGTCGCCTGTGATGGCGGCGACACTGCTCTATCTGAAATTTATCCCCGTAGAGACAGTCACATCTCACCGACACCAGAGGTGGAGGCTGTTGGGCAGAAGTCGGAATACAGAAGTCGAAACACCTTGCGGTAAGGGCAAGCCCGATGGAATCAAAAAGCCGATCAGAGGTTGATTTCAGCCATCTGGGGTGGCCTCATCAAACTGCAGCTTGCTATGGCCGTGTGATTAGCGACTCTACTTAGGGGCGATCAGTCATCAATGCCCCCGCTTCAATCTTTGGACAACTGCCCTGACTAATACCAATTCGCTGAAACTGAACGACCGATCGGCCTTGCGCCTCCGCTCAAGCAACGGAGGTGAAGCGGAGTCGTCAGCCCTACGGGCAGGCCGAGCCAACACCCAGTGTCTCCTGCCGGGAGAAAGCCGTTGCATGTGTGACTGTCATTTGTAGAGCTGGCATAACTTTTCGGTGGCAAACCTGTCACGGCTCCCATGATTACTAGAGCTGCTTTGAGTGAGGGGTGCCTCGAATTGCGGATGCGGGGGTTAGAGTCCAGAGGGCTCAGCAGGGATCGCCTCTAGCGGCTCTAGCTCGGGCGATCGCGGGGCAAATTCTTCAACCGATGCGGGCGTCAGCAGTGCAGGCAGAAAATTGACCGCTTGGCTCCAGGTATCCAGCGTGAGCCCCACGGCCTGATCCAGGGTGACAATGCTGTCCAAAAATTGAATGCGGGCCGTGAGTTCGCTGTTTTCGGCGTCCACCAGGTTTTCTTCCTGATTCGTAATCTGAAAGATGTTTTGAATGCGACCCCGACGAAACAGTTCTTGGGTGACTTCGAGCTGCAGACGGGCGTTTTCCGTAGCGCGTTGCGCCGCCTCCACTCGGGCTAGATTAGCGTTGACGGTGTTGAGCTGATTGGTGATTTCATTGCGGATACTGGTGCGCTCTTGGGCAAGGCGATTTTCCTGCTGCAGAATTTCGACTTGACTCTGCACCAGCGCGGTTTCTAACTCCGGTTCATCAAAGGTGCGACGGGCCACCACTCCCAATGTGGTTTCAGAAAAATCCCCGAGGTTGGCGTTGCCTTCTAGATTTAGCTGCCATTGCAAGTCGTCGGCGGCCAAGCGCTGGTTGAGCTGAGCCACTTCTTGATCAAGCTCAATCTGCCGGTAGTCGGGGCGAGTTTGATAGGCGATCGCCACGAGCGTTTCGAGGTCATAGCCCTCGATCCGGGCCACTGCCGAGGCGAATAAATCAGTAATGGTCGCGGCGGCAGCGACAAAGACGAGATCTTGCTCGGTGCCAATTTGGTCTAGCAAATCGGTGTTGGCTTGCGCTCGCTGGGTTTGGGCCAGCAGTAAGTCGCGTTCGGCATCGGCTACTGACCGGCGCGAGTCCACTAGGTCAAATTCCGCCCGGCGACCGGCTTCGACTAACGCCGTTAAAATCCGTAAGCGCTCTTGCCGTCGTTCTAGCGCCTGGGCCTGAATGCGGACGGACTCCTGGGTTTCGATCAGCGTGGTGTATTGGTTCACCGTCGTGCTCACGGTGTCAATCAGAGTTTGCTCTAGCGCTAAAAAGTTCTGTGACTCACGCAGCCGGGCAATGTCGACCGGCGCTTCATTGACGGCAGTGCCGGCACCGCGCAAGAGTGGCTGAGTCAAGCGCAGGCCAATGGGGGGGTCGCCCAAGGCGTCTAAGGTGAGGCCAAGTTCGGTGCCCTGCCGAGTAGTGAGGGTGCCTTCGACCCCGGCGCTCTGGGTCAAGGTGGCGCGATCGCCCAATTCCGTGGCTGTGCCGCCAATGCTACCGAGTAAATTGCCGCCGCCGCGCAACCCGGCGTCAAAGCTCTGGCTGACGCCAATGCCCACCGCTGGCGTGAAGCGCGGGTCGAAAGCGGCTTCCGCTTCCTGCAGTTGTTGTTGCTCAACCAGGCGCTGCAGCTGGCGATCGCGCAAATCGCGATTGCCGGTCACCACTAACGTCAGCAGTTCCGGTAAGGTGAGGGCGATTTGCGGTCGCCCCGGAATGAGGGTCGCGTCTTCCCGCAGCGGCTCATCGGTGGGACTGGCAGCCTCTCGGGAGGGAACAGCGGCGGGAGCCGGCGTGGTCTGAGTGGAAGGGTCACCTTCACCGGGAAGTGGACTGAAGGCTGGGGCCGTTTCACCGGCCGCCTCACTGGCGATCGCGGGACTCGGTAGCAAGAATCCTGGGATCAGAACGCAGGCGCAGGGCAACGCTAAGCAACCAATCCCCACCCAGAGGCGGTAGCGAACAAGGGACAAAACCGGCGACATATGGCTCATTCTCCTCGCAGCGCCTGCACGACATCAATCTGAGTAATGCGCAGCGCGGGGAAAAAGCTGGCCCCAACGCCGACGACAAACGCCGCCCCCATCGAAATTGCCGCATCTTGTACGCGAAAACTGTAAGGAGCTTCGAACACTTGGGTAGTGGCGACTTTAGTCAGGCCGTGGATGGTGACGATCGCGGCGGTGCCGCCAATCAGACTCAACAGTGCCGCCTCCGCGATGAACTGCATCATCACTTCCCAATCGGTGGCTCCAATGGCGCGCCGCAGGCCAATTTCGCGGGTACGTTCCATCACAGCGGCGATTGTAATGTTGGCAATGCCAACGCCGCCAATCACCAGCGATAGCAGCCCCACACCTTGCAAAATCCGGGTGCTAGTGCGCTGTTGTTGCTCCTGCTGGTACAGATCTTCCGCATTGCCCCGGACGCGCACCTGAAAACCGGGATACCGCTGACTCAAAAAGGCTTCAATGCCGGCCTCCACCGCTTCATAATTTTCCAGTTCTTGAATGGCGATTTGCGGTCGCCCCCAATCCCACCCGCCACTGATGGCGCTGGCATAGTTTTCGGTCAGCCAAACTTCCCCGGTCGGGTCGCGATCAGCATTATTTTGTTTGGTCTCCATTACGCCAATCACGGTCATCCGGGTCGTGCCCAAAAAGATGCCCTGGTTCAGGGGAGAAGTGTCTAGAAAGAGCTGATCGGCGAGGACAGTGTTCACGATCGCCACCGGGTAATACTGCTCGAAATCGCTCTGTTGAAAAAAGCGCCCCGCGACGATGGTGCGACCGGTGGTTTCTTGAAAATTGAGAGACACCCCCTGCACGTCGACTTGATCCGCCACTTGGCCCTGAAACTGAATTTGGCTCATCCACCCCACTTGCGTTTCGTGGCTGATGCCCGCAATGCCATCCACGGCTTGCCGCAGCGCCGCAAAATCCGCTTCCCCGAGGTCAGGTGGCGGTGTCGTCCAGTCAGAGGGATTAAACATCCAAAAGACTAGATAGGGGTTGTCACGCTGCGCCAGTTGATTTTGGAGTTGGGCTGTGGTGATGGCGTCAATGTTCAGAGTGGCATTAACCGCCGCCACGCCCATAAAAATGCCCAGGGCGGTGAGGCCTGATCGCGCCCAGTTGCCGCCCAGATCGCGAACAGTGGTTAAGAATAAATCAGTCGGTGAGAGTCCCATGGTCAATTATCTCCTGGTGTCTGACCCGGCTCGGGGGGCTCTGGCCCATCGGCTGCCGCCTCGGGGGTTGCCAACAGCTGACCCGGAGACAGTTCGGCGTCGGGGGGCACCGCCATGACGATTTCATCTCCAGCCTGCAGGCCAGAGAGAATTTCCACCGCCTCTAAGGTAGCTAGCCCAATTGTTACCTCCCGCTGGCGGGCGCGATCGTCGGCATCTTTTACCCAAACGTAGGGATTTTCGGCATCGCGCTGAATGGCGGTAACCGGCACGACCAGCGCTTGCGATCGCTGGTTCAGCACAATATCGACGCTGACGGCGCTGCCCGGAATCAACGCCCCACTCGGGGCATTCAGGCGAACCTCCGCTTCGACCGTGGCTTGCTCGGCATTCTCTTGGATGGAAGTGGCTTGGGGCGAGACGCGGACAATTTGCCCCGCAAAGATGTCGGACTCAGGGCCGATCACGCTTACCCGCACCGGCATGCCAATGCCTACCTGCGCTGCATTCAGCGTGGCGAGCTGCAGCCGAATGGTTTCTTGCGTGGGGTCACCAATGCTGAGCAGCAGGCCTTCGCGCTCGACCCCGTCGCCGGGCTTGACTTCCACCTTGAGCACGATCGCGTCCATCGGCGCCACAATCTGGTTGTCTTCTAGCTGCAGGCGAATGCTTTCTGTCGTGACCTGATCTTGCTGCACCTGTAGATCCGCTTTAGTTAGATCTACCTCCGCGTCACGGACGGCGGACTGGGCATCTTCAAAGGCGCGTTTGTCAGTGCGGAAATCGTCTTCAGAAATGAACCCCTGGGCCAGCAGGTCTTCCGAATCTTGCTGGCGGCTGGCGGCGTCGGCCAAGCGCGATTGTCGCTCCGCCAAAATTTCTTGCTGGCGCTGGTAGGTCAGCTGATTGATCCGATTTTCCACAATTTGATCGGCCAGCCGTTGCTGCAGGGCGCGATCGCGCAATTCCAACAGCACCTGCCCCTGACTCACCCGTTCTCGTTCTTCGACCAAAACGGCTTGTACGGTGACATCGCTGGGCGCTTTGAAGGTTTGTTGCCCGCCCAGCTCTACCACGCCCGATTCGGTAATAGTGTCTTCCAGATCGGCTCGGCCCACCGGGGCCAGGGTGACGGCCAGCGGTTCAGGGGGTGACTGTAAAAACCTTTGATAGCCTAACCAACCGCCAATGCCCACGAGCAAAACGAAACCCGAGCCTAAGATCCACTTGAGTCCGGCCTGCTGTTGAGCCTGGGGAGTCGTGAGCTGGCCAAAATCGGCGAAATTGGCCGCAGGCAATTCGGTCTCGGCCCGGTCGGCCCGGTTCGGTAACCGCGGCGCAGCGGCCTGCAAATCTTCGGGGGGCGATTGCTCCACGGTGTTGTCCTGATCCAGTGCCATACCTCAGCCATCCCCAATTCTGCGGAGTCGTGTTGTATCCGTCAACAACATAGCTTAAGGGTTTGCCAAACTTGCGGGCCGGACCGCGAGCTGGTGCTCAGCGGGACTACTGCGGTAAAGCAGCAGGCGAGACGCGATCGTGCAAAATGCGCCCATCGCTAACCTGAATGATGCGCTTGCTATAGCAGGCGACCTCGTGGGAGTGGGTCACCATCACAATCGTGATCCCGGCCTGATGCAGTTCGGCAAAAATCTCCATCACAGCTTCGGCAGAGTGGGTATCGAGTGCGCCAGTGGGCTCGTCGGCGAGCAATATCAAAGGTCGATTGACGATCGCCCGCGCAATGGCGACGCGCTGCTGCTGCCCCCCCGACAATTGAGGGGGCCGTTTATCGAGCCGATGGCCCAGCCCCATGCGGCCCAGAGCATCTGCGGCTAACTGTCGCCGCTGCGATCGCCCGATGCCGGTATACATCATCGGCAAAATGACATTCTCTAGAGCCGTCAGGCTATTTAGCAGTTCGTACCGCTGAAACACGAAGCCAATGTTTTGATTGCGAATGCGAGCCAAACGATTTTTGCCCAGCTGCGAAACATCTACCCCGTTGAGGCGATAGCGACCGCTGCTGGGGCGATCGAGGCAGCCAATGATGTTCATTAGCGTGGTTTTACCAGAGCCCGACTCGCCCATAATGGCGCAGTATTCTCCCCGCTGAATGGTCAGGCTCATGCGATCGCAGGCCCGCACCATCGCTTCGCCGGTGCCGTACACACGTGATATCTCATTTAAAGCAACCACGGGCTGGGTGGGGGCGATCGCCCCGTTCATCTCAGAAGTTTGGGCGTGATTGGCGTGGGCCGAAACGGTCATAGCAGCATCCCCCAGTTCGCTTCAATCTTAGCCTGCACCTGCCTGCTGTCATCCAGGCGCGGGCAGGCTGTGCATGACTAACTCACCACCTGATTCGGTCGAGGCCGTGACGGGGTCGATGGTGATTAAGACTTGGGCCGCCGGGGCAGTACAGGCCACCGAAGGGAGCGACCACTGAATTGGCTCATTATCTTGGGGGGTAAACTCGCCGCAATACATCAGCGCCTCAGCGGTCTCGACATCAGCCCAAAAGCGATAGACCTGATCAGCGGGTAATGGCGGTAGATTGTGGGCGACCAAAATCGCTTTGCTTTCCCCCGCCAGGGTCACCACACTGCCCGCCGCCGTCGCTAAATCGCCCGTGCCCTCAAGCGCGTAGACGGCCTTTTGCGAGTTGCGGAGGCTAGTCAGCACGGTTTCGGCCTGATCCTGCTGTTGCTGCAGATCTTGAATGGTGTCATTCGCCAGGGTGAGGTCTTGCTGAGCGCGCTTGAGGGCCTGAGTCTGGGCGGTAACGGCCTGCCGCAGGCGTAGGTTATCGACGCCTAACAGCAGCCAGATGCCCGCTGTGATCGCCCCGCCCAAGGCCCACCAATAAGGACGACTGAACAGCGGCACCGCCGCCAGAGCGGGAACTGGGGTCGGGCTCACAGGCGAAGGCTGGACGGCTCGCAGAATTCGCTCCTCTAAATCGCTCGCCGGCGCTTGGGGATCAAGGGCTTGAGGCAATTGCGCCAGGGCGGCTTCATACTCTCGCAGAGTTTGCTGTAAATCAGGAGTCGCTTGTAGAAGCTGAGCCAATTCCGCTTGCTCAGCTGGGGTCAAATTGCCCAGCGCGTAGCCAGCGAACAGGTCATGCCATTTCTCAGGGAAATCAGAGCGGGTCATTGTGTCTTACTAGGTGAGGTCTTGCAATAGTCGTCTGAGTTTTTTTAAGGCTTGGCGAGAGCGCGTCTTCACGGTCCCCAGAGGGATCTCTAGGCGTTGGGCAATCTGCGACTGGCTGAGGCCTTCATAATAGGCAATTTCTAAAATTTCTTGTTCGGCAGGCGCTAGATCTGCCAGCGCCGCTCTCACCCGATGGGCCTGTTCGCCCAGACTGGCTTGCTCTAGCGGCGGGTTCGCCTTTGAGCGGTCAGGGTGCGTGTGATGCCAGCGCTGCACCAGACGATAACGAGCGCCCTGAGAGCGCAGGCGATCAATGGCACGCGATCGCGTGATTAAACACAGGTAGGTGCTGAGGGTGCCCCGATCAGGATTGTAATTAGGACTCTGCCAGAGCTTCAGAAAGATCTCTTGAGTGAGATCTTCAGCTTCTTCTGGCGTCTTCAGCACTTTGCAGGCGAGCGAATACACCAAGCGTTCATACCGCCGATAGATTTCGCGCAGCGCCTCGACTTGTCCCTGTTGTATGGCGGTTAGTAGATCGCGGTCAGTCGCGGTCTGCAGACAGTCAGGGGCAAGCGTCTCAGGCTTAGAGTGCATAAGGACTCAAGGCAACTAGCGAGTTTATTAGGAGGCAAACCCTAAATTTACCTACTTACAATACGCTTCCCAATCGCGATCGGATTGCCCTGACTGGGATTTTGGCCTACCGCTACTTCTTTTGGCCTGCACCCAATCCAATTTTGGGCGGTCTCCGTATTCTCTTCTAGAAGTGACCGTCACTTTACGGGTGCTTTGCCCTGGTAATAATGCTTTTAGGAGAAATCTATGAATCGATATCTAGTTCCGGGTATGGTGGGCGCAGCTACCGTCGCGATCGTCGCGGCGGTGCCGTTAGCGACGCCTGCCGCTGCGGCAGAGTTTGCGGTAGATGCTGGCGTCACGCGGGTATTTCTCGATTTTGAAAATGTCTTGAGCCCCCTCGGGATCAATCTGGTGACCGCTAGTGAAGATGCCCTCGCCAACGGCATGGGCGAGTTTCAGGTAGGCTTTGACATTACAGACGACACCGACTTCATGTTTGATGACGGCCTCACCGCTCCGATGGGCACGATTCGCCATACCGGCTCGGTCACCCTGGATATTGGCGGGACTGAAGTCACCGTTGGTGATTTTGATATTGGCCTGCGCGACGGGGGCGGCATCTTTGTGCGGGATACCTTGACCACCGGCGCGATCTTGTTTGACTTTGAGCCCACCAGTGCCGCGTCAGACGAGAGCAGCCTGGCGTTGAATGGTGACCTGTTGGTCTCGCCAGAATTTAGCGGTCTCTTGAGCGAGCTGTTGGCCGATCCCACGCTGGCCCCAGCGTTAACGGGTGCTGCCGTGGGTCGGGCGCAAGTGGATGCCGATTTAGTGGGTGGAGCCGCTTCGGTGCCTGAGCCCCTCGGCCTCGTAGGCATGATGCTGGCGGGCACCGGGGCAATCGCGTCGCGGCGCTGGCTCCGCTAAGCCCCATTCGAGTCAGCCAGTCCGTTCAGGACAATGGCTAATCAGGTTTCGCCATGGGCATGGCCGACATTGGCAGCGCGCTATTCTGCTGTGCCTGTGGCGTCAACCTGACTGCAGGCAGTGGCAGGGAAGCCGCGATCGCCGACATCGTTGCTTCGCCACTGCCGTAAAGTCGCCCGATCAAGGCTTGGGATGCGGCTCTTTGAATAGGGCTCAAACATCTACCGAGCCAAGCTCGGAAAATTCTTGAACGCTCCTAATGACCAGCGTCTAATCGCCGCCGAGATAGTATAGTCAGGCTTGATTCCGTAAATTCAAGCTCTCCTATGACAGACATCACACTCCTAACGGCGGCCCGTCATGCCTTTGACCAATTTGCTGAGGGCTGGATAACGGGTAACTTTGAGCCCTACATCGCGTTGCTCGCCGATGAAATGACCTTTTGGTTTCCCATGGGTACTCATCGCGGCAAATTTGAGGGAGCCGTGGGGCGGCAACAGATGATCGCCAAATGCCACGACCACACGACAGCGGGCGATCGCCTCACGCTACACGCGCCACAGTATGTGCTTTCCGATGGCAATTCCGTGATGTTTGAATTTGAGGCAGAAGGCAACTACGCGGGCCAGCCGTATCGTGGCCATAACGCGATCGCATTTGAAATGAGAGGCCACCAAGTCATCGGGTTTCGCGAATATTTTGGCGATTTAGGTCAGTAATCGCCATCCTCAGCCGGACATCTCCCCTTGTGGGAGGGGCGAATGGGGTGGGTGGCTTGCCAGTGAGCGCGACTGATCGGCACCCACCCCGCCTTTGGCACCCCGCCCGAGATGGAATTTGCGGCTCAAGATGCGAGTCAAAGCGTTATACCAGTTCTCCAGAATAGAGCTACAGATTGTAGTAGAGGGCTATGGGGGCAAGGGGGCGAAGGGGAAAGGATGTGTAGCTAGATTTTAGAGAATCGGTATTACTTAATTCTGATCCCGAACTCAAGTTGCAGTTAAATCAAACCATCCAGATCGCTAAAGTCGTAATTTGACCCGCATCTTGATCCTGTAGGACTTGCCCTTCCCAAAAGATATCCGACCTGCGAATGCCAAATTCTGCTGTAGGCGAACGCTGGGAGGACGGGCTATCGGGGTAGACGCGCATCGCCCCGATGAAAGGCGATCGCATCCATCGGGGCGATCGTCGCGGCAAACTGGCCGTTCTCATCCACCGTGATCACGCGATCGCAGCGGCTGTCCGAGGCAACAGCGCTGATCGCCTCGCAATATTGGCCCGCCGGTAGCTGGGTTTGAAAGGTGCGCGTTAGGGCGGTCTCTTCTCGGTTAATCACCACAAAGCCGCGATCGCCGCGCCCAAAAGCAATCTGGTTAGCCCCATTGCTCCACCAATCAGTGATTGTGGGAACCGCTTCGGTCACAGCGCGAAACGCGACCATGGCCACTACTGCCGGTTGTCGATGCTCACATACCCAGGCGTCACCACAGCCCAGTTCGTCTGGCTGAAACACCGTCAGCGTGCGACCATCGGCGGTGGCGGGGGGGCCTTGCTCAGAGGTCTCAAAGGCATAGCTCGACATGATGCGGGGCTGACCGTAAGGATAAGCCAGCATAAACACCATGGCTAGGGTATGCAGCTGACCGTCATGGTAAGTCAGGTAGTTACCGCCGCCGCCGTGCCCCCGCTGCTTGTCGTGATTATCGATAAACACCACGGCCTGCCCACTAGGCACCAGTGGCACGGTGGTTTCCAAGGTGCTTAAATCCGCCAGCGTGCGATCGCCAACATTCAAAAATGACTCCCCCACCAGTCGGCCATATTCAAACTCAATCACATCACCCAGGCCATAGTAGTCAACCTTGCTAATGGCTTCAGTGCCCGGATCAATCACCTCAAGATAGATAAACGGGTCAACCTCAACGCGATCGCGCAGCTGCGCTAAGATTGCCGCTAAATCCTCACTCCGCATATGCTTAGCCGCATCAACGCGAAATCCGGTAATGCCTAAGCTCGCCAGATCTGCCAGGTAATCGGCCAACTGCGCTTGTACATGGGGGGACGCGGTATTCAAATCGGGCAAGCTGACCAACTCACACTGCGTCACCTGATCCGCATCTTGATAATCAGTAATCGCTTGCCGACAGGCATTAAAATCTTCCGGCTGGTAGAGCCCCGGATAGCGGTAGCGATCAAACTTGGTGCCCGCCGAACCCGGGACGTCATCGATCGCCGCCATGTGGTTGATCACCGCGTCGGCATAGATTTCAACCCCTACAGCACGACAGCGCTGCACCATGTCAATCAGCTGAGCGCGATCGCCACTGCGACTGACCAACTGGTAGCTCACGGGCTGATAGCGCTGCCACCAGGGGAAACCATAGTCAGGGGTCACAATATGCTCTTGCGGCGGTGAAATTTGCACAGCGCGATAGCCCTGTGGTCCCAAAAAGGTTTCGCACTCTTGAGCGATATCCGGCCAAGTCCATTCAAATAAATGGACGATCACCTCAGTTTCTGGCGGGGCCTGGTGGGTAATCACCGCTGCGCGATCGGCCTCAGCCTGCAAAGGGCGCACCATAAGCCAACACGTTCCAGCTATCACCGCACCCGCCGCTAGGCCCCAATAGCCAGCGCGGTTGCCCCTAATCTTTGATCGCCACTGCATAGGTCTGTCTCCAAGCACCCAATCTTGCTATGAAAGTGCCCGAAAGGCACTCGGTTTTTACTGCTTAAGGTCACCCTGCCTTTGGCCACCCTCCTCAGAAAGGGTTGTCGCCTCAACCGGCGGGGTCAGCGGGCCTGATGCCCCTATCCCGAACTCAGGCTGCTTAAGCCCAGATGGCTGTCGCGATCGCTCCCCGTTGGTCTTAAGGCCACCCCGTCAAAGATGCTGACATCGTTCTAGGCGCAGCATCAGGGCATCAAATAAACCCGGATCGCCAAAACCGGCCCCACGCCCGGTGCCCCAGCCGCCCACCAGCAACGACTGAGGCCAAGGCATTTCCCAAAACCACAAAGCCGGTAAGTGACCACGGGGGGCATCCAGCGAAAACGTCAGACGATCATAAAACTTGAAAAACCGAAACGGTCGCGATAACGGCAAGGTCCAGCCAGCTTGGGCGCTAAAGGCAAACGCAGAGCGGTCCACCTCTTCGCGATAAATCTTGAGCTGTGTGCTGAAGCCAAACCGGTGACTACTGTAAAACAACCAGCGCTGATCAATTTGATGCAGCAGCTCACAGGGAAACTGCGCGATCGCTGGCCGCTCTAACCAGCCCACTTCCTGCCGCTGCACGCCGTTGAGCATGATTTCTAGCGTCACGGCATCAGCCGTAAGCCAATCTTCCTGCCGCAGCAACGCATCCAGCTCAGTTAAGCCCGTCGCCAGTTCAGCGCTCAGCATCCATGACTCCTTCTCGCACTTCAGTCACCCGCTGCGATCGCAACTTGGGCCAGCATTTCTCAATCACATCGTGAAAGATTCGCTCAACGACGCCTTCGTCTAGGGCGTATTCGCCCTCTAGGGTGGTCGCGCCCCAGCGCCAGGTAGGCAGGTGCCCAATTGGCGCTTCGAGGGTAAATTGCAAATCACGATAGGCCTTGCGCAGGGTCAAGACATCAACGCCGCCGATGCTGAGCGCCGATTTCCAACCGATGGCGGCCAAAAAATCGCCCCCCTGAACGGCCTGCTGTACAAAGATCCGATGTTGGGCAATAAAGCCAAAGCGACCCCGACTATAGCGTGACCAGAGCGCCTCCAGGGTTTGCAGATCAACGCAGTGAAATTTAGCCAGGGTGCCAGCGTCGATGGGTTGCATATCCCGACTCACGGCGGACAAAATGAGCCGCTCCGTTTCTTGGTCGGCAGCTTCCCATTGCGTTTTCCAGAGCAAATCCCGTAATCGATGATATTTGAGCTGCATGGCCGAATCGATGGGGCCATACTGCTGGTCAGTCACCTCGCGCTCGATGGCGCGAACCACTTCGGGGTCGAGCTGCCAGTCGGCGCAGGCTTGCTTCAAGCGACCGCGATCAAAGTCGGTCGGATATGGCGTATGGGCGATCGCCGCCGCGTATTCCTGGCGATAAAGCTCGGCATACTCTTGCCGCACGACCACCTGTTGTTGGGTCACCTCGGCCTGGCGTTGCGTTTCCTGTTGCGCTCGGGCCGCCTTTTCTTGCTCCTGCAGGTGGGTAGCTTCGGCTTTGATGCGCGCAATATACTCTTGATTAATCGGCTCCACATCAGCCTGCGATAGGCCTAAGACCTGATAAAGGCGGCGCAGTTCGAGGTGAGTGGTGTTGTCAAGGGGAATCGGCTGACGCTCGATTTCGGCACTGAGCACCTCACGATATTTATCGAGCTTGGCCTGGCGATCGCCATAGGGGCCTAGCGCTTTCTGGATGATCGCCTCCATCGCTTCAGGGGAGAACTCCAGGTCATGTCGCAACAGCTCGAGGTTCGCTCGCTCCACTGGTGTAATTTCGCCCCCCCGCTGAGCGTAGAGCTGCGCCCGCGCCTGCAAAAGTTGCGGGGCGGGCAAAATCGCTCGGAGCGCCGGGATCATTGCTAATAGCTGTTCTGGTGAATCGGTTTGGGTTTGCACCCGCAGGCGATCAATCGTGCAAGTAAGGCGGATTTCGGCGGGGGTTACGTCTAGGCGCTCGCTCATATCTTTGACCCAGGTGACCATCTGGTCGGGCTCGGCCAAATGCACCTCTAGCCCCCAACGCGCCACCGCCGGCTCAGTCTGCGGCAGGGCGGTGATGGTGGCCCGAGGGGTGATCTCTAGCTGCATCAGATCATCCCAAAACTTTTGCACGATGCGATCGCGATCGTCGTCGGTCAAGGTCACATCAACGATTTGCAAAACCACCGTGGCCGGTTCGAGACTCTCCACCCTGGAAAAACGCTCCTCAATATGACCGACATCCCGCCCGATGCGAGGACTGCGATTAAGGATATAGCAGAATTCAGAATGCGGCGGTCAGAATTGGGAATGGAAAGGCTTATCAGCTCACCCTTTCAGCCATCCCGAGTAATTTGCTCACTAGGCCGCTGGGGCGCGCGCTCAAAACTCCCGCATCAGACACTGCCACCAAGCCCAATGAGGCCAGCCCCGCGATCTCGGATCGCAGCCGACCAGCCGAGTCGGCTGGCTCAAAACGGGCTGCGTCGAGTAGTCATCATCTTGTAACCGGCGCTCATCGAAGCAAAGGCGAGAAAAAACTGCCAAAGGCTGGTCGGGTTCAAAATTGCCCGGCTACTGACAAAGACGCAAACGATACCAAAGCCGACGGCAATCCAGCCGAGTGTTTTGGCATCGCCGTTGAGGAAAATGGCCATCACAATGCCGATGCACAAAGAAATCACGGAAAGGTCAGCAGCAATGCCGCGCCACCAGGGATAGGCATGGGTAGTGAAGATAACATTTTGGCCTAAGAAGTAGATGCCCAACAGCATCAAGGCTAGACCCGCAATGAAATAAAGGGCTCGCATGACTCAATTCCTCTATCGAAATATCCACTTTGAATTTTGTGTAGGGGGGCTAACAGTTGGCGATCGCGCTCACTCACCCGAACTCACGGGGCCAGTGCGGCTGAGCGCCCTCGCAATCACCAAGGGCACACCGAGGCCCAACGTCAGATTAATCAGCAACCACAGCAACGAAGTTCCCCGGCTGAATCCGTGGATGTAGAAGCCTCGGCGGGTAGAAGACAACAGCGCATCCCAAATGAGGTGAGCGCTCATGCCGACCGACAAGCCGATCGCGCCATCTCGTAATGTACTCAGCCCAGCCCGCTGCCAGCGGTTCAACCCCGGTCGGCGACTCAGCCATAACCACAGGCCCAGCAGCAACAGGGGAATCAGCACAGAGTGAAAAGGCCAGCTGCGATGGATGAGAAACCGGAGTCTGGTCAATTTATAGAGGGGCAGATCCCAGTCGGGTATGGCCATGTAAAAGGCGGTATGGCTGAGTAGCGGGATGCCCAACTGGCGAAACAGAAACAAGCCGCTGGCACCCCACACCACCATGAAGAGAAACACTAGCGGATTAATCACCCGCGCCGCCGCTCGGTGATAGCGCTCTAACCCGGCCCAAAACAGGACGCCAACGCCGAGCCCAATCGCGAAATGGAGCAGTTTGTCTAACAGCGAACTCATGGCAACCGCCGCAGTCTTGAAGACTGTGATGCTAGAGAGAGTGATGTCTTTAACTTGCCCGATCTTGGGTGGGAAAACACCTGACTCGCTGGCCTGGCCTGGTAGGAATGGGTCGCGATCCATTCCTCAATGCTGCCTGGGCGCTACCGGCGGCTCGGGTGATTGACGTCATACCCATTCGCTGAATTTGGCCGACATTTCAAAAAAGTGTGTCGCCTCCTTGGCGAAGGGGGCAGCGACAGCGGGGGAGCCCCAACCCGTAGCGCAACTTTGCAAAACTGGGATCAATCAAGGGTCAGCAGAATCCCAGACAGCCGTGTATCTTAGGAAGGCTGGGTGATCGCATACCTGCATGGCAACCCCCAAAAAATATCAAGGCCAATCGGCCCTCTTGTCAAAAGACCTGTTGGCCTTTTATCGCGAGGTGAGTCAATCACCGCTGACCGTCGTCGATGTGGAAACGACCGGCTCATTGCCCTATCGCGGGGCTCGCGTCATTGAAGTGTCGGTGCTGCAGGCCAGCTTAGAGGCCGGTATTTTGCATCAAGAGACCCACCTGATTAATCCCGGCGTACGCGTCCCGGCCATGATTACCCGCATCACCGGCATCGACCAGTCGATGGTTTCGCAAGGGCGCTTTCCCGAAACGGTGTGGCCTGACTGTTTAGAACGGCTAGAGGCTGGCGTCTTAACCGCTCACAACCTGGAATTTGACTATCGCTTTTTGCAGGCCGAATATCGCCAACTCGACCATACGTTCACGCGGCCACAGGCCGCTCAGCTGTGTACGGTCCTGCTTTCACGATTGCTGCTGGCTGACTTGCCCTCTCGCAGCCTGCCGAATCTGGTGAAACATTTCGGTTTTGATGTTGGCACCTCACACCGGGCTGGCGCTGATACCCTGGCCTGCTGGCTATTGGCTGAGCTGCTACTCAAACAGATTCAGTCCGAAGATGAGGCGGGGCTGATTGCCCGCTTTGGCCGCCAGTGGATTCGTCTCAAGGATGCAGCGACGCTGCTGCAATGTTCGGCCCCGGTGACGCAGCAGATTTTGACAGATGCCCAGATCGAAAGTCGCTTTTCTAAACGCAAGAACCGCCCCCTGTATCGTCGTGGCGATGTGGAACGGGTGATGCAAGAGCGATCTTCGGGCGAGCAGTTGTCGGTGTTGTGAGGGCGCGCTTGCCGCGCAGGGGCGCAAGGGGGCGACGGGGCAAGGGGGACTGGCAGAGTGGTGTGGAAAAACCATGTCTTGTCGGCAGGGGTTTGGCAGCGCTAAACCCTGACAGAAAAGGCTTTTGGCCTGGGAATGTAGTGCAAGCGCAGAGCCTTTGGCTACGCTCACACGGGGGCGGGGGCGCATGAATCAGGGCTGGATTTATCGCGATCGCATTCCGGCGACAGCCATGGGCCAAACCGTGCTGGATTATTACACCCAGCGGTATCGCCATTCGAGTCGAGCCGATTGGCAGCAGCGGATTGAGGCAGGGCAGGTGACGGTCGATGAGGAGTTCGGTCGTGCGGAGCAGCCGCTGCAGCCCGGCCAGCAACTGGCCTATCATCGTCCCCCTTGGCAAGAACCGGTAGTGCCGCTGGAGTTTGCTGTGCTCTACGAAGATGATGACTTTCTGGCGATCGCCAAACCCTCAGGCTTACCCGTTTTACCCGGCGGCTGCTTTTTAGAACATACGCTGCTACATCAGCTCAGACAGCGCTACGACGATCCGCGGCTGAGTCCAGTGCATCGCTTGGGGCGGGGGACGTCGGGAGTCATGCTGTGGGCGCGATCGCCCCTAGCCAAATCGGAGCTGAGTCGGCAGATGCGCCGGTCGACCTATGAAACGTCCTCTGAAACCGCCCCCGCCATGGCTCTGCGCAAAACCTATCGAGCGCTGGTTGGTCTCGGTGAGTTGCCTGACACATGGGTGATGACCACGCCCATTGGGCCAGTGCCTTACCCTCAGTTGGGCACGGTGCATGCCGCCACGCCCACAGGCAAACCGGCTCGCAGCGAGGCCCGCGTGGTGAGCCGCTGTGACGCGCACACACTGCTAGACGTGACGATTTTTACGGGACGCCCCCACCAGATTCGCATTCATCTGGCGGCGGCCGGTCACCCATTGCTGGGTGATCCACTGTATGCGCCGGGCGGCCAGCCTTATCCGGTGACTGACCCGCAGGGAGTCGTGCCGGTGCCGGGAGACTGTGGCTATTGGCTGCATGCCCATCGGCTGCGGTTGCACCACCCTCGCACGCGATCGCCCCTCGAAATTGTGGCCCCGCCGCCCCCGCCACTACAGCAGTTTGATCAGGTCACCCCAGATAGCTAAAATCACCATCCGATCGGCTTTATTAATTCCGACTTCCGAATTCCGAATTCCGAATTCCGCTATACAAAACATCCTCATGACTGAGCAGCGATCGCCCACCCCGACGTCACTCTAGTTTCAGCCAACGGGCGGGCGGATTGTGCAACAACTTGTCAAAGAATGGGTCTAAAGGGTGGTTGCCGCGATCGCCAGGCAGTATTTTTGCTCTATTGCGCTCCGGGCTAGACTGGATCACCGTTCGCCTGGCTGTTTCTACCGTCGTCGTAAATCCGCCCTATGCTCGACCAGTTTTGGGAAATTGTCGGTTACGTCTTTGCCCTCAACGGTGCCGCCTTTCGCATCGCGAGCCACTTCCCGATAGCCCTGTGGCTGGCGCTCTTGATTGTGGTATTGGCGGGGCTGTCGCGCAGCATTGGCCAGTGCGTCATTCTATTTCTCAATCAGGTCAAGCCGCAGCGGTTTGTGATGAGCCTGTTGATTAACGCCCTGCTGTTTGTCGGGGGCTTTTTGGCGCTGGTGGGGTCAACCTGGCTGATTACGTTAGTGCCGTGGTCCATCAGTGTTTCCCTGAGCGCTCTGATCACGGTGCTCGGGCTGTCCTATGCGCCCCTGCTATTTAGTTTTTTAGGCGCGCTACCTTACCTGGGCGTTCCCCTGCTGTCTTTATTGTCGGTGTGGCACCTGCTAGCCATGGTGGTGGGCTTTGGGGCCGTGACAGAAACAAACATTCCCGGCGCGTTTGGCTATGTGGCGGTTGGCTGGCTGGCGCTGCAAATTATTGAACAAACCATTGGTCGCCCGATCGCCGCCCTGACCCAGTGGTTAGAAGATACGGCAGCCGGAGTCGATCTCAAAACCGAACGCCAAGAGATCGTCACCCTCTTTCAAGACCGCATTGCCGCCTCGACCGATGAACTCAAATCAGAGGTGCAACAGCGGCTCGACACCGTTCAGCAAGAACGGCAAACGGCGCTGCCGATCAGTCTATCTGCCGGTGACAATGGGTCGCCGCTGGCCGCTGTGGGGTTTGGCGAAGCGATCACGACGGCCACAGCTCAGCCCACGGTCACTAAAGGGGCGGAACGCAGCGATAGCCCGCTGTTGAAAACGGCTCTCGGGCTGATCGCGATGACCGTACTGACGCTGATCGTGCTGGTGCTGTTGCGACCCGTGCGGGAATGGTGGTTTGGGTGGTTTGGCAACTTGCCCGAGCTGTTGCAGCTGGTGCTCAACCTGGTGTGGATTGCGATCGTCGCTGTCATCGTCGCGGGGTTGCTGGCGCCCCTCGAAACGCTGGGCTGGTGGGCCGGTTGGTATGAGGATGAAGTCAACGCGATCGATAATGCTGGGGAACTGGCCGAACCGATCGCTGACACCGACACCCTTGATCGGTATGTGGTGTACCTCGATGGCATTGGCAAATCGAGCTATGAGTATTTGCCCGATGTCGAAGACTTTTTGGATGCGTTGGCCCCGGCGCTGCCTGCCGGGGTGGCATTAGTGCGGGGCATCATGCCCTACTCCGTGATGAATAAGCCGCTGGATGAAGACCGAACGCTGTCGTTTTTTTGGCGCTATGCCGACCAGCTGCGGTTTGCCAACCCGGCCAGTTTGCTGGGGCTCATCGTCAACATCCGCAACGTTTTGATTGTGGGCGTCTCTGCCGATCGCCGCTACGGCCCCCTCTATAACCAGGGGATTGCGCAAATTGTGCTAAGCGGCCTGCTCAAAAATGGCTATCGCCTGGGCAGTGGCACCCCGGTCACCTTCATTGGCTATAGTGGCGGCGGTCAAATGTCTTGTGCCAACGCGCCCTTCTTAAAGCGCGCCATTGCCGCCCCGATCGATGTCATTTCTATCGGTGGGGTGATCAGCGCCAACAGTAACTTTCTCAAACTAGAGCATCTGCACCATCTGGTGGGTGAAAAAGATGATGTTGAGCGCCTTGGCCCCCTGATGTTTCCGGGCCGGTGGAAGCTTTTTCCCCTATCGTTTTGGAACCGGGCCCAGCGGCTGGGCAAAATTACAATCATTCCGATGGGGCCGGTCGGTCACAATGTGCCGGGGGGCGTGTTTGATCCCAAGGTGATTCTGGCGGATGGCCGCACGGCCCTACAGCAAACGATTGACACCATCAACGCGATTCTCTGCGGTGATCTGGAAACAGGGAAAGACCTGGAACCAGCGAAGCCGAGCAACTACAGTCTTTATCGCCAGCTACCATTTTGCCAGCCGAGTTTTTACCCGCTTGGCCCGCCGCCTGATCCGGCCCTATATCAGCCGATTGGCGAGTGGATGGGGCGATTAATTTTGCCTGCTAAAGCAGCGCGATCGCAGGTGCGAGGCGTGCTGATCGAAGTCTCCCACGCGCCGCCGGACTACGCGCACCTGGTCGGGCAAACGGTGCCCCTACGCTGGCAGCGCGATTTGCCGCAAGTGCAGCGTTTGGTCAAAGCGGTGACCCGTGACGTTAACTTCAGCGCTGATGCGGAATATAACAGTAAGTTTGGCGGCATGGTGCTGCCCGATCGCATTAACCGGTGGCGGCAGGTCGATCCCCTCGAATCCTTAGCGGGCAGTCACCCGGTAGATGACATCACGGTGATGTTGACGGCAATTGATGTGCGATCAGCGGATGATGACACGGTGGCCCTGCATACGCGCTACCAGCCGGTCGAAATCACCGGTCGCTATTACGCGCTGGTGCAGTTCATCGCCCCGATCGCCCCCGATCAGTATCGCGTGCGCCACTTCAATGCCGTGACTCGCCAGTTTGACGGCCCCGCAACGGTGATGAGCACGCCACCAGTGATTGTGGCAAAAGACTATGGCAGCTATCCCTCAACCCTCAACCACATCGAAAATTCGCCCAGCAATGAACAGGGATGGTATGTCTATGGCGCTCTGAACGCAGCGGGGCAGTTTGTCGTGCAAGCCTGGATGCCACGAGGGTTGATGCGGCTGCAGCCTGATCGCGTCATCTTTGGCGAAAAGAACGTCTACCGTCACATTCGCCAAGAAACTTGGGAGGGCATCGCCGCGAAAAAAGGGCAAACCTCATCGGTGTTAGGAACGACCCGCGACAACGGCACTGCCGCTGCCATTCAAGCGGCGGTGGGCGATTGGCAAGTGGGCGATCGCGCCCTGATGCTACACACCTATGGCGGTATCGGCGGCCCTCAAAAAGAACCGGCAGCAGCGACGCCCATTTTCTTCGGCCATTTTGCCTTTGGCGTGGCGGAAGTCAAGCGCGATCCGCTGGCGGACGAACTGCGGTTTGATATTTGCTATTACCAGGTCTATACCCAAAATACGGATGGTCTGGTGGCGGGCACCCTGCACTGGTCGCGCTACCTGGGCGATCGCCAAAGGGGCTGGCTGGGCAACCGCCCCACCTGCGACATGGTGGTTAAACTCCCCTGCTTTACCGAAGATTTTGACTTCGACCAGGCACCCCAGTCGGCCCTGCACTATATGGAAAGCTTTTTAATGGCCATGACAGCGCGATATCGCATTGGCGATGGCACCGGCGCTACCTATGTCGGCCCGGCCAATAACTGCTCGCAAGATTCCAATCAGGCCTTGTTTGCGGCGGTGCGACAGCTGGGGCAGGCGATGGGGGTGCAAGCAGCACAACTGCAGCACTGGGCAGCCGCGCATCCAGACCAGGCGCAGCGGTTTCAACAGTTAATGATCTTTGGCAAAGACTTGAAGCAGGCTCTGCAGCCCTTCGGCAAGACTCGTGCCGATTGGGAAACCAACGAATTCAACCTGGGCACGACGTTGGAACATAAACCCCTGGAAAATCTGATGATGGGCCTCACCAGCTGGCGTACACTGCTGCCGCGTAAAGCCAGCGATACCGTAGTACGAGCCTTTCTGAAGTACGGTGCCACCGTGTGGATTTTGCGGACTAATCAGGTCGGCGGGCATGACCCCAATATCGAACCGATCGCGCCCATCACGCTGTAGAGGATAATCTCTGATCGTCCTCTACAGCGTGAAGTCTACAGGTAAAGGTCCGAAACGAGAGCAGCGAGCTAAGACAACAGTGGGTGATGTTCTGGACCTATGGCTAGGGTCGTTAGCTGGCTTTGAGGGCACGAGCTTCAGAAAAAAGAACATCCACAAATCTAGCGCACTGCTAGCCCGCCCGACCTCAGCGGTTAGAGCCGCTGAGGCTGGTGGCGGTGGCGGTTGCTCTATCGGCTTCAAAGGCTGATGATGAGTGTCCTAACAGGCTAGTTATCGGCATCGGATAACGCAGCGCCAGTGACTGAGTCTCCAGACCGTGCTTATTCATAAAGAGTGCAACTTCAGACGTCATCTCAAGCTGAGCAATAGCCGTGAAACGTTGAATCATTGAACCCATCGAACATACGGTGATCAGATGAACCAGCTCTACTGACTCGAACGTATCGATCACCCTTTGAATAAATCGACGTGGGGTGGTTAACGGCTGTTGCGCACTCACCCAAGCCAGCTGCAGCGCAGCTTTCTCCCGAGCGGTGAAGACACCGTCTGCTTCAACATGTCCGGTCGCTACGGCGAAGCAAAGGCGAATGCGATCGAGCACTGCTGTACTGTCTTTGCTGTTGTGATGAGCCATGAAAGCTTCATTGGCGGCCAGCGCATCGTGATCGCGAGTGATCGCAGAGACCCGCAGCATTAAATGCTTGAGTTCCGCAGAGAACAGTGTGGGGGGGTGATCGCCCAACAGCTCGCCATAGAGATAGGCATGGTGCTTACGCACGGGTGCTGGAAATGTCTCGAACCAGATGGGCATCGTCCCAAACTCGCGCTCGACATAAGCATCCAAGTCACCCACTGCCGCTTCATATTGACCCAACAGCTCCGGAATCGAAGGGCCACCTTCAGGAATGTCATAGTCCAGATTAGAAGGATTAGCCGTGCCCGAGCCATGACGGCCAGCCTCTATGCCAACTTCCTGTCCTTGCTGCATCCAGTCGCCTTCAATCTCAACACTGGTCAGATCGTTAAAGACATTGAGATAGCCCAAGGATGCCACGATCAGGCTGGTGCCCATAATGTTTTTGGCAGCATCCTGATTAGGCCCACGACTCTGCGGAGCCAATTCATGAATGCGGGCAATCAGCTCAGGCGTGACCTGGTTCGTCGTCGCTGCAGCTGCCAACTCCGCTAGCGTCACCTCAAAGGGGCCAATGAGTCCGCCAAAATCACCTGCTTGGGCCGCCTTAAGCTGCTTGACTACGCCCACAGATTTGTTGTCTCCAGTGGCTGCAGTATGAACCTGACAATAGTTGCAGCCGTGAGCGTTAGAGGTCGCAAAACCGACTGCATACATCGCTGTGTCACCGATGATTTCCTTGGCCATTTTCACCGCCGACATATTGTGGCAGTACACAAACAGCTTGTACGCCTGAGGCCACTGGTGCATGTACTCAAAGCAGTTTGGCCAGAACCCAAAGAACTGCTGATAAAAGCGCAGTAGCGGCCAAGCTTCAGGATCGTCATCGCGAGAGCCATCGCTAGCTGGAATATACTCGCGCAACAGCGTATCTTCTGCGCCGTGTGCGAGCTCAGCATCAGAGCGCGCGTCGAGGCCCAAATCACGACCCGCTGTCGCCTGTGCTAGCTCAGTCAAGCGACCTGTGCGCTGAAGCGCGGCCAAATCTTCAGCGCCATTGATGTGATAGTCGCCAAAAAAGATTTGCGGCACGGTGGCAACGCCCGAAGCATAGATACTGCTATCGGCATTACGCTGGCTGGCCTTCACATCGTACTCAACATACGGTAGACCCGCTTCATCTAGCACCGCCTTAGCATTCGTACAGTAGGGGCATCCTGGCTTTGTAAAAATGCGAATCGTTGAATAGTCACTCATGGGTTTGAATCCTCTGTAATGGTTGTCTTAAATTAGATTTGCAGTTCAAAATGACCGAACCGTTCGGTCATTTTGAACTATTGGTGTCACTCTAGGATGGTTGAGACTTGCCCATCTATATCAAAAGGTATAAAAGGCTTGTCGACTCCGGAAAGATAGCTTGCTTGAGCCTTGAAAAGCTTGCCTATACCTTCGAAGCAAGCCCCTTTCAGGCAAAGCAGTTTGCCCAGAAGGGGCGGGTGAGCACAATCAGAAATGACCGAACAGTTCAGTCATATTCAACTGATAACGCACATGGTAGAGTGTTGTCAAATGACTAAACAGTTCAGTCAGGAAAACTAGATGGCCATTCCGCGCACAATCGATATAACCAGCCCTAAGGCACAGCAAATTCTGGCGGGCGTGCGCAGCGTATTTCTAGAGATGGGATATGAGGGAGCGAGTACTGACAAGCTTGCCCGTGCCGCAGGCGTATCAAAAGGAACGCTGTATAACTACTTTCCTGATAAGGAAACGCTTTTCATTGCCTTTGTTGAAGCCGAGTGTCGTAAACAGGCGGGACTAATCTTTACCGTTAAGAATCAATCTGCGGACATTGAAACAGTGCTGCGAGAAATCGCTCACAACTATGTGAAAATCGGCCCGTCCTCTTTTGTTCAAGGAATCTATCGGCTAGCCCTTGCTGAGGCCACTCGCTTTCCAGCCTTAGCTCGTACTTTCTATGATTCTGGCCCAGACTTGGCCTCACGCCGGATGGTTCAGCTATTAGCGGGCGCGGTTGCTAAAGGCGAGCTAGAAATTGACGATTTGGATATGGCTACGCACCAGTTTGCTCAGCTTTGCAAGGCTGACCTATTTGAAAAATGTCTCTTCCAAGTCAAGCTTTCTGTAACTTCAGAAGAGATTGAGCGAATCGCCAACAGTGCCGTTGATGTTTTTCTACGGGCTTACCGTGCTAAAAAGCCCGTAGAATCCGCCACTAGTATCCGTGATTAGAGCAAGAAAACTGCGTTCCGGATTCTGTCAACGACAGGCTGAGCCTCTATCGCAGCAGCCGGAATACAGCAGTCGGAAGTCGGAGTTAAAAAGCTGTTCAGAGGGTGATTTTGGCTATGTATATTGACCGGATTAAATGACAGCTGGAGATCGTGCCTAATCAGTCTGAACGGTTGGCTCACTCGGTGGATTGACTGAATTGGTTGACTCTGCCATCGACTGTGCAGCTTCTAGGTTAGGGCGGAGTTTGACCCGGACGCCGATCGCGGTGATGTTGTCATGGCCGTTGTGTTCGTTCGCGAGATCAATCAGATTGGCGATGCCTTCATCCAGGTCGGCGCGCGATCGCAGCATGGGTTCCACGTGTGATTTGACGTGGCTTTCGAGCAGGTCATTGTCACTTAAGCCGTCGGAGCACAAGAGTAACAGCGTATCTTGGGTAATCGGGAATGGCGTAATCGTCGGCGCGACATCGTCGTTGTTGCGCGGGCCTAGCGCTTGAGTAAGTTGGTAGGCATCGGGACGGGCATAGGCGATCGCGGGCTCGACACCGCGATTCACTTCGCGCTGCCCGACTTCATGATCCACCGTGATTTGCGTGAGCCCTTGCCGGGTGCAGAGGTAGAGGCGACTATCCCCCACATGGGCCACGATCGCCTGATGATCAGCGATCAAGAGCAAGACTAAGGTGGTACCCATGCGGGCATTACCGGCCCGATCTTCCGACTCATTTTGCTCAAAAATGGCCTGATTTGCCTGCAAGATGCCGTCCTTGATGACGGTTTCATCGGGCAGCTCCGCGACCCAATGTTCTAAAAAGTAATCGCGTAGGGTCTGCACCGCTAAGGCACTCGCCACCTCACCGCCAAGGTGCCCGCCCATGCCATCACACAGAATATAGAGACCGCGCGCCTGGAGCTGGGTACCCACAGGACTATCAGTACGCTTGAGCTGAGTCTCCGCAAAAAACGAATCTTCGTTATGCGATCGCTGCCGCCCAATATGGGTGCGCCCAACCTCGTCTAACCGATAGAGCTTCATCGGGAGGGCCATGGTGGGCAGATCACTCTGACCATCTTCCGACGATGGCACCGCTAGATCGTCTTCGCCCGCCAAGCCGTCTAACTCGTCAGCCAACAGCAGGTCGTCCACCACCAGCGGCGCGGCGTCATCTTCTGAGAGCGGTGGCAGCGGTATGCCGGCAGCTCCCGTCACCACGGGGTCGAGAACCGCATCGGGAGCGGGCAATACCGCTTCTGGGCCGGAGGGCACAGCGGCGTCGGGATCAAGCGGGCTAATCGGCAGGCCCTGCAGCTCATCGGCAATATCGGCTAGCTGCGCTTTCACCAATGCCAGCGCCGTCATGTCACCCGCCGTCATCTGGTCGGCCAGGGTCGTGAGCGCCGGCAGCTCATAGGCCAGCTCTTGCAGGAGTGACTGCCAAAGCAGCCCTAAATCTTGCAGAGTATATTGGCGATCGCCCGCGTTAAAGATGAGACGCTGTAAACAGACCACCTGATCATCATCAACGCATAAGTTGTTGGGTTCCAGCAGACTGGGTTCGGCCTCGACGGCGATCAAGGCATCCCACAGCGTCAAGATTTCGTAGCACCAATGCACCAGCTCGAGGGGCTCAACTTCCCCAGACTGTAGCAGCGCTGAGAGAGTCTGCCAGGTAGAGCGATCTTCTACCACCACCACCGTCAGCTCACTTTCCCGCCAAGCAGCCTGCAGCTCAGGCACCATCGGAAAAAACTGATCTTGCAACTGCCAGTAGGCCAAGGCCGCTGTGGGCAAGCGCTCGACTAACGCCTCATCATCGACCTCTTCGCTGGCGTTGTCGAGTAACTGCATGAGGGGTGAGTCACTCGCAGGCTCACAATCTAAGAGGCTGAGCAGGATTTCTGCCGTGTCTAACGGGGTGTCGGCAGCGGTGGGCTGGCGGAGCTGATAGCGCGGCTCTCCCCGCAAGCGCTGATCGGCGGTGAGCAATTGCGCGACCTGCGGTGAAGCGGCGGCGGCTTCGGGCGTGGCGGCGATCGCCACCGCACCAGCAACAGCCGTTCCTGGCAGCGGCGATTGGGGATAACGCTCGCCGCTCCGGGTTGGCGTGATCACAGCTCGCAGTCCTTTCAGAGCATTGCCGCATTGCTGACAAAAACGATTTTGAGCTGGGTTTTCGAATTGGCAGTGCGGACAGACAAACATGGCCAGGAACCTAAGCTGCTATCTGGCGAGGCAGTCGAAAAGTTTTATCCCCATAGCTTACCCGAAGAATCGCCAGTGAGCTGCGCTGCACCTGGCAACCGGATTCATCAGGCAATTGGGTGCATCAACTATTTCAATGCCACACGATTCAGATTCAAACGATCGCTCACACCAAACATACTAAGAAATTTCCCAATCCGGCAGCCAAAATCCGGAAATGCCGACAATTGGAGCCTGACCAGAGGATGCCTGCCTGTGATTGGGGGGCCAGGTTTACGGCGGCAAATTTTCAGCTAAGAGCTGCTGCACTTCGTCAGGGGTCAGCGATCGCCAATCGCCAGGAGTCAAACCGGCCAGGGTTAAGCTGCCAATCGCCCACCGCACCAGTCGTAAAGTGGGATGCCCTACGGCGGCTGTCATGCGCCGCACCTGACGGTTGCGACCTTCGGTCAGCACCAGCTCCAGCCAGCTAGTGGGCACTGATTTGCGATAGCGAATGGGGGGCTGCCGCGGCGGCAGGGTGGGTGCTTGCGGCAAACCGGTCACCTGCGCCGGTCGCGTGCGTTGACCTTTAATCTCAACGCCCTGACGCAGCTGCTGCAGAGCCGCTGCATCCGGTTGGCGCTCGACCTGCACCCAATAGGTGCGGGGATGACCGTATTGGGGGCTGCTCAAGCGATGCTGCAGGCGGCCATGATCGGTCAACAACAGCAGCCCTTCGCTGTCGCGATCAAGGCGACCCACCGGGTAAACCCCCGGCACATCAATGAAATTTTTGAGCATGGCGCGATCGCCTTGACTGTCGGTGAACTGACTCAGCACGTCGTAGGGCTTGTAGAAGACGAGATAGCGGTAGGCCGCTGACGGCTGATCGGCACCTAACTGAGCCGTGACTGCGCCCCGAGGCGATCGGCGTGGAGTAGGTTTTCTGCGCCGACGGGAAGGAGGCAAAACTGTATCAACCTATGTAACCGTTTGCTGCAATATTTGCAAATATGTTGAGAAACTCTGCTTTCTGAGGTGAGACTTAATATCCTGAAAATAGCCAGCGTTTATCTCAGAGAGATTATGGACAAGCTACAACGGTATCGGTTTAACTGCACGCTGACTTTTGGCGATATCTATGGTCAGGTGATTGCCTGGTTAGTGGTGTTGCTCATTAGTTTGGCGGCTTCGATGGGTCTGATGGGTGCCCGCCAACCCCTGTATGCCTTGGTCTCAGTGGGCTTAATCCTGGTCTTGTCTTTACCCTTTTTGCTGTTTGCATTTGTGACCACGTTGGTCAATCATATTGAGTTTGTCAATATTGAGCCGGAAACAGCGGCCACATCGACGGCTAGCACCAGTGTGGCTCAGCAGCCGGCCCAAGCTGCGGGTTAACCAGCGACCTCACAAACGGCGGCGGTTTAACGGTGGGGCATCATTGCTCCCCAAATCTGGCGGCGACTAGCCACCTTGTACTCCGCAGCATGGGCTCGGGAGGATAGGGTGGCTTATTTGTTTAGTTCATGAGTTTGCCATGGTTTGGGCGCGGTACTGTAGTGATGAACCCAGTGAGACGGGCCTGATCGTTCTGCTGACCAGCCGTAGCGGCAGCAGTGATGGCGGCGGCCCGGTCTAGAGCGCGTCATCAATCAAACTCGGCAGCTTGACGGTATGGGCATGACCGCGCCCGCGCCGGAAAGCTAGTTGGCGGCTGAACCGCTTTCAGCCTCAGAACTCAGCCGCTCAATGATGACAGCCTCCAGTTCATTTGTCGTGCTCAACCCGCCTAATTGACTGCCCATGACCGCCCCCGCCATCTTGGCTTTAGATTTTGACGGTGTCCTGTGTGATGGCCTGATCGAATATTTTCAGACCTCTTGGCGAGCTTATTGCCAGCTGTTTCTCGATGCGGAATCAGCGCCACCCGAGGGCTTAGCCGCACAGTTCTATCCCCTGCGGCCAGTGATTGAAACCGGTTGGGAAATGCCGCTGCTGCTCCACGCGCTGCAGCAAGGCGTGAGCGCTGAGGCGGTTTTAGACCACTGGCCTACCCTGGTGCAAGCGCTATTGGCAGACACCTCCCTGCAGCCTGATGTGGCGATGGCCGCAGTAGATGGCGTCCGTGATCACTGGATCAAGACCGATTTAGACAGCTGGTTGAGTCTGCATCGCTTTTATCCCGGCGTGATTGATCGGCTACAGGGGGCGATCGCCGCCGGTATTTTTCCCATCATTATTTCGACTAAAGAAGGGCGATTCATTCAGGCCCTGCTGGCTCAAGCGGGGGTAGATCTGCCCCGCGAACAAATCATTGGCAAAGAGATCAACCAGCCTAAAACTGACACCTTGAGGCAGCTCCGGCAGTCGTCCGCCGCTGAGGTCAGCGGCCCGGTGCCCATTTGGTTTGTCGAAGATCGCCTCAAAACACTGGATAAAGTCAAAGCTGTGGATGACTTGCAGGATATTGTGCTGTTCCTCGCCGATTGGGGCTACAACACTGCCGCTGAAAGGGCACGCGCCGCGATCGATTCCCGCATCCATCTGCTATCGTTATCTCAATTAGTACGTGAGTTCTCAGGGTGGCAGGCTGCGGCCTAAGAGTCATCCCAAAGAAAACATATCTCACCTGAAGAACCCGGCTTCTAGGAACCGGTCAACAGTCTGCGGCCAGTTTTTGATAGAAACCGGGTTCTTGGACCCGTTATTGCTTGGCATACTCTGAGCTTTGGTCAGGTGTGGTCGGGCTTCAGCCCAACTTTGGGAATCTGGTTTAGGAGCTCACGGTCGACGATTCACCCGCTTTCCTGGAAGCGGATTCTAGGCGCCATCAGAGCACTGCCATGTTGGATTTGATGAAGCTCGCCCAGCAAATGCAGGGCATTAGTCATCACCTTAAAGAAGAAGCCGAAGCTGCCGGACGCCGCGTCAAAATTGCTAATACGCTGATGGAGCAGGCTCAGGCCCACCAGGCAGAGCTGATCGAGCGCCTAGAAGCCTGGCACGATCGCATCCCCTTCGCCATCGCGACGCCGATAGAACCGTTAGATACGCGGGTGGCGATTGCGGCTGCGCCCGCTGCTCATACCGTATTGGCCACCGATGGGTCGCAGATTTCCCCCAGCCATCACGAAATTGCCTACTGCTATCTGCTCAACGTGGGTCGGGTGGTGCTGCACTATGGTCAGGGCCGCTTTCCGCTGTTAGACAGTCTGCCTGAGGTGGTCTATCGTCCCGAAGACCTCTACATTTCTCGCCAGTGGGGCATTCGCACTGAAGAATGGATGGGCCATCGCCGCACCATTTCCGAAGCCCAAGCTCTGGCCGATCTGGCCCTCACGATAGGCGCGGAGTCAGCGACTGTTGACTCGGTGCCTACCCTCGCCTTGACGGATGGCTCCTTAATCTACTGGTTTTTAGAAGACTTGCCCCATGACGCCCGCGATCGCATCTTGCCCCCCATTTTGGCCGCTTGGGATGAGTTGCAGGCGGCGGGCGTGCCCCTGGTGGGTTATGTCAGTGCCTCGCGCAGCGGCGAAGCGCTGAACTTTTTGCGGCTGCAGAGCTGCCCGTTTGAGGTGCCCGACTGCTTGACCCATTGTGCCGCCCAGCGCGATTTGGCCCCCTGCCAGGTGTTTGAGCCGCTGCGCGATGTCGCTCTTTACTCCACCCATTTAGCTCCAGGCGAGCGCGGCCCGCTGTGGCGCAGTTCCGTCAATATTTTGGCGGACTATGGGCCACATCACATCTATTTTTGCTATTTGCACGTGGGTGCCGAACTTGCTCGCATTGAGCTGCCCGCCTGGGTGGCGCTCGATGTGGCGCGCCGCGACGCGGCGCTAGAAATGGTGATCACCCAGGTGCAAAAGGGCTATGGCTACCCGATCGCACTGGCCGAAGCCCACAATCATGCAGTCGTGCGCGGCGGCGATCGCAGCCGATTTTTTGCGCTGCTAGAACGCGAGATGATTCGCGCCGGTTTGCAAAATGTCGGCACCTCCTTTAAAGAAGCGCGGAAACGGGGCAGCATTGCCTGAGCGGGGGCGGAGAGCAAATCGTTTCTCCCGTCGGATGGCTGGGTACTCTATCGATGATATTGATCACCGCCCGAACGATTAAAAGTTCGACGAACGCCTATGTCTGCCGCTGCTGATGCTAGTTTGATCCTCACAACTGCCCTCCAGCAACTCGTTGAGCGATCGCTAGAGGACATGGCGGTCTACGATCACGCGCTGCGCTATTGCGCCGTGAGTCCGGCGTTATCCCAGCGCTTGGCAGTGCTGAGCTCAGACTGTGTTGGCCAAACCAATGCCGATCTGGCCGCCTTCGCCTCATCACATTCACCGGCCAGTCCCTGGCGGCAGTATTGGCAGCAAGTCGACGATGCGCTCCGTCGCGTTCAGCAACAGGCGACGGCTGAGCGACGGGTTCATTGGCTGCCGGGAGGTGAAATTGGTCAGCGGTATGCAACCACCTACACGCCCATCACCGATCAGCAGGGGCAGGTCAGTCACATCGTGAGTGTCAGTCACCCACTTCCCCCTGCCGAGCCGTCGCTGACGGCGACGCCAGACAGTTTGACGGTAGCCCAGCTAAAGGCTCATCCTGACTCGATTGTGGGGGCGCAAATGCCCAGCCAGGCCGCCGCCGCCCCAGCACCGTCGTCCACCCATCCGACGATGGCCTCGCCTCCAGCAACTGAGTCGGTGCCCAGCCAACCGCCGGGGCGCTGTGTCGAGCCGATTCAAGCGTCGGTCGATTTTCTGCAGTTAGTGATTGACAACATTCCCCAATACATTTTTTGGAAAGACCGCAACTCGGTGTACCTCGGCTGCAATCAACGGTGGGCGGAGATGGCGGGCTTGCCCGATCGCCGCGCCGTCGTGGGTCTCACCGATGCTGACCTGCCATGGACTGACGAACAGGTGGCCTGGTATCTGGAATGTGATCGCCGCGTGATGGCCACCGATACCCCGATGTTGCGGATCAAGCAGTCGCAGCGACAGGCCGATGGGCAGCTCAGCTGGCGCGAAACGAGCAAACTGCCGATGCATGATGCGCAGGGCCATGTCGTCGGTCTGTTGGGCGCGATCGAAGATGTCACCGATCGCAAAATCGCTGAAGATTTGTTGAAAGAATCCCGAGCGACCTACCGCCAAACAGCCAAGCGCGAGGTCCTACTCAACGCGATCTTTAATCAAATTCGCCAGTCTCTGAGCTTGGACGATATTCTCGACACGGCGGCGCGGGAGGTGCGGCAACTGTTCAACGCTGATCGCGTGTTGTTCTATCGCTTTGATGCCAACTGGCAGGGGCAGATCGTCACTGAATCAGTGGTCGCACCGTGGATTGCGACGATCGAGCATCAGAGTCCTGACAACTGCTTTGCGGCAGAATATGCGGCGCTATACCTGGAGGGGCGCACGCAGGCGATCGACGATGTGGCAACGGCGAACATCAACGAATGTCACCGCGACTTCTTGCAAGGGTTGCAAATTCGGGCTAATGCTGTGGTGCCGGTGCTGGTGGGCAACTCGCTGTGGGGACTGATGATTGCCCATCAATGTGCCACAACCCGAGCTTGGCAAGAGAGCGAAATCGACCTCATGCAGTCATTGGCGGCTCAGGTCAGTATCGCTATTCAGCAGGCTGAGCTTTACTCGCAAGCGAAAGAAAGTGCCGCAGTAGCGCGAGCCAAGGCAGCACAGCTAGAAGAGAGCTTGCAAACGCTACAAAAAACTCAAACCCAGCTGGTGCAGACCGAGAAAATGTCAGGGCTAGGGCAAATGGTGGCCGGTATTGCGCACGAAATCAACAACCCCGTCAATTTCATTTACGGCAATATTCCCCACATTCGAGAGTATTCGGATGACTTGATGACTCTGGTGAATTTATACGAGAAACATCATCCGAATCCAGCACCTGAGATAGCTGATTTCATCACCGAAATTGATTTGGAATATTTGCTCGCGGATCTCTCCAAAATCTTGCAGTCATTGCAGTTAGGCAGTCAGCGGATTCGGCAAATTGTCTCATCGTTGCGAACGTTTTCTCGCTTAGACGAGGCGGAAATGAAAGCGGTCGATATTCACGAAGGGCTCGATAGTACGCTGCTGATCTTGCACCATCGCTTCAAAGCCAAACCCGAGCGGCCCGAAATTCACATCATCAAAGAATACGGCGAGCTGCCGCTGTTGGAGTGCTACCCCAGCCAGTTGAATCAGGTATTTATGAACCTGCTGGGCAACGCTGTCGATGCGTTAGAGCAAGAACTCATGATGGGCGATCGCACCCACAAACCCGAAGCCGCTACGGTCAAAATCATCACGACCAAACTCAACAATCAAGTGTTGATTCGGATTCGCGACAATGGCCCTGGTATTGACGAACAACATCGAGCCAAGCTGTTTGACCCGTTCTTTACCACCAAGCCAATCGGAAAGGGCACCGGCTTGGGCCTGTCAATCAGCCATCAAATTGTGACTGACAAACATGGGGGCCAACTCACCGTAAGTTCAGAGCTGGGCCAAGGGTCTGAGTTCCAGATCTACGTTCCCCTGCGCACCTCATGATGGACTATATTGTGAAAGTTTATGAAGTAAACGATGGCGGTGGCTGATAGCTCACAGTCCTAGCGGTTATTGACATCTACAGAGTCTGAGAGCAAGCGATGGTTCATCCCTGTGTGGAAAGTCACTTCACCACCATTTCAGCCGAGACACCCCTGATAGCCGCGATCCAGAAGTTGACTCAATTGGCCTGTGAGCTGGAGACAGAGACATCAGCGTCTAGCCCTGATAGCAGTTTGCTGGTGGTACAGCAGGAAAAACTCATCGGCATTGTCACAGAGCGTGACTTAATTCGCCAGATTGCGGCGCAGTCGAATCTGTCTGGCCTGACAGTTGAGCAGGTGATGACAACTGACCTGATTACGCGCCACCGCGACGATTTGGGGAATGCCTTTGAGCTAATGCAAATTATGCGGCGACATCGCATCCGTCATTTGCCAGTCATCGATGATCAAGAGCGCCCCATTGGTCTGGTAACGCCCAAAAGCGTCCGCGCGACTCTCATGCCAGCAGATTTGCTGCGCTATCGGCTGGTGCAAGAGATCATGACTCGCAATGTGATCATGGCCAGCGGCCAGGCCTCGCTAGCCGCCATCACCCAGCAAATGGCGGCAGCTTCAGTGAGTTGCGTGGTCATTGTGCAAGAGAACGCTGGCATAATCTTGCCCATCGGCATTGTGACCGAGCGGGACGTCGTACAGTTGCAGGCCTTAGCATTTGACTTTGCTCAGACTCAAGCAGAACAGGTGATGAGCGCGCCGGTCTTTGGCGTGAGTCCTCAAGATTCGGTTTGGAAAGTGCATAAGCTCATGGAGGAGCGCCGCATTCGCCGGGTCGTGGTCGTGAATAAGCAGCAGCATTTAGTCGGCATCACGACTCAGACGAGTATTTTGGGGGCGCTCGACCCGCTGGAAATGCGCCAACTGATTGAAGACTTAGAGGCCAAGATTCAGCGTCTACATGATGACAAAACGGCCTTGCTCCAGCAGCAGCATGAAACCCTGACGGAAAGAAATCAAGCCCTGCAGATGGCGAATCGAGAGCTCAATCGCTTGTCTAATCTGGATGGGTTGACTCAAATTCCTAATCGGCGCTGCTTTGACGATCGCCTTCAACAGGAGTGGCGACGTCTACAGCGTGAACAGCAGCCGTTGTCAGTCATCCTGGGCGATATTGACAACTTCAAAGCAGTAAACGACACCTTTGGACATCTGCTGGGTGATGACTGCCTCAAGGCGGTGGCGATGGCGATGAGTCAGGTGCTTAAGCGGCCTGACGATTTTGTGGCGCGTTATGGCGGCGAAGAGTTTGTCGTAGTGTTGCCCAATACCGATCAGGCGGGTGCCGTGAATGTTGTGCTACAGCTGCAGCAGGCGATCGCCAATATTGCACCCGTGTCATCGTTATCCCCGGATTGCTGTCGGGTGACGATGAGTTTTGGCGTCACGACTCTGGTGCCAACTTCGTCGCTCAGCTGTCAAAAGCTGCTGATTTTGGCCGATCAAGCACTGTATACCGCTAAAGCCAACGGACGCGATCGCTATCACGTGAGCTGAGCAACTGACAGTCGCAGACCTCAGGACTGGGATTGCATTCTGGTTGCGGCGACCTCGAAATCAACAGCGGGGTACACTGCGGCAGGAGACGGCACCGTCAACCACATCAAAGGTAATAGACAACGCCGCCAGCTGCGTAACGCTCACCGGCTGTACGGTCGAGGTTTCAGAACCCCGCATGCCACTAACATCTTGCAGAAAGCCATCTACCACTGCTGTCGGGTCGTCAACACCGAGGGGACCCGATGAAACGCCAGTATCATCGGCGATTGCCTGCAGTCCCTGCAGGGCATTGTTGAGGGGATTGCTACTGGCGACAATGAGCACCTCTGTGGTGCCTACCGGCGGTTGGGTAACCAATCGAAATCTGTCTCGGCTAAGATCAGGCAGCATCAGGCTGGCGCCGGCTGGCAGCAGCGTCGATTCGACTGTTGCAGTCCACTGGTTCGGAAAGATGACCGACATGACGCCTGTGGCATCAATCACCAACACGCTGAGATAAAGGTCGCGACTTTCCTGATTGTCAACCTGAAATTGAATACCTGTCCCGAGGGGGATTTGATCAACTCCGGGGCGCGGGGGGGGAGCATTGTCCGCTTCAGGTGATGCCGTGCCACGCACAGTAAAAGCATTGGCTAAAACCTGATTGCCTGCTTCGGGAATCATGGTCACACTGAGATTTAAGCGTGAGGAGCCGGGGTTGAGCGTCAGTTTAATCAAGCGAGCGGCTAAAAGCGATCGCAGCTTGGGCCGTAGCCGCTCAATCGCTGCCGTCACCGTTTCCTCCGGATTGCCGTAAGAGTCAGGTACCAAATCAAGCCCCTGCGAAAATAACCCGAGGCTGCCCTCAGCGGGTAAGTCAGGCTGATCGGCGAGTTCCTGACGATTTTCTGCGGTCATGCGTCCTAGCACATAGTGCACTTCATCCCCCCCCAGGGCGAGGGGCTCAATTTGGAGAATCGTGGCCAGGGTCGATTGGGCGATCGTCGTATCAGCCCCCAGCGACTCATCCAGGCCAATCCGTAAAGTGACATCGGTCGGAATGCCACGCACTTGTTCTTGCAGCAGCGAGCCTGAGGGGAGCCCTGCCGCTTCGAGCAGGCGGCCGCGACCGCGCAGACCTTGACGATCAGTCAGCTGCACTTGACCACGTGACTGGCCCGTTTCATCGACCCCAGAGAGCACCGCCCCCGGCCCAAATACTTCCAAGCTGTTGGGATCAACGCCCCCCAGCCACACCTCCACCTCACCGCCCGTAATATTGGTGACCACCGCCTCAGCCGGATCGGACACCTTGGGGGTGAAATAAATCGGCGCCGTCCTTTCACGATCGGGGGCCATTGATAGCTCAGGAATTTGGTTGCTAAACGATAGTTCCGTCGTCGTGCGACCCACATTTGCAATCGTGGTGTCAAAGGACGTATTGCCCGTCTGCTGCCACAGATATTGCGTGAGCACAAAGGTAAACGCCCCAGCATAAAAATCGGCAAAGGGCGTATCGGCGGCATATTGGTTACGGCGAGCTGAGGCAATTGCGGCGCCCGTGGCGATCGCGGCCCGACGCTTTTCCACAAAATCATCTGGACTCAAATTCAACCGTGATAGCCACTGGGCCTGATAAGCCAGTTCGGCTGCGCTCATCGCTAAGCCATTGCCGCCCGGGCGGGCGCGAATCGCCAGGTTGCCCCGCTTAGCGCCGCCCGAGTGGCAGCTATCGAGCACCATCGTGAAGTTGTCAGTCGGCACCGCACTGCCCAGCAAAAACAGCGTGTGTCCCGTGATGTCGTTGACGGCTCCGCCCTCGCGGGGAAAGCCAGCTGGCAAAGGACTATCCACAGGCACCAGAGTGCTGTTTAAACCATCTTCAAAGTCTTTGTCGGGGTCTGCCACCCGAGAGCCATGACCCGAAAAGTGAAAGACCACCACATCGTCAGGTTGCGCCTGTTTGATCAAATGCTCGTCAAACGTGGTGAGAATGTTCTCGCGGGTGGCCTGCTCGTCGGTCAGCGTCACGATGTCGCTCGGATTAAACCCATAACGATGCACCAATAGCTGATACTGCAGTTCCACATCATTGACACAGCCGTTCAGCGGGGGAAACAAGCCATCCTCCGGGTAGGCGTTGATCCCCACGAGTAACGCCAGCTTGCGCGGGGTCGATTGGGCCAGCAGACGCCCGTAGCGATCGCTCCGCTGCATGACATCCCACTGCGACCAGCCCAACGCCGCTAAGGTCGCTCCAGCGGTTTGCAAAAAATGACGGCGTGAAAATCCTCGCGACATAGTTGAGCTTCCTGAATGAGGGGGACGAAATAGCAGTCACACAGTTTTCTTCTACAGCCTACATCCCGCGATCGAGGCAATCCTGAAAGGGGCTGACGATACTTAACTTCAGGCCGCGATCGGGACGCCGCCCGTAGCAGTGGCTGAGCGGTAGCGGAAATCACTTCTAGAGAAGGGGGGTACTCATTCTCAGTAATTGGCCGTCCCACGCTAGCTTGGCCGCACTGAGGAACCCAGCAGTAGGGGGATAGATGTGCCGTCTGGTTGCCGAGCATCGGGCTCAAGGATGCAACCGGTCGTTGCCCCTCAGGCAAAGAGCAGTTGCCAACCGACGATCGCGATCGCCAAATCGGCCAGCAGATGGCTGATATAGCAGGCCCATAGCGAACGATAGGTGAGGTAGCACCATGACCACACCACCCCGGCCACAAAGACCCCCACTGACCCGAGGATGACGACGGCCCAACTGCCGGTAAAGCCCGCCAGCGCGATGATGTGGTGCAGGGTAAAGAACAGCGCGGCCAGGGCCACTGCCCACCCGCCTGGCACCAAGACCTCACATTTTTGATAGACAAACCACCGCCAAATGTATTCCTCAACCAGGGCATTGCCAAACGTAAAGTAAACCGCACTCGCCAGATAAATCTCTGGGTTCAGCAGTCCCACCTGGGCGGCAGCGGCTTGCACCGTCGCGGGGTCAAGCCAGCGTTGCTCTAAACCCACATAGGCGCCATAAATCACCCCAAACATCCCCACCCCGAGCAAAATGCCTGCCCCCA
Source organism: uncultured Halomicronema sp. (assembly GCA_937899725.1). Lineage (GTDB taxonomy): Bacteria > Cyanobacteriota > Cyanobacteriia > Phormidesmidales > Phormidesmidaceae > Halomicronema. Next base: position 43,646 of record CALCCA010000007.1, read on the forward strand.
GTTCTCGCTGGGTGGGTCGGGGCAAAGAAAGTCGTTGGCGATCAACTCGCAGGTACCACGCGATCGGCAACAGCAAGATCCACACGCGGGTAGCCACAAAGACGACCTGTCCCCCTTGGCCCTGCAAATACAACCTGGCCGCGATGCCCAAACTGGCGGCAGAAACCAGCAATAGCAGCGCCACCGTAGCTTGTAGAGGAGACTTACGTTTGGACATGATGGCGATATGGGCAATGGTTGCAACCGGCAGTGCCGCCAGCATCAAAAGTCATCGGCTGGCTTAGCGCTAGCGTAACCTGCCCAGCCAGCGACCATCCTCACAGCGACCATCCTCAGGCTAAGTTGGCAAGCCATCGACCATCCCTGGTTCACTCCAATAGAGCGATCGCGGCTCCCTCCACTCAGTCAATCCACCACCCTGGGCTTAAATACCGATCAGTCCTTCCAGCGATTTGGGGGTATCGGCGGGGGGCGTCGCTCGCCCGATGCCCAGTTCGCCACTCGTGTAAGTCGTACCAAAAGTAGCCGCTAGGGTGACCACTTGACGCAGCGCCGAGCGCAAATCAGAGGCTTGCAACGACCCCAGGGGATGCACATAAACCGCCACTACCGTCCCCTCGGTCACGGCATATCGCGCATCCAGAGCCGAATGAAAGTTTGCCAGCAAGATGGCCTCAACCTGCTCGACAGAGAGCGTCTCAGCCGCCGCGATCGGCGTCACGATGCGCATCCGATTTCTTGCTTCATCGGCCAACACAACCACAGTTTGCCCCTCTAGCGTCAGTTGCCATTGGCCCGCTGAGCCCTGTAAGTTACCCGCCTCATCCTGCAAAATGTCCTCTAGTGCCTCAACCGTCATCTCAGACTGCACTTGAGCCCTGGCCGGTGCCAGTGCCTGCCCACCGCCAGGGACACCCGACAGTGGGGCCAAATTCACCAGCAAGCTGATACCCATCGCCCCAGAAACAGCGTAGAAAAACTTTCGGCGCATGACGGTTCTTTGAAGAAAAGGACACCTCGGAATATACGGAACTTCTCTGAGAACCCTGTGAGAGGAAGCCGATCTGCGGCTTAAAGCCGGGGATAAAAAAATATCCTCTGATACCAGTTCTACGAATTACAGCTACACATACCAGTCGGCTTTCTCCCTCGGGGAGACGCGATGCGAACGACTCCGCTCAGCCGACGTTCCTTGAGCGGAGTCGAAAGGAAGATCTGTAGCCCAGTTTCAGAGAATTGGTATGAAACAGACTAGGAAGGGCTTTGTCTAGGAGTATTCCAAGCAATACTTTGTCCAAGAAACCGGTTTCTATGAAAAACTGGCCGCAGACTGTTAACCGGTTCTCAGAAATCGGGTTCTTCAGGTGAGATGTGTTTTATTTTGAATGACGCAGATGGGGCAAAAAACTGGCCGCAGACTGTTGACATCCTGCAAGTGGCGAACAGCGGCCAGTCGGCCTGACAGCGACTAGGCCACACTGTCAACGACGTCAGGGCTCTCTAGGCTCAACACCCACTCGGCCAGCAGCTGATTGACCTGCTGAGGCACTTCATCATGGGGACAATGCCCCGCTTGCAAAAAATGCTCCTTGAGGGGGGCGTAATGCTCGCGAAACTGCTGGCTGCGCTGGCGAGTATTCATCCAAGGATCGCCCTCGCCCCACAGAATTAGCAGCGGCGCGGTCATGCGGCTGAGCAAGGCGTCCACCGTTTCCCCTTGCGGTGACTTGAAGACAGCCGCGAAGACTTTGACCGCACCCGGATCATCAGCCGGGCGACGAATATCTTCGACAAGTTGGTCCGTGATCACCGTGTGATCGAGGTAGACCTGCTTCAACGTCTTGCGAATGTTGCGGCGCTGCCGCACGTACTGAAACAGCAGCCAGCTGGGCAGGGGCTGCAGCAATACCGTCTGCACGGTTTGTCGAATTGCCTGCTGTAAAGGGTTCGGTTTCGGGGCCGGCGTACTCGATTGAAACGGGCCAGCACTATTCAACAACACCACGCCCGCTACCGATTCAGGATGGTCAGCGGCCACACACAAACTGGCGTATCCCCCGAGCGAATTGCCGGCGATTACGGCTGGTCGCCCAATCACATCACGGCTGAACTCATGCAGTTGATCACGCCAGAGTCGACCGCTGTAGGCCTGGTCGGGCTTGGCCGATCGCCCAAATCCCAACAGGTCGATCGCCCACACCTCAAATTCCTCTTTGAGTTCATGAATATTTTTGCGCCAGTGATCGGTAGACGCCCCAAACCCATGCACTAGCAGCAGCGGTGGCCGATCGCGGTGAGCGGTTCCCGCTTTGACGTAGTAGATATCGTGACCTTGCCACTGCCAGGTATCACCCGGTAGAGCGAGGACTTCATGAATGTTGGAGGTGATCGCGACCGTCATACAGGCAACAAGATGTAACAGTGTGTAAATTCACTGTAGCGAATTTCGGCGGCGGCGAAGCGATCGGCCTCAGCGCCAGGGAGAGCTCAAACCCATGACCGCCTGCCCCCAGTTGGAAAATTTCGGCAATCCTCCGGCCTGTCATCCTTAAGGCGATAAATGTCCTGCTGAACCCGGGTTACCAACCGACAGTTGAGGTGGGTGCGGTCAGGCTGATTCGGCAAATTTTTGGCGGTTAATTGATTACCACCCCTAGAGAAAGCGCCCTTAGCAGTCTATTCTCACAAGCAGATGACAACTGCGTCCTTTCGCGACACAGTGCTAGATAACGTTTTGATCCCCCGAGGCTATGGCTGCGCTTTCCCGCTCTAAAAAACGTCGTCCGATTGTCAAAACCACCGCGCTTTGGTTTGAGCGCATTGTGGCGATCGTGGCATTGATCAACCTGACCCTGGTGCTGTTTGATACCAGCTACATCCGGTTTCGCGATCTTTACCTGAAGTTTTTACCCGAGTTCACCACTTGGTATGGCGAAGTGTTTAAGGGCATCGAGCCAGAGCGGGCCACGGTCAATTATCTTGAAACCGTCGAAAAGCTCGAAGAGCAAGTGGCCCAAACGGGGCTGCAATCGATTCAAGCGGAGACCTTACTGTCCGACCTGCGCCAACAAAGCATCAGCATGGTCGACGAAAACCCTTTCGAAATTGCCAACAAGTCAGGCACTTTAGAGCGCATTAAGAACGACATCCGCGATCGCATCGGTGTCGATTCTTCTAAACAGGCGTTCACCACTTTTTGGAGCGAAGACTACCTCACCCAAGCTGGCTGGACTCAAGAAATCGGCTTTTTCAACGAAGATATCGAACCGTTGCTGGCAACCAACTATTTTCGGCGCATCGGTGAAGATGGCGGCCCCCGCAACGACTTTTGGAAACTCGATGGCTGGTTTGTCTTATTTTTTGCCGCTGAGCTGCTCGCGCGCACGTTCTACATCAGCCGCCGCTACCAAAACTACACCTGGCTAGATGCCTTACTGCTGCGGTGGTATGACCTGTTCTTTTTCTTGCCTTTTTGGCGCTGGTTGCGCGTGATCCCCGTGACGATTCGGCTCAACCAGTCGCAGCTCGTGAACTTGATCCCACTCCGCAATCGGGTCAACCGCATCTTTATTGCCAACTTTGCGGTGGAACTCACCGAGATTGTGGTGCTGCGCGTCGTTGACCAAATTCAAAATCTCGTGCGGGATGGCGACGTGGCCGACTGGCTATTGGCGATCGGGGCCAAACGTCAATATGTCGATATCAACGGGGTCAACGAGGTGGAAGCGATCGCGAGCAAGCTGACCACCATCACGATGTATCAGGTCTTGCCTGTCATCAAACCTGAACTCGACGCCCTGCTTAAGCACAGTGTTGTCAGCGCCCTGGAACAGGCCCCCGGCTATCAGGGGTTTCGGCAGCTGCCTGGCATTGGCGACCTGCCGGATCAAATCGCTCAACAAGTGGTCAATCAAACGTCGCAAACCCTCTATCAGGCAATGACTGGAGCCTTGGAAGATGAAAAAGGGAGTGCGCTCACCCAAAATCTCATCACCAAAATCGGTGAGGCTCTCCGCACCGAAGTCCAGCAAAACAAGACGGTGGACGAACTCGAACAGTGGACCGTCGCCCTGTTAGAAGAAATCAAGATCAATTACGTCAAACAGCTCTCTGTAGAAGACGTCGATCGCCTCAGAGAGGGCAATTACAAACTTTATAATATGACTCAAGTCCGCCAGTAGGTTTCATCACAGCAAACCGTTGCGCAAACGCAGTTTAGAACGCCCTGCGGATATGCGCTAATATGATTAGCCGAGTAGATGGCGGGGCTATTTGCTCGTGCCTAATTCTGCATGTTCTGAGGAAGTGGGCACGTTACCCACTTTTTTTATTGGAGTGCTATATGGCTCATCCGCTCATTCCTGAAGTCCTAGACTTAGCGACGCCCGTTGCCAAGCACCTAGGGCTAGAGGTGGTGGATGCAGTCTTTCAGACTAACCATTCACCGCCGGTTCTCCGGATCGATGTGCGGAACTGCCAGCAAGAAGACACCAGCCTCAATGACTGTGAACAGATGAGTCAGGCTTTGGAAGCGGTCTTAGATGAAAGCGATCTGATCCCTGATGCTTATGTGCTCGAAGTCTCCAGCCCCGGTGTCTCCTCCGAGCTGCTGTCTGATCGCGACTTTATTGTCTTCAAAGGGTTCATGGTAGAAGTGCAGCTCTCAGAGCCTTACAAAGATCGTCACACTTGGCTAGGACAGCTACTCAAGCGCGACGCCGATCACCTTTATCTCAGTCGTAAGGGGAAACCCACCAAGTTGCCGAGAACGTTAGTAGAAACCGTTCAACTCAGTGACCAAGCGGTTGAATAAGTCTATCTAAATCGGATAAATCGGAATTTTTATGCCATTTCATTGGGTCGCCAGCGGGGCGATCGCCACCATTTTGAGGGAGTTAGTAAGTTAGCCCATGTCCTTAGTCAGCCTGCCCAACCTACAAGACCTAATCGATAGCATCAGTCGCGAGCGCAATCTGCCTAAACATGCCGTCGAAAATGCCCTACGAGAGGCTTTACTCAAGGGCTATGAGCGCTTTCGTCGCACCCAGCGCGTGGCCGAAGACATTCATTTTGATGAGGGCTACTTCGATAATTTCGACGTTGAACTCGACGTCGAATACGAAGACGACCAGGGATTTCGGGTGTTGGCCTCCAAAACCATTGCCGAAGAGGTCGAAAATGCTGACCACCAGATTGCCCTCGCCGAAGTATTAGAAGTCGCCCCAGAAGCCCAAGTCGGCGATACCGTTGTGCTCGACGTGACCCCTGAGCAAAAAGACTTTGGTCGCATGGCCGCGATTCAAACCAAGCAGGTGCTCGCCCAAAAACTCCGCGACCAGCAGCGCAAACTGATTCAAGAAGAATTTCAAGAGCTGGAAGGCACTGTCCTCACGTCGACGGTGCAGCGGTTTGAACGGCAGTCCGTCATCATGACCGTCAGCAGCGGCACCGGTCAGCCGGAAGTCGAAGCCGAATTGCTGAAGCGTGATCAGCTGCCCAACGACAATTACCGCCCTAATTCCAAGTTTCGGGTCGTGCTCAAGAAAGTGTCCGAAGGTTCCCACCGTGGTCCCCAGCTGCTGGTGTCGCGCGCCGATGCGGCCCTGGTCGTTGAGCTGTTTTCCAACGAAGTGCCCGAGATCGAAGACGAAATTGTGCGCATCGTGGCCGTCGCCCGCGAAGCTAACCCGCCCTCTCGCTCCGTCGGGCCGAGAACCAAAATTGCCGTTGACACCGCCGAACGCGATGTCGACCCCGTCGGAGCCTGTATTGGCGCTCGGGGATCGCGCATTCAAGCGGTCGTGAGCGAATTGCGGGGGGAAAAAATTGATGTCATTCGCTATTCGCTTGACCCAGCCACGTACATCGCCAATGCCCTCAGCCCGGCCCGAGTGGATGAAGTGCGCCTGATGAATCCCGAAGACCGGCAGGCCCATGTGCTCGTGCCCGAAGATCAACTCAGCTTAGCCATTGGTAAAGAAGGACAAAATGTTCGCCTCGCCGCCAAGCTCACCGGCTGGAAAATCGACATTAAAGATACGGCTAAATACGACTATGCCGAAGAAGATCAGAAGATTGCCGAGCAGCTAGCAATTCGCCAAGCGGCTGAAGAGGCACGTCTAGAGAAGGAAGCCGCCGAGGCTGCCGAGCTAGCCGCCTGGAAAGCGGAAGACGAGGCCTACGAAGCGGAGAAAGCAGCTCGTTTAGCGGCCGAAGCGGCGGCGGCAGGAGAAGTGCCAGAACCGGCAGACGCAGTAGCCACCACGGCCACGCTGGCAGCCGAGGCAGAGGTCGCACCGGAGGCGGAGGAGACGGCTCCAGACAGTGCGGCAGATGAGGCAGCAGCAGATGAGGCAGCAGCAGATGAGGCAACTGCCGAGAGTGAGGCGATTGGCGCCAGTGCTGCCCCTGAAGAGGAGTGATGGTTGCCGCCATCACATGCACGTTATGCAACCCAACCTCCGACGCTGTGTGAGCTGCCGCGAGATCGCCCCTAAATCAGCCCTGTGGCGGATCGTGCGAGTCTATCCTACCGGCACAGTACAATTAGATGAGGGGACGGGGCGATCGGCCTACCTCTGCCCGACGGCCGCCTGCCTCAAAGCCGCTCACAAGAAAAATCGGCTGGGGCGAGCCTTAAAGGCACCCGTTTCCGAGCAGATTTATCAACAGCTGCAGCAACGGTTAACCCGCCCTACTATCGCCAGCTCTGAGCCCTTGCCGGAATCATCGACTCGGGGTGAAAAGCTCCTATAGTTAAGAGATTCCCGTGGAACATGAGCTCAACGGTTGATTACAGTATGATTAGGGTTTGGTAGCATAGTGCTCTGCCAAGAAACACACATTCGCTTAGAGAGTTGACGTTTATGTGCTCTTTGAGACCTATAAGCCTAGTTTTGATAGCTTGAGTTTTAGGGTTGCGGCAGTTTGCGGCAACGAGTCAATGTAAGTTTTGTCTAGCAAAGCAGGTTTGTTTTATGGAATAGCGGTATCGACGAGGGAGATTTGGATGAACAACGGCAAAGTCAGAATATACGAATTATCGAAGGAACTCGGATTGGAAAATAAGGATATTCTGGCCATCTGTGAGCGCTTAGAGATTTCGGCTAAAAGCCACAGCAGCAGTATCACGAGTGACGATGCAGTCAAGATTCAGAACGAGGTCAAGCAAACGTCAGGAAAACTACTCAACAAGCCGACTAAGCCTTCTCCTCCTCGTCGTCCTCAGAAGCCCACGGCTCCGACCGCAAAAGAGACGCCACGGCCAGCCAAGAAGCAACAAATTTTAGAAATTCGGCGGCATCGCCCCAAACCAGCGGTGGCTCCCACGCCCGCCCCATCTGAAGCAACCGGTGCCGCTGTCAGTCCTGCCGCCCCGGTCGGCGATGAGGCGAGTGCTCCCCCCAGTCGTCCCGCTGCGGTTCAGTCACCCTCGGCAGTACCTCGGCCTCGGCCCAAGCGCCCAGGCGAAGTAGCCATGCCGAAGCCCGCGATGCCCCGCTCGCCGGTTTCGCGTCAGGTCGATCGGCCAGAGTCGCGCGAGGGCACAGTTGAGCAGCCTGATCTCGAACTGGCTGGCCCCCCGAGTCGGCCTTCACGACCGGAGCGCCCTTCGCGGCCAGTTCTCAAGAAGCGCGATCGCAGTGCTGATCGGGGCGGTGATCCTTCTCAGCCGACGCGGATTGAGATTCGCGAAATTGACGAAGAGGAAGAAGCCCCTCAGCTCAAGCCTAAGCCCGAGCTCCGTCGACCTAAGCCCAAACGGTCGGAATCCATCGACGACGATACGTCACAGGATGAAGATGATACCGCTGCCGTACCGGGCGATGTGGTTGAAGAACCCATTTTGCGACGGCCGTCACCGCCTCGCCAAAAACGCAAAGGGAAAGAGCGCGAAGAAGACGAGCAAGAACAACAAAAGACCACCAAGGCCAAAACGAAGCGGCGGGGTCATGATCTCCTGAAGCATCAGGAAGAAGACATCCTGGCGGATATTGACGAGGTCACAGGTGATCTGAATGATAACGGGGCTTCGGCGGCTCTGAGCGTCTCGATCGCCCGCCCGCCTAAGCCGAAGTCCAAGTCTAGTCCAAAGCCGCCCAGCACGCCCAAATCTCACAAGCCGCCACAGCAGCGCGGCGAAAGTAACCGTAATCAACGGCGCGATCGCCGCAACCAAAACGAAGAACCCGAGCGGCCAGAAATGGTCACCTTGAGCACTGGGCTCTCGGTACATGAACTGGCTAGTTTGATCAAGGTGCCGGAAACCGAGATCATCAAGCTGCTGTTTTTCAAGGGCATTGCGACGAATATCAACCAAACCTTGGATATCGCAACTGCCAAGATGGTGGCAGAAGAGTTCGAAATTCTGGTGGAAACCGCCGAGGTCGAATCAGAAGCGAAAAAGGTCACGGAAATGTTGACCGCTGATGACCTAGAGAATCTCTCGAAGCGCCCGCCCGTGGTCACCATCATGGGTCACGTCGACCACGGTAAGACCACCCTGCTCGACTCCATTCGCAAAACGAAAGTGGCTCAGGGCGAGGCCGGTGGCATTACCCAGCACATTGGGGCCTATCACGTTGATATCGAACATGATGGGGGTGAGCAGCAGATCGTCTTTCTCGATACCCCCGGTCACGAAGCCTTCACCGCCATGCGGGCCCGCGGTACGCGAGTTACCGATATTGCCATTCTGGTGGTCGCCGCTGACGATGGCGTGCGGCCTCAGACGATTGAAGCGATCAGTCACGCCAGAGCGGCTGAAGTACCCATCGTGGTCGCGGTCAACAAAATCGATAAAGAGACAGCCCAACCCGACCGGGTCAAGCAAGAACTCATGGAGCACGGCTTAGTGCCCGAGGAGTGGGGCGGTGAAACCATTGTGGTGCCAGTCAGTGCCATCAATGGCGATAATCTCGACACCCTGCTGGAAATGCTCTTGCTCGTCTCTGAGGTGGAAGATTTACACGCCAACCCCGATAGCTTAGCGAAGGGCACCATCATCGAAGCCAACCTCGATAAAGCACGGGGCCCGGTTGCCTCGTTGCTGGTGCAAAATGGCACCCTCAAAGTCGGCGATAGTGTCGTTGCCGGTTCGGTTTTCGGTAAAGTGAGGGCGATGATCGGCGATCGCGGCGATCGGGTGACGGCAGCCACGCCTTCGTTTGCTGTCGAGGTGCTGGGTCTTAACGATGTGCCGGCAGCAGGTGATGAGTTTGAAGTCTTTGCCGATGAACGTGAAGCCCGTAGCATTGCCGATTCGCGCTCCGACGAACAGCGACGCTCTCGCTTGCAACAGGCCATGGCTTCTCGTCGGGTCACCCTGAGCAGTCTCTCCGCCCAAGCTCAAGAGGGTGACCTCAAAGAACTCAACATTATCCTTAAAGGAGATGTGCAGGGGTCGATTGAGGCGATTTTGGCGGCGCTGCAGCAACTGCCGCAAAATGAAGTGCAAATCCGAGTTCTGCTCGGAGCACCGGGCGAAATCAGTGAAACGGATGTTGATTTAGCCGCCGCCAGTAACGCGGTTCTGATTGGCTTTAACACCACCCTGGCCCCCGGCGCTCGCCAAGCGGCAGACCGTCAAGGCGTTGACGTCCGCGACTACGACATCATCTACCACCTGCTGGATGATATTCAAGGTGCGATGGAAGGTTTGTTAGAACCCGAACTAGTCGAAGAACCCTTGGGCGAAGTCGAAGTTCGAGCTGTCTTTCCCGTTCGCAAAGGCACCGTTGCCGGGTGTTATGTGTTGTCTGGCAAGGTGACACGGAACTGTCGCATTCGGGTTCAGCGGGGCAATGAAGCGGCCTATGAAGGCAATCTCGATTCCCTCAAGCGGATGAAAGACGACGTTAAAGAAGTGGCCGCGGGCTTTGAATGTGGCATCGGGGTTGACAACTTTAACGGCTGGAAAGAAGGCGATATCATTCAAGCCTTCAAGCTGGTCACCCAACGTCGCAAGTTGTCGCCCGTCTAACCCATGCTATGACTCTTCCCCACCGCGATCCCTACCTTTGGATACACCTAGCTGGCTTGGCGACCGTGCCGCTCTGGTTGGATATCGGTTTGGCAGGGCTCGCGGTGGGCGATCCCGTGGTGGCACCGGGCGTCGAGTTGTTGACGCTGGCACTGGTGGGCACGCTGCCCATCCTCTGGATGCAGCTGCAGCGACCTTTTTACATTTTTAGTGTGCCGGGATTGGCTCTGCGCCCTGATCAGTTATCGGTCGAGCGGCGCCGCTTGCTCGCGCTGCAGCGCACCCTGTTAAGCCGACTCTTGGTGCTCTGCAGCGCGATCGCGCTTTTATTGGGGCTTTACTGGCTGTATCAGCTCGCGCCAATCGCGGCCGACATGACTCCATTTGCCGCCAAATCTCGCCCGACTGGCTGGGCGATCGCGGCGATCGCCTTTTTATGCGCCAATTTGTTTGTGCAGGTTCCGGCGACCGTGATTCCTTTACTGCTGACTTCGCCCACGACCCGCCAAACAACTGAGCCCTTCGAATCAACTGCCATCCTGGAAAAGTTCATGGTTATTGGGCTGCGGTTAGAGCGCATTCTCCCTGACCTGCTCCCAGCAGAGGGCCGACCGGTCCCCGAGACCGCGCCACCCACCATACCGGACCCGGCAGCCGAGACCATGCCCATCTGTGAGACTACGATCACCGAAGCAGTGGGCTCCAGTGCCGCCGGCCCAGAGTCTCTCAATGAGACCCTGACGCCAAGCCCTCCCCCCACAGACACCCCAGCGACATCGGACGTGCCCCCAACAACCCGGGGGGAAACCGCTGATTCCCTTGATGACGAGATTGAGTCTGACACCGTGTCGGTACCCAGTCATCTTCCAGCCTCAGTCGACGCGCCAGACGACAGCCAAGCTAATTTAGCTGATACGGAGTCCGATTTAGCCGACACGGATGCTGACGAATCGGCCAGTGCGCTCAGCCCTGACGCTCCATCGAGTTCACCAGATACTTCTCTGACCGATGCGGTGGCGGTTGCCCCAATCACAGCGCAGTCAGAGTCGTTGGTTCAAGACATCACGGTTGACTCATCAGCAGAGCCGGAGGCAAGACATGATGCTGAAGGGGTTAAAGCTCATACTTTTAGCGCCTCAGAAGTCTTAGAAGTGGCGAAAATCTCAGACCCGTCAACGACGGACGAGCCGCCTGAGCCCAGCTGCCTAGAAGGCGATAATGATACAGTCATCCCGACGGAGCTAACCGCGAGCGATGCAGTCGCCATTACCGCTAGTGATGAGAGCGATTTCCAGGCACCAACAGCGTCTTCAACCGACGATACCAAGGCTTCTGTGTTGTCCCAAGAATCTTAAGGCGTTATTCGAAACAGCGCTTTAATCATCGAGGTGGGTCAAGGCGCAATCGTCACGGAGAGATTTTTCTAGCGGCGGGGCTAGGTAAAAGGACAATCTCTCAGACGTCATCCAGGAGCAGAAATCGATCGCCACCAGTGGGGCACAGCGTAATAGATTCTGCTGAAAGTGTGGTGGTTCCTACAATCGGTCGTCAAATCCGTGCGCTATCCTGAAAGGGCTTTGAGAGAGTGTAGGCTCCCTCAGAGTTCTCTCTTGTTCTCACACTATGGCAACATTCATGACCCAGTTCTCTTCGGCAAAGACGCATGACGCCTCTGCAGACAGCACAACGTGGGCCAATCTCAGGGCAGCGATCGCCAATAGCTCTGGCTTTAAAGGCTGGAAACAGCAACAATCCCCTTCTTTAACCGCTTCATCGCTCGACAAGCAAGTGCGTCTCTATCTGCGGGAAACTTTGGAGACTCTAGCCTACTAGGGGGCTAACACCCGTGAGCGGCTCATAACCGATACCACAAGAGTTTCAGCCCTTAGCGTGGTTGGTAGAACGGGCACGATAATGACTATCCCATAGGCGTCTGGCAACTAATTGATGACAGGCTCTAAGTCCCTACACTGGTTTCAATTCTCGCAACTCTGGCTTTCACCTTGTGCTCGTTTTTCATACTAGACCTACGTCAGTTGGAAAGTGAGCACCATGATGATTAAACCGGCTTCTATTAATTTCCGCCTTGCTGCCCTTACCGGGCTTTTAAGCTTGGCGGCAACTGTTGGCTGCAGCAGCGCACCAACCGGCAGTGAGACGGCGATTCAGGAGGCTCCCGCCTCGGCAGCAGCTGATAGTGTGGTCTCAGCGGAAAGTGCGGGCGATCGCAGCTCGTCTATTCCCACACCTGACCTGCAACACTCGCCGAAGCTGATCAAAAATGCCGCTCTGCGCATCGAGTCAGCCAATGTTGATGAAGCGGTCACAGCAATCTCCAATATTCTGGCGGAAAATCAAGGCGATTTGCTCTCCCTATCCGACCAAGAAAATCAGGCGACCCAGCCGCGTCAGGTCAGCTTGCAGATACGGGTGCCTCAAGCCAATTTAGACAACACGCTAGAAGCCCTGCGAAACCTAGGCAATGTCGCTGAGCAAACAATCGCCGCCGAAGATGTGGCGGCTCAACTCGTCGATCTGCAGGCTCGGGTGCGTAACCTCCGGAAGTCAGAAGAAGCGCTGTTGGAAATTATGGAGCGCTCTGGCTCTATTCCTGATGTGCTTGAGGTCAGTCGCGAACTCAGCACGATTAGAGAAGCGATCGAACGCCAAGACGCTCAGTCCAAAGCTCTCCAAAGCCGAGTCGCCTATTCCACCATTTCTCTCTCTCTGGTCAGTACTCAACCCCTGGCCCCAATGACCTCGCCCGTCGGTGAAACCCTCAATCACACCTGGCAAACTGCCACCAGTGCAGCTCAAACCGTGAGTGTAAGTTTGCTGCAGCTAACGCTGTGGCTATTAGTCTTCAGCCCCTACATCGGCCTTGTAGTGCTCGGTGGATGGGTCGGTCAACGCTATCGAAGTCGGCAGCAACCGGCAACAGAGCAAACTGATGTGACTTAACCAGTCACCTGAGCAGACCGCAGTGAAACACTGCCACACGGTAGCGATCGTTCCATAGCAGTCACCAGTCCGGTGAGGACCAGACTGCGGAGCCACTTTGCTGATGCGCTGAGGATCAGAATGCTTCTAGGTATCCTCAGCCAAGTAGCCAGCGCTATATTTCGCGTACAGCAAGGCCATCAGAGAATTCAGGAAGATTGTTGAGACGGTTCTGGCTGATAGGGCGTTTCATACAGGAGATGACTCACGAGGAGCTTCAAGAAAAACAGTGATAGAAACCATTCCATCCCGGGTGTAGGCATCCAGCAGTAGCGATCGCCCAGCGATGACAATCCATACAGTCCCAGCGCGACGGGGCGCTGCAGATACAGCGGTACCCTCAAAATCAAAACCGACGCCCCCAGAAGATATCCAGAGATAGCGAAAAAGAAAGGCCAGTCTCCTCCTCACAAGAACAGGGCGACTACAGCAATATGAACAAAATGAAGCATCACGAACGCTAGGTGCTGTCGCCAGCCTTGACCGGGCCGGTGATACCAACGTTTGGCCGCCGACGTAGCATTGGTCAACACTCCTCCTACAAGGTCGAAGCCAAGGACAGAAATCACGCCTAATTGCCAGCCGCTCCATTCCATTGGCAGGGTCAAGGCATAGGCCGGTGCAGCGATCATGGCGGCAATTGGGGGAAGCAATTGCAGCGTGATCTCAGCTGGGGTGGCACCTGGTCCAATCAATTGATCTAACCAGCCGAACGCCCCCGAACGAGGCAATAAAGCAGGGGATTGCATCACTATTTTCACCTCATAACAGTTGTTATTTTTTTCTTATTTATAACAACTGTTATGATATTTGCCAACGAGCATTCACAGCTGCTGGGAAGCGGCGCGTTTGTCAAGCGGATGATTTTCACATTGTCCAGATAGGTGGAATTTGAGTTCATGGCACAGCATGATCGCCGCTTAGAAGTTGCGGCAGCAGCCTGGCGGGTAATTGTTCGAGAAGGTCTTGAGCGAGCAAGTATGCGGGCGATTGCTCAGGAAATGAGCTGCACAACGGGTGTGGTTATGCACTATTTCCGCAACAAAGAAGAGCTAATTCTATTTGCGCTTCATCAAGTGACGGCGCGCCTCCAAGCAGCGATAGAGGCGGTCCCGGTGCCGGCCGCGGGGGCAGAGAGGTTAATCCAAATGTTGATCGTATTTTTGCCCGTGGATGAGTCGCGGCAGCATATTCTCAGAGTCTGGGTAGCATTTTTGGGCTATGCCGTCGGGCAAGACACGCTGATGCTGCAGCATCAACAGAGTGCCGCTCAACTTCGGGACTTGATGCTGCAGGAGCTCATGAATCTGCAGGCAACAGGCTTACTGCGGACTCACATAGACCCGGCCATTGAAGCAAACGCTTTGCTGGCATTGGTTAACGGAGTCAGTCTAGATTCGTTGATTCAGATCAATCGCCTGAGTCTAGAGCAGCAAGAGGGAATTATTCGCCGCTATGTGAATGGCCTGCTGCTCAACACCGAGACTGCACAATAAGGAGCTAATACCAGTTCTACGAATTACAGCTACACAGACAAGTCGGCTTTCTCCCTCGGGGAGACGCGATGCGAACGACTCCGCTCAGCCGACGTTCCTTGAGCGGAGTCGAAAGGAAGATCTGTAGCCCAGTTTCAGAGAATTGGTATAAGGCGAGGCAGGCTCTGGTCAAGCTGTCGGCAACAGTCATTCTCAGTCGCATCATTGAGTGCTGCGAATTTCGACAACGATCAGAATCTCGTCAGAGACGATCGCAGCCCCACCATCTTGAGCTGGAATCAAAGGCGGCATCTGCGATCGCAGCGCTTGAAGGCAGCTAACCAGCGCTTCGTTGCCCACATTCTCAGCAGTCCGTGGAATAAACTCAGAAATTTGACCATCGGCCTCAATGATGGGCCACAGCGTGACGGTGACTGACGTGCCAGGGCTGATGCCAGCAGCACAGTCAGCGTTAGTGAGCAACGCAGTGACCGACGCTGGCCAAGTCACAGGCAGTTGGGGAGGGATGTCATGAATGACTGAGCCGCCGCCTGGTGCCGGCTCAGGCCGCCAGGCGGCAGCGATCCCAGGCGCTGCAGGCGGCACCGGGGCAGGCGGTGCGACCTCGCCAGGAGACTCGGGCGGCACAGTGGGCGGGACGTTATTCGGGGGATTAGCAGGCGTAGCCGGTGCCGCTGGCGCAGGAGAGGGTGCGGGCCCATTGGGGGACACGGGGGGGACTGCGGACTGAGTCGGCCTAGCCACCGGTCTCGGTGCAGGCGTAACCGCCGTAGGGGCGACCGGTTCAAAGGGACGTTGCGTCACAGTGGGAGACGAGCTTACCGGTTGGGTTGCCGTTGGGACATCAGCCGTGAGAGGCGACCCTGACTCGGCCAGGGGAGCCGGAGCTGACTCGAACGGGATCTCAGTCCCCGGCGGTAAAGCAATCACGCTGATCGGCCCTGGGGTCACAGCGCTGCGGCGAGTTTGCCAGACCGCGATCGCCCCAGATACCGCCACCATATGCAGGAGCGTAGCGACCAGCCCACTCATGATCCACACCCAGCGGGGTGTCTGATACCCCCTTAGCCCCATGTCCCATGCCCAACGCTTAATTCCCTCATCAGTCTAGCGTTCAGTCAAAAGCCACCAACGTCAGCTAGTTAAGCTTGCACCAACGTCAAAGCGTGATGCTGCAGACCTTTAACGGGGTGGCAAGGCCGCGCAGCTTTACCAGACGACTGTCTAAAAGAGTGTCAGGGGATAAATGCTGCGCCAGCGTCCACGATACTAAAACACCGTTGGGGTCAGCGACCTCTTGCAAGCGAGAGGCGATGTTAACACAGGGGCCGATCGCAGTGTAGTCAGCCCGCACCTCTCCACCGAACATGCCCACCACGGCATCGCCTTGGTGAACGCCGTAGCGCACTCGAATTTCAGGAATGTCTTGCAGCTGCCATTTTTGGTTGAGCTGCGTCAGGGCATCGTGCATTTGATGGACGGCCGCGATCGCTCGTTTAGCCTGCTCTACCGGCGGCAGATCCTCAGGCGCACCAAATAGGGCCAACACACCATCGCCCATAAATTTGTCAACGGTGCCGCCATTGGCAAAGATGGCCTCGGTCATGGCGTTCAAATATTCGTTCAGCAGTTGTGCTAAGCGACGGGCTCCGAGCTGATCAGACAACGGCGTAAAGCCGACAATGTCACTGAACAAAACGGTGATCAAACGAGGTTCAGGCTGCAGAGCCAACTGCAAGTCACCCGCTGCGGCTTTGCTGACCAGCGACGCGGGCAAAAATCGGCGCAAGACCGATTCGGTTAAATACTGGTTGAGATCTTTAACCTTTTGTTCATTCATTTTCAAGGCCAACAGGTTGCGCACCTCAGCCAACAGTTCGCGATCGTTAAAGGGTTTACCGAGATAGGCATCGGCGCCTTGCTCTACCCCTTCGATGCGCGTTTCATCATCCACCTTTGCCGTCAATAAAATCACGGGAGTGCTGCTCAAGCGGTTATCCTGGCGAATCTCTTGCAAGAGCTCTAAGCCTGACATTCCCGGCATCATCAGGTCAGTCAAAATCAGATGCGGTTGCTCAGTTGCGATCATCTCGAGAGCCATGGCGCCATTGTGAGCCGTCCGCACCTGATAGCCCTGCCGCTGTAACACACTAGAAATATAGGCCCGCAGATCGCTATTATCATCCACCACCAAGATGTGAGAAGCAGTCGCATCAGTCGTCTCTAGGCTTGGCGACGACTTGGCGACCAATGCGGGTTGGCCATCCCTCTGAGCATCCATCGGGGTGAAGATGTCTGCTAGCTCAATGGTGGCTCGGCTCGGCTCAGCGCGAATCGAGTGGTCAACTACTTGCTCGTCGGGCAGGTGCTGGCGGCCTACCGGCAACCCAACCCGAAAGGTCGTGCCACTGCCATAGACCGATTCCACGGCAATCTGGCCATGGTGCAGCGACACCAGCTCTTGCACCAAAGACAGGCCCAAGCCAGTGCCTTCATGGCGACGATTGGCCGAGCCGTCTGCCTGGCGAAAGCGCTCAAATAGATGAGGTAGCTGATCTTCGCGAATGCCCTGGCCGGTGTCAGCCACAGTCAGCACGCACTGCTCATCCTGAGGAGTCAGAGTAACGGTGATGGTGCCGCCCTCTGGCGTAAACTTCACCGCATTAGAGAGCAGGTTATAAAGCACCTTGTCAAACTTTTCGAGATCGAGAAAGAGGGTGGGACAAGGTGAGAGCTGTGAAACCAAGCTCAGGCCTTTGCGATCGCAATAGGGACGAAAAGCCGTGACGATGTCATCAACAAACGCTTCGGGGTTGACCGGCCGAAATGTGGGCTGCATCCGTCCGGCATCAAGGCGCTGCAAATCCAGCAGTTGATTGACTAAGCGCAGCAGGCGGCGAGCGTTGCGCAGGGCCACCTCTGACTGTTCATAATTTAAGCCCTCCCCCTGGTCGACGGCGGCTTCTAAGGGGCCAAGCGTCAGCGTTAGCGGGGTGCGAAACTCGTGGGAAATGTTTTGAAAAAATTCGGTTTTTTGGCGATCAAGCTGCATGAGCTGCTCGGTTTGCTCGCGGGTCTTTTGATAAAGACGAGACTGCTGCACCGCGATCGCGGCCTGTACGGCTACCGCCTGAGCCAGCGTCACCTCATCCTGACTCCATAAATGCGGCTGATAAATATGCCGTAGAGAAATGCTGCCGATGATTTTGCCTTCAGCAATGAGCGGCACCACTAAGAGCGATCGGGCCCCAGAGCGAGCGTGATCTTGAATGCTCATCTCCGGGTGATGGTTGAGATCGTTGATGGTGATGGGCTGCTGAGTCACCAATAACTCTTGCAGCACGGGATTGCGACTAATCGGCGTATCGGAGCGAGGGAGCGCGTTGAGGTCTAGTTCGTCAGCTTTGGCCACCACCTGGTCAGCTACGGCATGACGTTCATAAAGCCCGACACACTGCATGTAGTCGTCTTGGGCCGTCCACAATGATAAAACACAACTATCAACCTCCAGCACCTGACCCAATTCGCGGGTAATCGCCGCAAAAATTGACTGCGGCTCTAAGCTCGATCGAATGGCTTGCGTGACTGCATTGAGCAGCTGCTCGCGGCGCGCTAAGGCCTGCACTTGCTCATGGGAAATAGCTTGCGAAAGCGCCAGAACAGCCTGATCGGCAACCGTTTTTAACAGTTGCTTTTCGCTTACTTGCCAGTCTCTCTCTTCGTCACAATGATGTAGAGCTAAAACCGCTAAGGTTTTTTGCTGACTGATCAGCGGTACCAGCAGCGATGATTGAATATTAAGGGCAGTACAGGCCGTCAGGGTTGCTGACCGGTCTGGCCAGGCCGCTAAGTCATCGGGAGTAACCACCGTCACCTCAGTGACGCCCCAGACTAAATGCGACTGCCACTGTGATAACGTTTCAGCGGATACCGCTGATTCCGCCGCGCGATATACCGTAGGCTTCACGGCGGTTGCGGTATCGGCGACCGGCTGCAGCAAGCACAAATCGGCCCCGGCGTAGACTCCCACGGTTTCGGCGATCGTCTGCATCATGGCTTGGGCAGTGGCCGCTCCGCGAATCGTGTTGGTAATCGTATTGAGCAAGGTCTCTTGCTGCAAAACCCGCTGCAGTTCTTCCGTCCGCGATCGCAGAATCTGATGGGCTTCTAGCGCTTGGGTGACCACCATTTTGAGATCGTCAGCTTCCCAAGGTTTCGTCACATACTTAAAAACTTTGCCCTGATTGATTGCCCCCACCAAATCTTCGACATCGGTATACCCGGTCAAAATGATGCGCATGATGTTGGGATGTTGCACCGCTGTCTGACGCAAAAACTCCGTCCCGCTCATGCCCGGCATCCGCTGATCAGAGATGATCACGGCAATGTCAGGGTGCGTTTCTAAAACCCCCAAAGCCGCATGCCCGCTTTCTGCCCGTAACACCTTGAATTGCTTGTAAAACGTTCGATACAGCAAATCAAGGTTGTCTGGTTCGTCATCCACGACCAGCAACTTTGGCTTGTGAGCTTTTTCTTGACGCTGCGTTCTAGACAACCCTAAATACCCAATAAAAGATATTTGACCCTATGTGTCGTACTGCAATCCCTGATCAATTCGACGGTTACCGCCAGGTTTTCACGATGGTCAAAACCACTTGCTTATGCACTTTACTGCTTTTCACAACCGATCAAGCCGGTAAATGCGAGAACAGCATCACCTTCCTGCCATTGTGATGGCTACCCATGATCAATGGGAAAATCCAGAGGGAAAAATCTTGGATTTTCACCCAGCTCTATTCTCATGCAATCGCCCAGGTCGTCTTGACCGGAGACGGATATCGCACTAGGGGAAAATTGATCGCTCAGCGACCTGCAGCACCTTGTTCAGGGCATATATCCTGATCCAGGGCTTTTCCGTTGAGCTTAGAGCTGATTTAGCCGCCCAAAGTCCCCCAACTCGTAGTCTTGCTAGTCAAAATATTTCGACAAGAAGGTTACACTGACCATTGTGCCCGTTAAGTAGGACGAGTACATTCCAATAGTGCCCATTCCCTTCGTGACAAACACGTTGGCCCCTCTAGCAATTTGGGTTCCAGTGTCCACATCCGTTGAGTTTGAATCTATTTCATGTCATGTGCGGCCAGCCCGACTAGCTGACCTGCCACAGGTCACTGATGTGCTAGCGGCCAGCTTTTACCCTCCTTTGGGGTGGCAACGTTGGCTTTATCCTTTGTTTCGCTTGAGCATTCACGAAGATCTCAAGCAACGCTTGCAGGCTAACTACAAACACTATCAATGTTTGACCGCGATCGCGCCTCACCATCAAGACAGTCGAGTGGTTGGCACCGTTGAGCTGGCCTGTCGTCAACCAGAGCTATGGCGTTTCAATCGTCCTCGGCAGGTTTATCTATCAAACCTGGCAGTGCAAGCTGGGTATCGTCGTCAAGGGGTAGCCCGCCAACTCCTCAAAACAGCAGAGCAGCTGTCTCTCGATTGGGGCTTTCGAGAACTCTACCTGCATGTCATGGCTGACAACAATCGGGCCAGATTGCTTTACCAAAACATGGGATACCAGGTTCATCGCATCGAACCTTCGCTGTTATCTCTGCTCAATCTTCAGCCGTCACGTCTGCTGCTCAAGAAGTTTTTGCCTCCTGGCAGTGGGGCCAAGCCAGCAGCGCTAGATACACCTTAAGGACAAAAGCTTTCACCGGCATCACACCTCGTGCTTCAGATCTCTCTGCCCCAGCCACCAGTCCCCTTAACCAGCAGGCTGCTGAGGCAGCATTGCTGTAATGATGGGGATTGCTTTTAACAAGGCTGAAGCAGACCAAACTTTTGCAGTCGCTCGTCGGCGAACTGGTTAATCACGAGACTGGCTCCGTAACTGTAAAGGACGTCTGGTTCGTGAGTCGAAGCCACGCCGACAGTGGGAATTTGAGCGGCAACAGCGGCCTGAATACCTGTGTGTGAATCTTCAAACACGATCGCCTCCGCAGCCATGATGCCGAATCGATCTAACGCAGTTTGGTAAGGCAGGGGATCGGGCTTGCTGCGGGGCAGGTCACCGGCAATCAACACGAAGTCGAAGGCGGTTTCTAACGCTAGAACCTGCAGCACAAACTCGGCATTGGCGCGAGGGGCATTGGTGACAACGGCGGTTTTCAGCCCTTGGCCTTTAATCCAATCGTAGAGTTCATCGAATCCGGGCATGCGAGCGAGTTGGTTCGCCGCCAACTCACGAAACCAGGCTTCTTTATCGATCCCCAGCTGTTTACCTTCCTCAGGAGACAGTTGCGGCAAGAGTTCCTTAGTCAGGTGCTCGTTGAGGCGACCGCTAATTTTTTGCTTAAAAAAAGCGTCGTCTACGCTGTAGCCGTGGGGTTCAAGAATCTCTCGCCAAACTTCGAGGTGGATGGGGTCGGTGTTGGCCAGGGTGCCATCAAGGTCGAACAGTACGGCCTGGAGCATAGAAGAAGGGGGGGGAAGAAAGAAGGGGGAGCAGGGGAGAGGGGGCGCAAGAATTGCAGGGGCGAGACCCGCTCGACATCATGTTTTGGCAATCACCAGTACGATACTGCGAGCGGGCCTCGCCCGTACGAATAGGATGGCATTGAGCCTGCCTTGCTCGTAGAGGGATTGGGTTAAGTTTGGTTCGCCTCATCCTGGGGCGCGTATCGTTTCGATCGCCAACCGGATCGGGTATTTTGTTTGGCGCGAGCGACGACGAGACAATCATCGTCTACATCTTTGGTAACAACGGAACCCGCGGCGA
Organism: uncultured Halomicronema sp.; assembly: GCA_937899725.1. GTDB lineage: Bacteria > Cyanobacteriota > Cyanobacteriia > Phormidesmidales > Phormidesmidaceae > Halomicronema. The sequence goes on from CALCCA010000007.1 coordinate 64,899, forward strand.
CGGTGACGTCAGCGCCGAGGGTGACCGGGGCCACCAGAACACTGTTCGAGCCGGTTTTGGTGCGATCGCCGATTACTGTGGGGTGTTTTTTGACGCCGTCATAGTTGGCGGTAATAGTGCCCGCGCCAACGTTGACCTGATTGCCCAGGGTGGCATCCCCGAGATAAGAGAGGTGAGCCACATTGACGCGATCGCCCAGCGTTGATTGCTTGATTTCCACAAAATTGCCAATGCGGCAGCGATCGCCGACGATCGCCTGTCCCCGCAGATGGGCATAAGGCCCCACTCGCACCCCATCGCCGACCTGGCTGTCTGACAAGGTGGCATAGAGGATGGTCGCGTCGCGGCCAATCACGGTATTCTCAATCAGGCTGCCGGGGCCAATGCGGCTCCCAGTACCGATCACAGTTTGGCCGCGCAGGTGAGTTTGTGGCTCGATGATGACATCGGGCTCAATCTGAACCGTGACATCGACAGTGGTGGTATCGGGCTCTAGAAACGTAACGCCCGCCGCCATCCACTCATCTTTGATGCGGTCTTGCAAAATGCTGTAGGCCTCAGACAGCTGCTTGCGATTATTGATGCCTTGTATCTCTTGACCATCGGCGACGTCGACGGCCCGCACTGGTGAGAGATCCTTCACCACGTCGGTAAGGTAGTACTCTTGTTGATCGTTGTCGGCTTTAAGGTGGGGCAAAATCGGCGACAGGGCCGACCACTTAAAGCAATACACCCCGGCATTGATGCGCCGGTTTTGGCGCTGAGCTTCAGTACAGTCACGGTGCTCAATAATTTCTGTCACGACGTCGTCATCGTTGCAAAACACGCGCCCATAGCCGGTGGGATCGAGAAACTGTGCAGTTAGTAGCGTCGCTTCGTTTTGCCGAGACTGATGAACCTCGATCATGTGCCGTAGCGTGGCGGGACGTAGCAGCGGCACATCACCATTCAGCACGAGCACATCGCCGTCAAAATCCGTGAGGGGGGGCAGTACTTGCTGTACGGCATGGCCGGTGCCCAACTGCTCGGCTTGCTCAACAAAGGTGACATCTTCAAGATGGCTAAGGGCCGTTCTGACCTGATCGGCTTCGTAGCCGACAACGACCAGTCGCCGCACTGGATTCACCTCGCTAAGACTGTCGAGCACACACTCCACCAGCGATCGCCCGCCGAGCGGATGCAACACCTTGGGCAATGCTGACTTCATCCGCGTGCCTTTGCCAGCGGCCAGCACCACTACCGCCAACTGAGATGCTGCCATGAATTCTCTCCTGCCATCCCGAATCGTCGCCTCGGAGTATACCGTCGAACGGCAGTAGAAGGCGAGCTAATTCGTTGAACCGCAGCAAGGGCTCAAACGCGGTTTGAGGTTTGAAGCAGACTAGAGCAAACCGACCGTGGTTCAACGCAAAGCGCCGTAGCGAAACCAGTTTCGCTACGGCGCTTGAGAGAGTGAGCAGCGGCCCCTTGAGACTGCTGGCGACAGCTCACTTACTTAGTGTTGATCAGAGGATCGCCCTGCTTCTTCACATCGAGTTCCTCACGACGGAGGGTTTCTTTGCCCGTGACAGTTTCGCGATCAACTTCCTTGCGGACGCTGACCTCTTCACGCACGTAAGCCTCTTTGCGAATGTCAGCTGTTTCGCCATAGGTCTCGACCCGAGCGACCTCACCTTCGCGAAAATCAGGCATGCCGTCTACAGGGCGAGTGTTGCTAGGCGTTGTCCGCTCAATCACAACGCGCTCGTTTTCAACCGGCACAGAGACCTTCTGAGTCTCAGTTTCGACTCGCTTACCCAACGCCACGGTACCCGACTTAAAGCGATCTTTGTCGGCAATCAGCCGCTCTTGATAAAGGCTAATCGCTTGGTGCGCATCGGCATCCATGCCGTAGAGACCAGGTTCGCGATCGTAGTCATCGAGATCACCCGTCGTTGCCGCACCGCCGGGATGTTCAGTCACACCGTGCAGAGCGGCGCTGCCAGGATAGGCCCGATACTTATCGACGCTGTATTCTTTGCCCATAAACTGGCGTGTGCGGTTTTCGCCCAGAGTGCGATAGCCGGTGCGCAAGCGCTCTTCGTAGTCGTTGTCAATGGTCATGTTGCTATCGTAGTTGGGCAAGTTTTCGACTTGCTCTTGGGTCAACCCATCGACGTAAACTCGCTTTTGATCATAGTCAAAGTGGGCTAAGCCAATCGGCAAGAGCACCTTTTTACCAAAGATCCAAAAGCCGGTATCAACGATCAAATAACGGATGTGGCCGGTGCCATTATCAAACAAAGCGTCTTCGATAGTGCCAACTTTATCGTCACGACGCGCATAAACGCTGTATTCACCAAAGTCGGCGATGTTCTGGCCATTGCCAAAGGTGGCCTGGCGATCAGGGTAAACATCATTAAATTTCATAAGAGCCATAGTTGCTATTAGCCTCTCGCTTCGAATCAACAACTACAGACTAAAAAAAGAATCCGATTAGTTCATGGCTAAAACGATAGAAATGAAAAACAAAGATATCTTCCTATTGGTTATCGATGAGCATTTTCCTAAACTAATCAGAACGCGAAAGCCTGATCATTTTTTGGAGCGCTATTGTCTACCAGAAAAGCAGTCAAACTTATACCAACATCATCATCATTCTCTTGGATGAATATAATCACCCCTTGGACGGAGAACGCTTCATCCTCTGATTTAGACTCAAAAAGCTAAAGACATCTAATTAGATGAAGTTATCGCAAGGCATTTTTTATACACTTCATGCACAAATGAAGAGGTGATCACGACTTTTCCCATCACAACAGTCAGGCAAGTATGCAATTTTTCAAATCAGCAACAGTATTTATACAAGATAGATATCATTCCAGCAGAGCCCGAACATTAGTTGTGTGAAGAATTTAGGTAGCCGCTGTTTGCTAGCCGATGGACCGGTTCAGTTAGCGATTTCCGTCAGTAGAAGGATGAAACAATTGAGTAAACCACTGATAATCAATCCATCTGAATACTTCTTTTAACTACTGGTATGGCACTTTACGAAATTGAAAATCGCTACTCAGATTATATAGATCGCTTTAGCAATGTTGATAGCGTCGTGGGTGCCGATGTCTATGTTCATCGCCCCGCCCAGGATGAGCAGATCGGTAACGTTCACACCATTTTGATTGATGAGCACGATTGTCTACGTTATTTAGTCATTGACGCAGCAGCATGGGTTCCGGATAAACGCGTGCTGTTGCCGATTGGGCGCTGTGTGGATGATCCCGAACATAATCGGATCTACGCGATCGACCTGTATAAAAACCAGATTGATCAGCTACCGGCATATCATGACGAATCTTTAGTTGACCGTCACTATGAGGAGCAGGTGAGACAGATCTATCGAATGACTCGCACGGGTGAGTTGGTGCCGGTCGAGTCTGCCGTTTCTGGCAGTCAGCCTGCTGTTAAGGGATACGTTGCGGTATCGCCCGCTGCGCGATCGATGCCGCCCTTGCAACCGTCTGCATCTGAAACCACTCCTCACGGTCAAGAGCCCGACCAGGATCAGACAAATGACCACAACCATCAGCGATTGCGACTCTTTGAGGAACGGCTGCTCGCCCGTAAGCATCGCGCTAAGACTGGTGAGGTCAAGGTTTCTAAGCGAGTTGTCACGGAAACGGTGGAAGGATCTATCCCCGTTCAAAAAGAAAAGATCATCATCGAAATTGAATCTATCGTGGGCACAACCCAGGTCAACCTGCCCGATGGTCACCGACAATCAGGTGATGTTGCGGCAGTTGAGGTCTTCGAAGATCAAGTTGAGCTGCGTAGAGAGCCGGTGATCCGACAGCAAATCAACATCCGCAAGGAAGTTGAACAGAATGTGGTGACCGTCCAAGAAACGGTGCGGCGTGAGGAACTAGAGGTGCAGACGGAAGGCGACCCCAATGTGACCGACTATTCCCATTAGAGATTGGTAAATTGGGCACGGTAATGCTCGCCCCACCAGAGTCTGGGGATTGCTCAGTGACGCGCCTCAACCATCACAAGTAATGAAGCAATTGTGAACACCGGGCAGCAAATCCCGGTGTTATGGCTGGCAAGTTCGTGTTATTCAGTTCACCCATTCGTCGCCAACAAAGCTTTCAACTTCATTGCATTTTCCATCCGTGGTCAGGGTGAAGTGGCATGATAAAAGCGCTTCTTTTTAGCAGGCGGGTTTGATGTCATGACGACGCCCTTTGATTCAGCCCCCACCGAAAAACGCCTCGAACGCTTTTGGCAGTTGGGAGCGAGTTTTGGGATGGAACGCAACGCCTATCACAATTATCTGAATGAAATTGTCAGCGATCGCTACGCGCTAATTAATGGTTTGCAGTTGCTGCGAGATGAGCTGCAGTTTGCGGCCGCCAGCCAGACCGATGTGAAAGCTTGTGGTGCTGACATGAGCCTGCCCAGCGTGGTGACCACCCTGGCTTACACAAACTGCGGCGATCGCATTCACCAGGGTGAGGCGACCAAGCGCTATCGCGACGTGGTGGCCTCGCGGTTTGCCACTCTGTCAGAGATTGGCGAACTGAAGCTAGAGGCCTTTTTCCCAGCGGGAGGCGGTACCGATAATGGGGCGACCCTCGCCCATGTCACTGTTGCCCACGAGTTAGATGAAGCCCTCAAACGGCGAGTTTATGCCGGCAATGCCCAATCGATTTCGCTGGTGGCGATCGACCTCAAAACCCACGTTGGCCGCCTGCGTGAAAACGGTAAGCAGGTCTACGGCAAAACCCGTGAATCACCTTGGCGCGAACCCCGCGATGCCTGTGGAGCGATCGTCGGTGCGCTGAAGGCTTACCATCCCGAGAATCTGATTCACCGCCGCATCCGCAGCGACTTGGGTGAACGGAACTTTCAGTATTTGTCGAGCCAGCAAATTTTGACTGACGACGGCGTTGACATCACCATGGCCGTCGCGGCCAGCGTCGTGGCCATTCGCGGCATTCGCAATACGGCGATGGCACTGTCCCATGAATTAGATGAGCGCGGCTTAGCCCACCTCACCGCGAGCACCACCGTCAATCGTCCGTCTCGCGATGACCTAGTGATTTATCTCGCTCGGGCCACGGTTTTTAATGGCACAGTACGGATTCAAAGCTTTGGCACCGAGGCCAAAAAATATGGCGGCAAGCTGGTTGATTATGCCGGCGAACGGCGACTACAGGTGCGCTATAGCGATTGGGACAGTCGTGATTTACCCATTGAAGAAATTACCTATACCGTGCGCTCGTCCGGGCTCTAGAGTCTCCATCACAGGGCAGTGACCGAACCTTTAGATCGATTCCTCAAGGATTGGCTAACGGCTGATCCAGCGCGAACAGCTGATCAATAGTGATTTCTAGAGCGGGCACGATCGCCGAGCGCAGGGGATCGGTACCGGTGAATACCGTATCTTCGTACTGACCTTCGACCCACTGACAAACCGTGACCTGGCGTAGTTGCGGATCGACAATCCAGTATTCCGCGATCGCCCGCGCCGCATACTCTGTATGTTTGTAGCGATAGTCGCGGTTACGATTGGCCTCCCCCGGACTCACCCCCTCAACCACCAGCCACGGCGGCGGCATCTCACGAGTGAGGGTGGCGCGGGTTGCCCCAGATAGAGCCGCAAGCGACTCTTCTGAATGTATGAGCAAATCGGGCACACGGCAGCGAGCTCCACGCCCCGTCACCTCAACTTCAGTGTTGTAGACCACACGTTGCAGCGGTAGATGCTGGAGTAGCTGAATCATCAAGAAGCGAGCCAGGTTGAGATTTTCGGGAGATTCTGGTGGCATCGCGACTAATGCTCCATCCACCAACTCATAGCGATTATCCGTACCATCGTCATAGGCCAGATAAGCTTCGAAGGTCAGTGATGTAGTGGGGGAAACCGTTGAGGTCATAACACCGTCAGGTCGTACTGGGGCCAGGCCAGGCCAGCCGCTGCAAGCGCAACTACAGCCATTCTAAAGGATGGCGCTCGGCCCGATATTGAGGCGGTTTACGAGACTTGGGGCGTTAACCAGTCAACTGTTGCAGCCACGAGGGAAACCAACGCGCGCGCTCATCACTTGACCGCTCAGTTATCGTAGACTGACCTCAAGCCGCTCGGTCTGGGCTCACTCGTGATCAACGTGAGGCCTTGACAAGGGCAGATTTTCGCTGATACTTCAAGCATTGCTCTGTCATTGTCGTTTTAATCGTTTACTGCCATGGCCCAGCTGTCTGATTTATCCCCCACGTCTCATGCCCACAGTCATGATCATGACGGTCACAGCCATACTCATGGGGCGATTGATCCCACCATCGCGACATCGGCTCGCGGCCTGTGGGCGGTGCAGTGGTCTTTAGTCGGCCTGCTGATCACCTCGGTGCTGCAGGCGATCGTGTTTAGCCTCTCCGGAAGTGTGGCACTGCTGGCTGATCTCATTCATAACGTGGGCGATGCCCTGACGGCGCTGCCGCTGGGGATAGCGTTTATCGTGGGGCGACGGCCAGCCACGGCGCGCTTTGCCTATGGCTACGGTCGGTTAGAAGACTTGGCCGGAGTGGCCGTGGTGGGTGTAGTGCTGCTCAGTGCGTTGGTGACTGCCTATGAGTCGATCGAGCGCTTTTACCATCCCCAACCGATTGACCATTTAGGCGCGTTGGCGATCGCGGCCCTCATCGGCTTTGTGGGCAATGAGCTGGTGGCCCTGTTTCGGATGAAGGTGGGGCAAGAGATCAACAGCGCGGCTTTGATCGCCGATGGCAAACATGCAATGGCTGACGGCTGGGTGAGTTTGGCGGTCTTGGTGAGTGCAGTTGGGGTGGCTTGGGGCTATACCTGGGCAGATCCGGTGATCGGTCTGGTGATTACGGCACTACTGCTCAGAATCGTTTGGGAGTCGGGGCAAACCATTTTTACGCGTCTGCTTGACGGGGTCGAACCGGCGATCATCGACGCTCTACATCACGCGGTGGAACATACTGCCGATATCGAAGCGGTGGCCAGCATTCGAGCGCGCTGGCTAGGCCATCGACTACAGGCTGAAATCGATATTGTGGTGGCGGGCGATCGCACCATTCAAGCGGGGCAGGCGATCGCTGAAGCGGCAGAAGGTCAACTGCGCGACCATTTGCCCTATCTGGGACAGGCGACAGTGCGGGTCATCAGTCCAGGCTGAATGGAACAGTAATCATCGCCGCAATCGCGTGACTTCCCCTAGTTTTCAAGGTTTCTCTGAATCCAGAATGCTGCACATGATTCTGGGATGGGAGATGATCCCCTGATTCGCTGATGACCTCCCCTGCGCAGTCGCCAGAGGTTCAGGCAATTTGTTCAAGCTCATCTTGTCGGCAATGATGAATAGTTTCGGTACTGGTGGTTGATAGCGCTAGCCCATGTGCAGAAATCACCTATAGCAATCCGCGGATAGATCTGGTCAGTTAATGAAGGCTTGGTCAACGACTTGTCGAAACGGCTTGCCGGACTGAATCTGTTTT
>CALCCA010000008.1 GCA_937899725.1 uncultured Halomicronema sp.
CCAGATGTTTGAGAGTGAAGCGGAACTGGCTTATCACGTCGTTGAGGGACTCGAACATCGAGGTGAAAGCCACGGCCACACAACTCAGTATGTTAGTGTCAAGACCACTTGATTAACCGTTATATACCTCAGCTTCTTATGCCGTACCTACTTAAGTCGTCTCGCTCATAGGCTTGTTTCCATTTACTCAAGGCTCCCAAGGACACCTCCAAGATCCCGCTAATGGTCTCGTAACCATAGTCTTGATAGATCAACTTGACCGCTAGCGCTTTCTTCACTTGGCGAGTATCACGTTCGATGCCGATAAAGGTCTTGAGTTCTTCTATTGCCTTAGTTTTGGCAGGTAAAGTTTGAAGGGACAGCATGAATTGCAAACCTCGGTATCAGCATTTAGGCATATCCCGTAATTATACTGATACGTTTTCACGAGTCATTCCGGATTGCTATATCTGTAGCCGGAATCTAGAGAATTGGTATGAGTGCTCGGAGACCGAGAGTTCCATAGTCCAAAACTGGCTGAATGGCTTGATTCACGGGGGATTGCCTTTGCCTTGCGACAAAAGAAAGACCTGCATTTCAAGACCGCTGTTGACGCTGAGTATCAGATTGTGAAAGACCTATAGCAATCCGCGGATAGATCTGGTCAGTTAATGAAGGCTTGGTCAACGACTTGTCGAAACGGTTGGCCGGATTGAATCTGTTTTCGCATCCGATGCTTCAAAACGAACCACTGATGTTCGATCGGATTCAAATCGGGGGAATAAGGCGGGAGAGACAAGAGATCACAGCCGGCCTGTTGAATCAGCGCTTCAATGCGCCCGCCTTTGTGAAACGAGGCATTATCACAAATGATGACACTCCCGTAGGGCAGCGCTGTCAAGAGCTGTTCTTCTAACCAGGTTTCGAAGACGGCGCGGTTACAGTACCCTTCATCGGTGAGCGGAGCCATCAATTGATGCTGATACCAGAAATCTGGGCCGATTGGGCAACTCAACTGATGGCGCTCAAACCCCATAAACGACTCTATTTTCAGCGCGGTTTACAGGCTCTATCGCTCATGCAGCAAGCTCTTTAGCTAGGTTGTCACCCGGTTAGGCTCTGAAATTCAGTAAAACCGACGGCTGGGCGCGATCGCTCAACCGCTTGCTCCGGTCTGCCACCATTACTATTCCCGTGTTTGTACGGAAATGTTTATGCCTGCACTGAAATGACCAAATTATCCCGATGCACCGCCGTATCCGCCCCGGCGTAGCCCAAAATCTGAGGGATTTCTTCGGAGCGGTGACCCAAGATTTGCGCCAGCTCAATGTGACTGTAGTTGGCAATGCCGCGCGCAATTTCCTGGCCTTGCGCATCACAGAGCTGCACTGAAGACTGGCGCTCAAATTCCCCTTCAATTTCAGTAATGCCAGCGGGCAAAAGCGATTTGCCACTGTGTTGAATGGCCCGCACTGCCCCCTTGTCTAAATACAGTTTGCCAGCCGGTACCAAGCTTTGAGCAATCCATCGTTTGCGGGCGTTGGCCACAGTTGACTTGGGGGAAAACTGAGTGCCTAAATCGGCCCCAGCCATGATCTGAGCGATTTTTTCGGGATGCTGACCATCGGTAATCACCGTGCAAACGCCCGCATTGGCAGCGATGCGAGCGGCTTCAATTTTGGTCACCATACCGCCCGTGCCCCATTGACTGCCGCGATCGCCAATACTGACCTGTAAATCTTCGAGTTGCTCGACCCGCTCGACAATGTGAATAGGCTGCGCGTCAGGATGCTGGCGCGGATCAGCAGAATAGAGTCGATCGACATCGGTGAGCAAAAACAGCCAGTCGGCGCCAATCAAACTGGCCACCTGCGCCGACAGCGTATCGTTGTCACCAAACTTGAGTTCTTCAATCGCCACCGTATCGTTTTCATTCACGATGGGAATCACGCCCAACTGCAGCAGCTGACGAAACGTGCGGTAGCTATTGACGTAGCGCGATCGCTGCACCAGATCAGTGCGCGTGAGCAGCACCTGAGCGATCGGCTGATTCAAGGAAGAAAAAAAGTCGTCATAGACTCGCATCAGCCGGCCTTGACCCACTGCCGCCACCGCTTGCTTCATCGCCATATTTTTGGGTCGTTCAGACAGATTGAGGCGCGCGCAGCCCACCCCCACCGCTCCCGAAGAGACGAGAATCACCTGATGGCCTTCAGCTCTCAGCTCAGAGAGCATTTCAACCAGACTGGCAATCACCGAAATCGCCAGATTTCCAGTCGCCTTAGTTAAACTCGACGTGCCAATTTTGACCACCAGGGTCTGCGGCTTTACCATGGTGTTACCTATGCCTGCTCAAGCAGCCATCATAGACAGGCCCGTCGGTTTTGTGAAGGGTCGGCAAAACAGTGGAGATAGCTGACACCAATTCTCTGAAACCAGGCGACAAATCTGCCCCCCGGCCCCTAGGCTCCCCTGCGTTGCCAAGTTTTTATCGGGAGTCCGATCACTGAGGATGGGGATTACACCGCACCCCGAGAGCCACGGATTAAGAGAGACTTACGCGGGTTTATAGGTGCTGCGCATCGTCACGTTGACGCCTTCTTCTGACTGGGCCAAAATCAGCAGCGGTGTGGGCTTCGCTTTTTGATCCCAATGCATGTTGGCCAAGCGCCCTTGAATCGTGGGCTGCCAGGTGCCGCCTTCGGCTTCTGGGCTGAGAAAGGTCTCAATGCAGTCAATGATCTGATTAATCGTGCTGGAAGTGGATTGCGTCGGTAACTTGGCCAGCTTAATTTCAATCCGAAACAGAATGCGCGTTTTCGAGCCCAACGCTTCGCTGGTTTTGTAGACCACATCAAAAATCTGGTCGATTTGCCGGGCTTTAGCCGCAATGCCCACCATGCCCGAGTCCGCCGGGCGCGATCGCAGAGCGACAGCGAGTTCTTGTTTGACCTTGATTTTGAGCTGATTCACAATTTGGAAGTGGAACATTTCTTCTTCCATCCGCAGCCGCAAATAATCAAGGTTGAATTCTCGCGAGTGAATCAGATCGGGATTTTTCTCCATCTTGCTGATGGTGCCGGTGGCCATCTTGACCCGCTTTTGCAGTTCGCCGTTTTTGTACTCAGCAAACTTCAGCTTCTTGCGCATCTGGTTGTTCTGCACTTGCGTCAAGATACTGACGGCGAGCAGTAACACAAAGAGGACGCCAGAGGTCACCATCCACATATTCAGGCTGTTGCTAACAGCCGGAGGCGGCTCAGGCGCTGGTGCTGGCGCTTGAGCGATAATTAGACGGGTCTGAACAGGAGAAAATTTCATGGCTAAAAGGGACTGATCAACTCGACTGGTAAGATGCCCTACGAGCGTTCTAGATAAATTATCCCGGCAAGGGACAAATCAACTCTTCTATGTGTAAGTTGCCCGAAACCGGTCTTAGGCGGATCATCAGGCACTGAGGTTCAGTGAGTCCACCGAGAACGAGTGCCCCTGGCATCTAAATGACAGATGTAAGGAAATTGCGTGTAGCGTCCGAGGCCGCCCGGCCACCACGGGTCTAACGCCCAATACAGTTGCCGACCGGTAAGTCCATCACAGTAGAAGTCGATCGCATCCCCCAGCAGGTGTCGGCTCATAGAAGCCCCACCCGCTGCCGCATTAGCCGCCGGTGGCCGATACCAACTGGTGATGAAGAAAGGCCGACCAATGCGATCGCGAGCCTCTTGGGCCAGGGTAGCGATTCTCACGATACCGTTGACCGTCGCCTGATCAGGCGGAAGACGGGCACCGCCGCGAGTCGCCTCGGCCCAGGTAAAGTTGCCACTGGGCAAAATCGAGGCGGCTAGCTGCAGATTATTCGGTGTCCACTGCTGAGGACGCGCTGGCGGCATCGCGGGCACGGGTGGGGGCATCGCTTCCACCGCATTGCGGTTGGCCCGTTCCATCCGGCGCACGTCGGCTAACAGCGATTGCACACCCGGAATACGGCCCTCTAACCGCCGCCAAAGAGTCACCAGCCGAATCAGGGCTTCTCTTTGATCCGCATCGCCAGTGTAGGTGGTGGGCACCGTGGCCCAAAAAGTCAGCAGCGCTTGGTCAATTTGGGTCGCAGCAGCGGTCATGGCTTGCGGATCTGGGGCACTGTTGACCAAAACTTGCGGATCAAGCCCGAGCGCTTGAATGGCGGTGGTGCGTGAGTCGAGCCCTTGCCACAGGCGATAGCCCTCAGTCAGAGAAAAGCGTTGGTCACCTTGGCCGCGATAGCGCTCAGGGAGACGCTGAACAAACGCAATCAGAGCCGGATCGATGATTTCAATGTTGGTTTCGCTGCTGAAGGGATCGGTGGCGGCCAGCACTCGGATGGCTGCCTCACGAGAGTCGAGTTCGCGCCACAGCTGCACTAAGCGAATGAAGGCCTCACGCTGATTGGGATAGCCAGAGAAATAGCGATCGGCCTGCGAAATAAAGTCCACTAGAGCCTGATCTAACTGGACTTCGTTGGGATTGCCGGTATCATCCACCTCAATCAGGGTAGCGATCGCCGCCGCATGAGTATCAAGTTTGCGCCAAAGCCGCACGGCTTCAAGCAGGGCCTCGCGCTGAAAGGTAAGACGACTATAGTTTTCAGGAATGCGTTCGACAAAGGCTAACAGGGCCTGATCGAGAGATGCCAGGTTTTTAGGCAGTTGCTCAGCACTGTAAGCAATGGCGAGATCGGCTAAGTAAGCCTTGAGCAGGGCTTGATCATCGACGGGCTCTAGCCGCGCTGCCGAGGCGTCGCTGACCGGCGGACTGTAGCCTTCAGCGATGGCTTGCAAAAAGCGATCGCTATACCGTCCCGCAGCGGCATCCCAGAGGTCTTTGCCCTGCCAACCCTCAGCAATCAGCTGGTTAGTCAGGCTGCGAACGGTATTGGCAGCATATTGCACCTGCTCGGGAAACGTATTGACCTGATCGGGTGGGATGCGGTTGGCGGGGGCAATGCCCAAGCCCGTTTCGCCGTCGGTGAGGGGTGGGGTGCCTTGAGTGGCATACAGTGCTGCTAAGACGGATTTATGAATGCCCGAGCGAGCCGCTTCAATCAGATAGTAATCGTTACGCTGATCGGGAGAACGCTGTGCCATAGCCCTGAATCCTGTCAATATCCCCAAAGTGTAGGACGTTTATGGAAAATTCTCCGGTGCCATTGCAAGAATCTTCGCCTCCGGCATTAACCAATATCCGCCTAGTGGCGACTGACATGGATGGCACGCTGACTCAGACCGGGAAATTCACCCCCGCTCTCTTGCGAGCGCTGACCGATTTAGCCACAGCTGAGATTCCTACTGTGATTGTGACAGGGCGCTCTGCGGGCTGGGTACAGGGCATCGCCACCTACCTGCCGGTAGTAGGAGCAATCGCAGAAAATGGTGGCGTGTGGATCCCAGCCGACTCGGGAGAGCCCCTGCCGCTGGTGGAGATCTCGGCGATCGCTCCGCATCGCGATCGCCTGGCGCACGTCTTTGCTCAGCTCCAAGCCACCTTTCCCGATTTGCAGCCCTCCACCGATAACCAGTTCCGCCTCACGGATTGGACCTTTGATATCGGTCAGCTCACACCCGCTGATCTGACCAGGATTAACCAGACCTGTCAGGCGGTGGGCTGGGGGTTTACCTACAGTACGGTGCAGTGCCATATTCGCCTGGCGGCACAAGACAAAGGCGTCGCGCTGCAGCGAGTATTGCAGCAGCAGTTTCCCACAATCACCGCCCATCAGGTCGTGACAGTGGGCGATAGTCCCAATGATGAGGGTTTGTTCGAAGCGGAGCGGTTTCCGCTCTCCGTCGGCGTTGCCAACGTGCAGCACTACTGCGATCGCCTGCGCCATCTGCCCACCTTCATCACTGCCGGTGCTGAGGTGCAAGGGTTTCAAGAACTGGCTCAAGTCCTCTTACGGGCAAAATCTAGCGCGGCGGCTCCGTGATCTGGCTCCCCAGACAAGCTTGGCCACGTCGGCAGATTTGTCAGGGCGGGTGAGGGCGGTGGGCCAGAAGGTTGAATAATACCAATTCGCTGAATTTGGACTACACATCCAAAAACCGTGTAGCCCCCTTCGACACGGGGGCAGCAACAGCGGGGGATCTTCGATCTGTAGCGCTACTTTGCAGAACTGGTATAACCCGGAACATGAAATGAACGGCAGGGAATCGACCCACCCGACGCGGCGTTGATTGCCAGAATATGCATTGCAGCAAATCCGTATCACATGAGAGCACCTTGCCTGGCTTCCTCAGTCGATAGCGGCATGACTGACATCATTCTGGAGGCATATCCTCAAGGGCGTGAAAGAGGTCAGCTGTGTCGGTGTGGTTTGCCCAATCGTGACGCTGACCATCACGCCAGACCTGGGGCAGTTCGTCTGCTTGGGGCTGCAGCGCCAGGGTTTTACCTTGGGAGCCCTGATATTCCACCCGGTCATCCATGACGGTGAGGCGCGATCTCGCTAACACTTGCTGCCGAAAGTCCACAAAGTTACCGTGGGTGGCTGATTCCCCCACTTCTAGAACAAACCCAGCCGGTAAGACATGAAGCGCTAGCCAGGTTTGTTCCGTTTCGACAAAGGTAACTGCTGACTCCGTATCCACACGCCCCGCTGGCAACGTCAGCTCGGGCGGCGCCGCACCTTGCCAAATCAGCAGATTTTCATACTGAGCGATGGTGTGAGGGCCAGCGGCTGAGAGCTGCAACTCATCGCTGCCAGCACCGGCGGCGACGGCTAAGCCCAAGCCTTGCCAGTCGCCGCCAGTCCCCCGCGCGAGACTACCGAGCTGATAGGTGCGACCGAGGTAGAGCGTTTCATAAAAGGCGGGGCCGTAGAGACCGGGCAGCCAGTTCTCATAATGCGGGTGAGTGCGGCGGACTTCTAACGGACGAGCAAACGCTCGATGCGCTAGCTGCAAAACCGGCGCGGGAGGCCGATAGTCGCTGGTGAGGGCATACAGCCAGTCATTTTCTAAGGTTTCTGGGGGCGATCCCTGGCCAAAATACAGCCAGAAAAAGTGAGCAGCGCTGTCACTATCCACTCGTTTGGCCGGAAACGTCCAGCTGCCCCGCCAGTATTTTAGGGCCGCCGTGAAAAAGAGCCAATCGAGCGCGTCTGCGGCCAGTTGCTGCACCTCTGGATCGGCAGCAAAGTCATAGAGATTGAGATAGGCCGCTGTGGTATGACCGTGGTAGATCGAGCTATCCCATTCGCCCATACCAATATCGAGCAGGGTGGAGACATAGCGCTGCAGATGAGCTTTATAAAGCTGACGGGTGGCTTCGTTGCCAGTTTCCTCCGCCATCAGGTAAACCGAAGTTTCTCGCATGGCGCGCAGATTATCAGTGTTGCGGCAGTCGACCAGCGTCGTGCAGTCGTCTTGAGAATTCGACCAAAATTTGCGAGGTGGGTTGGCGGTTTGCGTCAGCGGGTCAGTACGGGTGAGCCAATCCATCGCGCGATACATGCGATCGCGATAGTCAGCGTCTAACTGATCGCCAAAGGCAAAATACTTTCTGACTTGGCCCTTGAGCACAAAGCTCGAATAGAGGTCGATCTCGAAGGTTTCGACAGCTTCAGGATCAGGCTGTTGCAAAAAGGCCAATGCCTCTGCTGCTTGGTCATTACCCGCCCATACATCCGCCAAGGCGCGGGGATAGGAATTTTTCTCATATTCGTAGGCAATGCTGCCAAAGGTCTCGGGTGCCGTCAGCAAATGCCAGGCCCAGTTAGCCCGAATATGAAAGAGCAGACAGACCATGCATTCCATCATGAGAGCAACCCAACGACAGTTTCTGGGGTGGCAAACACCCCGCTTGTATTGTGACCGCAGGCAGAGAGAATTGGCTAGAGCCCCCGCAGCGAGGCTGCATGGTGAGACTCACAACGGTCGCCAAAATGAGCCAATTTAAATTGCGATCGCTGAAAGAAAAACTTTCATAAGCAAGACTTTAACGTTACGATAAGTAAAGCGACGCTCATAGACGTAGGAAAGGTTCATGACTGGCTTTATTCGAGGCTTATTTGGCCGCAAAAATCAGCAGACTCGCGCTGCTCAACCCAAGCAAACGGGTGCTTTTTTCTTGAACGAAGATGACGCTAAGACGTTTGGCGATATCGATTATATGCGCTCGAATAAAGTGGTTAAGCGCACCTTTGCCCGCAAGCGCGGTGCTGAAGAGATGGAATCTGTGCGGCAAATTTCGGCCATGGAAATGAGCGAACTGGACGAAAAAGGGATTGTGAACCAGCCCAAGAAAGCTGCCTCATCATCTTCGTCTTCATCTTTTCAGTCCGCCCCTCAGGCCAGTAAGTCTGAATCGCCCCGTCGGAGTTCTAACACTGACACCAGCATGGATATGTTCCGCAATATGGCGAAGGACATTAAAAAACGGTAGAGGTTAAGGCCGCCTGAAAAATCAATGGAAAAATGAGCGAGGTAGTGTCAATCTGCCTCGCTTTTTAATTGACCGCGATCGCGTGTCGTCAACGCTGGCCTCTGTGCTCAGGTTAGGTCAGATGCTCTGCCTACCGGGAGAGGCCAGTACCGGGATGCGGCTGAACGATCATGCAGTCAAACCGCTCTCTAAGCTCAAGTTTGGGTCACCCATAGTTAGTGCCGCCTGTCAAGCCAACTCTGAACAGTCATTTCCAGGGGTGGGGGGGCGCTTCTGCAGGTGGGTTGGAGGCCTTTACTGAGTTGCTCAGTTACCTGCTGATTGATACCGGTATGGCTTTTGTGCTGATTCAGCATTTAGACCCCAATCAGCCCAGTGCTCTGAGTGAGATCATGGCGCGAGCGACGCCGATGCCGGTCAGCGTGGCGGCTGACGGCCTCACAGTAGCGCCCAATCAGGTATATGTGATTCCGCCCAATTGGGGAATGACGATCGCGGCGGCGGGGTTGCGGCGGCGGCCCCGCCACCCCAATGAGGTGATCAATCGAGTTGTCGACATCTTCTTTGAATCGCTCGCTCAAGAACGGGGTCATCAGGCGATCGCGATTGTGCTGTCAGGTCATGGTGACGATGGCACCTTAGGGAGCGAAGCAATTAAGCATCACCATGGCCCAAACGACCGCCTCAGCCCAAAGCGGCAGTATGCCCCACCGCGCGATCGCGACCAGCCAGGTCGATTTTGTCTTAGCACCGGAGGAGATGGCGCAGACGCTGGCCGATATCGGCAGCCATCCTTATCTCAATGGGGCCGATTTGAGCGATATCGTGGTGACCGATACGATACCGCAGAGCAAGATACCTTTACGGCGATTCTTACTTTGCTCCGGTCGAGAACTCGGGTCGATTTCTCACAGTACAAACCGACAACGCTCAAACGACGCATGGCGTTCCATGACTTGGAGAACTTAGCCGCGTATCAGCACTATTTGCAAGCGCAACCAGCCGAACTCGAAGCCCTCCATCAGGAGATCTTGATCAATGTCACGAGCTTTTTTCGCGATGCAGAAGCCTTTGAAGCCTTAAAGACAGAGGTGTTTCCCGCCTTGCTGCGGGGGCGCGATCGCCACGATCCCATTCGCATTTGGGTGGCGGGGTGTTCCACCGGCGAAGAAGCCTATTCCATTGCGATTTGCTGGTTAGAGTATTTGGCCTATCAGACGTTTAATCAGCCGATCCAAATTTTTGCGACGGATATTATCAGCGAAGCCGCCGTCGAGGCGGCTCGCCGGGGCATTTATCGCGAGGCGCAGATTGCCGATGTGGCTCCCGACCGATTGCAGCGCTTTTTTGTCGCCGTTGAGCAGGGGTATCAGGTTAATTCCACCGTGCGCGAGCTGTGCATTTTTGCCCGCCAAAATTTAACCAGCGATCCGCCGTTTTCTCAACTCGATCTCGTGAGCTGCCGCAACGTGTTGATTTACTCTGGGTCAGCCTTGCAGGCGAAGGTTTTGCCGATGTTTCACTACGGCTTAAAAAACCCATGGCTTTTTGATGCTGGGGTCATCCGAAACGGTGGGAGACTCCAGCGATTTATTTTCAGCAGACCCGGCAGCAACGCCGATTGTGGTGTCGGTCTCAACGGCTTGGTTAATGAGTGCTCGCCATCAGCATACCGGGGCAGCCGTGCTTTGGCTGCTGAGAGATATCACCCAGCGCCAACAAACCACTCAACAACTACGGGCCGCCTGTGACCAATCAGAGCAGCAATTAACGACTTGCACCGTCGAACTAGCCCACGTTAAAGCGCAGCTTCGACAAGAGATTATCGCCCGTCGTCAAGCGGAACAGGCCCAGACAGAGTGACCGCCTTGAGGTCACGATAGGGAACCGAGGTCTTTCTGACCTCAGGCGGAGCGATCGCCGACGCTTGAATGCGGATACGCCTAGCCAGATTGGCGAGCGTACAACTAAATTTTGGGCGCGTCCATCCCTGCGGCCAGCGATCGCCTAGGGGAGCTGCAAGTCGTTGATCAGCTGTTTAATGCGATCGGGGGTCAGGGCCGTAAGGCCCGGCAATACCAGACTGGCCCCAGCGGCCCTTAAACCGGCGGCATATTTATCCGCATAGGTCTCATCGGCAGCGACGACGTGGGGCGGCAAGATACCCACCCCGATCCACGTGGCGGTAGGCCGCTGCTGCCGAGCCTGTTGAACGGTGTGCATATCGGCGACGGTATCGCCGATGTAAAGCACAGGAACGTCGGTTTTGCCCGCACTTAGCTGCTCCGCTACTTGAAAAAAGCCCGTGGGGTCAGGCTTGCCAGGGGCATCATGCATCGCAACGAGTAGAGGCTCCGCTAACCCGAGCCGTCGTTCGAGCACAAAGACCGCAGAGCCGCGAGTCGCCCCGCTAAAAAACCCCCAAGCCATGTGAGCCTGAGTCAACTGCTCAAAATAAGGGGCGCTGACCAGCAGCGGCTCCTGTGAGATGTAGCCTGTCCACTGCGCCGGGTCGTCAAGCTGGGGGCCGCGATAGCGCTGCTGAAAAAAGTCAACCAGTGCCTCATAGCTCAGCGTGAGATCAGTCCGGGGCTGGCCTTGGGTTTCAAAATAGCGATAAATCAATTCCTGCGATGCTTCCCAGTCATTGTTCCACCGGCCTTCTGCCTTCAAGGCGTCGATCGCGGCAGCAGTGGGGCGATAGCGGCCCTGGGTAAACGATTCCACAGTGTCGGCCAGGGCGCGGCGGTAGGAGCCACCGACATCTCGAATGACGCCGTCAATATCAAACACGGCGATCGCTTTTAAGGGCATAACTGAAGTCATCTCGTGAGTCTCTGAAGGGCCAGCTGCCATGGTTTGGACATTACAGATTTACCGACTTAGGATATTATGGAGGACTGTAGTTTTGGAAGGGGGTTTGCGGTGGAGGTTGTATTAGAAACTGAGGCCAGGTTTGTCTTAAAGGTGCTTTGGTTAGATAAGGATGTCGCCCTAGCAGTTGACCAAGTGGTCGGTAAGGGCACCAGCCCACTGACAGCTTATTTTTTCTGGCCGCGTAACGACGCGTGGGAACAAATGAAAACTGAGCTGGAAGGCAAAAGTTGGATTTCTGAAGAAGAGCGGGTCGGGTTACTCAACACCGCCACTGAAATCATCAACTACTGGCAAGAAGAAGGCAAAGGCAAACCGATGCGTGTTGCCCAAGAGAAATTTAAAACCGTCTTGTTTACCGGTAGTTCGTGATGACGGCGGGCGCCCAAGCGTCCTGGCCCTACCGGTAGCTAGATGCTGTATTAGCCATAAAAAAGAGGAAGCGATTATCGCTTCCTCTTTTTTATTAAAACTGATGTCGCTGAGTCGTCAGCTGACTTAATTTAGCCGACTGAACCACCCGCCGCTTGTAAGCGAGCTCGAGCTTTTTGCAAAGCCTGCCGCGCTTGCAACGCTGCTTGGCGATCATCTGATGACGTCGCCGTCATGGTTGCCTGGGCCGTCTCAAAGGCAGAACGAGCATCATCCTGATTGATGCTGTCGCCCCGCTCAGCACCTCTCACGAGAATCGTCACTTCATCATTATCAACTTCAGCAAACCCGCCCATGAGGGCGATCGCCACCCAGTCTTTGGCAGGACGCACCCGCATCACGCCGACATCCAAGGCCGTCATGAGGGGAGCGTGACCACTCAAAATACCGAGTTGCCCGGTGGTACTGGGCAAAATCACTTCTTCAGCTTCTGCATCCCAAACTGTCTGGTCGGGAGCAATCACACGCACGGTTAGAGACATTGTGAATTAAACCGCTCTCTTGCAAAGATAACCATCAAAAACAGAGTCGGCTGCAACCGACAGCCGACTCTCGAAGTTCGCCTAAGACTGCGCCTTCATCTCTTCAGCGGTCTTGAGTACCATGTCCATGTTGCCCTTCAGATAGAACGCTTGCTCTGGAATATCATCCAGATCACCGTTCAAAATCATCTGGAAGCCCTTGATACATTCCGCTAGAGTCACGTACTGACCCGCCATGCCAGTAAAGATTTCTGCCACAAAGAACGGCTGTGACAGGAACTTCTCGATCTTGCGAGCCCGAGCCACTGTCTGACGGTCATCTTCCGACAATTCATCCAGACCCAAAATGGCAATAATGTCTTGCAGCTCTTTGTAGCGCTGCAAAGTAGATTGCACTGCCCGCGCCGTGTCGTAGTGCTCGTCGCCGACGATCTCTGGCTGCAGCATCGTCGAGGTGGAATCGAGCGGATCGACCGCCGGATAAATCCCCTTAGACGCTAAGCCCCGAGACAGCACCGTCGTTGCATCCAAGTGGGCAAACGTGGTGGCCGGAGCTGGGTCAGTCAGGTCATCCGCCGGTACGTAGACGGCCTGAATCGAGGTGATCGAACCTTCTAAGGTCGACGTGATGCGCTCTTGCAGGTCGCCCATGTCAGTGCCCAAGGTCGGCTGATAGCCCACCGCTGAAGGCATGCGACCGAGCAGGGCCGAAACCTCTGAACCCGCTTGCACAAACCGGAAGATGTTGTCGATAAACAGCAGCACGTCTTGCTTGTTGACGTCGCGGAAGTGCTCAGCCATCGTCAAGGCCGACAAACCAACACGCATCCGCGCTCCGGGCGGCTCATTCATTTGGCCGTAGACCAACGCCACCTTCGACTGGCTGAGGTCATCGCTGTTGATTACGCCCGACTCAATAAATTCGTTGTAAAGGTCATTGCCTTCGCGAGTGCGCTCACCCACACCGCCAAACACCGATACGCCGCCGTGCTCTTTAGCAATGTTGTTGATCAGCTCTTGAATCAAGACCGTTTTGCCCACACCTGCACCGCCAAACAAGCCGGTTTTGCCGCCTCGGCGATAGGGTGCCAGCAAGTCAATAACTTTGATGCCGGTTTCAAACACCGCCGGCTTCGTCTCTAGCTCCGTCAAAGGCGGGGCTTGACGGTGAATCGGGGAGGCTTTATCCGCAGAAACGGGGCCTTTTTCGTCAATCGGCTCGCCCAACACGTTAAAGATTCGGCCCAAGGTCGCACCGCCCACCGGCACGCTAATGGGAGCACCGGTGTCAGTGACATCCATGCCCCGCACCAGACCATCCGTTCCGCTCATCGCAACCGCACGAACTTTGGAGTCTCCCAGAAGCTGTTGCACTTCGCAGGTGACCGAAACCTCTTGGCCAGCAGCATTAGTGCCACTAACCACAAGGGCGTTATAAATTTCAGGTAGGCTTCCGCCTTTAAAGCCGACGTCAACGACAGGGCCGACGACCTGTACGATGTAGCCGGTATTGGTTTTCTCTGCAGTGGTGACCATGCTTGCGTCTATCTCTGTGATCTGCTTTCTGACCGCTTTCTAAAGACAACCTTAGGTTTTCGCAGCGCCACTTAACACATTATCACTGAACGTGCGTCTTCCTAGCGATCGCTCCGCGCAGTTTCTAGCCGGTTGTCGTTTAGCCCACACCCGCCTCGTCAGCGGTGCTACATCACGTCATAGCGGCCCCCTGCAAGATGAGATTTAGCCAACGTGAACCGGCCCGGCAAGGGAGTTAAGCGTGATCATGGGAGAAACTTTAGGACTTGACACCAGCTTTTCCGGGTCGAGCGCTCTGGCTGACAGGACACCCTGAGGAAACCGCACCTATCACAGCTGACTCGAGACTTTTGCCACGCCCCTGCAGGCGTCTTTTCTACATGGCACATTGTGGGTGCGGCTTGCCAGGGATGCCTGCCCCTTAACCAGACGATTACGTTCTAGATTTAGGGTTGTAGGGTTAAACGCACTGTGACGGGAAGTAAAAACGATGGCTCAAGCAGCAGACGTCTCTCCAACGGTGGATTTTAGCGATCCTCAATACTTTTTAAATCGGGAGCTGAGCTGGCTCGAGTTCAACGATCGCGTGCTCCACGAAGCCAACGACTCCCGTACTCCATTTTTAGAGCAGCTCAAGTTTGCTGCGATTTATAGCTCTAACCTAGACGAGTTTTTCATGGTGCGCGTCTCTGGGCTGATGGATCAGGTCAGCGCGGGCATTCGGACCAAAACCGCCGATGGCCTGAGTCCGGCTGAGACGTTGGCAGCCATTCGATCGCACTTAAAACCCAAGCTGCAGGCCCAGCACAGTTTATTTCAAACCGAGCTGCGACCCCAGTTGCAAGCGCATGGCGTGTATCTGCTGGACTATGCCGAACTCAACGCCAAACAGCAAAAGTACTTAGAAGACTACTTTGAGAAACAAATCTTCCCGGTGTTGACGCCTTTGAGTGTCGATCCGGCCCACCCGTTTCCGCGCCTGTCGAATCTGAGCCTGAACCTGGCGGCATCAGTAACCAATCCAGAAACTAAGGTGCAAAAATTTGCCCGCATCAAGGTGCCCAATAACCTGCCTCGGTTCATTAGCTTGCCAGCAGAGCTCACCACCGGTGCAGGGACAATCTGGATGGGGACGACACTCGAAGAAGTGATCGCCAACCATCTCGACTTTCTGTTTCCGGGCATGGAAGTGTCGGGACATTATCTGTTTCGGATTACGCGGGATGCCGACTTTCCGGTGCGCGAAGATGACGCCGATGATCTGCTAGTTGCCATGGAAGAAGAGATCAGCAAGCGCCGCTTAGAGGGCTTTGTCTGCCGCCTCGAAATTGAGCAATCCATGCCGCCCGATCTGCGCGAGGGCTTGATGCAGGAGTTGAAGGTCGCAGAGGAGGATATCTATGAACTGTCTGGGGTACTGAATCTCAAAGACCTGTTCTTTTTTCTCTCGATGCCGCTGCCCGAGCTGAAAGATAAACCGTGGAACGCGCTCGTGAACCCCCGATTGAAAGGCGTCGATCACGGTGAGGAAAGTGTCTTTGGGGCAATTCGCAAAGGCGACATTTTGCTGCACCATCCCTACGAGTCGTTTGCCTCGTCGGTGCAGACCTTTATTGCCCATGCCGCCCGTGATCCTCGCGTCCTCACCATCAAGATCACGCTCTACCGTACGTCCGGCGATTCGCCCATTGTGCAGTCGCTGATTGCCGCAGCCGAAAACGGGAAGCAGGTAGTAGCGCTGGTCGAAATCAAAGCCCGCTTTGATGAGCAAAACAATATTATCTGGGCACGCAAGTTAGAAGATGCGGGCGTGCACGTGGTCTATGGTGTGGTGGGGCTGAAAACCCATACCAAAACGACACTGGTCGTCCGTCAAGAGGGCGATCGCCTGCGCCGGTATGTCCACATCGGCACCGGCAACTACAACCCCAAAACCTCAAAGCTGTACACCGACCTCGGTATCCTCAGCTGCCGCGATGAACTGGGCGCCGATCTGACCGATCTGTTCAACTTTTTGACGGGATATTCGCGCCAAGCCAACTATCGCAAACTGTTGGTTGCCCCGTTAACCCTACGAAAGCGGATGCTGCAGCTGATCGATCGCGAGATTGAGCATGTGGAACAGGGTCAGCAGGGTCGCATTATCGCCAAAATGAATTCCCTGGTGGATGCGGAGATGATCCAAGCGCTGTATCGGGCCTCTCAGGCCGGGGTGCAAATTGATCTGATTATTCGCGGCATCTGCTGTTTGCGACCGGGTGTGCCGGGCGTTAGCGACAATATTCGCGTGCTTAGCATCATTGGTCGATTTTTAGAACATGCCCGCATTTTTTACTTCACGAATGATGGTGCCGAAGAGATTTACATTGGTAGCGCCGATTGGATGCCGCGTAACCTTGATCGCCGCGTTGAAGCCATCACCCCGATTGAAGAACCAGCCGCCGTGCAAGAGCTGAAGGACATTGTGGATATTATGCTGACGGACAATCGCCACGCCTGGGAACTCGATGCGGATGGAGTCTTCACCCAGCGCACTCCCGGCCCGGATGGCGACAGCCGCAGCACCCATGATTTGTTGATGGAGCGCGCCGTCAAGCGCGATCAGAGCGGTACGATCGACAGCATCAGCTAGCACCCCGTGCAGAATGTAGAGTCAAGTATTGTAGAGAATTGATCGGTGCATAGCGATTTAATTTGCCGGTGCGATCGAAATTTAAACATTGGGCGGATCACCTCAGAAACTGGGGATCTGCGCTTCAAAGAGCCTCCTGACAGAAATTTTTTTTCAGGGGTTGGCAGTGCCCCCCCTGGGATCGAGACGCTAGTATTGAGCCACCTCCTCAAGCGGCCTCATGGCTTTCAAGACTTGCGCCACCGAATCGCCGCCGCTCCGAGTTGCCTGTTGATCGCCGTCCTGACCATCCGCCGCCGCCCCCTCAGGGCTTAACTCTCCCAAAATTGGATATGGTATCGATAGCCTTGTTCAGTCAGAAAGAGTTGTCGATGCTGGGCAAACTCCTCCTCACAGGTGCGCAGCGACACCAGGGAATAAAACTGTGCGCTCCGCCCGTCTTGCTTGGGCCGCAAAATTCGCCCTAACCGCTGAGCTTCTTCTTGCCGAGACCCGTATTTGCCAGAAACCTGAATCAACACATCCGCATCGGGCAGGTCAAGGGCAAAGTTGCCAACGCGGGAGAGAATGAGGCCAGAAATTTTACCGCTGCGAAAGTCGGCATACAGACGATCACGTTCAGTTTGACGAGTCTTGCCCGTAATCAGCGGAAAGTCAACGCCCTGAGCAATCGCCTTAAGCTGATCCAGATATTCCCCAATAATCAAGATCCGATGACCGACGGCCTGAGATAACAATTGTTTTACCACCGCTAGCTTGAGTGGATTCTCAGCCGCGATGCGAAACTGATAGCGACGGCCCGCTGTCGCATAGTCCATTTGCCGGGCTGCCGTTTGAGGAATGCGGATTTCAGTACAGTCGGCAGCGGCAATAAACCCCTGTCCTTCTAACTCGCGCCAGGGCACGTCATAGCGTTTGGGGCCGATGAGGGTAAAAACATCGCCTTCTCGACCATCTTCGCGAATCAGCGTCGCCGTTAGCCCCAGCCGCCGCCGGGCCTGGAGTTGAGCCGTAATCCGAAAGACCGGTGCGGGCAGCAGGTGTACTTCGTCATAGATGATTAAGCCCCAAGATTGCTGATCAAAGAGCCCAAGATGCAGGAAGTCATCCTCTTGACTGGCCCGATAGGTGAGGATTTGATACGTCGCTAAGGTGACTGGGCCAGTGGCTTTGTGTTGGCCGCTGTATTCAGCGATTTGTTCTGCGGTCAATGTGGTCTTATCGAGCAATTCTCGTTGCCACTGGTGCACGGAGGTGAGACTGCTGGTGAGGATCAACGTGTGCTGTTGGATGGCAGTCATGGCGGCCATGCCCACCATGGTTTTCCCCGCCCCACAGGGCAACACAATCACCCCGCTACCACCTTTGGCCTGTCCCGCTTGGTAGAACAGATCGGCTGCAGTCTTTTGATAGGGCCTGAGTTGAAAGGGCGTACCGGTGCGGGTGGTGGGCAATAGTGCCAGCGGCAGCTCGTCGCCCGTGAGGTAACCGGCCAAGTCTTCGGCCGGATAGCCCGCCGTGAGCAGGGCCTGTTTGAGGACTCCCCGATGGCCCAGAGCGATCGCAAAGGTGGTGGGCGACTGGCGTTTTCCCAATAGCGGCCCTACTTGCTCATGGCGTTGCAAGAGTTCGGCGAGCGGCTGATCGGCGACCTGTAGGTCGAGATTGCCCCCGGTTCCCGCTGTAATCGTGGTGAGGCCATAGCGCTGACCCAATGCGGCTAATTCTTGTGCGATCGACTCGGGGGCCGGATATTTGGCGTGATCTTGCAGCGCCGCCACCATGGCCGCCACCGGCATCCCAGCGGCGCGAGCATTCCAAATGCTGAGGGCACTGAGACGATAGGTGTGAATGTGTTCTGGACTTTTGATCAGTTCGGCAAAGGGCGCGATCGCCGCTTGCGCCGCCTGCGCTTTAGGCGCATGTACATCTAACAGAACGGTGCGATCGCTCTGAATAATCAGCGCATTGTCGGGAAAATAGTCCATCCGGTTCAAGTCAGGAGTTCGGGACTTGCCTGCCGATAAAACTCAACATAAAACCGCACACCGCCGTGGGGCAAGACTGCATGTTTAATGGTGGGTTCCACCACACCATAGCGTCCAGAGTCGAGCACTAGCTCCTCAACAACTAGCTCCAGTATCCGATCGGTCAGGTTCCCTTCGAGCACCATAATCCTGGCCCAAACAGCCGCCTTGGTCTGATGAGCTCGGAATAACCCGCTGGGCATCGATCCCTCTGTGAACTCAGTGGTTTTCTGGTAGGGCACCACGTCAAGAGGCCGCATTTTCATCGCCAATACGTCAGAAATATATTCAGAAAACTTTTCCCATCATCCACCGTAGATCACGACTAACCACACGGCCAGCTTCTGAGGCGTTGGGCAATAGGCTACCATGCTGCTGTCGTGAGCCCGGCGAGCGATCGCTACCGAGCCGACCCATTATTCAGCGGCCAGCTATAGCCCAGCTTTCGCAAGCCATTGCGAAAGCGCGTCTCCTGGTCGAGCAACACCACCAGCTGCCGTTCTCCGGCCAGTTGACAATACTTCTTTGTCCGCGAATCGTGGGCAATTTGCGCCGCTAAGGCGGCGTCCGCACAGTCAATCAGTCGGGCCATACCCTGATCTTGCAGACTCTCAGACCGCCGCCGACAGTCGGCAAAAAACTGTTCGACGGTTTTGGGCAGGGCTGCAACACTGGCCTGAGTCAAAAAGTCATAAAACTCTTGCAGGAGATGTCCCGCTTCAGCCGCCTTTAACGCAACCTCGCGATCCAATTTCCAGACCGCATCAGCGGTTTGCCGAGTGAAGGTCTCCATCATCAAACTTTCTGCCGCACTGAGCGGCGCACCCGTCAAAACGAGATCTAAGTTGGGCAGCACTGTGAGCTTGCTGGCCGTCGTGATGGGAGCTGCCGTGTAGGTGTCGGTCAACCCGAAGCAAAACGCCCCTAGCGCATTGATACGAAAAGCCAGTAGGCCATCGTAGCGACTCAAAAACGAGAGATCATCGGTACCCCAAAAATCGTCTAGGTGATCGCGGGGGGCATCATAGGGCGGGATGTAAGCGACATCTAAAAATCCCAGGGTAGCGGCATACTCCAACAAAAAACACTTCAGGTAAGCGTCTTGCAGAATGCTCCAGCGTCCCGCAGCATCATAGAGATGGCCGTAACCCGGTTCGCAAATGTAAAGACTCTCAGGATTGCGACTGACCTCAAAGGACTGGTCGCTCGCGATCATGTAGCGCTTGAGATCAACCACGTTTACCCATGCACCGACCGGACACTGACTCAGAGCCGTCATAATATGCATCCGGCGTCCGCTCACGGCAGTGAGACTGCGCTTGCCCTTGCCCGTTTGACCTTTGATCGATTCGACCCGACGCAGCTCATCTAAAAAGGTGGTTTTGAGCCACTTTTTCCAGAGCGCCTTGAGCGTTTTAGCCGCAGTGGCTCCCATCGCTTTTTGGCCGGTTTTCGTCAACTGCAGTTTTTTCCCATCCAGGCTGGCGAGGCCCCCGGCTTGCAACAGCATCACCCAGGCAAAGGGTTTAATGGCTCCAATGGGATCGTGGTAATCGTCATCAGGTTCATCGGTCTCGCTGTAGTAGTCACCCCTCTGTAGCAACGGCGAGATCGCAGTCAGCGTGGCCTTACTCGGCATTAATGTCTTGTCGCTGACACTGACTTTACCCAGATGGATGAGTCGCAAAATGGCCATGAAGTCTTGTTGAGCAGCTTGCTCAGTAGACTCAGATACCACGTCAATATCGTTGACTTTCACCATCGACTGGCGCTGTTCGTAATCAAAGTACCGCCGCCGCACCTGAAAGTGTTGGGGCGGGTCGGCGCTGCTGCGCAGGGTTAGTGCCTGGGGCGGCGGCACGAACTGCTGGAGCTGATGTCGAAGCTCCTCGGGTAAGAGTGAGGATGTGGCATAGGCACTGATGGGGTAGAAAAACAAATCGAGCTTGGCGGCAGGCCGGTTATAGCTGTAAATAGAACTCCGGTCATGCCACTGGGGCAAGGCTCCATACTTAGCTCGAAACTGCTCAGCCTGATGGCGGCCCTCGGTGAGATAAACGGCTTCGGCAACGGCAGCTTGCTGCAGCTCATCGAGGGTTTGCCAGAGATTTTTCAGCCCAGCTCCTAACAGGTAGTTGGCAATGGCATTCACCAGTTCCGCCTTGCGGGTCGGTTTTTCCTGCAGGGGTAGGAGTGACAAAAGTTTTTTGAGTTCATCGACCGTCCGAACGGTTAAGCCTTCTTGGACGGTTTTGAGGATGTATTGGTTAGTGGAACCTGCCATATCTCTGCCGTGATTCAGAACTCCCTGCTTTGAGGCTAACTCAAAAATTCGCACCCAATGCGCCACCCCATGTAAATGGCTCCCATCAGCCATCAGGTCGGTCACTTCACTGGGCTAACTATCAGCGCAAAGGCCAACGGTCACGAAAAGGCGTCTCGATTAGCACTCGTCCCCTAGCGCATCGGGTCTGCCCCTTTACCGACTCACGCAAAACAGACTAGCCAGCAGCGATCGCCATTGCCGTCGTCTGTGGTGATTGGTCGTACTCGCTCTGCAGCCACAAGTTGTCGTTCAGTCCGCCCCAGTGGGCGAAAGAATATTGAATAATAGGGGTCTAAGCGCAGTTGCCCAGCTAATTGTGCTCCGGTTGCCGTTCGTCTAGCCCTTGCGTGAAAAAATGCCCAGCGCCTTTCTTGACCGTCTGCACAGCCCCGATCGCCCCGTTATCGTCTTTGATGGCGCAATGGGCACCAATCTGCAAGTACAAGAGCTAACCGCCGCTGACTTCGGCGGGCCGGAGTATGAAGGCTGCAACGAGTATCTGGTCTTTACGAAACCCGAGGCGGTTGCCAAAGTACATCGGGGCTTTTTGGCGGCTGGGGCGGACGTGATTGAAACCGATACCTTTGGCGGCACATCAATCGTCCTCGCCGAATACGATTTGGCCGATCGCGCCTATGAACTCAACAAAACGGCGGCGGCCCTAGCCAAGCAGGTGGCGCAAGAGTTTTCGACCCCCGCACATCCCCGTTTTGTGGCGGGTTCGATGGGGCCAGGCACCAAGCTACCAACCCTCGGTCACATCGACTTTGACACGCTGAAAGCGTCTTATATCGAGCAAGCCCAAGGCCTGATCGACGGCGGCGTCGATCTGATGTTGGTCGAAACCTGTCAGGATGTGCTGCAGATCAAAGCGGCCCTCAACGCCATCATCGAAGTCTTGGCAGAACGGGACATACATCTGCCGCTGATGGTTTCCGTCACGATGGAACAGCAGGG
Organism: uncultured Halomicronema sp.; assembly: GCA_937899725.1. Classification (GTDB taxonomy): domain Bacteria; phylum Cyanobacteriota; class Cyanobacteriia; order Phormidesmidales; family Phormidesmidaceae; genus Halomicronema. The sequence continues at coordinate 21,664 of CALCCA010000008.1, forward strand.
CACCATGCTCGTGGGCACCGAAATGGCGGCAGCGCTAGCAATCTTGGAGCCCTATCCCATCGACATTTTGGGGCTCAACTGTGCCACTGGGCCAGACTTGATGAAAGATCACGTCAAGCATTTGGCAGAGCAGTCGCCCTTTGCGATTTCCTGCATTCCTAATGCCGGTCTACCCGAAAATGTCGGTGGTCACGCCGTTTACCATCTTTCACCGATGGAACTGCGGCTGGCGCTGATGCATTTTGTCGAAGATTTGGGCGTGCAGGTGATTGGCGGCTGCTGCGGCACGCGCCCTGACCACATTGCCCAGCTGGCGGAAATTGCCCAGGAACTACATCCCAAAGCCAGGCCCGTGCGGGGGCAGGGGGGCAAGGGGGCCGAGGGGCAAATCTCAACTGTGCTCCCCCATTCCCCCACTCTCCCGCTCCCCGACCCCCGGCCCGCTCTCGATTATGTGCCGTCTGCCGCTTCTATCTATAGTCCACAGGCCTATGACCAAGACAATTCCTTTTTAATTGTGGGCGAGCGGCTCAACGCCAGCGGTTCCAAAAAATGCCGCACGATGTTGAACGACGAAGATTGGGATGGGCTGGTGGCGCTGGCGCGATCGCAGGTCAAAGAGGGGGCGCACGTGCTAGACGTCAACGTGGACTATGTCGGCCGCGATGGCGAACGCGATATGCACGAGCTGGTGGCGCGCCTGGTCACCAACGTGACTCTGCCGCTGATGCTCGACTCCACAGAATGGCAAAAAATGGAGGCGGGTCTCAAGGTTGCCGGGGGCAAGTGCATTCTCAACTCGACCAACTATGAAGATGGCGAAGAGCGCTTTTTGAAAGTGCTGGAACTCGCCAAGACTTATGGGGCGGGCGTCGTTATCGGCACCATCGACGAAGACGGCATGGCACGCACCGCTGAGAAAAAGTTTCAGATTGCCCAGCGGGCCTATCGGACCGCCCTGGAATATGGCATTCCGGCACGGGAGCTATTTTTTGACACGCTGGCGCTGCCGATTTCCACCGGGATTGAAGAAGATCGGGTGAACGGCCAGGAGACCATCGAATCAATTCGCCTGATTAAAGCCAACCTGCCGGGCTGTCACATCATGCTGGGGGTTTCGAATGTTTCCTTTGGTTTGAATCCGGCGGCGCGGGTGACGCTGAACTCCATCTTTTTGCACGAAGCGATGCAGTTGGGATTAGATGGGGCGATCGTTAGCGCGGCGAAGATTTTACCGCTGGCCAAAATTGACCCGGATCATCAGAAGATTTGCCGCGACCTGATTTACGATCGCCGCGAGTATGACGGCGACATCGTCACCTATGACCCCCTCACGAAACTCACCACCTTGTTTGAAGGCAAGAGTTTGAAAAAGAAAGAGGCGATCGCCAAAGATCTGCCCATTGAAGAACAGCTCAAACAGCACATTATTGACGGTGAACGTATCGGTTTAGAAGATGCCCTGGCCAAGGCGTTACAGCAGTATGAGCCGCTGACCATTATCAACACCTTTTTGCTCGACGGCATGAAGGTGGTGGGCGAACTATTTGGCTCTGGTCAGATGCAGCTGCCCTTTGTGCTGCAGTCGGCACAAACCATGAAGGCGGCAGTCGCCTACCTGGAGCCCATGATGGAAAAGTCCGACAGCGACAGCTCGGGCAAAGGCAAATTTATCATTGCCACGGTCAAGGGCGACGTGCATGACATCGGCAAAAACCTGGTCGATATCATCCTCTCGAATAACGGCTACAAGGTGGTGAACCTGGGGATCAAGCAGCCGGTGGAGAATATCATTCAGGCCTATCGCGAGCACGATGCCGACTGTATTGCCATGAGCGGGCTGTTGGTGAAATCGACCGCCTTTATGAAAGACAACCTGGCGACCTTTAACCAGGAAGGGATTCGCGTGCCGGTGATTTTGGGCGGCGCGGCGCTGACGCCAAAGTTTGTGCATGATGATTGCCAAAACACTTACCAGGGCAGAGTGGTTTACGGCAAAGATGCGTTTGCGGATTTGCATTTTATGGACAAGCTGATGCCTGCGAAAGCGGCGGGCAATTGGGATGATCTACAAGGATTTTTAGATGAGGCCGGCCAGGCGGAATTTGGCGATCGCTCGACCAATGGTGCCGCCCCGACGACTGATAAATCCAGCTCCGAATCCGAGCAAGCGGCGGCTGATGTGCCTCTCGTTGTCGATACCCGTCGCTCTGAAGCGGTGGCGATCGACATTCCGCGACCGGTGCCGCCATTTTGGGGCACTAAGATTCTCAATCCCGCCGATATTCCCTTAGCCGAAGTGCTCGATTATTTAGACCTGCAGGCTCTGTTTGTCGGGCAGTGGCAGTTCCGCAAAGCCAAGGAACAGTCGCGGGAAGAATACGACGCCTTTTTGCAAGAAACGGTGCACCCAATTCTCGACACCTGGAAGGCTCGCGTGCTCTCGGAGCCGCTGCTGAAGCCACAAATTGTATATGGCTATTTTCCCTGCTTGGCAGCGGGGAATTCGCTGCATATCTATGATCCAGCGGTGATGACAACGGAAGAGAAAGCGCCTGAACCCATCGCGACATTTACCTTCCCCCGACAAAAGTCGCTGCGCCGTCTCTGCATTGCCGACTTCTTTTTGCCTCAAGATCAGGCTAAACCCAGTCAGTTTGATGTATTTCCAATGCAGGCGGTGACCGTGGGCGAAGTGGCCACAGAGTTTGCCCAAAAGCTATTTCAGGCTGACCAATATACTGATTACCTCTACTATTACGGGCTGTCGGTGCAAACGGCGGAGGCCATGGCTGAGTGGTGCCATACGCGCATTCGGCGCGAGTTAGGCTACGGCGATTTAGAACCCGATACCCTGCGGGAGATTCTCCAGCAGCGCTATCAGGGTTCACGCTACAGCTTTGGCTATCCGGCCTGTCCACACATTCCCGATCAATTCGTGCAGCTAGAACTGCTGCAGACCGATCGCATCGGCATGTTGATGGATGAAAGCGAACAGCTATATCCCGAACAATCGACCACCGCGATCATCACCTATCACCCGGTCGCGAAATATTTCAGTGCTTGAAAACCTGAATGCGATCACGCAGTCATCATATTTTCCACGCTTTGCCCTGAATTCTTCTAGTCTGCCGTTCTGATCCATAGCGCTACAGAACCTGTAAGAGCACTTTAAGATTCTGATATGGCAGCGCTCGGTGCAACGGAGAGCTAAATGATGAAACTCTCAGATTGGATTAGTCTAATTTGCTTTGTGATTGCCCTGGTGATCATCTGGGAGTTTCGGGCGATTGTGCTGCTGGTGTTTGCGGCGGTGGTGTTAGCGATCGCCCTCAATAGTTTTGCCCGGCGCCTAGTGAAACGGCTGCGTCTGGTGCGATCGCGGGCCGTACTGCTCACGATGGGGTCAGTCATTGTGGTGCTGGGACTGTTCACCGTACTGGTGTTGCCGCTGTTTGTGGGGCAGTTTGAACAGCTCTTAGCGCTGATTCCCGATGGGTTTAACCGGCTCGATGTGTGGGCCGATGACATGCTGACAAATCCGCCTAGCTGGTTACCCGAGGGCATCACAGCGTGGGAAATTCCGGGATTATCGAATCTGGTGGAACAGTTTGCCAACTTGGGCAGCCAATTTTTTGGCAATTTTGTCAGTTTCTTTTCGGGGTCAGTCATCACCCTACTGCAGTTCCTCTTGCTCATTGTTTTGACAATTATGTTTTTGAGCGACCCGCAGGCTTACCGCAACTTGCTGCTGCGCTTGTTTCCCTCTGGGTATCGTCGTCGGGCCGATGCCATTTTGACCAAATGCGAATGGTCGCTGCTGTGCTGGCTGGGCGGAGTGTCGATCAACTCTCTCTTCGTTGCCACCCTGAGCTTTGTCGGGCTGGTGCTGTTGCAGGTGCCCTATCCCTTTGCGAATGCGATGCTGGCCGGTTTATTCAACTTTATTCCCAATCTGGGCCCGGCGCTGAGCGCAATTTTTCCGATCATTGTGGCGCTGTCTCAGTCGTTTGGCAGCGCGATCGCGGTGCTGGTGCTCTATGTCATGATCCAAAATTTAGAGAGCTACTGGTTTAGTCCCATGATGATGCAGCGCCGGGTATCGCTCTTGCCCGCCGCCACCCTCATCGTGCAGCTCTTTTTTGCCAATTTTTTAGGCCCTGTGGGGTTGATTTTGGCCTTGCCGCTGGCCGTCGTTTGCAAAACGTGGATTGAAGAAGCCTGGATTGTGGATGTGCTGGACCAGAAGCCAGCCCCCCTCCCGGTTACGGCGGTGGACTCTCCAGCGCTGACAGAACCCAATCAGGACCCTGACTCAGAACCAAATTAAGCGTCACGATGCCAGCCCATCAGCCATGCCCACCCATCATCCGTCCAAGCTCCGGTCAAACTCCTAGCGCGCCAAAGCACCGTTGGGATTGATTAACGAGGGACAACCAGCTGCGCCGCTTCGTTGAAAAATAGGCGACGCAGGCCGCTCGTCACCAAAATTGCCGCCAACAGATCAGAAAAAGCCAGCATAAACATAATCAGCATCTGATACAGCGCAGCATTGAGCGGATCAACGCCCCCCAGCAGTTGCCCCGTAATGATGCCTGGCAGCTTCACAATGCCGACCACCATCATGGCGTTAATGGTGGGAATTAACCCTGCCTTGATCGCGGCTGTGCGATACGCCGCGATCGCCTGCGCGGGGGTAGCCCCTAAGCTCAGATGGGTTTCGATTTCGATGTGATTTTGTTGCAAATTGCTGACCAAGCGATCGCCCGCGATGGTCGCTGACGTCATCGCGTTGCCCAGCACAATCCCCGTCAGCGGAATCACATATCGCGGCTCATACCAAACCTCTGGGCGAATGATAAAACCCGTAGTGTAAATCACGGTCAGGGCGGTGCTGGTCAGTAGCGAGCCGGCCAACACCGGCAGCAGTCTGCTCAAGCGCTTGCCAATGCGATTGCGGGCCACTACCGTAGCGATCGCGAGCATCACCAGCAGTACAGCCAAAATACTGAACGGGTTGCGCCAGGCAAATACGATGGCCAGCAGATAGCCGACCGCCAGCAGCTGAAAGGCCGTACGGGCGGTGGCATTCAGCAGTGTGAGTTCGAGCCCTAACTGCTGCCAGCGAGCGAGGGCGATCGCGGCCACCATAAACAGCAGCGAAAAGGACAACTGCAGCAGACCCAGTTCAATCACGGCAGAACGCTTTAAATAACGCCGCTAGCATACTGGATTGCTCCTAACAGCGCTGGCAAACAGACGCACAGGATTTATTTTTTGCCAGGGAAATAAATTAATCCATTGAGCTGAATCAATGGATGAGCGCCAAGACTCTTACTTAACAGATGTTTAAGATCAACAGAGATTAACTGTATTTTTCTATACTATTGTTAAGAGCGCTGAAATGCGCATCTTGATTCCCTGTCATGTAACGGGACGATGCCGACCAGCCGATATCAGTGAAATTCTGAAATTACCAATTTCCTGGACGCGCTCTCCGCTTGCACTCAAGCGGATTTGGTGGGTTTTTATCCATAAGAGGCAAGGGTTTCGTAATGCAGGCTTCGCTATTTCGCTCCAAAATCTATGATCCGGCTGTCGTGGCGAGGTTTTACAGCCGCCGCCCCTGGAAAGTACTCTGGCGTTCGATACAAGTGCTCTGGTGGGTGGGTAGTTTTGTCTTAGGCTTGCAGAGCGATCGCTGGTTGGGCAAAAAAGATAAAAATTTAGAGAAACGTGCGGTTCAGCTGCGGCAATTGCTGACGCGATTGGGGCCGACGTTCATCAAAGTCGGTCAAGCGCTATCCACTCGTCCTGACCTAGTCCGTAAAGATTTTTTAGAAGAGCTGACTAAACTACAAGATCAGCTGCCCCCATTTTCGACTGACTTGGCCATGGCCATCGTCGAGCGAGAATTGGGCTACACGGTCGAAGAAGTTTTCAGCGAAATTTCTCCTCTGCCAGTTGCTGCAGCCAGTTTAGGGCAGGTTTATCAGGGGCGGCTCTACAACGGTGACGAGGTGGCGATCAAGGTGCAGCGCCCGAATCTGTTGCCGATTATCACCTGCGATCTCTTCATCATGCGGTTGACGGCTCGGGTGTTAGGCCCGCTCCTACCGCTGAACTTAGGTCACAACCTGGTTCTTATCGTGGATGAGTTTGGCACCAAACTGTTTGAAGAAATTGACTATCAGAATGAAGGCCGTAATGCCGAGCTGTTTGCGGCTAACTTTCAAGATGACCCAACCATCAAGGTGCCGAGCATTTATTGGCGCTACAGCACCCATAAAGTCTTGACTCTGGAATGGATTCACGGCTTCAAGCTGACGGATATTGACAAAATCCAAGCCGCCTCGCTCGATACCAACGACCTGATTGAAGCTGGCGTCACCTCAGGCCTGCAGCAGCTGTTGGAATATGGCTTCTTTCACGCTGATCCGCACCCCGGCAATTTGTTCGCGATGGCCGATGGTCGCATGGCCTACATTGATTTCGGCATGATGGATCAGCTCGGCCAAGACACGAAAGAAACCTTGGTGGACGCGGTGGTGCACCTGATCAATCAGGATTATTCCAACTTAGCGGCGGATTTCGTCAAGCTGGGCTTCCTCACGCCCGATACTGATATTCAGCCGATTATTCCGGCACTGGAAATGGTGCTAGGCGATGCGCTGGGGGCGAAAGTCCGAGACTTTAATTTCAAAACCACCACCGATCGCTTCTCGGAGTTGATGTATGAATATCCCTTCCGCGTACCGGCAAAGTTCGCGCTGATTATTCGCTCACTGGTGACTCAAGAAGGAGTCGCCTTGAGCCTCAATCCCGACTTCAAGATTGTCGATATTGCCTACCCTTACATTGCCCGACGATTGCTGCGGGGTGAGACGCCCTCACTGCGCCGTCGCCTGCTAGAGGTGCTGTTTAAGGACGGCAAGTTCCAGTGGCAGCGCTTAGAGAACCTGCTACAAATTGCCCGCAATGACGAAGATTTCGACATTTTGCCGACGGCCAGCCTAGGGCTGCAGTTCCTCGTGTCAGAAGATGGGCAATACATTCGCAACCGCCTCATCATGGCGATTACGGAAGACAATCGCCTGCACACTGAGGAAGTGCAAAAACTGTGGAACCTGGTCAAAGATGACGTCACGCCGTCCAAGATGCTAGGCGTCGCGTGGAACGCGATCTTGCAAACCTCGGTAGAGCGTGCGACTGATTTGCTGCCGCCGCCGGTGGCCGCTTTAACAGCCAGCTTGCAGCCGACCAAAGCATCTTGATCGGGGTCCCGCGACCGATATAATAATCGGAGCTTGAGCTTTCCCTATAAATCTATCGTCCACCCGAGGTCGTTTTCTGTGTACTCCCAGCCGCCCTACATTTTGATCCTTGCGGGTTTCTTAGCGGCGATCGCCGCAGGTTCAGCGTTTAGCGCCTCTCTACAGCAGGCAACGCAAGCTTGGGCTAAAGATCCTGGAGCCAGCTCTTTAGAAGACATTCGCGGCCTCTCTTTGCAGCTGCCGTACTTGGGTATTTGCATTGGCGTTTGTGTCTCTCTCGCGTCGGGCATTCAATTCTTCGGCTTTTCGGCCAAGGTCGGCTACGCCCTAGGCGGCGTGCTCACGGCGTTTATGGCCTGGCTGGTGTGGCGACAGCTCGGCGTGATTTTGTCAGAACTGCAGCAAGGCGGTTCCAAAGCGCTTGATCTAGATAGTTTCTAGCGTCAGAACGTTTACTGACGATCACGGTTCGAGCAACCGGCTCATTTCATGGCGGTCTCAGCGTCAATTGCCAATCGCCTTGAGAAATTTCTGGCCCAGCAGAGACTCATCGAAACGGAACCTGGGGATGTTCCGCAGTGATGAACTTCCGGTTGCGGCCGAAACCCGGATTCACAGTACCGGTATATGCTTTCTCAAAAGTCGCGTCAGATTACGCTTGAGCCATCCATCACTGGTAGCCTGTGGGATTTTTGGCCCAGATTTATCTACCTTTGTGTGGCGGTGTTTTGCTCGGCATCGTTGCGAGTTTTTTGCTGTCATTGCCCCGACGACAGCAGGGACTCAACCGGCCCCTGCAGCATCAGGTACCAGCCTACTTAGGGCAATTTTTATTTTGGGTAGGCGTGCCGGGCAGTCTGATCCACTTTTTGCGGCAGGCTGATTTATCGGGTGGTGTTTGGGTCGCACCGTTGATGGCCTGGGTCACCTTTGTGATCGCTCTCGGGCTGGCGTGGCTCTGGCTGCAGCTATCGGCTCAGTCCCGATCAGCTCCAGCGAAAGGGGCTTTTTTGCTGTCCGCAATGGTGGGCAATACGGGGTACATCGGCTACCCAGTGATTTTGCTCTTGCCGCAGTTGGGCACGACCTATTTTGGCTGGGCGGTGTTTTATGACCTGCTCGGCACGGTATTTGCGGCCTATGGGTTAGGGGCGATGATTGGCACCTATTATGGTGCGAGCCAATCGGCAATGCGATCGCGAGCACCCTGGCAGCAGAGTGTCATTGCGCTCGCCAAAACCCCGACGATTCCGGCCTTTTTGTTCGGGCTGGCGCTGCGACCAGTGGCGTTTCCGGTCTGGTTAGATCGGGGCCTACAGGGCTTTGCTTGGTCGATGGTGATTTTGTCGTTAGTGCTCATGGGGATGCAGCTGCAGCAGCTGCGATCGTGGCGTCAGGTGCCCCCGGCATTACAAGCTACGGTAATTCGTCTGGCGATCGCACCAGCCTTGGTAGGCGTGTTGTTAACGCTGGTGGGCATCACTGGCGCACCGCGTTTGGTAATCGTGCTGCAGGCGGGCATGCCTTCGGCCTTTGCCACGCTGGTGTTGGCGGAGACGTTCAAACTGGATCGCGACCTGGCCGTGACCTGTGTCGGCGTCAGTTCTGCTCTGCTGTTGCTAACGCTGCCCCTCTGGCTGTGGTGGTTTCCCGTTTGAGGATGGTTGGGTGCGATCGCCGCTTGCTTATCCCCAGAAATCGATGAATCCTGGCGGCAAGACAACCAGATCGAGAATGAAGTCTGCCCTTAGAATGAGCTGACAGCCTGACCAGCCAAAGGGTGATCAACCGTGCCGCCATCCCTGAGAGATCCAGATCGATCGCACCCGTCCACTCAAGCTTTACCGATTCTCGTCCTGGCTTCCCACCGCTGGTATCGCGGGCTCAGTCGCTACGCTGCCACCCTGCTGCTACTTGGTGGAATGGGCACCCTGGCCCTGGCTTTGCCCGCCCGCAGTGCGATCTCGGGAGTGTCGCGATCGCGCCCGGCTGTCTCCAGCACTCCCTTCAGTTCAGCACCGCCCCCGACAGCTGGGATATTGGCCCAACGACCAGCTGCACCTGCCAGCAGTCGCTCTGCCCCACCCCCGGCAGCGCCGTCGGTGGCGTGGCTGATTGTGATGCCGTCGGTGCCGATTGTGGGCGGCGCGTGGATTTATTTCACCCGGCGACTGTTTGGCACGGGCGACGTGATGAAGACAGAAAGCCGCTCTCTTGACGCGAGGCCAGAGCCTTCATCTTGTGAACCGCCGCTGGCTCAGGATGACAATGCTGACACGGACGTCTAAACAGTATTGGGCCTGTTTAGACTCTGTATAGACTCCAAGAAATTTTGGTCATCAAGGCCGTGATGCTTTTTGGAGAGAGACTTTCGAGGCTCAAGTTTGCCCCTTGAGTCCTCAGGGAAAGCGATCTGCTCTAACGCTTTAGGAGGTGATCATCGTCTCTTGAGTCGTTGGCCCATGGTTGTGTTCTGACTACCTCAGATTAAGCGCAGCGGTTGCTGCACCAATCGCGGTACAGGCCACGATTACCACGACAAGTTTCTTCGTCATCAGCAATAAATGGCAGCTGGTTTGCGGCGTCCTGGAAAAGTCACCTGCACTGTAGACTCTACAGTTCACTAGAGAATCTAGACTCAGAGTATCCAAGCTTTGGGGCACTGTGCTTTGTCAATGGCTTATCGCCTCTGACAGCAGGTGAATCGTACTTATGACAGCAATCAATCGTCGTACATTCTTGACTTGGGGCCTAACGGGAACTGCCGCGTTCTTATCTACCCGCTGCGCGAACAGCCTAACGTTTGGCAATCCTCGCACAGCCTTTTCCTCAACTGATAGACTGCCGACTCATCATTTTAGTCAATCAGGCCTTTTGGAACTGTCTTTACAGGCTCGTCAACAACCGGTGCCATTAGGCAATCAAACGGCCACCCTACTGACTTACAACGGTCAAGTTCCTGGGCCTATCTTGGAGGCAAAGACGGGGGATACCGTTCGTATCGACTTTGAAAATCAGCTAGCACAAACCACCAATCTGCATTTTCACGGGCTCCATATCCCGCCAACAGGCAATGCGGACAATGTCTTTCTCGCAGTACCATCAGGCGCAACCCAGCGCTATGAATTTGTGGTACCTGGGCAGCATCCGGGGGGACTCTTTTGGTATCACCCTCATCATCATGGGGTCGTGGCCAAACAAGTTTTTGGCGGACTGGCAGGCCCCTTGATCATTCGGGGACAAGTCGATGAGATTCCCGAGGTGCGAGCAGCTGAGGAAGCGATTTTAGTACTGCAAGATTTTGACCTCAACCGCCAAGGGCAGCCGCGTGAGCCCATGCCCATGTTTCGACGATGGGGACGACAAGGCAACCTGATGACAGTGAATGGCGAACTCATGCCCACCCTGACCATTCCTCAATCAGGGTTATTACGTGTGCGACTCTTGAATGCCTCTCCCTCTAGGATTTACAGACTCCGCCTCGACAATCATCCCTGGCATCTGATGGGGCTGGATGGTGGCACCTTGCCTGACCCCGTTGAGATCGAAGAAGACTTGACTTTAGCGCCCGGAGAACGGGCCGATATTTTGGTGCCGGGCACCCGTGAACCCAATCGTTATTCATTGCTGAGTCTGCCTTACGACCGAGGCATTACAGACATGATGGGGGGAATGGGCGGCCAGCATCACCGCAGAGCTGGCATCGATCACGCTCCTCGTGAGATTGCCCGACTCCAATATGGCGAGACGACAACTGTGGTGCCACTGCCCAAAACGTTGATACCGACAACCCCGCTGCCCGAGCCCATCAGACGTCGTGAATTTGTGCTTGACCATGGGATTGATCACGGTCATTCCTTTTTAATTAATGGGCGGGGATTTGACCATCACCGGGTTGATACGCCAGTCCAACTTGGCACGGTAGAAGACTGGCGCATTATCAATAAAGCCGGGATGGATCATCCTTTCCATGTTCATACCAATGCTTTTCAAGTGCTCAGTCGCAACGGTCAGTCCTTTCCGTTTCAGGTCTGGAAAGATGTGGTCAATGTTAAAGCCTATGAGTCTGTTGACCTACGCATCGCGTTTAACGATTTTCCTGGTAAAACGGTCTATCATTGCCACATTCTTGACCACGAAGACCAAGGCATGATGGGAATTCTAGAAATTCAGCCAGCATCAGTCTGAAGCAATCATCCCGGTGATCATCTCCAAAGCATCGGAATAAATCATCGATCCGGCTCAATTCTGAACGGGTATCCCATCACCACACGCTATGGCCCAAAACACCGAAGGCTGACAGCTTCATCCGCTGGCTAGCCAACAAGGCAAGCGTTGAGAATTAGTACAAATGTTGTTACCTTAGTACCACTCAAATGCGGAGTGATGCGGTGCAGGGTTTACTGTGGGGCCTGGTGGGATTGGCATTGGGCGGAGCGATCGCGACTCTCCTGCTGCAACTGCGGGTACAAACTATTCGCGATCGCGCCCAAGCCGACGTCGTGGCCGATCGCGCCAGCGCCTACGAACGCCTGCAGCAGCAAGAGCGACAGATTCAAGACCTGCAGGCCACGGTACAAGATCGGGAAATGCGCCTCGAAGCGGTTCAGGCGAACTGGCGTCAAGAAGCCACCCTGCGGGCCACAGCCGAAGCCCAATTCGAGCAAATCACCCAGGTCAGACAGCAGCTACAGGCACGCGATATCCACCTACAGCAGCTGCAGCAGAGTTACGTCACCGTGCAATCGCAGCTGACCGAAGCACAAACCCGTCTGCAGCAAGAACAAGCGCTCAGCCAGGAAAAACAGGCGCTGTTAGATCAGGCCCAGCAGCGTCTCACCGATGCGTTTAAGGCGCTATCGGCGGATGCCCTGCAGCGCAACTCGCAATCCTTTATGCAGCTGGCCGAGACAATTTTGGCCAAGTTTCAAAGTCAGGCTCAAGGAGACTTGGGCCAGCGACAGGCCGCGATCGCGGCGTTGGTGAATCCCTTACACCAGTCGCTGCAGCAGGTGAGCGGCCACCTTAAAGAGCTGGAAACTGCCCGTACCGCGGCCTATAGCACCCTGACCGAGCAGGTCAAATCTCTGGCAGTGGCGCAAACGCAACTGCAGGGCGAAACTGCCAACCTGGTCAAGGCGCTGCGATCGCCCACAGTGCGAGGTCGATGGGGCGAGATTCAGCTGCAGCGGGTCGTCGAAATGGCCGGCATGGTGGAATATTGTGATTTTCGACAGCAGGCGACCGCTGAGACCGAGGCGGGCCGACTGCGCCCCGACATGGTCATTCAGCTGCCCAACCAGCGGCAGATTGTGGTGGATTCTAAAGCGCCGCTGCAGGCTTATTTAGAGGCGCTAGAGATGACGGATGACAGCGGTAAGCGCGATCGCCTGCAGCACCACGCACGGCAAATTCGCACCCACTTGACTCAGCTCGGCAGCAAAGGCTATTGGGAGCAGTTTCAGCCTGCACCCGAGTTTGTAGTGCTGTTTTTGCCGGGGGAAACCTTCTTTAGCGCCGCGCTGGAGCAAGATCCAGGTCTGATTGAATTTGGGGTAGATCAGCGGGTGATTCTGGCCACGCCAACGACTCTAATTGCTCTGCTCAAAGCCGTTGCCTACGGCTGGCGGCAAGAAAAGCTGGCTGAAAACGCCCAGCAGATCAGCAGCTTGGGCAAAGAAATGTACGATCGCACCTACACGCTCATTTCCCATATGGGCAAGCTGCGTCGGGGATTGGATAGCAGCGTTGATGCCTTTAATAAAGTCGTCGGGTCTCTGGAGTCACGGGTGCTGGTGACGGCTCGCAAATTCAAAGATTTGGGAGCGGCTTCGGGGGACGAGCTAGAAACCGTGGAGACTCTGGATAGAATGCCGCGATCGCTGACAGATTTGGGCCACGCTCCCCTGCCCGACATTTCTGAGTGAAGGTGATGGCGACAGGCCAAGGCATCGTGCGGCGTCGAGCCCCTGGTCATCGGGGTTAACTGTGGCCCGCAAAATTCAGTGTTGCATCATGGATATACCGCCTCCTTCAAAGCCCGAAAATCCATGAACCAGAGAACTCAATATTTATTGGAACTAGCAAAACGCAATGTCAAAGCTTACATTGCCAATTCAAAAACTAAAGCAGCCATGGTTGCAGGCTCGGTTGCAGAAGGGCTGTGTGATGAGTACTCCGATTGTGACATGAGCATCTATTACGACGAATTACCTTCCGACGAAGAATTACAGCTTGCGCGTCAACAGAATCAAGGTTCAGAACGGCTCTGGGTTTTAGGCGATCGCAAAGCGGGGGGATTCGCTGAGAGCTACTTTGTGAGCGGTGTTGAGTGTCAGTTTGGTCATGTGACGATCGCCCAATGGGAAAAAGATATCTCAAATATCTTGGAAGGACACGACATTCAATCCCCGTTAGTCAAAGCGTTGTCCGGAACGCTGGTGGGCATTCCACTATACGGTGAGACACTCATTCAGCGATGGCAAACCAAAATAGCGAATTATCCCGACGAACTCGCCCAGAAGATGGTTGAACATTACCTGAAGTTCTTCGCGATTTGGGGAATGCAGGAAAAGTTCGCCCAGCGAGATGCAACGCTTTGGTACTATCAGATTTTGGTTGAGTCAGCCCAAAATCTGCTCGGCGTACTGTCTGGGTTGAACCGCTTGTATTATTCGACGTTTCAGTTCAAGCGGATGAACAGGTTTATTGCACAAATGGAGATTGCGCCGGAGAATCTTGCCGTTCGTCTGGAAAGGCTGTTTCGTCAGGAACCTGCAGTAGCGGTCAATCAGCTTGAAGCGCTGGTTAGAGAAACCGTAGAGCTGGTGGAGGTTAATCTACCTCAAGTGGATACATCGGCAGCCAAACGAAGATTAGGCTGGAGGCAGCAGCCGTGGCAATTCAATGCCGCAAATCGGTGAGGCATTGCCAGGTAATAATCGTGCTGCAGCAAACGTGCTTGCTTGCTTTGTTCGGGTTCAGAAAAGTTGCCTTAGCTGAACGTGATCGTTGACCATTCACGGGCAGATCAAACTGGCATGAATTCACCTTTAGCCATGCACAACCCCCACGGCTCTGCTTCAACGGGCTAGGTGTCACCTGAACGCTGATTCTGATGTCGATGACTTCCGCAATAGGTTGAACCGATGGCTGGCGATCGCCCTCACTTTATTCTGATATTTCTTGATGGGGTCGGTCTGGGCTCAATTCAGGCTACCAATCCGCTAGCCATAGCCGCCCACACTCCGTTTCTCGCCAGCCTACTGGGCACTTCGTTAACCACGGGACTCAACATCGTTCAGTCAAAACTCGTTGCGAAGCCCATTGACGCCTGCTTAGGGGTGCCGGGCCTGCCGCAGAGTGCCACTGGCCAAACGACCCTCTACACCGGGCAAAATGCCGCTCAGTTTCGCGGTCAACATCAAACCGGGTTCGCCAACGGGTCACTGCGGCAGCTGATTACTGCCCACGGCTTATTCAAGCAGGTGATCGCTCATGGCGGCACAGCGACCCTCGCCAATCTGTATTCGCCCGCTTATTTTGAGGCGATCGCCCAGCGGCGCATTCGCTATGCCGTGGGTACGCTGCTCAATCTCACGGCGGGTTTACCCTTTCGCATGCAGAGTGAATATGAGCAGGGGGAAGCCATCTTTTGGGACATTACCGGTGAGCATGCCCGCTTTCGCGGCATCGCCGCTCCGCCGATTTCGCCCCAAGAGGCAGGAGTGCGATTGGCGCGACTGGGGCAACGCCATACGTTCACCCTGTTTGAATGCTTTGCACCGGACTATGTCGGCCATCAGCAAGACTGGCCGGCAGCGATCGCAGTGCTGCAGCGGATTGATCGCTTTGTGGAAAACCTTGTGGAAAATCTAGCCACGAATGTAACCCTGGTCATCACCAGCGATCACGGCAACATCGAAGATTTATCAACGAAACGCCATACCTTTAACCCGGTACCACTCATTGCGATCGGCCCCCAGGCCATCAATTTTGCGGCAGCGACTGATTTAACCAGTATTGCCCCCATCCTCTTGCCTGCCTGCCGTTGCTGAGACCAGCACCAGACCATTCACAGAAAACAGTCCCGATTGAAAAAGTGAACTTTTCGACTCAAGCTTTCTGTCACCTGCCCTAGCGCGATCGCCAAAATCAGGCCAGAACAGGCAGCATTCTACGACTTAAGCCGCGACATCAAATAACGTATCTAAGTAAATACGAGAAGTGACGCTGTCCTTCCGCCCATTCTGCAAGAGGAATAACGAAACAGCTGCTGAAAACACGCGATCTTGGTCCCAAGTCGGATGACCTTCTAAAAAGTCAGCGAGGGAATTATGCAGTTCTTCAGGGATTTCAGAAAGGATGCTGATCTGGCGGTGCATATTCAAACTCCCAGTTGATAGTTAACGTTTGTATAATCAAGCTATTTTTTGCGACTAAAAATTGGCGTGACAAAATGAGCTTTGTCACGGACTCACACCCTGCACCTATTGAATTCACAAAAAGCTTTTAACCCTGAGCCAGGGTCAACCCAGTTGGGGATGAATCGAAAGTAGATTTCCTGCGATGGCCTCAATCATTAATGCTTTAACGATTGGCCCCAGGCACAAAAGCGGCTCACCTCAACCAGTCGCTACATTGTGCGCTGAAGGGGGTATGACCTGTCAACGCAACGTTTGTATTACTTGCGCTTTATATTTTCTTAAGATTTACCATGTCAAGCGACTTGTAAGTAATTTTCCGCATTTTTTGCTTGATTTTCGCTGTGATCTTGGCTCATCTAGGCTGTGGAAATCGAATTAGGGTCGCGGATGAAGATCACGTGTCTAGCGCGATTGATCTGTGGAAAACCTGTGGAAAACTAGACCCTGTTGGGGAAAACAATCAGAGTCATTGTGGAAAAAGTATGAACGGGCATGAAAGACTGATTTTTTTAAATTTGAGGCAATAAGTTTCAAGGTTCGTAACGTTTTATTGCTAAATCCCCTCATTTTCTAGGTCGCCTCCTATTTTTTGGTGCCCAGGCTCAGATTCATCTGGCTACTGGCACTCAAATCGCGAGGTCAGCAAGGCCGAGATAGCGGATGGCTGGAGGCGTCACCTCAAAGCGACAGGGCAAGACTTCGACACCTGCCGCGATCGCCGTGCGCAGCAGTTCCCCATAGGTGGGGTCTTTTTCATCGCCGGGAGCAAAGGCAGTGCAATCACCGCGATTGATGAAATACAGCATCACCGCTCGGGCTGCAGGCAGCAGCTGGGTCAGTTCCCTCAAATGCTTTTGACCGCGGGTAGTCACCGTATCGGGAAACAGGGCCAGCGTCTCTTGAGCCCAAGTCGTGTTTTTGACCTCAATATAAATGGGGCGATCGCCCGTTCCCGTTAGCAAAAAATCGATGCGGCTTTTGCCGTCAGTGCCATACTTGACCTCCGAACGAATCTCGTCGTAAGGACCTAATTGCGGCAAGAGACGATGTTCGAGCACTGACCTGACGACGCGGTTGGGCAAAGCGGTGTTGGCCCCTGCCCAGGTGGCGACCGTGTCATTAACGGCAGAGAGTTCCCAAGTGTAAGCCAGCTTGCGCTTAGGGCTGGGATTGTGAGACACCATGACTTGGCCGCCGATATGGCAAACGCCGGTCATGGGGCCGGTGTTGGGGCAGTGAGCCGTAATGACTTCGCCAGACTCAAGCTCAATATCAGCGAAAAACCGCTTGTAGCGCTTGAGCAATTTGCCTGCATACAGGGTGGGAAAAGGATAATGCCAGTCTTGGGTCATAGCAATAATATTGATTAGGGCAGCGATCGTGGGTGTCGCACTCCAGAGATAGTGACTCGTGGAGGCAACTGACGGAACCCAGAGCCTGTTCTCTCTCGTTCCTGAGCCAGCATCTTGAGCTGTCCCTGACGAGCATCTGCATCAGCGTAGACCTGACGACTCTGATCAGTACAGCCACCATTCTGCAGCCTGGCGGAACTTGGCTTTTCTCTCTCCCCAGAAGTGTTGCATGACGACTCCAGCTTGATTTGCTGCGTCCAGCAACCCTCCGTGCTCGGTATGCAGCAGTGAAGGTAGGGCAAGGCAAGTGCCCGGTTTCCAACGATGCCGCGATCGCGATGGGAAATCCAGCTGTTGCCTATTGCAGCAGCGCTTGCCAGGTGGCGGGGCCCACAACACCATCAGCTACTAACTCGACGCTAGCTTGAAAATCTTGAACTGCGGCTTCTGTGGCCGGGCCAAAAATGCCATCAATGGCACCTTCGTAAAAGCCCCGGCTGTCTAACGTTTCTTGTACGCGGGAGACTGCAGGCCCCGTCATGCCGACTCTAAGGGTGGGTAAAGCCACCGGAGCATCAGGGGTATCGGTCGCGCTATCAGCATCGCCGGTCGCCGTTGCCGGGACATCAGGCGGGGTGAACTCAGTAGAAGGACTGGGCAACAGGGCTTCCCAGGTGGCGGGGCCAACAATGCCATCACTATTGAGTCCCACATCGGTTTGAAAGGCTTGGATCGCCGCCTCGGTCGAGGTCTGATATTGGCCGTCTACGGGGTCGTCGAAATATCCCAATAGCGCCAGCATGGCTTGAATTTCTGAAACCGCACTGCCGGTACTGCCCATGCGCAACGTGGGGCGCGTCGTGGCTTGGGCGATGTGGACTGCAGGGGCCGCGATCGCCCCTGAGGCTGAGCCCATAGCCGCAATGCTGAAAGGCGTCACGATCAAGCCCAATAGAAAAACCGGGCTCAGACATCGTTGTGGCAACCGGGGGGAGATGAAAAGCCGAGTCATGGGTTTCAAGATCCTGATGAGAGTGGTCAAGGCGTGCATTAGTGAGCAGTTGTCGCCGGTCAATCAGCCGCTGAGCAGCCGAGTCAGGGAATATACTTGCGCATTCTCTGAGCAAATATACCGGCAAATTCCCTATAGGGTACCGTGGAGTCTCAGACCGCAAGATGTTTTCTATGGTTTCTTTCCGAAACAGCCAATTTCAGGCAATTTTAATGGGCCTGGTGATTGCCGATGCGGTGAGTCACGGGCAAATGCCGTGGGGCCGATCGATGGCAGCACGGCCATCGGTGCGACCCGGCCTGACCCGATGGTCCGGCCCTGTGGAGAGCGATCGCTGGTGTCATCGCATCGTGACTCAGCTGCAATCAGGCCATGCGGAGCACCCTCAGCCTGGTGCACCAGAGTTGACAGAGCCGCTTGGGGTGGCCAGTCTGTTAGCCACTTTGCCGACACGGCTATGGCAATTAGATCAACGTCCTCAGCCAGAAGCCCTCAGCCAGCCATCGCCGTCAGCTCTGAGAGATGCTGTCTTGGTAGTCTTTGATCACAGCTTGGTGGCCGCACTCAATCACGATGTTCTGGCTTTGACAGCGCTCATTCGTACGGTGAGGGACGCTGCAGAGGCTGAGCTTGACCCCCTATCCCAAACTTTAGTCATCGGCTGGCAACACGTGCTGGCGACCCCTGGCAATTTTGAACTGGCGGTGGGGCAAAGCCTGTATACCGCGTCACCAGCTGTGGGGCTGCCGGTGTTGACCGGAGTTTTGAGTGCCGCCTGGGGGGGCGAAAACCGCCTCCCAATCGCACTGCGCCAACTGCTGGCAACGCCCCCGCCGAGCTTACGGGATTGGCTATGGCAACGTTGGCAGATCACTGATGCAGCTAGCCTTCGCACTCTAGCCCAAGGACTTTGGCAACAATGGTCGGGCAGCCATGTCACTGAGGGGTCAGAGCCCCCAACCATCGCCGTTCAGCCGGTGTTCACATGAG
Source organism: uncultured Halomicronema sp. (assembly GCA_937899725.1). Classification (GTDB taxonomy): domain Bacteria; phylum Cyanobacteriota; class Cyanobacteriia; order Phormidesmidales; family Phormidesmidaceae; genus Halomicronema. The sequence goes on from CALCCA010000008.1 coordinate 40,718, forward strand.
GGGTGAGGAAACCCTGATCGCTCGATTTAAGGACGTCTATAATGACTGCACGGTCTCCTTTCTGAAACCCCATACTGATACCTGTGACTAAATTTGTAACCGGCGGCCCCGAAGTCAGCTCAGACGATACCGTAAAGATACTGACATTGGGATACCGTTTGGTTGACTATAGCCCAACGCGAGGTGGCGACTGTGTTTGATTTCTGGCTAAGTGGGGCATCTTTAAGCGACTTCCAATACGGCCGAGATGGTTTGATACTGCGTGTAGACAGTTTGATGACAATAGATTGCTGTTTAGACAAGGAGCTGGCATCAACCCTCCTTGTCAATCGTTAGGTCACCCCCCTATTGCGATGGCCATGAAAAAGATTTGGCGGTGGATTCAGCAAATTGACCGGCTACAGCCACCGGCGGAACGTCAGGAGACGTCCCTAAATTCTGGTAACCTGCTCAAACCAGCTGGGCTCAAGTCGGTGCAGCCAGGGTTACCCCAGCCCCTGCGCGCGTGGCATCGGCGTCGCAACCCCGACATTTTTGATCCCCTGCCGTCTTTGCCACCGCAAGCCAAGCGCAATCGCTGTTTGCTGGACTTGACCAAACGTCCCTGTGTGCGCCCGACGATCGCCTTTACTCTGGCAGTACTCACCCTGACCGCCGCGATGGGGCAGCGCTATTATCGCCAGCCCGAATTGCAGGTAGGCACCCTCTCCCCCAAAACGGTGCTCGCTCCTGACGACGCCTCAGTGGTCGATCAACAAACAACGGAGGAGCAGCGTTCAGCCGCTCGTAATGGGGCAGTGCCAGTTCTCGTGCCAGATCCGACTGTCAATGAGCGCATTACGAACTCGCTCGACAGTCTCTTTAATCAGGCAGAGATTGTGCGAGAGCAAGCGGGGCAGTTCCCATTATTTGACGGTCGGCAGCTGTCTACTTCGACGCAAACCTACATTCGGGAGTCGCCAGCCGCCGATTGGGATCCGGTGTGGTCAATTGTGACCGCCGTGGCGACCGACGCCCTTGACACCAATAACGCCCGAACAAATCTCACGACGTTGCTGACCCAACGGGATGATTATCAGACCTTAGATGCACGGCAGCAGCAGACCGCCCGCGGCCTCGTGCGCTATCAGCAACTCCAGTCGGCGATGGATCTGCAAGCGCTGCAAATCGTGATCGAAACGGCCCGAGCCGATTTTCAGAATGCGGCGACTGACCTTGAACGTCTAGCGCAAGCGGAGCGGGGGGTACCCAATGATCCGGCGTTATTACGCCTCGAAGAGGCTGAATGGGCCACAGTGCAGCAGCAAATTCGCCAAACGCTCGATCAAATGCTGCTACAGGGCATCGCTGAGGGTGTCCCCATTGAGCTGTTAGCGATCGCCGCCGCCAATCAGCTCAACACCAGCATTCCGAAGAGTGCGCAAGAACTAGCGCAAAATCTACTCGTCGCAGTACTAGAGCCCAACCTGATCAAAGACGCAGAGAGAACTCGGGAAAAAGCCGAAGCGGCCGCCGAACAGGTGGCAGAAGTCAGAGTCTCCGTGCGAGCCAGCGAACCGATTGTGATTCAAGGGGAAGAGATTAACCAATCGGCTTTTGTGTTGTTAGACCACTTTGAACTGAGTCAGCGCCGTCTCAACATTTGGGGGCTGATTGGGTTTGGCGTGATCATGACTGGGGGCGTCATCGCCTTTCTGCTGGTTGATCGCGCCGTGCGACCGGGCCTCCGGAGCCAAGACCACGGCCTGATTTTCTGCATCTTGCTGGGCGTCTCTGGCCTGAGTGTGCTGGGCTTTGCCGTGTATAGCCTGCCCGCGGTGGGGCTCTTAGCGAGTAGCTTTTACGGATCGACCCTGGGAGCGACCCTAGTGGCCCTGCTGGCTGTGTTATTACCCATTGGCACCAATGTCAGCATTGTGCCCCTACTCGCGAGTGCGGCTGGTGGCTTGGCCTGCAGCGTCGTCGCCCCGCGCTTGCGATCGCGCGAAGAATTGGCGCTACTGGGCGGCATTGTCGGGGTCATTCAAGGGGCAGCATACCTGGGCCTGACCTGGATGCTTAACCCCGTCTCCCTGTCGACTTGGTATCTGCCGCTGACGGGGGCAGTCTTGCAGGGCATCTATGGCATCGTTTCCAGCGTCGTGGCCCTGGGTCTGAGTCCGTATCTAGAACATTTGTTTGACTTAGTCACACCGATTCGGTTGGCGGAGCTGTCGAGCCCCAATCGCCCCTTGCTACAGCGCTTAGCGTCAGAAGCCCCCGGCACCTTTCAACACACGCTGTTTGTAGCTTCGTTGGCCGAAGCAGCGGCCCGTGCCCTGCGCTGCAATGTGGAATTAGTCAGAGCCGGTACGCTTTACCATGACATTGGCAAAATGCATGACCCCCAAGGGTTCATCGAAAACCAGATGGGCGGCCCCAACAAGCATGACGACATCAACGACCCTTGGGTCAGCGCCGAAATCATCAAAAAGCATGTCAGCCAGGGGATTGTGATGGCCCGTCGCTGTCGTCTACCCAAAGCTGTGCAGGCCTTTATCCCAGAGCATCAGGGCACGATGCAAATCAGCTATTTTCATCACAAAGCGCTGGAATTGAGCAAAACTGACACCAACATCGTCGTCAAAGAACCGGATTTTCGCTATCCCGGCCCGATTCCGCAGTCACCCGAAACGGGTATTGTGATGCTGGCTGATTCTTGTGAAGCGGCACTGCGCTCTTTAAAAGATGCGTCTCCCTCCGAAGCATTAGCGATGGTGAATCGGATTCTGAAGGCGCGGTGGCGCGATGGGCAGATGGTGGATTCGGGTCTCACCCGTGAGCATATGGGCATGATTGCCCAGGTCTTTGTGCAGGTGTGGCAACAATACAACCACAAGCGCATCGCCTATCCCAAAAGCGTTTTTAATCCGGTAGCGGGGCGGTCTTGAGGCGGCGGCGCAACAATCACCTAAACTAGCGTGCTGGCGGTCATGGGATGAGGCATCAAAAAAGCGATCGCCTAAACTAGCGGCAACCTTGGCCTGCCGTAATTCCTCAAACGTTAAGTCATGGCAAGCTTGATGATGTTTCTGTGAACTTTTGAGGCACACTTAACTGCTGGCTATCTACCAAGCGCTAAAGGAGACTGCACCATGCCAAAGGCAAAAGCTCTGGGAAATACCTTCTTAAAAGCATCCCCTATTTCCTCGCAGGATTTGAGCAATAAAGAAAAAATCTACGTGCCTGAAGGCCATGAGTTTTTTTTCTATCGCTACGCACCAGATAGAAACCAGCATGTTTTTATGGAACTGGCCTCGCCGCTCACCACCTTAGACGGGGTGACTCGGCTGCAAAATGTTTATGGCTATGATCCGCACATCCAGATTGAGGGTGAGCCCGACCAGCCAACGGGGGGAGCCGGGGGCCGACTGGATACCACTAAGCTGATTAAGTTGAATGTGCCTTACTTTCAACAAAACGATAACGACTCCAGCGTATTTGGTGCAGGTTGGCGACAGTGCAATACGACCAGCAACTGCATGCTAGCGGACTATTTATTGCAAGGGGCGCTCACAAAAGCGGCAAAAAACAAAGGGTACCGCGAGCCCGAATCAGTCTACATGCGGATTGTGGCCAAATATGGCGACACCATTGACCATGCGGCCCAGACGTCAGCGCTCAAAGAAATTGGCATCAATTCTTATTTCAGCTATTCGGTTTCTTCTAAAGATGTGATGTTGTCTCTGAGCTATGGCATTCCAGTGGTGGTGGGGTTTGCCTACAAGAGCAGCGGTCACATTTGCGTCATTACGGGCCATGATCCCGTCAAGCGGGTCTTTCTCGTGCATGATCCCTATGGCATTCGCTACGGGGCCAGTGATTCTTACGACGTCAACGCTTGGGCCGCCTTTGACCCATATTCCTATGGCACGATGCAGCAGATCTATTGGGATATGGGTAACGAAGCAGGCTGGGGCCGAATTGTCACCAGCGTTAACGGTAAGCCGACGGGGCTGCCAACCGGATTGTAAACAGTCTTGGTTATGCCTCAATTTGAGCACTCTCAACCGCTCTGCAGCGGAGCCCAGCTCATCAATCTCAGTAGAGGCAGAGCCCGGCTCGAAAATAGCGTACCGATCGCCGGGACTTGGCAGGGCCAAACCCTGACAGCAAACGGTTCTGTCCTAGGACGTTATTTATTGGCGAGTCCCTCAGATTTTGACCGGCTGCCGCCTGCGGCTGCAGGACTGACGGTTGGCAAATTCAAACTCTAGCAGCTTAAAAAACCATCAAATGCTGTGGCGATGCCGCCAGAACAGCGTATGCTTACTGGTCGAGGGCGGTCACTGAGCTGCTGTCGATCGCGGCGACGCCAACTGGCTCGGGCGATCGCAGTCCGCGCCAAACCAATGACCCGCCAAGAGCCAAACTCCATTGCAACACCTACTGAGGAAACAGGGGATGATGTTTGACGAACTGGACACCTCTATTGAAGACATTCGGGCGCGGGAAATTTTGGATTCTCGGGGTCGCCCGACCATTGAGGCTGAGGTTTACCTCGCCGGTGGAGCCGCTGGGTTAGCGCAAGTCCCGAGCGGTGCTTCGACGGGCAGCTTTGAAGCCCACGAGTTGCGGGATGATGACCCCAGCCGCTTTGGTGGCAAAGGCGTGCTCAAAGCGGTCGAAAACGTTGAAGAAGAGCTGGCTCCCGAGCTGATTGGGGTCAATGCCTTAGAGCAGTCCGTTGTCGACACCATCATGTTGGAAGTTGACGGCACGGACAACAAGTCGAAAGTCGGGGCCAATGCGATTTTGGCGGTGTCTTTGGCCAATGCCAAAGCCGCGGCAGCAGCGGTGGGCCTGCCGCTATATCGCTATTTGGGGGGGCCGCTGGCCAACCTCTTGCCGGTACCGTTGATGAACGTGGTAAACGGCGGCGAGCATGCCGACAACAATGTTGACATTCAAGAATTTATGATTGTGCCGATCGGGGCGCCGACCTTTAGCGAAGCCCTGCGCTGGGGTGCCGAGGTGTTTGCCAGCTTGGCGAAGGTGCTCAAGGGCAAAGGCCTGCTGACGGGCGTAGGCGATGAGGGGGGCTTTGCGCCTAACTTGGGCTCTAATCAGGAGGCTTTGGAACTGCTGATTCAAGCGATCGACCAGGCGGGCTACCAACCTGGTGAGCAGGTGGCGTTGGCGCTCGACGTAGCGGCCAGCGAGTTTTATCAAGACGGTCAATACACCTATGATGGGACGACCCATGCGCCCGCCACGCTGATCGACTACTTGACTGATCTGACCGGCAAGTTTCCTATCGTTTCGATTGAAGATGGCCTGGATGAAGAAGATTGGGGCAACTGGGCAGCACTCACCCAAAAACTGGGGCAAAAAACTCAGTTGGTGGGAGATGACCTGTTCGTAACCAATCCGACCCGGCTACAAAAGGGCATTGCTGAAAATGTCGGTAATTCCATTTTGATTAAGCTCAATCAAATCGGTAGCCTGACAGAAACCCTGGAGACCATTGACCTGGCCACGCGCAATGGGTTTACATCAGTGATTAGCCACCGTTCCGGTGAAACCGAGGATACCACCATTGCCGATCTGGCAGTGGCAACCCGAGCCGGCCAAATCAAGACCGGTTCGCTCAGTCGCAGTGAACGAATCGCCAAATACAACCGTCTGTTACGGATTGAAGACGAACTCGGCGAACAAGCCGTCTATGCCGGTACGGTCGGCCTGGGGCCAAAAGTGGGCTAAGCCCCAAAGTGACCTACTGCGATCGCCCGTCACGGATAGACCGACTATGCTGGAAGTAGTTTTGTTTATCCGCGAGGGGCGATCGATGAAAGCAGTGCAATCGAGGCTCAATAACCGACGTAGGAGCTGGTGGGGGCTGCCGATCAGTGCGGCGCTCCTAGCGACTGGGGCGGCACTACCCCATGAACCGGCAGTCTCCCTGCAGCCCTTGCAGTTAGCTGACATTGATATCAATATTCCCGTGATTGTGGTGCCTCGTGGTCGCACCCAAATTGACCGGGAAGTGACGGTACGATTCATTGCCCGTGGGGATGACTGGGCCACCATTTATCTAGATGGCAACTTCTTATTCCGCGCGGCCAACACCCGTCGCACCTATTCTGTCACGCTTGAGCCAGGCGCCTACTATTTAGAAATCACCGGCATTACCCGGTTTGATAGTTGGGGCGCCGGATATTTAGATGTGGGTCGCGACGACGCCAACATCGTGGTCGTGCGCTACGGCCAAGATACGGGCATTCAGGTGGCGGGCAATGATCAGATTTGGTTCCCCGAGTAAGGATGGGGCGGAGCGATCGCCCGCCTGCAATATGCCTCATACCAACTCGGCAAAATAGCGCGACGGGGTTCATGGTTAGCAATCATGAGCCCCAAGCTCCCAGCAGGTTCTTGAGGTTTGTGGGCATCGTTTAACGCCAGCACCAAGACAGTGGCAAAATAAATCAGTTATGCACCTGATTACAGGAACTCTTTGACCATGCAAGCCCAACTTCAAACGGCATTTGCCCAAGGCCAAGCGCTAAAAATTATTAGCGGTCTGACTAATTTTGATCGCGATCGCGTGGCCGCAGTGGTGCGCAGCGCCGACCGCGGCGGGGCCACCTTCATTGACATTGCTGCTGATGCCGCTCTCGTACAAATGGCAAAAGCGCTGACCGATTTGCCAATTTGCGTGTCTGCGGTGGAAGCAGCGGCCTTCTTAGCGCCGGTTGAGGCCGGCGCTGACCTAATCGAAATCGGCAACTTTGACGCATTTTATGCCCAAGGGCGACGGTTTGAGTCTGCTGAAGTGTTAGCCCTGACCCAAGAGACCCGACAGCTGTTGCCCACGATCACGCTCTCGGTCACCGTGCCTCACATTTTGGCCTTGGATGAACAGGTGCAATTGGCTGAAGCCCTAGTGGCAGCAGGGGCTGACATCATTCAAACCGAAGGTGGCACGAGCAGTCAGCCGACCCACAGTGGCACCCTCGGCCTGATTGAAAAAGCGGCTCCTACTCTAGCCGCAGCGCGGGAAATTTCGCGGGTGGTGTCGGTGCCGGTGTTATGTGCGTCGGGTCTGTCAACGGTCACTGCACCGATGGCGATCGCGGCAGGTGCAGCGGGTATCGGGGTCGGCTCTGCGGTGAACAAGCTCGACAATGAGCTGGCAATGGTGGCAGCCGTCCGCAGCTTGGCCGAGGCGCTGAAAACGGTACAATGCCCCGCGATCGCTCACTAATCAGAGCCATGATGCCTGCCTTGGCCAGTAGTTGCGAGGAAACGGTGGCCTGATATCGCTTTTAGGTGAACCAGAAAACCGCAATTTTGGCAAAAAAAAGCCCAGCAATTGCTGGGCTTTGGCTTAACTGTTGGATTCACAGTTTGGATTTATATTTTGGATTTATATAGCTCTATAGTTGCTGTTTAAGATAACCTTTTTGAACGAAAACGGCGCGGCTTTTCTCAAATCTGATACATGCCTTAGCATTTCTCTCAGCCAGAGAGAAATCCGTACTCTCGCTGAATTCAGTTCAACGCTTTGATTCACGTCTCATAAACTCTGGTAAATGCCGTATTGCCCCTGAATTCCGCCTCCAGTGAGGACAGGGGCAACACGGCATTCAAGGGTTGAAAGCCCAGATGGCAGACACAGCGGCTCTGCAATAGGCATCCCCATCAGAGCCAGCTGTTGCCATCTCGACGTTAGGCAAAGGTGATCTCAGTGATCGCGCCGCTGCCGCCGAGGTTCACTACCAGCTTGCTGACGTCGGTTTGGTTAATCTCGACGAGGCCTGCCTGACCGTTGCCGGTCATCACGATGTCGAGGCTGCCCAAAGAGGCCCCGTCAGCGCCGTAGAGATCGATGGAGCCGGGTTCCTCTGTGTCGAGGAAGCCGACGCTATCAATGGCCACCAGTTCATCCCAAATGAACTCCAGGGTGCCGCCACCGGCATTGTCATCGGGATTATCGCTGTTGCCGTCTTCCGACAAAATCAAGACTAGGCCAGCGGTATCGCTGCCCAAATCACCATCGCCACCGGTTGGGTTAGCCGAGTCAAACAGCATGGCTGCCAGGCCATCGGTCGTCACGGTCAAGCCGGAGAGCTGGTCAGTAATGACGGTCCCCGCAGTGAGCCCCTCACCTTCAAAATCGAGCGCAGGGGTGGCTAAGTCGAAGAAGACAGACCCCGAGTGCTCAATCGAGCCGGCAACGGGCGCAAATCCGCCCTCAGTGGTGAAGGTGAAATCAGTCTCATCGACGATAGCAAAACCTACCTGGAAGTCTTCGTTAACCGGCTCAGCATCACTGTCAGCACCCACTAACGTGAGGCCAGCCGCCGATGCTAGCAGCGCGGTATCCAGCGCAACGCTGGTGACGCCCGACTCAACGGTGAATTCACTCTCACCCGAGAGCTCAGCATCAATGCGGGCGTCGCCGACGTCGGCTCCGATCAGCGCGTCATTACCCAAAACGCCTGCCAACTCGGGCGAGACCAGCAGATCAGCCTCATCCAACAGCAGCGTATCGCCCTCAGCCGACAGCAGCGTATCGCCCTCAGCCGACAGCACGCCGGGGTTGCCGACATCAAACAAGGGTGCATTGAACGTGATGGTATCGGCGACAAAGAAACCGCTGGCATCATCACTAACCCGTGCCGGGTCAAAACCAATCGAAAAATCACCGACTTCGAGATCAAAATCACCAATTGCGGCCGCGACTTCTGGAGCAACGCCAAAGAGGGTTTCGTACATCACCCGGTAGATGTCAGTATTGTCTGTCGTGTCGGGCAGCAGATCCGCATTGAGACCATAGGTCTTAGAAACGATGCTACCGGCGACGTCAGACCGGGTAGCCCAAGCGACGCCAAAGTCAAAGACATCGCCATCGGCATCCGGTGCGCCGGTGGTGAAGGGCTCAAAGACATCGGTGCTGAAACCCGGCACATCGTTGCTGCCGTCAGTATCATCCAACTGCACCAGCACCCCATCGGCGCCAGGGCCAAAGGCTTGAGTTTCCGCCTGTACACGGATGGTGTCGTCCGATTCCGGTTCAGTTAACCCAAAGGTACCGGCCCCAATCGGCACATCATCCACTTCTAAGCCGCCCGCATCGGAGTCAGCGGCGGTGATGATCAGCGTATTGGGGTCAGTGTTGTCCACAAAATCCATAGCGACGCCGATCGCTTCATCCGCCCGAATCGCTGCGGCGATGGTGCCCGCCGCATTGTTGTCGTTGGCAAAGTTATCCGTGGCTTCTTCTTCCATCACGAGGAAAAAGCCGTCGGGATCCGCATCCAAAATGGGCAACGCCACCTCTAGCATCTCGGCGATCGTGGGCGGATTCGGATTGAGGGGTGGCTGACCGTAGAAAATCAAGTCGCCATTCTCATCCACAAAGCCGTCACGGCGCAGTTCGTCTTCAAAGAAATCGTTGTAGGTATCTTCTGCCCCGAAAATGCCCAGCAGCTTGTCGGTATCGTCGGTGTTAACGGCCAACAGGTCATCGCGAGTAAAGACCACGGTGTAGCCAGCGGCTTCTGCCTCTTCAATCAGGTTGCGACCATCTTCGCGGGTACCTTCTTCACCAAAGACGCCGATGGTGCCGACCGGCAAGTAATCGGTCTCTCCCGCCCCGAGGATGACGTCTGGGCGCTGATCAAGAATCTCGGCGGTGATTTCTTCGGTCGCGCCGCGATTATCCACATCGGCGAGAAATGCCCCAGTCCCGGGCTCCGCGATGAAGCCGGAGTTGATGACGCCGATCGCTTTGCCCGCCGCCTGGGCTTCCTGCATGATGGTGTCGGGCCGACCCGAGAGGGAAACGATTTCTTCACCGCCCTCATCGACCGGTGCATCAAACCCAAAGCTACCAGCAAAGGGCTTGACCCCATAGGCGTGGACGACAGCCCCGCCGTTAGACGTGCCGACCAGGCGATCGTCCATGTGACCCAGATAAACGCTGGCATCACTCATCTGATCCCAGTTCAGACGACCATCGGTGCCCACAGAAGCAAAGCGAGCTGCCGCATAGTGCGAGGGGCTGGTGCCGTCGGGGTGAATGAAGATGACGTTGCCGACATCGGCAGTGGGTTCCGGAGCCTGACGCGCATCGAGGTCATCGGGCACACCCTCAGGCGCAGCCAAGCTGACGCCAAACAGGCTCTCGTACATCAAGCGGTAGATGCCGGTATTGTCGATGGTGGACCCTAGGCGATCGGCCCCTTCGCCAAAGGCTTTAGTAACAATGCTGCCGGCAAAGTCGGGTAAGCCAGCCCAGGCCACGCCAAACTCGTAAACGTTGCCGTTGGCAGCCGGAGCGCTGACAAAGGGAGCCGTGTCGCTGCCCGTGGTGCCATCAAAAGGAACGGTGATGCCACTGTTGTTGCCATCCGCGTCGAGTTGGCGTTGGGTGGTGAGGGTGCCAACGGTTTCACCAGAGACGTCGTCGATTTCGAGGGAACCGCCGGCACTATCTGCGGCTGTGATGACAAACGTGTTGGGATTGACGTTGTCGATAAAGTCTTGAGCAACGCCGATCGCCGCATCGGCCCGCAGGGTGGCATCAATGGTGCCGCGAGCATTGTTGTTGTTGCCGAAGTTGTCGGTGCCTTCTTCCTCCAGCACAATCATGAAGCCGTCTTCTTCTTGGCTAAAGCGGTCGAGGTCGAGGGTGGCCTGCAACATTTCGGCCACAGTGGGCGGATTTTCGTTGCCGGGCTGACCGTAGGTGATCAGCTCACCGGTGTCGTCGACAAATCCCTCGGCAATCAACCGTCCCTCGGGCACATCGTTGTAGGTGTCTTCAGCGGCAAAAATACCGAGGACTTTTTCGGTATCGGCAGACAGGCTCTCCAGATCTTCGCGCGTGTAGACAACGGTATAGCCCAGCGCTGCCGCTTCTTCAATGAGGTTGCGACCATCTTCGCGAGTGCCTTCTGTACCGAAGAAGCCCACAGTGCCCACCGGCAGGTAGTCAACTTCCCCAGCGCCCATGATGACGCTCACGCCCGACGCCACGATTTGCGCCGTGATGCCCTCGCGATCGCCCCGACTTTCCGCATCCGCCAAGAAAACGCCCGTACCGGGTTCCGCAATAAAGCCGGAGTTAATCACGGCAGTGGGGCGGCCCGCCGCGATCGCCTCTTCTAAAATCGTGGCGTCCGTGGCCGAGCCGTCAACATTTTGGCCCTGCAGCGCCGCTAATGACGCATAGGCTTCACCATTTTCATCAAAGCCATAGCTCGGGGCCGTGGCCTTGATGCCGTAGGCATGCACCACCGCCCCGGCATTCGAGGTAGCCACAATCGCATCATCCAGGTGTCCTAAATACACCGATGAGTAGGGGGCTTCATCCCAGTTGAGGCGACCGTCGGGACCCAGAGACTCGACCCGAGCTGCCGCAAAGTGAGACGGATCGGCACCATCGGGATGTATAAAGATGACGTTACTGGTCATAAACTGGCACTCCATCAATTAATAGTAAAAAGGGGCTTTGCTCAGGCTCAATAATCAGAGCAAGAAAAGACACTAGAGCAAGGAAGTCTCAAGTCAACTTCCAACGCCAAGCATTGCAGCCTGACATTGTCTAACGAAGATCCCTAAGTAAAGAAGGCTTTAATAATCAAAATATTGGCGACATTAATCCTTAGAAAAAACCGCCAAAAACCTTTTCAGCAAAGGATTATTCTTATTTTTACAGGCTGACTCTACAGAGCATTTAGCGAAGTCTATCAGAAGCCAGCTGAGTATTTTTGCTGGATTCTTATTAAACAAAATCTATCGTTAAAGTTGACTCAAAATCACTAAAGACCCAGGGCATTTAGAAACATCAATACCTCTCAAAAAAAGCCAGAACTTATTTAGGAATATCAATCCTCACCTAAGATTATTTGTGATGACAAAATTCAAATTTTGCCGGCAAGGAATCAGATGGTGATGGGTTCAACGCTTTGACCAACTGCCAGGTGTTAGGGAGTCGAGAGTTCTCACTCAGTCCAGCGTCCTGATGCCAAGTGGTGGCTGGGTGGGGTGGGGCAAGGCCCGTCCGCAGGGCTCTCTAGCCTGCGCATTGCCAAGGTCAGTTAGCGGGCATCACGCTAGGCGATCAGACTTCTGATGAGGAGGAGCACCGACAGCTGGGTAAGCCAGCAAGGGCGATCACTCAGTTCCGCAGTCCTCAGGTTTTCCCCAACGGCTCAACTTAAGTCAGACAATTGCTCACGTTAGAACTCACAGGGGGGAGGCGCAATGATTTAATAGGAACGTTCATTTGCATGACCCACTATGGTGCAGTGCCCGAAAGAACTAAAGACAGCGCTCACAGCGGGGACCCTCGCCGGGGGGCTCGCAGCCCAATGTTGCCCTGACTGTGGCGGGGCCTGGATTCGGCCTGAGCACTATGCCGAATGGCAAGCAGAGCAGAGCATTGACCCCGATGCTGAACCCCACGTAGCCCAGGTGCCCAGTCAGCTGTCAACTGACTTTACGCCCCCGTCACTCGACAATCGAGCGGCCCTGTGCCCCGACTGCAAGCACTATCTGGTGCGAGGGCGCATTCAGCTGAAAGAGTTGATGTTTTTTGTCGAGCGCTGTCCTAACTGCCAGGGCTATTGGTGCGATCGCGGCGAATGGGACGTACTGCAACAGCTCCAGCTTGATCAACATCTCAACTATATTTTTAATGACCAGTGGCAGGCCCAGGTCAAAGCGCTCGATCTCACCATTCGCGAAAAGGCCGCCACTATTGAAAAGCTGGGACCCGAGATTGCCGACAAGATCTTTGAACTCGCGACCTTGTTAGAAGATCATCCCAATGGTGACTTTGGCGTGGCCTATTTAATGCGCCGCTTTGAGGAATGATAGGTAGGTGCTAGGTCTTTTCCCCATCCCGACTCTGGCGCGTTGACCATCGGACAATGCGTGCTCTCCCCTGCTCCCCCACCCCCTTGCCTTATGCCCCGCTCTCCCTTGCGCCCGCGCTCCCCTGCTCCTCAGTACCTGGAAATTGGCCAATCAATCTTTCGACTTATCTATCAATTGCCACTGCTCCCCTGATTAACTCACCGATGTCTGATTGCCTGCTGACTCTGAATCACTTTTGCGTGGCCTATCCGGGGACAACCACTTGGGCAGTAGATGATGTATCGCTGACCCTCGCGCCCGGCGACATTTTGGGACTGGTGGGCGAATCGGGCTGCGGCAAAAGCACCTTGGGACGAGCAGCGTTGCGGCTGCTTCCTCGCGCCACCCAGATCAAAGGCGAAGCCATTTTTGAAGACCGCTCGATTCCGGCGATGTCGGCACAGGCACTACGGCACTTTCGCGGTGAGGCAGTGTCGCTAATCTTTCAAGATCCGATGACGCGGCTTGATCCGCTAATGACGATTGGCGATCACTGTTTAGAAACGCTGCTGGCCCACGAGTCCCAACTGTCACGGGCCGAAGCCAAGGCGCGATCGCTGGCCGCGCTAGAGTCTGTCAGCATTCCCGCCGATCGCTGGAGCCAGTATCCCCACGAATTCAGCGGCGGTATGCGGCAACGCGTGGCGATCGCCCTGGCATTGGTGCTAAATCCCAAACTGATCGTGGCCGACGAACCGACGACCAGTCTGGATGTCACAGTGTCGGCACAGATTCTGGATGAGTTGACCCGCCTCTGCCGCGAACGCCACATGGGGCTGATTTTGATTTCCCATGATTTGGCGCTGGTGGCGGAATATTGCGATCGCGTCGCCGTCATGTACGAAGGCCAACTGGTGGAACTGGGCAGCTCGCAACAGGTCTTGCAACAGCCCGAGCATGCCTACACCCAATCGCTGCTCAAGTCCGCGATCGAGCTGCAGCAGGCCGACATTCGTGACGAAATCTCACCGACCGCTGCGCCCCTGCTGGAAGTTGAGAATCTGCAAAAGCACTACACCTTAGAAGCGAATCCCCTGGCTCGCCTGTTGGACCAGCAAGCCAATCGCGCCATCAAGGCGGTGGATGACGTGTCCTTTCAGCTGTATCCTGGCGAAATTTTGGGGCTGGTGGGCGAGTCGGGCTGCGGCAAAAGTACCCTCTCGCGGACGGTGCTGCAAATCATTCCACCCACAGCAGGGCAGGTGCGCTTTTTAGGAGCAGACATCACCAATCTGTCGCGGGCTGAGCTGCAAACCCAGCGGCGCGACATGCAGATGATCTTTCAAGACCCGCACGCCTGCTTAAATCCCATGATGACGGTGGGCCAGGGCATCGGCGACCCGCTGCGAATTCACCACTTAGGCACTCCGGCAGAGATTAAGCAACAGGTGCAGGCTATGATGCAGCGGGTCGGCCTCACCCCAATTGCGGAGTACCTTGATCGCTTCCCCGGTGATCTCTCCGGCGGGCAGCAGCAGCGCGTCGCGATCGCCCGCGCCCTCATCACCCGGCCTAAGCTGGTGGTCTGCGATGAGCCGGTCAGCATGTTGGACGCCAGCATTCAAGCGCAGGTGCTATCGCTAATGCTGCAGCTTAAAGAAGAATTCGACCTCACCTACCTCTTCATCACCCACGATCTCTGGGTGGCCCGCTATTTATGCGATCGCATCGCCGTCATGGAGGCAGGCAAAATTGTGGAAATGGGCCATACCGAAACCATCTTCGAGCGGCCTCAACATCCCTACACCAAGGTTTTGCTCAAGGCAGCCCCGCTGCTGGCGACCCAGCCAACTTCATGAGCGGAGAGCCAGAAGATGCCGCCGGTGCATACAACAGCTCATCCAATAAGAACTGCTGCAGAGATCATGATGGTGATCTCTGCAGCAGTTGGCATTGTTGACCAGACAAGATGGTGGCCAATCTCGTAATCGAACCGTCTACAGGGCGCTCACCTCCTCGCGAAGTTGAGCGCGATCCTGTTCAGCGGTGAGCGGATTGTAGGTGAGCTTAGACCCAATCACAAAAGCAATCAGCCCCACCAGCGGACTAATCAAAGTTGGAAACCCATCAAAATCCAGCGTGAAGAGATCATTGGGAATATAAAACAGTGTGTTCTCAATGCCAAACATGGTGGGCATCAGCGCAAAGAACACCAGGCGAGTCACCGAGCCCGCAATAATGCAGGCCAACGCCCCCTGCCGAGTCGCTTGCACCCAGAACAAGCCCCCCAGCAGCGGCACCACCAACCCCGCAAAGCCCAAGTCAAACCCCAGCAGTAGCAGCACCCCCGTCTGCGGTACCCGCAAGCCTAAAAAGACGCCCAGCAGCGTAATGACGATCGCCATCAACCGCGTCACCAACAACAGGCGATCGCCCCCCGCGCC
The DNA here is from genome assembly GCA_937899725.1 of uncultured Halomicronema sp. GTDB lineage: Bacteria > Cyanobacteriota > Cyanobacteriia > Phormidesmidales > Phormidesmidaceae > Halomicronema. Next base: position 56,008 of record CALCCA010000008.1, read on the forward strand.
CCCGTGGGTCACCCCATGACGAATACCAAACACGTTGTGAGCCAACACCGAAGAAGTGCCCAAGATCGCCCCATCGGCGGTGGAAAGCGAAGCGGATAAGATCGCTGCCAGCACCATTAGCCCCAACACTGGCGGCACCACATTTTGCAACAGGGCAAACAGCACCGGGCCATCCGCGACCACACCTGCCTGTTCCAAAATGCCGCCAGCCGACAAAGCCATAATCGAAAAAGGAATGCCGATAATCAAAGTGCCAGCCGAGGCGGTGAAGCAGGCTTTTTGCGCCGTTTCAGGACTTTCTGCAGCAAAAATTCGAGCCATAAAGTCGATCGCCACCATGTTGCCAAATCCCAGCGCCAATAAGCTGGCCCAGTTAATCGCGGCACCGGCCCCCACCGAAGTGAGCTGCTCTAATGCCAGCGGCCCCATGCCCGGCGCAATCTCTAGGCCAAAGTTGGTAGCGACATAAGCAAGCAAGCCAAACGTACCCACAACAGCAATCAAAATCTGGATCGCATCGGTATAGGCCACGGCAAAGAGACCACCCGAGACGGTGTAGGCAAAGACGAGAGCCGCCAGCAAGGTAATGCCGCCAACATAGCTCATGCCCAAAAACGTTTGGAACATGAAGCCCCCCGCGACCAAGTTGCCCGCCAGCAAAAAGGAAAAGCTGATGGACATGATGAAGGCGGCCATCAACTCCACCAAGCGCCCATACTTCACCCGATAAAAATCAGGAATCGTGATCAGCCCCATCCGGTTCATGGGCTTGGCTAAAAACGTACCGGTCAAAAACAAGCACAGCGATAACCCAATGGGTAAAGCCGCCCCTGCCCAAAAGCCAAATTCTGCGGATAAATCGGTGTTGCCCAAGGTGGCATTTGAGTCAACGGATTGAGCCATTAACGTGGCCGCCGCTAACGGCAAGGACAGCCCTCGACCGGCCACCAAAAAATTGACGCTGTCGCCTTTAATCTGCCTAGATGCCCAGACACCAACACCTAAAGTGCCTAAGAGAAAAGTAATAATTCCCCACGAAAACACGCTATGTTCCATCGCTAGTTGCTCCAGATTTCAACATCATAAAACTGCACAAATAACCATCAAAAAAGCCCGAGAGAAACCTGTGACCTTATACAGGTCAACAGATATCTCCCGGGCTTTTATCCCTCCGTGAACCAACTTGGGCTGTACTCAACCAAGCTGGCCTGTATCTCTTGGACCGAACACTTTATCAATAGACAAAGCTGGAACCCTAGATACAAAATTTAGTTTTTCTGCAAGACTATCTCCGCACTAGAATTCCTAAAATTTGAGAACTAAATATTTCTTTTATTTCAGGAATCTATATATTAGATATCAGGTGATCTTGGAGAAATAAGTATCTCTGAATACGATTTACCCTCCAGTGATGTCAGCATCTCTTGACTCATGCACTGTCTTTTTGATGCGATCAATTGCTGACGTTGGTGATGACTTTACACTCAAAAGCATGGTGCAGTCCCCTTTGAGCGGCAGTGAACGGAAAGCGAACGATATGATGACGAAGTAGCTGGAGAGCGTATGACTTCCGAACCGCGATCGCCGTCAAACCAGGAATCAGAGTCTGATCGAGCGATTGAGCGAGAAATTCGTCACGGTCAAAAGTTTTCGATGGCGGCGGCGATCGGACAAGAGGCAGGTGATTTTCTCAAGGGGGAATCGCCAGTCCCCAAGCTGTTGCAAGTTAAAAATGAGCTGCGGGGTTTTGTCGGCCAGCATTTGGTCGATCCGGCGGGCGCTCTGCAGGCGGTTGTGCAAGAGCTGATTCAGTCTGACGATGTCATTTGCAGTCGCCATTTTGACGCGCCGCTGCAGGCGTTGATCGAGCTGTTGCGCCCCATGACCGTTCAAGATGTGCTGTTGCAAGACTTGGTGCGGCGGGTGGACATGCGCTGGGGCGAGATCTACGGCGAAAGACCGCGCTTCCAGCGTCCAGGCCAGCCCCCCGACCCAGAAGATGAGTACACCTACGAATCAGTACGGCAGCAGTTAATCGCGCTATTGGCGATCGCTGAGCAACCACCATCTTCTCGATAAAGTGCCCGTTTAGCGATGCCTGAGCCGACCGCGCCCCGTCCCGATATTGCCTACATTCCCACCCCATTGGATGCCGTGGAAGCCATGCTGCAGCTAGCGCAGGTCGGCCCGCAGGACGTGCTGTATGACTTGGGCTGCGGAGATGGCCGTCTGCTGATTCGGGCCGCGCAGCGCTGGGGCACTCGCGGCGTCGGCGTTGATCTTGATGCCACCTGTCTGGACGCTGCGCGAGCGACCGCCCAACAGGCGGGAGTGGACCACTTGATCACGCTGCAACAGGGCAATTTGTATGAGTGTGATGTCAGCGCCGCGACGGTGGTGACGCTGTATCTGCTGCCGCATCTGAATCTGCGGTTGCGACCACGACTCTGGCAACAGCTGCGATCGGGCGCGCGCGTCGTGTCGCATCAGTTTGACATGGGTGATTGGCAACCTGACCAGATCAGGGAGCTGCGACCTTCTGAAGAGGAGTCAACGGTTTATCTCTGGCGGATTTCGTAGCGCGATCGCGGAATTAAGCTAGCCGCTGAGTGAGCATCGGCCAGCACCCTGCCTCTAGGAAACGAGTGAACCGAGAAGCGCGTTTGTGCAACAGGCTGTTGCCGGTTTAGCCCAGGGAAAGCAAGACGTTGGCACTGATCAGCACATTTTCACCAAGCCTAAATATTGTGCAACAGGCTGTTGCAGGTTTTGACGGCATTGAGCGATCGCCCAGCAACCTCACCGGTTCATCAAGTGTGTTGCTGAATCAGACCAAGACACCCGATCGATTCACACCGGTATAGCGGCAAGACCTTGATGTCTTCAGTGATACTGCGGCAGCATCAAAAATTTTTGTCCTGAAACATTTTACGAGGCGAGAAATAGTGACTAACAGCCCGTCGCACCTGTGTCCTAGCGATGGACTGAGTCTGTTCAGCACACGGAGTCAATCGTCTATGTTTATGAACCGTTTTGCCCTGACCCAGGTGCGATCGCTCACCCTGATAGCGGCGGGGGCATCAGCGCTGCTGGCAGGTTTCAGTCAACCCAGTGCCGCCCAGCCGTTTCCTGATCGCACGTTTGGGTGTTCAGTGCCAGCCGGTTATTTGCAAGACGACCCTTCTGGCCTCGGCACCCAGCGGGCCAACGCGCTAATTGTGACCCCCACTGGCCCCGCTGGCATCCCCGTGCAGGGCAGCCTTGCCATCTTTTCTCAGGTGGGAAACACCAGTGGGCAGGGGCGCTGCATCTTCTATAGTCAGCGGCTCAATTCCTTTAATACCAACGCTCATAGCGGCTGGGTATTGGATGTGGGCTCAACCGCATTTTCGCTGCCAGCGATTTGCTTTCATCCACCCGGCGGCTTTTGCGGCACGATGTATCCGGGTACGGCTGTCGCTGGGGGCCTACCAGCAGGCTACAACTCTTACGAGGTCTTTCCCCTGGCTAACGGATACACCTCTGCGACCACGGCGCTAGCCAATCTGACAACGAGCATTGCTGGCTATACCAATGCTCTGACTATTCGCGATTAGACCGCGATCGCGGTCTAATCGCTGACGACAACTGCAACGCCCGAACGCCTATCCCAGTCCCCACACGGTGCCTGGGATACTTTTTGGCAGGCTCTCTGACGCCAATCATTTGATGGCCAGAATGTCGCAGTCACAGCGAGTGACCGCAGCAGTTAAGTGACAATAATTCATTTATACTAAAATGCTCTAGAGGATAGCAACAGACCGGTCTCTGTTCTGGCCGGGTGAGTCGGTTCGTTCCAGCAACTCGAATTGTGCAACTGTCTGTTGCAGAGTTTAGGCAGGTTAACCAGCCCCTATGACGACGCTGATCCCGTTTCAAGGCCCAGATTACGAAAATCTGCTCACCGACCTCAAAGATCGCATTCGGCAGGCGCGGGTCAAAACGGCGCTGGCGGTCAACCGGGAGCTAGTCGTGCTCTATTGGCAAATTGGGCAAGATATTTTGCAACGGCAAACCGCCCAAGGCTGGGGCAGCAAGGTCGTTAATCGCATTGCCAAAGATCTGCGCCGCGAGTTTCCCGATATGAAGGGCTTCTCACCGCGCAACCTGCACTATATGCGCGCCTTCGCCGAAGCCTATCCCGATAGCTCAGTGCTGCAACAGGTTGTTGCAAATTTGCCCTGGGGCCATAATGTGCGGCTGATGGAAGCGGTCAAAGACCCTGAGGAGCGACTCTGGTATGCCCGACAGGCGATCGCCCACGGCTGGAGCCGCAACGTTTTGTTGACGCATGTCGATAGCCAACTCTACGGCCAGCAGCGCGATGCGGTGGTGGATAACTTTGAGCACACGTTGCCTGCGGCGCAGTCTGATTTGGCCCACGACCTGATTAAAGACGCCTACACCTTTGACTTTTTGACGATTTCGCCCGACCTGCAAGAGCGGGATGTGCAGAAGGCGCTGGTCGATCACATTCGCGACTTTTTGCTAGAGCTGGGTGTGGGGTTCGCCTTTGTCGGCAGTCACTATCACCTAGAGGTCGGCGATCAAGATTTTTACGTTGACCTGCTCTTTTATCACTTGCGGTTGCGTTGTTTCGTCGTCATTGATCTGAAGATGGGCGACTTTCAGCCTGAGTTTTCCGGCAAGATGAATTTCTACGTATCGGCGATCGACGATCGCCTCCGCCACGCCGACGATAATCCCACCATTGGGCTGATTCTCTGTCGCGGCAAAAACAAGGCGATCGCCGAATATGCCCTGCGCGATCTGCAAAAGCCAATTGGCATTTCCACCCATCGGTTAGCTAAAGAACTGCCCGACCCGCTCAAGCCCGAACTGCCTTCAGTCGAGCGCCTCGAACAGGAGCTGACGACCGTTGATCTCGACTTGCCGGCCCCGCCAGATGTGCCTGCCGAATCCTAAAGCGGCAAGCCAACGGCAGTCGCAGGGCAAAACTCTGGTCGGCGGTGGCGATCGCCGGCGACTACGGATCAGGCCAGCTAGCCTCGATCTCGCTCAGTACTGCCTCGGCCTCAGTGCCGCCCACATAATCCACCATACCCGTCCAAAAGGTGCCGGTGCCCACGGCACCGGGCATCAGATCCGAACCGTCAAAGCGAATCACATCGGCCTCTTGCAACACTGCCGCCTGATTGCGCGTCAGCACATCGGGGTAGGCGTCTAAACTCACTTGCTCATGGGGCGTGATGTATCCCTCACCGGCCCAGAGGTTATGAGCTTCGACACTGGCCAGATGCTGCATCAGGGCCGTCGCCGCCGGTGTGTCGTTGAATTGGCCGTAGACAATACCGCCGACCAGCACCGGATTGCCCTGACTCGGCTGGATGGGAGGCAAAGCAAACACATCCACCGTTTCCTCAGGCACCAAGCCACTCGGCAAAAAGTCGCTGATGAAGCTGGCCTGCCGGTGCAGATAACACCCAGGCGACTCAGTGAATAATGCCTGAGGCGAATCGCCGAAGGGAATGCTAATCGCCCCCGTTGCGCCACCCTGCACTTGATTGGGATCGCGGACAATTTCGCCAAAGGTATTCAATGCCTGGGCGATCGCAGGATGGTCAAAGGGAATCTCGTGGGCTACCCACTGGTCATAGATCTCTGGCCCCGCCTGCCGCAGCAAGATTTCTTCGAGCCAGTCGGTGCCCACCCAGCCGGTCGCTGCGCCACTTTCCAAACCGATGCACCAGGGTGTATGGCCATTGGCAATCATTTGCTGGGTCAACACTTCAAGGCCATCCCACGTCAGGGGAATGGTATAGCCAGCAGCGGTAAACGCTTGGGGGTTGTACCAAACCAAACTTTTGACATCGGCCCGCATCCACACGCCGTAAAGCTCATCGTTGCTGCTGGCCAGATCGAGCCAGTAGGGATCATAGGCATCTTCCAAATCGGCGCGGGGCTGAGGCACCAGATCGCCCTGTTGGGCAAAGTCGAGCATCAGTCCCGGTTGCGGAAATAGCGCAATATCCGGCGCATCGCCTGAGTCCACACGGACGGAAATCAGCGTGGTAAAGGCGTCGGTGCCTTCGTAGACCACCTCAATGCCGGTGGCTTCGGTAAAGGGGGCGATCGCGGCCATTAGCTTCTCTTCGCCATTCCCGGTCAGCGTGCCGAGAATGGTCACGGTCTCGGGAGCGTTGCCGCCGGACTCACCGGAGGGCTGGCAGGCCACCGCGAAGCTCCCAGCACACAATAATAGAAAGAACCAAGCAGTTTTATTCGTCATCGCACCCTGCCTGCGGTTTAGTCAGTTTGCAAGATTGGTTGAGGAAAAGCTCTAACACTGCCACAAGCAGGCCACTTGCTCTTTATGCTCGGGACACTGCAAAATATAGCCTGTCCCCAAATCACCCCAGGTAAAGGGTACGTGGTCGTCGGATGCTAATTCAAAGATCAGAGTGTTCATGGCATTATCGCAGGTAGGACATCGGGGGTATTCAACTGCTTGCACCCAGTGAGGCCAGCCTGCTAGTTTATCCCCTTCAAATGGCATCATCGCCGCATCAATCATGAATTCTGCGACAACCATGTCCTGTACAGAGCACTGCTCGCGTTCGTCCATGTAGATCCAATCGTCAAGATCTTTTATCAAATCTGAATCTTCTAGAATTTTGTCGGTTGCGACTTTGAAAAGCTCATCGTAGGTAATCGACACTCCTTGAACCTCCACTTCACCAGTCCAGTCGGGATAGTCGCTCATGTACTGCCATCCCACAATGACTTGGGAGTGAAACTGTTTTTCAGATTCCTGTTTCTTTGAAATGGAATCACTTTGGATTTTAGGGATTCCGACAGTTGAAGGTGTTCTACTGGGCTGAACAATTCTGAGAAGTTGGTAGTCTGAGGACGTTAACCATCCCTCGCAGTCAGCGTCACTGGTGCAATAAAAAAACTGAAGCAACCCCTTGCCAAACTTATCGGCCAAAGCTGCCGGTAGCTGATCGAGATTGAGCTGGAAGAAAAACTGCATAGGTTCTTGACAGTGCGAACAAATCGGCCAAGCTTCATCGACTCCTAGCCAGGGATAACCGCCAAATTTAGAGGCCGTTTGATCGCCATCTCTGATTTCAACAAGCGGCTTCCAAGCAGATCTTTGGAAGTGCGAAACTTTGGCTTCGACCATGCTCAAAGTTTCGTAGCGGCTAATGCTGCCATCTGGCAAAACCGTATCCGCCAACTTGACATCAGTAGTGTTTGCTCCAGCTAAGTTCGCGCCGGTAAAATTGGCATGGCAAAGATTAGCATCCGACAAATTGGCGTTGGTTAAATCCGCATTTTGGAAGTTAGCGTTGCGTAAGTCGGCCCCTCTCAGATCAGCAGAGACTAAAGCTGCACTCACCAAAATAGCTTGCTGACAGTCGACTGCACGCAGGTCGGCTGTCGCTAGGTTCGCGCCGGTAAAATCAGCTTCACCCAAAAAAGAAGATCGCTTTGGCAATGCACTTGCTACATGAAACTCTTGACAAAAACTAGCTCCCTGCAAATCAGCAAACTTGAAGCTGGCTCGCCTTAAATTAGCGTCGATAGTTGCGTTTCTCAAAATGGCGTGATCAAAGTTGGCTTCTCGCAAACCGCAATTTGAGAAATGAGCACTGCTAAAGTCTGCTCTGCTGAGATCTACACGCCGAAATTTATCTGAGTAGCGGAGTTCTATACCCTGAAAATTTCGCTCTCCGTCCTGGTATCGCAGCAGTAGTTCCTCAGCTCTCATCGCCCTAAATTTTCCGAGATAATTTAGTTAGGTCAGCTTCAGCACTGCCATAAACGCATCCTGAGGCACATCGACCGTACCGATCGCCTTCAGGCGTTTCTTACCCTTGGCTTGCTTTTGCAACAGTTTTTTCTTCCGGGAAATGTCACCGCCATAGCACTTCGACAACACGTCTTTGCGTAGGGCCGGGATGCTCTCACTGGCGACCACGCGACTGCCAATCGAAGCCTGCAGCGGAATGCGGAACTGATGGCGGGGGATGAGTTCCTTGAGCTTTTCGACTAGGGCTTTACCGACGTAGTAAGCCTTATCGCGATGAACGATGTTGGCCAAGGGGTCGGCGGGTTCGCCGTTGATCAAAATATCGAGCCGCACCAAATTGTTAGTGCGATAGTCGATCAGGTGGTACTCCATGCTGGCGTAGCCCTTAGAGCGCGACTTCAGCTGATCAAAAAAGTCCGTTACTACTTCCGCTAGGGGCAGCTCATAGATCAGCGCCGTTCGCGACTGGGCCAGATACTTCATATCTTTGAACTCGCCGCGCCGACTCTGGCAGAGTTCCATCAGCGCCCCGACATAATCTTCTGGCGTCAGCATCTCGACCCGCACGTAGGGCTCCGCGATCGATTCGCGCTCTTGGGGCGAGGGCAACGTGCTGGGGTTGTCAATTTCAACCAGGGTGCCGTCGAGCAGAGTGACCTGGTAAATCACCGAGGGGGCCGTGGTGATTAGGTCGAGATTATATTCTCGCTCTAGGCGCTCCTGCACGATTTCCATGTGCAGCAGGCCCAAAAAGCCGCAGCGAAAGCCAAAGCCCATGGCGCTAGAAGTTTCCGGCTCATACTGTAGCGCCGCATCGCTGAGGCGCAGCTTCTCTAAGGCGTCGCGTAGATCTTCGTACTGATCAGAATCAGTGGGAAACAGCCCACAAAACACCATCGGTTTCGCTTCGACATAACCGGGCAAAGGGGTCTCGGCGGAGGCTTTAGCGAGGGTAATCGTATCGCCCACCCGAGCATCTTCCACCGATTTGATCGCTCCAGACAGATAGCCCACTTCACCGGCATGAAGACCAGCAACCGGTACTTGCACCGGCGACAGCACGCCGAGATCATCGACAGCAAACTCCTTCTTGGACGCCATCAGCCGCACGGTGTCACCCTTGCTCAAGGTGCCATCCATAATGCGGAAGTAGACGATGACGCCGCGATAGGGGTCGTAGTAGCTATCAAAAATCAGGGCGCGGAGAGGTTTCTCAATCGTTTCTTGGGGCGGCGGCACGGTTAAGACGATCGCTTCCAAGATTTCGTCAATGCCAATGCCAGCTTTGGCCGAGGCCAAAATTGCGTTGCTGCAATCTAACCCGATGATGTCTTCAATTTCTTGCTTGATGCGATCGGGGTCAGCGCCAGGTAGGTCGATTTTGTTGAGTACCGGGATAATCTCCAGATCATGCTCTAGCGCCAGGTAAACGTTCGCCAAGGTCTGCGCTTCCACGCCTTGAGACGCATCCACCACCAGCAGTGCCCCTTCACAGGCGGCCAGCGATCGCGACACCTCGTACGAAAAGTCCACATGTCCTGGCGTGTCAATCAGGTTGAGCACATAGTCGCTGCCGTCCTCGGCGGTGTAGTTCATCCGCGCGGCCTGCAGCTTGATAGTGATGCCCCGCTCGCGCTCTAGATCCATGGTGTCGAGCACCTGATCTTTCATATCGCGATCGCTCACAGTGCCGGTTTTGTGCAACAGGCGATCGGCCAGGGTCGATTTGCCATGGTCGATGTGGGCAATAATGCAGAAATTGCGAATGCGGGAGACGGGTACGTCAGTCATAAATCGAGCACTTTCGAGAAAGTCTGTTACTTAAGTTTAATCTGATTTAACCCGAAGACTCCGGGATCATCCCACAATGACCGGTCAATCCCGACCTGATGGTCACTACCTGGCGGCGCTGCGGCACTATGAAGCGTGTCAATTTTGGTAGTGAGTTGGCGGCATGTGGGTACCCTAGGCTAAGTTTTAACAGTCAGGTTTAGGGCGATCGCACAGCGCGACGCGAACCCCAGCGCGGCGTGCATCTGCGCCCTCGGGCAGTTGACAGTAAACAGTGACAAGATTAAGCGGCCAACCTCCCCAGTCTGCCCTGAGGATGTGCCTCTCTGTTTTTGTGCGCATAGATTAAAGCCCCGGTTCTACAGTATGTCTCCCCCCCCCCGCTCTGTTTCTACGATGTCTTCTCCCAGCGATGCTGAGGCAGCGGCTCCGGCCCCTCAGACAGCTGCCACAGTCGGGATGCCTGATCCCCCACTATTGTTTGTGGTCAACGCAGCCGGTCGGTTACTGAGCCTCCAGTGGGTGGGGGCCGAACGTTATGCGCTGGATCTATCACCGTGGATCGGGCAGCCTCTCAGTGCCCTGATGATCACCCCGTCACTGCCGCAACCCCTCCCCACGAATCAGCCTTGGCAGTCACCCCAGCCTTGGCAGCTACAGCTGGGGGCACTGCAGCTCCAGGGGCGTGGTCAGCTGAGTCCGCTCCCGGTGACTTCGGCGGGCGAGCAATGGGTCGGTGCAATGACGGTGGTGGCGGTGAGTGACGCGACCGCTCCCATTGTGGCTGCGTCACATCCGATCGCCAGGCAGCTGACACAGCTCACCTGGAAGATTCGTCGGACGCTCGATCTGGAAACGATTTGGCAGCAAACCCTGGAAGAGCTGTCGGCCATTTTGCCGGTCGACTGGGGGATCTTCTGCGAATATGTGCCCCACAGTCCCGCCGCCTCGGTGAAAGCGATCACGTCGCCCGAGACGCCGCTGCCGCTGGCGGCCGAGCTGGTGCTCAAGGAGTATGCCAGCTTGCACCAGGCCCTGCGATCGCCCTTGCCGGTGAGCGTGCCGTCTTTAGCCACAGCGGTGGCAACTGACTCAGCTGAGCGAGCAGAGCGAGACGAGTACCTGGTCATCGTCACGCGGCATCAGCGCGAGCCCAACGGCTTGATCGTACTTAAGGCAGCCATGGTGGAGGGCTGGGCTGGGTTCGATCGCTCACTGCTGCAGTCAATGGCCGATCAGGTCGGCACCGCGATCGCCCACGGTCATCTGTTTCGCGATGCCCAAGGGCTAGCCGATGAGCTGCAGGCCGCCAACCAACGGCTCCGCCAAAAGCACAGCGAGTTAGAAGAAGCCCGCCAGCAGGCCGAGGCGGCCTCACGGCTGAAGAGTGAATTTTTGGCGAACACCTCGCACGAGCTACGCACCCCGCTGAACGGCATGATTGGCTTTTTGCGCTTGATTTTGGACGGCATGGCCGACGACTCGGCAGAGCAAGATGAGTTTTTGCAAGAGGCCCATAAGTCGGCCCTGCACCTGCTCAACTTGATTAACGATGTCTTAGATATTGCCAAGATTGAAGCCGGCAAGATGCAGATCGACATGTCGCCGCTTAACCTGAGCGAGCTATTTGCGGACGTCGAGAACTTCACGCGCCCCCAGGCCGAGCGCAAACAGCTGCAGTTTGAGATGGATCAGCCCTCAACGCACGACCAGATTGTCATCAATGGCAACTATCAGCGGCTGCTGCAAGTGATGTTGAATTTGGTGGGCAACGCGATTAAATTCACCCATGAAGGCAGCATCACGATTAGTGCCGAAATCAAATCGCAGAAAGTCGAATTTCAGGGACAAGAGTGGCCCGGCACCGTCAAGGTCAGCGTCGCCGACACGGGCATTGGCGTTTCCCTCGAAAAGCAAGATCGGCTGTTTCAAACCTTTAGCCAGGTCGATGGCGAACGGACGCGGCAGTATGGGGGCACCGGCCTCGGCTTGGCCATTTCGCAGCGGCTGATTGAAGCGATGGGGGGCGTCGTGCAGTTCATCAGCATGGGCGAAGGGTTGGGAGCAACGGTGACCTTTACGGCGCTGCTGTATCAGGCTCCGGTGTTGATTGAATAAAGCGCGATCGCGCCTGATGATTTTCGGTGAGGCGCGCCGCGAGCGCCGCCCATTGGTCAGTGGCCACTAACGTCGTCAACTGTTGGATTTCTTGCTGATAGGCCTGCAGCGATCGCAACACTTCGTCGCGGTTGTAGCGGGCCATCATCAGCCCCAGCTCGGGGTGCCCGCCCCCCACTCGGCTGGTATCGCAAAAGCCGGAGCTGGCCAAGCTTTCGGCCAGCTTTCGGATGTGGGCATCGGGCTCATTCAGGCAAGCCTGAATGAGGCTGCCGCTAATCATCACCGGAAGATGCGAGATCCAGGCGACGGCGCGGTCATGCTGGGCCGGCGTGCAGGTTAGGACTTGAGCCTGCAGGGCCGTGGCCAGTTCCCTCAAGACCGCTACAGCAGTGGTTGGGGTCGTTGCCACCGGTGTAATCACATAGGCCCGCTGGGCAAACAGGTGCGGTTCAGCGACGGCAATGCCAACTTCGGTTTTGCCCGCCATGGGATGTCCACCTACAAAGTTCGGCCAGTGGGGCGTCACAGCATCGACGATCGCACCTTTCACTGAGCCCACATCAGTCAAGATTGTCTGAGGCGACAGATGCGGTATTAAGTCGATCGAGATCGCTTCGATCATGTGAATCGGGGTACAGAGAAACACAATGTCAGCGGCCTGCAGGCTTTGCAGCTCCGTGGAAGCCTGATCTACCGCTCCGCAGGCGATCGCCGCCTCGCCAGTCGCCGCTCGTCGGGCCACACCCAGCACCTGATGACCTAAGCGCCTAAAGTCGAGTCCCAGGGAGCCACCAATCAGGCCGAGACCCACAATGCCAATCTTCATAGTGCCCTTGCTGTAAAAGTTGAGGAGATATCTGACCCAAACCGTACCTGATGACGGGGGTGGTGAGCGCAGCGACCCCAGCAGTGAGGCCAATTGTTATGGCCCGCGATCGCCCGCGATCCTTGCTCTTGCCAAGGAGCACTGGCCACACCACTGCAGTCAGCTTCAGCCGGGCAAACTCCTGTAGGCCACTTGTCAGTCCGCAGCCAGGCTACAGGTCAGCCCGTCGCATAACGGATCATTGCAGCCCTGCATCGATGACTCGATACTGGGGCAGCCTAAGCAATAGTCTGCTGCAGTGCCTGGTCGCTGGGGCTAGGAGTGGCTTCTGAGGAACGGCTGGAGCAAAGCTGACGCCCAATTTTGGGCCTGCACTCAGGACACTGGCAGCGCCGTCAACCTCGGCCATGCCGCCGCAGTACTGGGTATATCGTGAGAGCAGTGGCCAAGCTCGGGCACTAACCCACCCCAATAGAGGTGGCTGGGAGAATCACCCTGATCGGGGCTCTAAGTTTCGGGTATCTGGCATGAGCACCCCCCACCCCACTCTTCCGTGCATCCTCTCGGGGTGATCGGCGCGCCGGAGTTAAAGCGAAGCGCCCCCCCAACGGAGCAGGGCAAATGTCCGATCTTGAGCCCCAGCGGTCATCAGCAGCGGCGAGCCTCGATATACTGAGTTGTTGCCCTGCGGGCCGTCTGCCCGATCTTCCCGTTATTGTCGTTCCTGTTGCCTCTTTGTCACGTTGCCGATGACTCTATTACTTCCCTCTGATGCTGGAGCCCAACTCCTGCAACGATATGCCCAAGGAGAGCGCGACTTTTCCGGCATCAAGCTCAATGAATGCAGCCTTTCCGGCGCTAAGCTCCCCCACATCATCTTGCGAGGCGCTGACCTCAGTATTGTCAACTTCAGCACGACGAATCTGAGCCATAGCGACCTCCGCCAGGCCATTCTCAATGTGAGTCGTCTCAGCGGCGCCAACTTGAGTCAAGCGCAACTGCAGCGGGCTCAGCTCAATGTGACCAACCTGATCCGAGCGGTGCTAGTCGGCGCTGATCTATCACAGGCGTCGCTGGTGCGGTCAGAGCTATTGCGGGCGGATTTGAGTAATGCCAATCTGACGGGCGCCAATTTACAAGAGGCCGATCTGCGGGAGGTGCGGCTGCGGTGGGCTAATCTCAACGGCGCCATTCTGATTCGCTGCAGTGGCCGACATAGTAACTTTTTAGGTGCCAATCTGAGTAACATTCAGGCCAACTCGGCCAACTTAGAAGGGGCCAAACTCAGCGGGGCCGCACTGATGATGGCCGAACTACGGCACGCCAACCTGCGCACCGCCGATCTCAGCGGGGCGAACCTGCGGGGGGCGAACCTGCGATGGGCCAACCTCAGTGGGGCCAATCTGCAAGAAGCTGATCTCACCGACGCGAAACTGAGTGGCGCGGATCTCGGTGGAGCCCAACTGGAAGGGGCCACGCTGGCCAACACGACTCTGGTGCATGCGGATTTGACCCGCACGAACCTGCGGGGGCTGCGCTGTGTGGGCTCTGATCTCTCCGGGGCCACCCTGACCGGGGCGCAGATGCATGGCGCGATCGCCTATGACATTCAAACCACAGAAATCATTTGCGAGTGGGTCGATCTAAGCCCCCTCGGCGACCCATCGCAGCGGCGCTATTTCAATACCGAAGCTGACCTGCATACGTTCTTCAATCAGCGCCCACCCCAGGTCACGGTCATCGTCGATCAGGTCATGACCTTAGCCGCGCAGGCCACTCTCGCCACGATCTTTGAGCGCCTCGGACAAGTCAGTGACGTCTTATCGCGTCCGCCCAATGTTGAACTCACCCATCGGCACACCCAATTCACCTTCGTAGTTGAAGACATCTTGACCCTGACGGCGATCGCCTACTTGGTCACCTGGCCGTTTCAAGATGGTCAGGCGTTGCAAAAAACACTGAAACCCCTCATGGAGCCAGACGCTGCCCCGACGCCACAGTCTGTTATGCAAGCCGAGGCGGCTCGCGAGATTCAGCGGGTCACGACCGCGCTTCAGACGCCAGATTTAATGCCGCTGCGGGATCTGATCGATAGTCAGCCCTTTTTGACGACACCGCTTCAGGTCAAACTGGCGAATGCCTACGGTCGCACGCTTACGCTCTATCACAACCCGCAGTTTGGCGTACGGCGTCTGCCCGTGACTGATAGCAGCAGGCTACCCGTGCAAATTGAGTTCGTACAATCGCCTAGTTTGGCCGACTATTTAGCATTTTTAACGCCGCCGTAAAGGTCACCCCAGCTCAGTCACCGGCCATCAGCGTTGAGTCAGACAGCGGAACCACTTGGCTGATGCGCTCATTCTTAGCCCACTCCCAGGTATCCTCAACCCAGTGGTCAGCGCTATATAATACAGGTGCTCTAATTTGCGAGTCAGTCGCCCGCCCAGTCTGCCCTGACTCTGAGAACGTAGTCGCTGCTCTCAGAGGTCGCCAGTTCAGGCTTCTCAATATGTAGACGTGCTTAAAAGAGCAGCTCTAGGGCTAGCGGTTGGCTATGATATTAAGCACTGTCCCTGGTGGTTTTGCCCCCTGCCCCCATGCCTACCCCCCGTCTTCATCCCGATACGATTGCCGCCGTGCGCGATCGCGCTGACATCGTCGATATTGTCTCTGAGCAGGTGGTGCTAAAAAAACAGGGCAAAGACTACGTGGGACTTTGTCCCTTTCACGACGACAAGTCCCCCAGCTTTAGCGTCAGCCCCAGCAAGCAGTTTTACTATTGTTTTTCCTGCGGCGCCGGGGGCAACGCCTACAAGTTTTTGATGGAACTGGGGCAGCGATCGTTTTCCGACGTCGTACTTGATCTGGCCAAGCGCTACCAGGTGCCAGTCAAAACCCTCGAACCCGAAAAACGCCAAGAGCTACAGCGGCAGCTGACCTTGCGCGAACAGCTTTACGAAATTTTGGCGGTGACCACCAGCTTTTATGAGCATGCCCTGCGGCAGCCGGATGGGGCGCAGGCGCTGACCTACCTGACGGCAAAGCGCGGTCTGGTGGATGAAACGATCCAGCGCTTTCAGCTGGGCTATGCGCCGGGCGGCTGGCAGACGCTCTATGGCTACCTGGTTGATCAAAAAAAGTATCCGGTGGCGTTAGTCGAACAGGCGGGGCTGATTGTCCCCCGCACGTCAGGCAGTGGCTATTACGATCGGTTCCGCGATCGCCTGATGATTCCCATCCACGACAGTCGGGGCCGGGTAATTGGCTTTGGGGGGCGGGCGCTTTCCGACGCCGATCAGCCCAAATATCTCAACTCTCCCGATACCGAGCTGTTTGACAAGGGCCAAACGCTGTACGGTATCGATAAAGCCCGCGCCGCGATCGCCAAAGAAGACCGCGCGGTGGTGGTCGAAGGCTATTTTGACGTCATCGCCCTGCATGCGGCGGGCAGCGAGACGGCGGTGGCCTCACTGGGAACGGCCTTCAACGCTAACCAGGTGCGACAGCTGCTGCGCTACACCGAATCCAAGCAGGTCATTCTCAACTTTGACGCCGACGCGGCTGGGGTCAAAGCCGCCCAGCGAGCCATTGGTGAAGTCGAGGCGATGGCCTATCGGGGCGATGTGCAGCTCCGGGTGCTCAACATTCCCGACGGTAAAGACCCCGATGAATATCTGCAAAACTATCCCATTGAGGCTTACTACGGGCTGCTAGACACCGCCCCCCTGTGGATTGATTGGCAAATTCAGCAGATTGTGCAGGGGCGCGATCTCTCCCAGGCGGATCAGTTCCAAAATTCTTCTCAAGAGATTGTGGCGCTGCTCAGCGAAATTGCCAACGCCGACACTCGCACTCACTACGTGCGCCAGTGTGCCGAGCTGTTTAGCAATGGCGACGGCCGCTTGGTGCCCCTGCTGGCCGAAAACCTGATGGTGCAGGTGCGGCGGCAGCGGCGATCGCCCCAGGGTGCCGGCCCGCGCCCCAGCCTGTCATTTACTCAAACCAGTACCCTGGAAGCCGCGGAAGCGGCCCTGCTGCGGGTGTTTATCCACAGTGCTGAACATCGCACTGAGGTGCTCGACATGCTCGAAAATCGCGACCTGCAGTTTAGCTTTTCTCACCATCGCTCGTTGTGGCAAACCCTGCGCGCTCAGCGCGATGCCCAGCCGGACGAGCTGATTGGCTGGCTGCGCGATCGCACGGCCGAATCACCGGCCTTGGCCCAAACCCAGCATCTGTTTTATCTGGATGAAAAAACCCATCGCGATGTCCTGCGGTCGCCGTTAGTCATTCGCGCGGCGGCAGCCTGCCTCGAACAAACGCTCTGTGAAAAACGCTACCGTCATTTTTTGCAGCTTTGGAGTGAGGGCGACAATGCCCAAGCCGCCGAGCAACAGGCCTACTATCAAACTCAGATCTATGCTGAAAAGCGGCGCATCGCCGAACTGGAAAAAGAACGGCAGACCACCTTTGAAGATCTCGCCCGCCTCCCTTGGGTTGGCGTTGATAGCTGAGGGACAAGACAGTGCCCGCCACCACCGGATGAAGCTGAATGCAGTAACGAGCCAGATCTATGCCTCAAGACTCCCGGAAACAGCTGGGCGATCGCGGCGAGGCGTTGGTAGCCGCTTGGCTACAGCAACAGGGCTGGAGCATTGTGGCCCAGCAGTGGCACTGTCGCTGGGGTGAACTCGATATTGTGGCGCGATCGCGAGCCGGGGGACTGGCCTTTGTAGAAGTGAAAACGCGACGCCGCTACAGCATTGATCAGGGCGGCCGCTTAGCGATTACTCCTCAAAAACAGCAGAAGCTCTGGCGCGCGGCCCAACAGTTTTTGCTAGAGCACCCTGGACACAGCGACTCCCCCTGCCGGTTTGATGTGGCGTTCGTGACTCAAGAAACCGTGCCTGCCGCCCTAATGACGCAAACCACCGATGCACAGCCCCCGTTAGCCCTCGTGGAATATATCGAGAATGCGTTTCAATTAGAGTGAGCCAAAATAAAAAATATCCCACTTGAAGAACCCGGTTTCTACGAAAAGCTTGTCGGAGACTGTTGACCGATTCCCAGAAACCGGGTTCTTGGACACGTTATTTCTTGGAATACTCTTAGATAGGACTTACGCACAGCGGCGAGAAGCAGGGGTCTACGCTCAGGGATAAGTCGTTAGAGTCAAGGTATGAAAGCATCTATGACTCGTCTGG
>CALCCA010000009.1 GCA_937899725.1 uncultured Halomicronema sp.
ATTTGAGCCGGTTCGCTCGAAAGACCCAGGGGGAAAGGAAGAGGGAAAGGGGAGAGCAATTTAGTCGGGATATGGGCAAAGGTTTTGGACAAATGCTTCTAGTCTGTCCATCCCTATCTGAATCGCTTCTAAGCTGTTGGCGTAGGAGATGCGGATTGTCCCGTCTTTGCCAAAAGCTTGACCCGGTATAGCCGCAACATATTTTTTCTCGAGGAGAGCACGACAAAACTCGACGGAAGGCCAGCCCAGGTCTTGGATGCTGGCATACAGGTAAAAAGCTCCATCGGGTTTGGGAGCATTGAGGCCAGCGATAGCGTTGACCCGGTCAAAGATATAGTCTCTTCTTTTTTGAAATGCTGTTCGCATGTCTTCAACGCAGGTTTGAGGAGCTTGGAGAGCCGCGATCGCGCCATATTGAGCAAAAGTACACACATTGGAAGTGCTTTGACTCTGAAGAACGTTCATCGCAGCGATTACAGGTTGAGGGGCAGCCAGATACCCAATTCGCCACCCTGTCATGGCATAGGCTTTGGCAAACCCGTTGCTAATAATGGTGCGTTTAAAGATCTCTGGCCCAACAGCACCGATGCTGAGATGTTGAGCACCACCGTAAAGAATTTTTTCGTAGATTTCGTCAGAAACCACATAGATATCAGCAGCTACGACCACCGCAGCTAGGCGGCGAATCTCGGTTGGCGTATATACGCTGCCGGTGGGATTGGAAGGTGAGTTCAAGACAAACAGCTTTGTCTTAGGGGTAATCGCTTGCTGCAGTTGCTCAGGCGTGAGCTTGTATCCATTGGCTGCAGTCGTTTGCACAATGACAGGCACCCCACCAGCCAGCTTAACCATTTCGGGATAGCTGACCCAATAAGGTGCTGGGATAATCACTTCATCACCAGGATTGAGACTCACCATCATGAGCTCATAGAGAGAGTGTTTCCCGCCATTCGTAACAATGATGTTTTCTGCTTGGTAGTCTAAACCGTTTTCTTGCTGAAGTTTCTGAGCGATCGCCTCCCTCAGTGGCCACTCTCCAGCAGCTGAGCCATAACGAGTTTTACCGTCATCTAAGGCTCGTTTTGCGGCTTCCTTAATGTGGTCAGGGGTTTCAAAATCAGGTTCCCCAGCGCTGAAACTGCAGACATCAATGCCCTCTGCCTGCATCGCTTTTGCTTTTGCTGAAATTGCGAGAGTCATTGAAGGGCTGACTTGGGTAATTCTGTTGGCCAATTCCATGTCTAAAATTTATAAAAGCGCTGAACGCGAAATCTTATGAGTTCCTAAGCTTATCTTGAATTTCGAGGTGCTGCTGCGGTTGTTACTTGAGAGTTCATAACAAAATTCGGTTTGCTCTGACCAGGTAGAGACAGCATGCCTCAAAAGGCCTTGGAGGCTACGTAGACGATTGCTGAGTTGTGCCTGCACAAAGGTGACTCAGGCCTCCAGCTAAATCAATCGGTATCGATATATCTCTACTAGAGCACACTGATGCATCATCATCTGCCGAGTTGCCCTCGGCGCAAAGCAGTGGGTTGACATCGTTGAGAAACCAAAGGGAACCGCAATCTAATTGCTTAGTAGCATCAGTGTGGCGAATGGGAGGTTTTTCGTGAACGGCTGCGGGGCAGTAGTATAGATAGGCAATTACGAAATAGGCGCGACGTATTCCCGCATGGCACCTCGTAAACTTTCAGATTCGGACAAACAACAAATCGCCGCAATTTACTGCCAGCCGGGAGAAACAACTTCAACTTTGGCAAACAAGTTTGGCGTTAGCAGCAGTACGGTCAGCCGCGTATTGAAGCAGCTGCTATCGGAGATAGACTACAGCCAATTGATGAAGTGGAAGCGAGGTGGCGAGCGAGGGAAGTTTACGCTTTCTGACCAGTTGGCGATCGCCGACAGCACCCAGACAGCAGCCTCTGAGACAGCAAGTGACGAACCCAGTGAGTCGAATGCCGAGGCGGACGCACCGCCAACAGCAGCCCCAACAAAACCAGCTGACCAGCCAAAGGTTGAGCCAACCTCAGCGGATGAGTCAAGCACAGATCCTGAAGACCCCGTTGCGGCAGACGAAACTACCGCTGAAACCGCAGCTCTCGAGGAGACTGCTAATGGCACTGCTAGCACTGCTAACGATTCGAAGAAGTTGATTAAAAGGGCTGACCGCGTCCCGGAAATTGCTAGCGGTGATGCCGCTGCTTGGGTGTCAGAGGATATCGACGAAACCTATGACGAGGACGCAGAAGACGAAGACGACTGGGATGATGAGGCGGAAGATGACTGGGATGATGAGGCTGAAGAGCCTGCAGAGGCCTTACCTCAGCCCGTTAGCCAGAAAGAACTTGATCTCTTGTCTTTTGCAGACCTAGCGATTCAGAAGCCTTGCTATCTGGTGGTTGATCGTTTAGCAGAGCTGATTACCTGTCCACTGAAAGATTTTTCCGAATTAGGTCTAATTCCTTCTGAAGAACAGCAGGCCAAAACGCTACCCGTATTTGACAACCATCGGGTTGCTCGGCGCTTTGCTCGGCGCAACCAACGCATCATTAAAGTTCCCGATGGGGTCATGCTCAACAAGACTCAGGGGTACTTGCAGGCTAAGGGTATTACGCGCATTTTATTTGATGGCCAAGTGTATGCCCTCAACTGAGCTGGGGTGACGCATCCGCATCGGCACTGCAGAATCATGGGTCTAAATCAGCATGCTGGTCAGCCGTCGGAGCCGAAATTTTTATGCGGCTACAGTCCTTCCAGCACTCAGGGTTGGAATCACTATGGCGGCAATTTCTCACACAGGTTCCCATAAGAGTAACGATGCCCTCACCAAGCAATACCGCTTCGCGTGCAGCACGCAATTGGTAGGATGAAATCACTGTAAAGCCCCCATGAGGAACGCACTATGGTTATGGTTAGCTCGACCATGTTGGAGCTAGGCACACCTGCTCCTGACTTTGCGCTGCCGGATGTGATTTCGGGGGAAACAGTATCCCTGAAAACGTTTGCAGACAATCCAGTGCTTGTGATCATGTTTATTTGCGAGCATTGTCCTTTTGTGAAACATGTGCAAAATGAACTTGCGCGACTGGGCCATGACTATTGTGCCAAGAACGTAGGGATTTTGGCCGTGAGTGCCAACAGCGTTCAGACCCATCCTCAAGATGCCCCCAAACATTTGAAGGCAATGGCGATCGCATTGAATTTCACTTTTCCCTATTGCTACGACGAAACGCAGACAATGGCCAAGGCTTACACCGCCGCCTGCACTCCAGACTTTTTTGTTTTTGATAGTGATCGCAAACTGGCTTATCGGGGTCAACTTGACGACAGTCGACCCAGTAACGGCATCCCCGTCACTGGTAAAGACCTCAGAGCGGCAATTGACACTCTGTTGTTAGGCCAAACTCTGAGTCCTGAGCAAACTCCTAGCATTGGCTGCAACATCAAGTGGACACCAGGCAACGAGCCGGCTTATTTTGGTGCCTAGCCATTGATGGCATCAGTTCTATGAGTGAGGTTGGTTGCCAATCGCTATTGTGCAGCCTTAGCGGTGCCGCCCTGACCCAACGAAATCTCGAATTTTAACCTGCAGCATGATGTCGCGATCGCCGCATCCCATTCCCCGCCATCCTTTAACTCTTTGTGCGAGTTTGGTGCAGAATCCGGTTAATCTCGGGGCGCTGTGCCGTACCGCCGAGGCTTTTAGGCTACAAGAGCTGGTACTGCCATCTTGGCAACTGCTAGAAGATCGAGAATTTCGCAAAGTCGCAGTCTCAGCTCACCGCTGGCAGCCGTTTGCCGTTTGCCACAGTCTGCAGCTTCCCGACTGGATTGCCGAGCAACAACAGCATGGCACGACCGTCCTGGCTTTAACGCGTCACCCCCAGGGCATCCCCATACCGACTTTCGTTTTCCCGCAACAGACGGCGCTCTTGATCGGGCGCGAACTCACAGGCATTCCTACATCACTAATCGAGCGGTGTGACGATGTCGTGACGATTCCCCAGTGGGGACGGGTGGAATCTTTGAACGTTGGGGTGGCTGCCGCGATCGCGGCTTACGCTTATGTCACCCAGCACCCGCTTACATCCACTGCCCGCTGATGCCAATTACGGGCTGATTACGTTTCGTCTCTGCGCCGTTGCCGAAACCGAATATCTTGCCAGGTACTGCCAACCCCCTTAACAATGCCCCGACCAATCAGACCAATGCCCCGACCAATGACCTCAGTCAATACAAAAACCACGCTACTGCCGGCCAGAGACAGGGTCGATCGCAGGCGTGGGGCGATCGCATCTCGCGCTTCTAGGGCTAAGGTCATGGCGTACTGCAAGCCTGACAGTGAGTCTAGTTCATCGCGACGAGGCGCATACACCGTGTGGGTTTGAATGCCCGTCGGCGTCAAGGCAAACAACCGGTATTCACTCTCAAAAATGGCTTTAGGCTCATTGACCAACGTATCCCACCGATAACGCCACGACAAATCATTGCGAAATCGGGTGATATCGCGGGTCGACATCATGCGTCGCTGATACAAGCTGCGCTTCAGCGACTCCACATCGGGGTAACGGTTCAACACGGGTTGCATCACTGCACAGGCCAGTTCAATCAGTAAATTTTCCAGCAGAAATTGACTGCGACGGAGCGCTTCCGGCGTCATTGCCATATACGACGCCCCTTCAATATCCATCGGTGCTTGAAAGAGCACATGGGCAAGTAGCATCGTCACGTCGGGAATGCGACTCAAGATTTCGGTCTGCACGATCGCGCTATCTTGCTGCAGCACGGTGACCAATGGTTGCTCGGAGCCCTCGACCGCTGGAGTATAGTAGCGCCCAAAGAAATCGACTGTCACCGTTTGCCAGAGATCTTGCAGAAAAACCGCCTGTTTATCTTCCAACTGGCCAGGTAGAATCTGCGCTTGCTGCAAGTCATCAAGCAAAGACTCAAACGCCCGCAAGGTAGTGTATAGAAGCTCTCGGGATTTATCGGAGCGTAAAATGTCAATCTCTAAGGGAACGCTGCTTTGGTTATCTAGAGAAAACTGCAGTTTGCGAAAAACGGCTTCACAAACCCGCGTCCGGATATCGCCGACCGGCACCGGCAGGGGCGATTGGCTGGGCAGCAGATCGCCGCCGTCCAGCCTCAGTGTAGCCACCGTAGATCGAGGCTCGGGCGTCAGCACTGCCTGCACATCTGTATTCTCAGTCGATGCATCTCGGGTCAGCGGCGAACTGCTGGCAGATGCTGGCGACTCTGTCACCGGCAAAATGCGCTGCACTAGCCATTTAGCAGCTCGTAATTCTCGATATTTACCCGCCAACACCAAGCGATACCAATAGGGCAACCGGCGAGTCGCTAACTGCTCAATTTCGGCCATAGTCGCCTCAATCTGTTCAACAGACGTGCGGTTGAGAAAGGCGATCGGCCCTTCTACCGGCTCGGGCAGAGCCACATCTTCAGCAATATCAGCCAGATTTGCACTCTGTTGTTGCGCCGTATGCTGAATCAAGCGAGCGAGATCGCGCACGGGTAAATCGCGTTGGCCAAAGCCATTAGCGCCCATTTGTTGAGCAGCAGCACGCAAAACGGGAGCCGTTTGAGCGCTTAAGACTAAGACGGCTAGTTGCGGAAAGCGTTGTTTGATCACACTACAGAGCTGTAATCCTGGCAGCTCTTCGGGGTTGTTCTGACCCAGCCCTAAATCAATAATGACCAAACTGACAGCGGGGACAACATCCAGCGTCGCTGCATCAGTGGCGCTAGCAGTGGCTGACGCCTGCAAATCGTCCAAGGTTGTTAACGCCACTTCACTATTCGCGGCTTCACCCACCACCCGGAAGTCGGGGCGCTGTTCCAACCAGATGCGGAGTCCTAGCCGAAACACCGGATCTTCATCGACTAAAAATAGGGTGAGGGGAGACGCCGTCATAGCAATGCTTCAAAAGAAGTTGTCAGAACTGGGAGGGGGAGGTTGACTCGCGGGCTCAGACCCAGGGGCATCACTCTCGGGGTCTGAGCCATTATTATCTTCACTCTCCGCGGCGGCTTCTTCGGCTTCTAATTTCCAGATGTAGGCTCTCTCAGCTTCCCACAGATCAATAGCGTTCCGCGCCTCACGATACAGCGCCCGGCCCGGCCCAATTTGAGCAGCTAGATTGATGGCCTGAGTCAAAGACCCTTCATAAGCCAGCGATTTTGCTTGCTCTAAGATCGGGCTGTCTTCTTCAATTTGGAGCGTGCGCATCCAGTCTTGAACCATGGCTTGAGCTTGCTCATAGAGCGCCCGATCGTCTTGGATTTCTTCCGCTTTAGCAATCGCCTCGCGCAGCTGATCATTCGTGGCCAGCTGATTGGCTGCGTTGAGAATCGGCTGATCTTGAATCACCTCAATCCGATCTAACCAGGCCGCAATATCGGTCTGGGCGTTAAGGCGTAGAGCCCGCCCCAGAGCCACATTTCTCGCTTCGGTAATCGCCGCTTGCAGGGCCGGAATCGTGCCCTTACGCGCCAAGGCATTGGCCCGCATCAAGAAAGGGCGATCTTCAATGCGCTCAACTTCATCTTCCCAATGGGCAATGAGCGTCTGCGCCTGTAAACGACGCGGACGCTCAAGGTCAACCGTCCAAGCTAGCTGGGTCGCATAATCATAGGTCCAGCCCTGGCGCAGACTCGCCACATTGCTGGCGAACTTCAGCGTGCGCAGGTCTTCTAGCTCTGCTCGCCAGGTCTGCATCGATTGTCGAGCTGTTTGGTAGAAAGTACTGTCAGCCGGAATTTTTTCGGCAGCGCGAATCGCTTCCATCAACTGAAACAGCTGCAAATAACCGGGCGTCTCTTGCTGAGCCTGATCGGCCAACCGGTTGGCATGGCTATATTGAATGAGATCTTGAGCCTCCGGTGCTAACTGCGGGTCAGGTGGCACCTTTTGCACTGCCGCGATCGCGCCTTTCACGTCCCCTAGCTCCCAGCGCTGAAAGCTATACAGCAGGAGATTTTGGCTCCAGCGGTCAATATCGTCTTGCGCTTCGTTCCAGGCTTGGCTGGTCAAATTAATGCGCTGGGCAATGATCAAAGCCTGGCCAATATTTTCAGGCTCCCCCGTATTGGCTAGCCCGCGAGCCTGTTCAATTTGTGTCCAGGCCGTTGCCTCACGCTGCTTGGCCTGCAGCAATTCACCATGGCGTTGCCCTAGCCAATAATCACTCGACAACAACTTGAGCTGCTGCAGACCGTTATCGGCAGCGGCCCAATCGCGAGCCGCGATCGCCTGTTCGATGGAGTTCTCAATTTCTTGCCCTTGTTTCCACTCTTGTCGCCAGTTCCAAATCTCCGCTTGGGCCTGCTCCCGCAGCGGCGTATTCAGCGGAATCTGACCGGCCCAGTCGGCTGCAGTAGTCAGATCGCCCTCGTGCATCTTTCCGGTTGCTTTCTTAAACAACCGTTCCGAAGATTCCACCAGCACCGGCTGAGTTTCGACATAAAACGGATGGGTTTCCGAGAAATTAGCGGTTAGCTGTACCGCCTGAATGAGATTTTTGGCACTCCCAGCCCGCAGAGCCGTTTGGGCACACAGCAAGCGATCGCCATCGGCACTTGTGGCCGTCACATCGTCACAATTGGGCAGGGGTGGAATGCGCGTTAGCCAAGCCATTGCCCACAATCCCATCACGCCTGACCCCACCATCAGAGCACTCCAAAACAGCGGCCAAAACCACCCCAACGGCAGTCGTAGCTTGACACGAGGTGGCCCAGTCAGAGGAGTTGATTTGAGCGGGGCAGAAGATCGGGCCATAGAGTCGCGAAGTAACCAGCAAACGCTAAGCAGAACAAACGCACTGACTGTAGTTTAAGCATCTATCTAGAAATTGGTCGGTTCAATGTCTCACAAACCAACGAACCCTAGCTAAAAACTGATTAGAAGCCAGACACAGCGCTGTCATCAGATCGGAAATGTGCTGATATTGTAGGAGGTAATTCAGGAGTTGGACGGATTGTTACGGTAAAGTCTCTGAGTGGCCTGACCAATTGCCAGCCTCAGCAGTTTGCCGCCGATTCCGGCTCATTATCCTGATGACAAACTGGGTAGTTGCATCGTTAACTCCATCCCTATTCACTGCATCACAGGGATCTAGCAGCCGCTTAATTTAATGGGAAAATCCATGAACAGCAAGTTCCTTTGCCGCTTGAGCGCGATCGCTATTGAACCAGGAAAAGAGGGCTATGAATAGGCAACGATTGGGAGCCGCGATCGCGATAGTCACGATCGGTTCAGGCATGTGGGGATGGAGTGGCAGCCTCCCGAGCTGGGCCGAAAGTTTGAGTGATTTTCAATATTTTTTGATCTCGCAGGAATGCAATGGCTGTGATCTGCAGGGCTCAGTGTTGGCAGGCATGTCTTTAGCCGGTGTCGCTTTAGAACGCGCCAACCTGCAGGACGCCGATCTGAGCGATACCGTCTTAAGCAACGGGGTGCTGCGAGCCGCTGACTTGACCAGCGCCAATCTGCAACGAGCTTCACTCACGCGTACCGACTTGACCCAAGCCATACTCCAAAACAGCCAGCTCAGCGAATCGAGTCTGGCCTATGCTGACCTGAGTGAAGCCAATTTGCAGGGGGCTGATCTCACTGGGGCGATCGCCCACGAAGCGCTCTTTATCGAAGCTACTCTCGCAGATGCAAACCTCACCGATATCTCTTTAGTAGAAGCTAACTTAGGTCGAG
Organism: uncultured Halomicronema sp.; assembly: GCA_937899725.1. GTDB lineage: Bacteria > Cyanobacteriota > Cyanobacteriia > Phormidesmidales > Phormidesmidaceae > Halomicronema. The sequence goes on from CALCCA010000009.1 coordinate 8,729, forward strand.
CTGACCTGACTAACGCTACCTTGCAAGGGGCCAACTTGAGCTACGCCTATTTGACCCAAAGTAACCTGAGCAACACCGACCTGACCGCCACCAACTTTACAGGAGCACGCCTGATTAGAGCCCAACTTGACGGCGCCGATCTGACCGATGCTGTTTTACGCGACGCGAGAATCGGCCGGGCAACCTTTGCAAACACCATTTTTTGCCGCACCACCATGCCAGATGGCAGTCAAAACGACCAAGATTGTTCCGAGTCATCTCTGTGATCGAGGCGTTTTACTCCACATTGCCCCATATTTCGGTGGTGCTGAGGCGCCCCATCGGCTGCAGTGCCAGCCTTTATAGTTCTCTTGAACTGTTCCACGGCTTTCTCACCAAAGATTAACCATGGAGAAAAGCTGAGAGCGAATTTCTGTGAACCGCCTGCTTGCGTGCTCAATATCGGTGTGCCAGAGGGCAATATGAACTATCAGTTGTGGCAATTTCCTGTATTGAAAAAAGGTCTATGTGCCTAACCTGACATGCCATTTTCTCAATGAGAAAGAACAAACATATAGACGTTTCTCAGTCCTCTTAAAAATTCATGATTGCGCTGTGCCATCGGCCAGCTCCGGTCGTTCAATGGCCTCAAAAACATCCTATATTTAAGTATCTTTGATTGTATTTACCGTTCTTGCTTGAGTTCTGGAGTCCTGCAGGCTGTCACGTATGGATATGTATGCCTCTCTCTTTGGGGATTGTGGCGACGCGATTGTGATTGCTGATCAGCAATCCAAAATATTATTTGCGAATGAGAAAGCTCAGTCACTGTTCGCCGCTCATCCCTCGGTGCTATTGCAGCCGCTCTCCGACACCAATCACACGGTATCAGTTGTCAATGAGCCAGAAGGAGCAGCCTGTTACCCCCTGCGAGAGGTGCTAGCTGGGGCTAACTTTTGTGATCGCGAATGTCTGTTGCAATCATCAACCGCCGCGCCCCCCACTTGGCTTTCGATCACCGGTTATGCCATTCATCTACCTGAGCCCCCCCATCACGGTGCCCTGCTCTTAATTCGCGACATCACCGCTCAGAAAGCTAGTGCCGTTGCCCCAGCCCCCAGCGCCCCTCGAGGATGGCAGGGGTTGGTTGACCGCACCGCCTTTATGGCCCGCATCGCGGCAGCGCTGGAAGACGCTCAGCAGCAACCGACCTCCGTCGCCGTTCTCTGTCTAGATGTCAAACGACTGAAAGCCGTCAACGATACCTTTGGTTATTTGGCGGGCGATCGCCTGCTCATCGAGATTGCCGATCGCCTGATCCACCTGCTGAGACCGAGTGACACACTGTCGCGACTCGGAGGCGATGAGTTTACCCTGCTCATCGAAAAGGTTGACAAGACGGACAATGTGGTCGCTTTTGTCGCCGCCATCCACACCGCCTTAGCGCCCCCCTTTCAGGTGCAGGGACACGATATTAACATCGATGTCAATGTGGGCATCGGCTTTAGCCGGGGCACCACACCCGATGCTGATGCGCTTCTCAGACAAGCCGATATTGCGATGAATCGCGCCAAACACAGCTTTGGGGCCGGTTACTGTATTTTCGAAACGTTCATGCAGGCGGATGCTGACGATTCTTTGTATCTAGAAATGGCCCTGAAGCGAGCGATCGCTCACCAAGAGTTTTTCTTGGAATATCAGCCCATTTTTTGGGTGCGAACTCAAGCCATCATCGGGGTGGAATCGCTCGTTCGCTGGCATCATCCCGAGCAAGGCATACTTCCCCCAGCAAAATTTATTCCCGTGGCCGAAAAAACCGGCTTGATTATTCCTTTAGGCTGGTGGATTCTTGAAGAATCTTGCCGCCAGCTAAAAGCTTGGCAAGACACCCTGACCAATGCCGAAAAGCTGTTTGTCAGCGTTAACATGTCGAGCAAACAATTTGCGCAAACAGACGTTTTAGATCGCATCAAAGGTATTCTCAAGGCCACTGGCCTAGCAGCTACGGCGCTCAAAATTGAAATTACCGAAAGCGTCTTGATTGAAAACTCATCTTCAATTATCGAGATCTTGCAAGCGATTAGAGATTTGGGAATTAAGCTGTCTGTTGATGATTTTGGCACGGGCTACTCTTCTCTCAGCTACTTGCACAAGTTCCCCGTAGATACGTTGAAAATTGATCGATCGTTTTTAGAAAACGCTGATTCTGATTTCGAGAAGTTAGAAATTTTGCAGTCCATGGTTCATCTCGCCTGGAATTTGGGGCTTGAGGTCGTCGCTGAGGGCATTGAGACGCCCCGACACTTTGCTCAAATCAAGGCGTTAAGATGCGAATCAGGTCAGGGCTTTTTATTCTCAGAACCCTTGAGCACAGAGGCCTTTGAAGAGGTTCTGCGCAGCCAAACAGACCTGTAGACCGCGATCGGGTTTGAACTCAGGTCAGAAAATCAAGGGGGCGCAAAGCCGGGGTGTAGCAGATCGGCAACGCTGTTTGGGAGCAGCAAGCGCCCGACCACTCGCGTTGTCGTAGCGTAGCGCTCATCAGCGACAAAATGTCCCTAAGTAGCCGATATACTAACAAGCAGTTTGCTTGATCGCTCCGCCCCACAATATCAACGTTTCTGGTCAGACATCGATACCCAAACCCGCACGCCCAATCAACACCGGTATCTTGCCTGACTCGCTCTGCCCCCTCACGGCCATCAGCGAGACGCTAGTCATGTGCGCGCGCAGTTGCATAACTTGTTAGGTTGTGAACTGGTGAGGCCGACTTTCTAACATCTTCTTGAGAATCTGTGTTCATATCTTCAGAGTCGTTCATGCTTAATTCAGGGCAGCATCTTCCATCAGCGAGCTACCATGAGCCTTTGCATTAATCCTAGTTGTCCGCAACCTGCTCACCCTAGCAATAGCCATACCCTCACCTGTCAAGCCTGCGGCTCAGAACTGTTGTTGCAAGGGCAATATCGGGTCATGCGATTGCTGAGCAAAAACAGTGGTTTTGGCTTAGTCTATGAAGCGTATCAGCGAGATATTCCCAAAATTCTGAAGGTTTTGAAGCCCGAGCGCAGTGAAAACTCCAAAGTGCTGCGGCTCTTTCGTAAGGAAGCCGAGGTCTTGAGTCAGCTCAACTACGCCGGCGTGCCTCTGGTCGAACCAGACGGTGGCTACTTTATCTATCATCCTCAAGACAGCTCGGCGCCTCTCCATTGCATCATCATGGAGAAGATCGACGGGCCTAACCTATTGCAATGGATGCAGCAACAGGGCAACCACCCGATCGGTGAGCATCAAGCCTTTCAGTGGCTATTTCAACTCGCTGAAATTTTGCGGCGAGTACATCAACATAACTACTTCCACCGCGATATCAAGCCTGACAACATCATGCTGCGATCCAGCGGGCAGCTGGTGCTAGTAGATTTTGGTGCCGCCCGCGAAATGAGTCAAACCTATCTGGCCCAAGTGGGGAGTCTCGGCGTCACAACAATCAGCTCAGCCGGCTATACGCCCCCTGAGCAAGAGCAAGGGCAAGCAGTGCCCCAGTCCGATTTCTATGCTTTAGGGCGCACGATTGTTTATCTCTTGACCGGGCGATCGCCCAACGATACGACGCTGTACGATCCCATGCTCAATGCGTTTAACTGGCGGCCTCAGGCGCCAGACCTCTCAGACGAATTTGCCACTCTGCTCGACAGTTTGATTTCGCCGCGCGTGATTGACCGCCCGCGAACGGCGCAAGAACTGCTTGATCGCCTGCATCAAATGTCGCTCAATCACTTCGTTCAGCAGAGTGATGTTGGCGTTCTCCACGCCGAAACGTCGCTTCCCCGCTTCAGCAGCACTGAAGCCAATGGGTTCCGCCTACCCGGAGCAACCAAACCACAAGCGTCTTCGGCACCATCCCACTTAGCCAAAATCGCTTCATCGCGGGTGACTTATTGGACTTGGTTGATTGCCGGGGGCACCGTGTTGGCGGCGATCGCCCTCATTGGGTTAGGCGTTTGGGGCCGACAGCGATCGCACTCGGCTCGCACCACCCCGGCCCCGACCACCACGCCATCGCCCGATGCCTCCCAGCCGCCACTCCCCGAAACCCGCGTTGAGCTGTTGCGCACCTTCACTGGTCATCAGAACTCGATCAATGCGCTCAAGCTGTTATCCGATGGCCGTCGATTCGTCAGTGCGAGTGCCGACAACACGATTCGCCTATGGGATTTGAGCACGGGAGCAGCCCTACAGACTTTTAGTGGGCATCAGGCCTTTGTCAATGCGATCGCTCTCAGCCCCGATGAACGCACGTTCTACAGCGGCAGTGCTGACGGGGCTCTCTTAGTGTGGGATACCGGAACTGGCAGCCAGCGCGCAGAATTTGCTGGCCATGCCGGGCCGGTCAATGCGTTAGACCGCACCCCTGATGGTCGCTATCTGGTCAGCGCCGCTTCAGACGGCACCATCAAAGTTTGGGACACCAATACCCAAGCCTTAATCACCACGCTTGACGGTCACAACGGCGCAGTCAATGCCGTGCTTGTGAGCGACGACGGGCAGCGCATTATTAGCGGCGGCACTGACCAAACCATTCGGATATGGGACTGGCAAACCGGCAAAACAATTGGCGTGCTAGAAGACCATGACAGCTACATCAACGCGATCGCTATCAGCCTAGATGGCCGCTTTTTGTTTAGTGCCAGCGCCGATCAAACGATCAAACGCTGGGATCTCAATAGCGGTGAAGTCTTAGACACATTGGTGGGCCACACCAGCTTTATCAACGTCCTCAGTCTCAGCCGCGATGGCCAGACCGTTGCCAGCGGTAGCGCCGATAGCACCATTCGCCAATGGGACGTCACCTCCGGTGAACTCTTGGCGGTTTATACCGGATTTGGTATGACCGTTGATCACATGTTGCTGTCTACCGATCAACGCATCATCACCGCGAGCCGCAAAAATCCCGCGATCAAGGCTTGGCTCACTGACCCTTAACTCACTTGCAGAGACCATCTTCGACGCCGCTGCCGCTTATCGCCAGCACATCGAACCACTGCCACTGCCCCAACCGCTATCTGGAAGCATAGGATTAACAGCTATAGACGCCGGTTGGGGCGATCGCTACGATAAAGCTGGATACACCGTTGAGCACTGACTGTTATGAGCCTCAAAGATCGCATTTCCGAAGACATCAAAACCGCGATGAAAGCCAAAGACAAACTCAGGCTAGAAACGGTTCGCAGCATTAAAAAAGTTATTTTAGAAGAAGAGAGCACCGCTCGCGGCAAAGGCCAAGAAGGGCTCACAGAAACTCAAGAGCTGGAAGTCTTGACGCGCTTAGCCAAACAGCGCAAGGATGCGATCGCCCAATACACCGACGCCAACCGCCCAGACTTGGCCGACAAAGAAGCCGCCGAACTCGCTATTCTTGAAGAGTACCTACCGGCCCAACTGTCAGATGCCGACATCGAAGCCGTCATCGATGGCCTGATTGCTAAAACCGGCGCCACGTCTGCCAAAGACATGGGCAAAGTCATGGGACCGGCAATGAAAGAGCTGAAAGGTCGCGCTGATGGCGCGAAGGTACAGGCGATGGTTAAAGCGAAGCTCGCCGGTTAGCACAACCATCACCTGCAATTCCTTCAATCGCTAGCGATTGATTACAACGGGGCATACCCAAAGGTGACGTTGAACTCACGACACCAGATTGCCACCGTTTGGTAGTCATTCACATCAATGTTGGCAGGAATCAGGTAGCGCTGCTCACCTTCAAAGCTTTGGAGTGTTTCCAGCGTGACGTAGTCGGCTTCGTCAATGCTGACGGGCACAGTGGCATCGGTGTGAAGGACAACCTGCACGTCGGGACCGCGAGCCGTATCAAACGCGTCATCAAACACAATGTAGGTCTGACCATTTTCCGTCACTACGCTGGCAGTACCGGTGGTGGCTTTTTCTTGCTCAACGGTGACAAACGGTTGGGGCGTTGATGTAGCTTGGGCAACGTTCACGGTCGCCACTGGGTTAGTAAGCGCTGAAAATTCCACCGGTTTGAGGGCATTGGCCCCAGACGCCACAGTGATGCCTAAGGTGGTCGCAGAAATGGCGGCAAGCATAAAGCGTTTCATCAGTCGGATCTCCTTAACGTACAAAAATGAGCAAACTCAACTGTTCATCGCTATCTTCCCGAATGTTCTTGAAAATGCCTTGACAGTGTCCTGAGAACCCCCTGAGCAATCACCGGCTTGCCTAAGGACTGCCTGAGAAGCGATCGCGCGGCGTCTTCTCAAAGCTGCCAGACGGCCAAGGGCGATCGCCACTAATCCAGCCTGATCGGTAAACCAGACCGCCAATTGAGCGGCCAACCCTCCCCAACGATATCGAGGGTCTGCTCACTCAGCATCAGGATGAATTTGCTCAGAATTCCGAGGTCTCTAGCTCTCTAGCATTTGTAGCTTGTACAAGCTGGCATACAGACCATCCTGCGCCAAGAGCGCTTCGTGGTTCCCCTGCTCAATCAGCTCACCGTGCTTCAGCACCAAAATGCGATCGACATTGCGAATGGTTGAGAGACGGTGAGCAATGATAATCGCGGTGCGATCCTGCAGCAGATTTTCTAACGCCTCTTGAATCAGCGCTTCCGTACCCACGTCCAAATTGGCAGTCGCTTCATCCAAAATCAAAATGCCGGGGTTGCGAATCGCCGCGCGGGCAAAGGCCAGCAGTTGTTTTTGCCCCCCCGAAAGGTTGGTGCCGCGCTCTCGCAGCGGCGTGTCATAGCCCTGAGGCAACTGCTCAATAAACGACGCGACATTCGTTTTTTCAGCGGCAGCCTTGACCGCCGCCAACGGATAGTCTTCACCCAAAGTAATGTTGCTCTTAACGTCGCCCGCAAAGAGAAAACCATCTTGCAAGATTACAGCCATGCGACGACGCAGCTCAGCTTGGGGCAAATCGCGGATATTCACCCCCTCTAGTCGAATCGCACCTTCAGTGACGTCATACAACCGGCAGAGCAAGCGAATAATCGAGCTTTTACCCGCCCCAGTCGGGCCAACCAGGGCAACTTTTTCACCGGGACGAATGGTGAAATCGAGGTTTTTGAGCACGGGCTCATCAGGCTTATAGCCAAACCAAACCTGGTCGAAGCGAATCTCAGATGCGGCAACTGACGTCACCGTCTCAGAGGGTTGGTCAGTCATCGGTACGTCGGCTACCGCCGCTACCGCCAAGGGCGCATGACTCGAACCATTGATTTGAGGCACTTGAGACTGAGTCGTTATCGACTGAGAGCTCGACTGCACCGCTGTCGGATCTTGAATCTCTAACGGCACCGTGAACAGATCGGTGATGCGCTCAACGGCAGTGAACCCGGCTTGAATCGACGTAAACTTATCGGCAAACTGCCGCAGTGGATCAAATAGACGTTGGGCAAACAAAATGAAGGACGCTAGGGCGCCGAAGGTGAGCGAGTCCTGCAAGACAAGATAGCCGCCGAGCCAGAGCACGCCTGCGATCGCCACTAGGGCAATCCACTCCAGTGTGGCCGATACTGCCGAATCGTGAAAGATCGTCTTATCAATCGCCTGCACATATTGCTGGTTGGTTTTGCGAAAGCCCTCGGCGTTGTAGCGCTCGCGGCGAAACATTTGCACTACTTCAATGCCGAGGATATTTTCTTGCAGCGCGGCATTTAGTTCTGAGAGCTTTTCGCGCGCTCGATAATTCGCCTTGCGATACTGCTGTTGAAAATAAATGATCAGCCAGGTCACCGGCAACAGCATCGCCATCAGCATCAGCGCTAATTGCCACTGCAACCAAAACATGGTCACCGCAATCACCGCGATGGAAAAAATATCGCTAAAAATGCCGACCGCCCCAGTCGAAAAGACGTCTCCCAACGCATCGACATCACTGGTGAGGCGAGTGATCAATTTACCGACTGGCGTGCGGTCAAAAAATCGCACCGCCAACGAGGTGACATGAGCAAACAGGTCATTGCGAATATTCGCCGTGATGCGCTGACCCACCTTTTGCACCAGATAGCTTTGCCAGCCGTCTAGGGTCAGGCGGATCGCGACTGTGACCACCAAGAGCCCGACCAAAATATTGAGGCCGCCCTGCAGCGATCGCGCCTCTAAAAACCAGGCCACCGGCTCTTGACGAATCAACGAAATCGCCTGACCAATCAAAATTGGCTGCACAGCGTTAGCCAGCGACAGCGGCACCAACAACACAAAAGGCAACCACAAAAAGCGGCGTTGGGCTCGAATGTAGGGCCACAGCCGCAAAAAGAGCCGCCAGTCGGTTTGGCGTTCAGTCAACTCTTTAGCCGAGGCGTTAGATGAAGATGAATAGGTAGCTGAGGTCATTGAGTAAGCCCGGCGATCGCAAAACTAACAGACTGAGAGCGCTCAACCATCAGCACCTCAGAGAGGACAATTGCTCTCTTACTGTATCGTAGGCAACCTATCGTTGCCTTTAACGATGCTCAATGGTCAAACAGCAGTGACTAACGGCGCTCGGAGCTGACGAATCACGTCACCGAGGCCATCTGAGTCCACTCGATAGCTGATGGGGTGAGCGATCAACCGAGCCGTGCTTTGATAGAGCACCTCCAGCTCTACCAAATTATTTTCCTGCAGAGTGCGCCCCGTCGAGACCAAGTCAACGATCGCCTCTGACATTCCGGTAATCGGGCCAAGTTCGACCGAGCCATAGAGCGGCACAATCTCGACCGGCAGATCAATACTTTGAAAATAGTCGCGCGCGCAGCCCACAAATTTGGACGCCACCCGACAGTGAGGCGGTAAATCGAGCGCTGAGCGATAGGGACTAGAGGCTTTGACCGCCACCGACATACGACAGTGACCGAAGGCTAAATCGGCTAGCTGGGCAACCGCTGCCTGCTTTTCGCGCAGCACGTCATAGCCGACGATCCCGAGCTGCGCCTGACCATATTCCACATAGACCGGCACATCTTGAGCCCGCACCAGCAACCCCTGCGCTTTAGCATTGGGCGTGGTGATTTGCAGTTGCCGATTCGACTTGTCTAAAAAAGCGCTGAAGTCGAGCCCGATCGCCTGAAATCGTTCGATACTTTCTTTCAGCAACGCCCCTTTGGGTAATGCAATGGTCAGCATAGATGTCTCTGTGGGAACCGTGTTTGATCCTATCAGTGAATGATGGCGACAAAGCCGAGAAATCAGCCACTTTCCATCCGCAAGCGCCCTGATAAACTACAGCGCCAGTGGCCAGATCCTGGTTTTGAATCAGGCAACCAACGGGCTTGCCTCTGAAGTAGTCGCGTTGCTGCCACCCGAAGGGACAGGTTAAACCTCATCCTAGATCACGATCCTTATCTCCCAACTCTCTGACTGCGATGCTCCTCCGGCCCTATGGCACCCCAGCTTTGTCCGGCCCCCTGGCGCTCAGGTCACTCGGCCTAAGCCCTCACCGACAGCCCCAGAGAGCGGCCCAAAAACCATTCATACCCGGCTTCTAGCTGAGCCTTGCCACCAGTTTCCACAATTCCCCCATGGCCCGGAATCACCCGATCAAAATTCCAGACCAGCACCTGACGGATCGAAGCCTCCACGGTGGCCTTATCCCAGGTGCCCCATTTTTCCAGTCGGCTGGGCCGCAGCGTCTGGTAAGAGCCTAGAATCTGCGCGGCCACTCGGGTACTCAGAGGGAAGGTTTCATCGAAGTTAAAGGCAATATCCGTGAGGATGAGGGTGCCGCTGGGCTGATGACAAAACACTGTTTCATGCGCTGCTTGAATGCCGCTGGGCAAAATGGCGCTAAAGCCTTCAAAGGGCAAATAATCCAAGACGTTTTCGAAGCTGCCCGACTGGTTGAGCGTAGCGTCTACCCTGAGGTCAGGACGCTTGTGACTGAGCCCAGTCACACCCAAAATTTGCGCCTCTGGATACATCGCCTGCACATCACCGATATACAAATGGTGAAACAAGTTGGGGGCAATCAAATACTTCACCGTGCCCAAGGCATCCAACAGGGGGCGATCGCCGCGCTTGACCGGAATAGGAGAAATCAACACCAGGTCTTGACTCGGCAACCGAACAATCGTCATCCGACTGCCGACCTCAACACCCAAAAAGCGAAAAGACTGAGCCGCTGTCCAAATATTCGGCGCAACCTCATTCAAAAAAAGCATCAGGCCATCCTCATGTAGGGCAAGTCATCAACTAGGACAAAACCAGACATGCCATCAACCGCTAGGGGGCCAGCGATCGCGTCACACCCGCAAAAACATCGTTGGCACAAACACGATGACTCAACGCAGAGCATCCCTGTTGCTCAATCACAGAGTCATCCTGCCAGATAGACAACCTTAAGACTCTGGCAACAGCGGGCAGCTTTGACCGCAGTGCCCTGAGAGTCATCGTGCCGAAAATTGATATTGACATTTTCATATTAACTCTTTAATTAAAACAAACGTTTACCATGAATGCAGCAACAAGAGCCGATTGGGCTAATCTGATCGGCAGGCTTTTTCAAACATCTGCATAAAGATCTCAGCTTGTTGAGCGATGTCGGCTTCACTGCGGCCATACAAGCACTGCAGCAGCAGCCCGTCTAAGAAAATCAGCAAACTGTCGACCTGTTCCGGCGCAATCTGCAAATAATCCACCAGCTGACGTTGGGTACGCTGCCAAGACTGCTGCAGCACGGTCCAGTCCTGACTGTGAGAACGTTGACTGTGTTGATAAAAATCAATCCAGATTAAAAACTGCTGCTGATAGGTCAAGTAGCGTTGCAAAAAGAAAGTTGTAATGCGGCGCAACTTGCTCTTAAGCGGTTCGATCAGCGGAGCTTGCGCAAAAAACTCAGCGACATCTTTCTCGCAATAGGTTTCGACCAGCTGCACAAAAATACGTTCTTTGTTGGGAAAGTAGTGATATAGCGTACCGGTTGAAACCCCCAGACTCGCGGCAATCTCTCGCATCGTCACAGCCCCAAAACCCCGCTCAGCAAACAAGGCGACACACTGGCTCAGCAGCTCTTGGCGATATTGATTGTGATCGACAATTTTAGGCATAGCTAATTTATATCATGCGTTCGATATAAATCAACTCCCCAAGCCACTCAATCCCAGGGCATCATCATCGAGCAAAGCAGCCATGCGGCCCAAGCAACCTTAGGGTCGAGCATGGTCGCGCCCGTCGCATGATCTCAGATCAGAACGCGGTTTGTACCAGCTATTTGATTGAGTAATCAGCCAGCCTCTCAGACTGCTGTGCTCGGCGGCAGTCCGCCGCAGTCCACAGGCCGTAATCACGACATCCATTACATTCCGGCAAACCCGCTAGATAACATCACCAGGCGTCAGCCTCCGGTACAATCAGCCAAAGTTGCTCAGGCTCATGGTCTCTCTGCGGAAAAATGGGGCGATCGCCGGCGCGGAATATGCGCAATCCAATTTGGTCAGGCGGTTGGGATGCCGTTACCGCCTCGGTCTTAGATAGAGCCCGCTACTGATTAAACAATTGGGTGAGAAGAGCAAACACGTGACAACCCTGTTAGTCAAAAACATTCACACCCTGGCAACCTTTGATGCCGAACAGCGAGAAATCCGCCGGGGGGCACTGTTCGTGCGCGACCACGTGATTGAGCAGGTAGGCACCACCGACGCCTTGCCCGATACAGCAGATGAAGTGCTGGATTTAGGCGATCGCCATGTTGTGTTGCCTGGCCTAGTCAACACCCATCACCATTTTTTTCAATCGCTAACCCGAGCGGTACCTGCTGCGCAAAACCGAGAGCTGTTTGGCTGGCTCAATAGCCTGTATCCTCTCTGGTCAAATATCACCGCATCCATGCTGCAAACCGCGGCCCAAATGTCCGCAGCGGAGCTCATATTGTCGGGCTGCACCACCGCCAGCGACCATAGCTATCTCTTTCCGAACGACTGCACTCTAGATGATGAGATTCGGGCCATTCAAGCCATTGGGCTGCGCTTTCAAGCCAATCGCGGCAGTATGAGCATTGGTGAAAGTAAAGGCGGCTTGCCTCCCGATCATTTGGTGGAATCAGAAGCCTTTATCTTGCGGGATTCCCAACGCCTGATCGAGCAATATCACGACAACGATCGCTATGCGATGCTGCGCATCACCCTGGCCCCCTGTTCACCCTTTACCGTGTCGCCAGCACTGATGCGCGAGTCTGCGGCGATGGCCCGCACCTATCCCGGTGTCCGCCTGCATACCCACCTGGCCGAAAACATCAGCGACGTAAACTATAGCCTCGAAAAATTTGGCCAGATTCCTGGCGAATATGCCGAATCGGTCGGCTGGCTCGGCGACGATGTGTGGCACGCTCACTGCGTCAAGCTCAGCGATCGCTCGCTCACCAGATTCGGCGAGACCGGCACTGGGGTAGCTCACTGCCCCTGCAGCAACATGCGCCTGGCCAGCGGCATCGCCCCCATCCGCACCATGCTTGACCGGCGCATTCCCGTTGGCTTAGGCGTTGATGGCTCCGCTTCCAACGATACCGGGCATTTAATGCAAGAGGCCAGAATGGCCATGCTGGCGGCCCGCGTGCGCGACGAAGCCCCTGGTGCGCTGACCGCTCGCGAAGCTTTGGCGATCGCGACCACCGGTGGAGCCCAGGTATTGGGCCGCGACGACATCGGGGCGATCGCCCCCAATATGGCCGCTGACTTTATCGCCATCAATCTTGACCGCCCTGCTCTCGCCGGCGCCGGCTATGACCCAGTAGCAGCCCTATTGTTTTGTCATGTCGACAAAGTTGATTACAGCTTTATCAACGGTCGGCGCGTCGTTGATAAAGGGCGACTTACGACCCTCGATCTGCCAAAACTGATCCAGACGCACCGTCAGGCAACCGAAACCCTAATGAACAGCACGCGATAGGAGAAAATCATTCTCAGAATCTGAGACATGGCCGCGATATCACACAAGCCAGGTATGACTTTAACGAGGGTTGCTAGCTGAGAGTTTCGACTGTCCTCAGCGAATTCGCGCAATCATCTATGAAAATTACGTGAGACTTATCCTTCATTCTGTGAAGATTACATGAACTGTCGCAACTTAATCCCAAAGCTCTCTCCCCAATTGCACTAGGCTACAAAAGCGGCGAACTATAGTGAATTGAGCGTCGGTCAAGCATTGGAGGCTCTGATTATTTCCTGAAGTTGTGCAGTTCGAATTGAAGATCTTGAAATGCTGACCAAAGTTTTTTAGTCATCACGCTTGTGCTGTACTGAGATGCGCTAAAACGGATGGATAAGTAAGCGCCGCAATTCGGGATTTTTGGTCAGCCTCAAGGCTTGATGAGCTGTAGAGCACTGGGAAAGTGATTTTAGGGAATTAGGGTTTCGCCATGCAATGGAAAACAATCCTAAATGAGGCCATTGACCGAGCGCGGCAGGGGGATCTCAGCGCCGCAGTCGTGTTATTTGACCAAGCCCTGAAGTTAGAACCGGGCTACAGCAAGGCCTACTACAATCGTGCTTGCGCTCTCAGTGACTTGGGTCGAGTGCAAGAAGCGCTCTCCGATTTTACGGAAGCGCTGCGCCTGAGTCCTGACTACGTCAACGCCCATCTTAACCGTGGTAATCTGCATCGTCAGCTGGGCGATTATGAATCAGCCATGGCCGATTTTGAGGCGGCGCTCCAATTTGACCCGACCTCTGCCAAGGGCTACGGCAGCCGGGGTCTCACTTACTTTGCGCAGGCGGCTTATCCTCAAGCCATTAAAGATTTTGATCAGGCGATCGCCTACCATCCCAAATTTGCCAAGGTGTATTTGTGGCGCGGCTGCACGCATTTGCAGCTCCGAGACTACGACCAAGCGATCGCTGACTTTAATACGGCTTTAACGCACAAACCCAATTTGGCTGACGCTTACCACAGCCGCGGGTTGGCCTATATGAATTTGGGCAACCTCTATCAGGCGATCGCCGATATGAATCAGGCGATCGAGCTGAAGCCCAATTTCACCGAAGCCTATGGCAATCGGGGTTTGCTCCGTCATAAGCTCGGCGATACCGACGGCGCAGTCACCGACTATCAGCAGGTAATGACGCTCACGGCAGAGCTGTCAACCTCAGCGCCGGCGCACCCGCCCGTCAGCGCGGAAGCCGGTCACGGCACCGTCTCGGGGATGACCCAAACCTATGAAAAAACGATCACTTCCGCCCCGCAACTGGTAGACATCTACAGCAGCCGCGGTAATCTGCGGGCGGAACTCGGTGACGCCAACGGCGCGATCGCCGACTTTACCAAAGCGCTGGCGATCGAACCCAAAAAATCTCTGATCTATAACAGTCGTGGGTTTCTGCGACTCCAAGCCGGGCAGTTTGAACTAGCGATTCAAGACTTCGACGCCGCGCTACAGCATGACCCCACCTATGCCGAAGCCTATAACAATCGGGGCAATGCTCACTATCAACTCGGTGATGCCGCCCTGGCGCTGCGAGACTTTACCCAAGCCTTAGAACTCAATCCCAACCTCACCGAAGCCTACATCAGTCGCGCCCAAGCGCGCACCACGATGAATGATGCCGAAGGGGCACTGAACGATTATCAACGAGCGATGCGCTTGCGCGAGCAGCACTGCGGCAGTTCTTTAACGCCCTGATTCGATCTCGCCATTGCTGGATTGCCTATCCCATTGACAAACACCGGGGACCAAAGGGCAAGGGAGCCGAGGGGTAAAGGGGGCAAGAAAGTTTAGCGGCCATCGAGAAGCTTGTGATGAAGCCGATTCTCCACAACCAGAGATATAGTGATTCCAGTTAAGAATGAGAGCATAAGACCTCTGCAAGCCTTGATATGCCGTCTGCCTAATTCTCAAACTTATGTTGAATGCCTATAACACTTGCTCCCTAGCTCCCCTGCGCTCCCCCCGCCCCCCTGACATGGCTAGATTGCCCCAGTCCGATCACTGAAAACTGCAACCACCGTGCCGCCGCACACAGAGCTGAGAAGTTGGCCAACCTCGCCCTAACTGGGTTCCTCTTCATCGGGCCAGATTTCTTCTGAGTCCACATCAATGGTGTTACCGGGCACCTGTTTCTGGCCGTCGGCTGGGGACTGCAAATTGGAGGCGGCATCGGCAAAGCGATCGTTCACCTGCGATCGCAACTTGCGGCTACGCTGCTTCACCTGACCAAACACCTGACCAAACTGCGATCGCGCCTGCTCCGTCATCTTTTTAGCTTGCGCCTGTACTTGGTCAGCCACTTCGCGGGTGCTGTCCACCACTTCCCGCACGTCTTGACGAGTCTGCGCCGCATCTTGCTGCAGGGCATCCACCAAGCGATCTGGCACGCCGGGCACAAACTGCGGAGCCTCAGCCAGCGCCGTTTGATGCACCATCATCCGCTTTTTGCCCATGCTCACCACGGCCTCAGGCTGAAACGTGTAGAGGCCATCGGTCAAGCCCTGCCAACCCGGTGCAGTAAAGAGGTATTGCGTGATGGCGCCAGTCGGCAAATCGAGGCCATAATCGGCGAGCTGACCGACACGGTTGCCAGAATCAGCCCAGACCTCCTGCTTTTCTAGCGTCACGGCCTCATCCAGACGTTCGGAAATGACTTGGGTGCTACGACGAACCAAGATGCTGTCTTGACCGATGGATTCAACCTGCACCCACATGACTGGCGTGGTCTCTAACCCCAGCAGACCTTTTTTGCACAGAAAGCCTTCGAGCTGGTGATTTTTGACGTCTACTAAAAATTGAGTGAGATACCCCAGTTCTTCAGTTGTTTCAATGTCAATCACTAACCGATTGTGCAGTTGGCTTTGCCGAATCGGCGTCTGGTCAGCCTCAGCCATAGCAGACTCCAAAATACGTATTCCTTATCCTAGTTTAGAGTTAGGGCGCAGGCGGCAGTAGCAAGTAGAGAGTTGGAGGTGAAGAGTGTTGTGAGAGACCGGGCGTCATTCCCATCCTCAGGGCTCGGATTCCCGATGCCATCGTGGCCAAGCCGGGGAGTCGAGGGGCCGGGGAGCCTGACTGGTCGTCTGGTTTCAGAGCATCGGTATACCCCGGGAAAGTTTCGGGTATCATGCCCCATTTACCAAGTTATTGTCACGGTGGTCCTGCATTCGCTGTGACAACGCCCCCTTGCCACATTTACGCGATGCCGTCAGTGCCCGCCCCACAGATCAGCGCACAGACTTGGGCCTTGGGTGGTGGCTGATAAGCACCTGACTGCAGCGCCGCGATCGTTGCGGCCCCACTCAACTCGGCAGCTACCCCCATCTCAAACCAGAGCCAGCGAGCCGCCGCCTGCATTTGCTCATCGGTCACCAGCACAATGTCATCCACGCAGCGGCGAATGATGTCGAAGTTAACCGATGCCGTTTGGCGGGGCGCCAGAGTGTTGGCTTTTGTGTTGACAGTCGGTAGTTCTACAATTTTGCCTGCTGCCAAACTTGCCTGCAGCGTTGGGGCACCGGTCGCCTCTACCCCAATGATTTTGATGTCAGGTCGGAGCGCTTTAGCCGCCAAGCTGATGCCGCTAATCAGGCCACCGCCCCCGATCGCCACGAGCAAAGTATCCACGGCGGGCAAATCTTCCAACACTTCTAGCAGGATTGTCCCCTGACCGGCCATCACCCAAGGATCGGCAAACGGATGCAAATAGGGCATTTGAGCTTGATCAGCATGAATCAGGGCCGCCCAATTCGCTTCGTCCCAGACGGCACCTTCGCGAATGACGGTGGCCCCCCACTGCTGCAATTTTTCCGCTTTGACAGGTGGGGTGTTGTGGGGCAAATAGATGGTGGCCGGGACTTTCGCCATCCACGCAGCGTAGGCAACAGCCAGACCATGATTGCCCCCAGAGGCCGTAATCACCCCTTGGCGCAACGAGTCCGGCGGGATCGATAGGAGTTTGTTGACGGCACCTCGCGCCTTAAAAGAGCCCGTGACCTGCAGGCAATCGAGCTTCAGCCACAGGTCATCGCAGCCGGCAATAGGCTGCTGCAACGCGCTCGCCGGCATCAAAGGAGTACGGCGCACATGGGACGCGATCTGCGATCGCGCCGCCGCCACCATGTCTAGTGAGAGAGCAGGACGCATATTTCAACCGTTAGCAACTGGGGATATAAACAGAGCAGCAGAACATCCTGGGCAAAGCGGATTGCACACCGGGGCTGGCCAGTCCTCAACTCTAAGCAAGCGATTTCATCTCCAGCCTGTGATTTGAACATAGCGTTCTAATTGACGCTATCCATCGCCATTACGGGTAAGGCCTCAGCAGATATAGGCGCGGGCTCGCCACAGGCGGCTTGCATCAGACCTAAAAAGAGTGGATGGGGCGCATTGGGGCGCGACTGAAACTCGGGATGAAACTGACAGGCAATGAAGAACGGATGGTGGGGATATTCAACCATTTCCACCAAACGACCATCTGGCGACGTGCCGCTAATGACGTATTCCGAGTCGATAAACAAGTTGCGAAAGGCATTGTTGAACTCGTAGCGATGGCGGTGACGTTCGTAGATGACTTCGTCCTGATAGAGCTGGCTGGCGAGGGTATCGGGCTTAATGCGACAGGGGTATAGGCCTAACCGCATAGTGCCGCCCAGATCCACAACATCCTGCTGTTCGGGCAACAGACTAATCACGGGATTGGGCGTCTCGGGATCAATTTCAGAACTGTTGGGCCCTTCCAGGTGCACAATGTTGCGCGCCCATTCCACCACGGCGCACTGCATACCTAAACACAGCCCCAAAAAGGGAATGTTGTTTTGCCGCACATACTGAATCGCCCGCACCTTGCCATCGACTCCCCGGGTGCCAAAGCCGCCCGGTACGACGATGCCGTCAATACCCTGCAGATACGTTTCAACCGGAGCATCTTCGAGGTCTTCCGAGTTAACCCAGCGAATTTTGAGCGTCGCCTGGGTCGCGATCGCCGCGTGCTGCAGTGCCTCAACCACCGATTTGTAGGCATCATTGAGGCTGACATACTTGCCCACGATCGCAATTTCGACATCGCGATGGGTGTTTTGCATGCCTTCCACAATGGCCGTCCAGTGGGTGAGATCGGGCTGACGCTGTTCCAGATCAAAAATATCCAACACCTGATTTGCCAAGCCCTCACGCTCAACGATCAGCGGCACTTCATAGATGCTGCTGACATCGTGGGTGGTAATCACACAGTTGGCCGGAACGTCACAAAATTCCGAAATCTTTTCTTTGATATAGAGCGGCAGAGGTTTTTCGGAACGGCACACCAAAATATCCGGCTGAATGCCAATGGAGCGTAGTTCTTTGACCGAATGTTGAGTGGGTTTCGTTTTAACTTCCCCCGCCGAGGCAATGTAGGGCACCAGCGTCACGTGCATATAAATGACGTCGCGCCGACCCACGTCTTTACGGAACTGGCGAATAGCCTCTAAAAAGGGCAACGATTCGATATCGCCCACCGTGCCGCCAATTTCTGTAATCACTACGTCGGGGTTGGTGTCACGGGCCACGCGGTGAATGCGCTCTTTGATTTCATTTGTCACGTGGGGAATCACCTGCACGGTGCCGCCTTCGTAGTCGCCCCGGCGCTCTTTATTAATCACGGCCTGGTAAATGGAGCCGGTGGTGACACTGTTGAGCCGCGACATGGCCGTATCTGTAAACCGCTCGTAGTGGCCTAAATCTAAATCCGTTTCGGCCCCGTCTTCGGTAACAAACACTTCGCCGTGTTGAAACGGACTCATGGTACCCGGATCAACATTGATGTAGGGATCTAACTTAAGAATCGAGACCGAGTAATTGCGCGACTTGAGCAACCGCCCCAAACTGGCGGCGGCAATCCCCTTCCCAATACTCGACACGACGCCACCGGTGACAAAGACGAATTTAGCCATATTCCCTCAGTTCCAAAGCCTGACTGCGATCGCCGCCTAACTCTCATCAGGCTGCATGGGGCGATCGCCACTACCCGCTGCAATTTAACCCATTAATTCTGCCATAGGCGCTGAGCTTCCGCCGTCTCTTTTGAGGCGGCTCATGCCCCAAATACGGCAATCAAGCTCGGCGCGAGGTCAAGTTAAGTTGGGCGAGACATCGCCCACCCAGCCACCAGTTCACCGCCTCACACATCAAAGGGGCGGTTATCGCGCAGCAGTTGCTCCGCTTGAGCAGCGGGCACTGCGGGGGCAAAAAGAAATCCCTGACCATATTCACACTGCAGCGATCGCAGCCAAGTCAGCTGTTGCGGCGTTTCGAGACCCTCGGCGATTGCGTTGAAACCTAATAAGTTGCTGAGGCCAACAATCGACTCCGCGATCGTTTGGTTTCTCAAATTGGGCTGTGACGGACTGACAAAGGAGCGATCGATTTTAAGCGCGTTTACCGGCAGCTGATGCAAATAGCTCAGCGAAGAATAGCCGGTGCCAAAGTCATCAATACTAATGGTCACCCCCAGCGCCTGCAGCTGATGCAACAGGTGGCTCGTCGTTGCAATATTTTCCACCAGCAGACTTTCAGTCAGCTCTAGCGCCAAGCTTTGAGGTTTGATTTGAGTCACTGCCAACACCTGCTGCAACTGGGGCAACAACATTGAGGGCTGCAGTTGCTTCACCGAGAGATTGACCGATAGATATAGACCCGCAGCCGGAGCAATCTGGGCCTGCCACTGACTCACCTGTTGGCAGGCGGTCAATAAAATCCATTCGCCTAAGGGCGGCATCAGATTAGACTCTTCGGCCACATGAGTGAAGTGGTCAGGCATCAGCAACCCGCGGGTCGGGTGCTGCCACCGGAGCAGAGCTTCAAAGCCAACAATTCTTAGAGTTTCTAACGCCACCACTGGTTGATAGAACAAGACAAACTCTTGTCTGTCCAAAGCTCGGCGTAGGTCATTTTCGAGCTGCAGGCGATCGCGCACTTGGGCATGCATCACCGGGTCAAAAATGGCATAGCCGTCACGACCAGTCGCTTTGGCCCGATACATCGCAATATCAGCATTGCGAATCACCGTCTCGGGCTGCTGATAGTCGTCACCCCCTAGCACAATGCCGATACTGGCACTCATAAAGATCTGCTGTCCTTGAATCTCTACGGGCAATTGCAGGTGGGTTAAAATCCTTTCGGCCAGGGCAGTGGCTTCGTCGACGCCTGTGACGTGCTCTAACAAGATGACGAATTCATCGCCGCCCAAACGGGCCACCAAGTCAGTCTCACGCATCAAGGTGGGTAGCGCCTGAGCGATCGCCACCAACAGCTCATCGCCCACGGCGTGACCCAGACTATCGTTAATCACCTTAAACCGGTCAAAATCGATAAACAGCAGCGCAAACTGAAACGCGGCATTGCCTTGAGCGCGCGCGATGGCCAGCTCTAAGCGATCGATCAGCAATAGCCGATTGGGCAGCTGGGTCAACGTATCGTGCAGGGCAATGTGGCGCAAGCGTTGCTCGATCGCCACACGATCAGTCACCTCTCGTGAGGTCGTTTGAATATGTATCAAGCGCCCCACATCATCTAACACCGGCGTACTCAAGGTCTCTAACCAAATGTAGTGACCTAATTTGTGGCGCATGCGATATACCACTGAAACGGCTTCCTCTAACAACACCGCCTCATGAGCCTGGTTAACGACTTTTAGATCAGCGACATGGAAGAAGTCATAGGGCGAGCGATCAAGCAGTTCTTGCGGCGTATAGCCCAGCAGCGTTTCACAGGAAGGAGTGAGATACAAATACCGACCATCAGGATGATGCAAACAGACCAAATCGGTCATGTTTTCCGTCACCAGGCGATAGCGGCGTTCGCTCTCAGTCAGGGCAATCTCTGCCCGTTTGCGATCGCTAATATTGCGCATCATGGTCAAGACTGCATCTTCACCAATTTGCACCACCCGCACCTCTTCAAACTCAACAACGCCCTCAATATTGACTTGCTGTTCATAGATCTGGATTTCTCCAGTGCTCAGTGCGGCCGTTACCGCCTGCCGCCGCAACCGGCTGAGTTCAGCAGGCAGCATGTCATATTGGTCGCGGCCCACAGAGCGGCCATTAAACAAATCCTTCGTATTGCTACCCTGCACTGCGCCGAGGCAGGTGCCATCGGCTTTCATCCAGACTAAAAGGTCAGGAATCGCCTCCAGCAATTGTTGTTTGACCGCTTCGCTCTGGCGCAGCCAGTTTTCCATCTGCTTGCGCTCGGTAATGTCGAGCATGATGCCCAGCATTCGTACAGTGACGCCCTGTTCGTCTTGTTGGGTATGACCCCGGTCTAAAACCCAGCACATGCTGCCATCCCGGCGTATCAGGCGATATTCCATCGCATATTCAGACCGGTTGCACAATGCCGTCATCAGCGCCTCATCAACCCGCGCGACATCATCGGGGTGAACAGCCTGATGCCACAGTTGAGGAGTCGGTTCTACCTCACCCGGCTCATAGCCCAACATCCGAAAGTGGTTGTCGTTCCATCGCACGCGATTGGTTTCAGTGTGCCAATCCCAGGTCGCCAGTTGGGTCAGATCGAGCGAGAGTCGTAGCTGCGCTTCACTGGTGGCCAACGACTGCTGGGCACGTTTGCGAGCGGTGATGTTGCTCGATGAGCCCACCAGATAGCGAGGATCGCCCGCCGCATCCACCATCACCTGGCCCACCGTCAACATCCACAAGTTGGTTTGGTCCGGCAAGCGGATGCGATGCTCAAGCCTCATTTCCCTCAGGGTTGCGAGGGCAGTTTGCCGCACCGCCCGCGCCCGCGCGATATCATCAGCCGCGACATGTCGCTCAAAAACGTGGGCCATTGAGGTTTGCCAAGACCCCGGCTGCCAGCCCGTCGCCGTGTATTTGCCAAAGCACCGCATCTTGCCCGTTTTAAGATCCTCTTGCCAGTAGACGGTTTCGGCTACCGACATCGCTCGCTGCAGCCAGGAATTTGTGACTGTCCCAGCAGTCTTCACAACTGCAGCCGGGTGTCGGGTCAGGATGGGCAGGCCATAAATCAGCAGGGCGATCGCCATTCCGCCTAAGTCGAGCAACACCAGTGGCAGCCAGCCTCGGCTCAACAACAAACAGCTACCAGTCGGCCCCACCACTAGCCCGAGCGTCGCCAGCGAGCGCTCATCCCCTGCAACCACGGCTAGCCAGTGACCTATGGCGTCAAGCCACGCTAACCCGTCTCCTCCCCCACCCGCCAGCAGCAGCCATAACGGATAAATCACACACAAATAATTCATACGCTGATCAAGAGATGTCTTAGAGACATTCACGGCAAAGATCGACCCAGTGATTAAGCCTTAAAAACCAGGTTCACATTAACGACCCGAATGCACACTTTAGAATTTTCAATCGCAAGTTACAGACCAAAAAATTAAGCCTTTAAAAACCAGGTTCACATTAACGACCCGAATGCACACCTTAGAGTCCTCAGTCACAAGCTATAGACAAAACATGAACTGGGTTAATGCTTGTCTGTGGGTCCCAACTCCTGGGTCAGGGAATTGTGATCTGAGAGTACTACTTGAGCCATCTGACTCAAATACAGAGAAACGCAGACAGTTTCATAAGTAAACGCGATGTTTTCTACAAGGTTCACCAACTATTATTTATCCCAACCCGTTTCAAAATTTCACCAGAAAATCTCGAATCTTGGGAAAAATACACAAAATCAAGTATTTTTATTGTTGCGCAATTACCAAAAAAAGAGGTGTGATTTCTAAGAAATAGCAACACTTTTCATAAAAAGACTCGAAAACTCAATAGTGGCCATTGACGAGAAACAATGCCAAACGCGTTCCCCTGTTAACAGCAGCTTCCACCTCTATTGATGCCCAACTGCAAGGGCTCAGCATCAATCAAAAGACAAGACATTGAAAAAATTCAATAGCGGATTTTACTTTTCAGAGTGTAAAAATACTGATACTTGCGTTTTTGGGCAATTCCCAGAGTCAAGCCTCAATTACAAAAACCAGCTATTGACAAAAGCCAATATCAGGATTTGTCTTTCGATATAGAAAAATACTCATGCTTTTGCTGATGCGTGATCGCCAGAAAAGCAGCTCTCATCGTCAGAAAATTAATCCGCTTCATCTCAATGTTGACGACGCCAGGGTTGTCTTGGCCGTCGTGGGAAACCGTAGACTAACTAACAGCAGCCGCATCGAACCCGCAATGAACAGACCCCAACTTTTTGGCCTAGGTATCGGTACCCTCAGTAGCCTCATGATCACGCCCGCCGCGATCGCTGACGGTCCGCTGTTTTTGGCCTATCCCCCTGTAGAACATCAGACCAGCAGCGATCGCATCTTTTTGATCGGCACCGGTGACCCCAATCAGCCCGTCTTGGTCAATGGTGCGCCGATTGCCTACCGCAGCCCAGCCGGGCACTTTGCGCCGACACTGCCCCTGGCCCTGGGGGAAAACACCTTGACACTGACTCAAGGAGACGACAGCATCACCGTCAACGTGACCCGCGTGCCGGGCGTGCCTGTCGTATCGCCAGAACTGGGCTTCGTGGTGGAATCTTTGACCCCGCAAGTCGCCATGACCCGGCCAGCCGGAGAGCTGGTGTGCTTTAGCGCGATCGCCCTACCCGATGCGGCGATTGCGGTGACCTGGGGCAGCGACACCATTGATCTCGCCCCCGTGGGTGAGACGGTAACCCTGCCCCCCAACTCAGCCGTGCTCACCTCTGACAATCAGCCCATTGCCCTCACCACCACCGCCTACGAAGGCTGCACGGTGATGCCCGCCACTGGCCCTGGCGGCCCTCCGACGTATACATTGGCCATCAATGGCGACGTGATCACCCAAACGCTGCCCGTCACCATTTCTCGTCAGCCTCTGCTCCCCTTTAGCGTTGCCACCGTGACAGCCGCATCGGGGGTGGCGCGCACCGGCCCCAGCACCAGCTATTCTCGTCTGACGCCGTTGCCCCAAGGCACTCGCGCCACCATCACCGGCACCGAGGGAGACTGGCTCCGCCTCGACTACGGCGGCTGGATTCGCGCCACCGAAACCAGCGTTGACACCACTGCCGCACCCGCCAAATCCATCATTCGCAGCGTCACCTCCGAGCAAATTCCCGGCTGGACGGAGGTCCGCTTTCCGCTGCAGACTCCCGTCCCCATCAGCATTGACCAAACCGCCGACACCCTGACGCTCACGCTGCACAACACCACCCCGCAAACCGACACGATCTACTTCGATGCCGACCCGGTGGTAGAACGTCTGGACTGGCAACCGCTCTTGCCCGATCGCGCCCAATATCGCTTGCAGTTTCGGGGGCAGCAGTGGGGCTACAAAACCCGCTACGAAGGCACCACGCTGGTGTTGTCGCTCAAACATGCGCCGACGCTAGCCGAGAATTCTCTCACGGGCAGCACGATTCTGCTCGACCCCGGTCACGGTAGCGTCAACGACCTCGGCGCCCGCGGCCCCACCGGCTATCCCGAAAAGGATGTGAATCTGGTGGTCTCGCAGCTGCTGCGCGACGAGCTAGAGGCGAGAGGAGCCACCGTCGTCATGACGCGCGAGGGTGATGATGATCTATTCCCCCGCGATCGCGTTGACATCATCAACCAGGTGGAGCCGACGCTGGCCCTCAGCGTTCACTACAATGCGTTGCCGGATGCCGGTGACGCCCTCAACACCGCTGGCGTTGGCATGTTTTGGTACAACGCCCAGGCCCATGACCTCTCGGAATTTCTACACGACTATCTCGTCCGCGAACTCGATCGCCCGTCCTACGGCGTGTATTGGAACAATCTTGCCCTCACCCGCCCCACCGTCGCCCCCTCAGTGCTGTTGGAGCTGGGCTTCATGATCAACCCCGATGAATTTGAGTGGATCGTCGATCCCGATGCCCAGGCAGAGCTCGCGGCCGGACTCGCTGATGCGATCGCCCTCTGGCTGCAGCAAGCGGCCAACGAGTAATGATCAATTTGCAAAAGCTGGAATTTGCGGGAAAATAGCCTTCCTAATTATCGAGGTTTGGTAATGCTCACCCCACCCGCGCCTCGGTGGCCTAACGCTCTGACTCACGGGTGAGATTTTCTGGATGACTGCCCAAACAATTGCGCCTTTTAATCTGCCAGCAGCGCTCAATCAGCCAGCGTGGATCTTCTTCTAACGGCGATCGCACGCACAGGTTGGGATGGTTGTTGACAAATTCTTGGTAGCAGGTTTGCCAGCACTGCTCTAAAAAAGCATTGTTCAAACAGCGCTGAGCGTGACGATGACAACAATGCTGCCAATACTGCCAAGGGTTTAAGACCGCTGGGCGATCGCGATCCCAAAGCGGCTGATTGAGATAAGACCAGAGGGGAAAACGCATGATGACACCATCTGTATAGCGCTAATGCACGGGTTGGCAGAATGCGGATGCACTTGTCAGTCAAGCCAATTTCAGTGTGGCAGACAACTATCCATTTAAAGGAAAATTTCAGCTATTCTGCATCTTTGCAAAACTCTAGCAAGCCTTGACAGCTGTTGACGTAACTCACGATGCCTGCAATCAAATCGTCGCTGAGCCAGACACTTTTGGGCAAGGCAGTTTTGGTCACAAAGCTTTTCAGTTTTAGGTAATCGGCATATTCGTGCTCGGCATGCTCTTTATAGCCCTGAGGCATTGATTTAAGCTTTTCATCCTCACTGAGCGCTAATCCGGCGGCATCGAGAGCCGCCAGCACCTGAGCAAACTGCTGAGGTGCTTCAAGAATGCGATCGCGGATGGGACCAAGTTCAGTCGCCTTGAGCTGATAAAATCCGCAGGCCATCATGCCGCCCGTCGCATCGAGATGGAGATAAAAGACCCCCTCTTTTTCTGACTTCGTGCCCGACGGGGTGAGCAGACCGCTCACATGAGTGCTGTAGGGAGATTTATCTTTAGAAAATCGGATATCGCGATGCTGACGAAACATCGTTTTGGCGCTACCCGAAAGCGGTGTTTCGGTATCTTCCAGCCGCTCTGAAGCCAACTCCAGAATGCGCGCAAACGGCTCTCTCAGATAATTCTCAAAGTCTTGCTTGTGATCTGCGTACCAGGCCTTGTCGTTGTTCTCTGTCAAACCTTCCAACAGTTCAAAAGATTTTTGGGTAAACGTATAGTCGCTCATCGTTTTGCCTAAATTTCAGTCTCTAACGTGTTCAAACACATTTATAAATCCCTTACCCCCTTGCCCACCTGTCCTCCAACTACCGGCAATCATCTTTGACCTAGCTCCCCACGCCTTGCGGAGTTGACAACGCTTCAGGCTGTTCCGGATCGGCATCTATTGGCGGATCTTGCCGTTTGGGCTGACGACGACGCAGCATCAGATAAGCTGCCGGGGTGAAATAGAGGGCCAAAAAAGGAGAACCGCCGATGCCGCCCGCGATCGCGATCGCCAACGGCTGCCAAAACGGGTCGCCGCCTGTCAACAGCGGCACAAAGCCCACGATGGTGGTGATGGTAGTGGTCAACACGTGGCGCGTAGCTCTGATCACCACATCTTGCACGGCCTGACGATTGCCCTGGCGCGCCAACGGATTTTCATTAATGGCGGACAGCACGATAATGCTGCCGTTGATGGCAATGCCGATCAGGCCCATGGTGCCAACAATGGCCATAAAGCCCAGTACTGAACCAAAAAACCAGAGCGAAAACAGCGCCATCCCCACGGAACCGATGCCCACCGCCGCGACAATACCCGCTGAGCGAAAGCTGCGGAGCGAAAGCACTAGCGCCGTCCCCATGACGAGAAACAGCAGCCCCACGTAGGCAAGCAAATCGCCAGTGGCATCACCGCTTTCGGCCTGCTCACCGCCGATTTCAGTGGTATAGCCCGGCGGCAGCTCAAAGCCCGGCGCTGCCATCGCGGCTTGAAAGTCTCCCAGCACTTGCGAAGGCAGTACTCCAGCCGTGATAAACGCCTGCACCGTATTCACGCGCTGCTCATTGCGACGAGTAATCTGCGAGAGCTGAGGCACGAGTTCAAACTCGCCGATCGCCGAGAGCGATCGAAACTCATCGGCCGGCAGCTGACCCGCTTGACCCGGCTGTAGGTTGAGGGACGCCACCTGCGATAAATCACCGCGATTATCGTTAGAAATTTGGACCCGCACCGGCAGATTTTCCGTGGATTCTAAAATGGAGCCGCCGATCGCCCCTTCTAGACTGGCTTCTAACTGTTGAGCCACCTCGGCGTTAGAGAGCCCGGCCAGCTGCGCCTGTTCTTCATCGACTTGCAGCGCCAGTTTCGGCACGGTCGCCGTCAAGTCATCACGGACGTGGGTAACATCGGGAATTGTGGTCAAAATTTCGCGGATTTCTGCCCCCAGCTCTCGCAGCACCTCAATATTCGGGCCATAGATTCTTAACTCTACGGGCGCCTCAAACGGCGGGCCTTGCTCTAACTGGCGCACCAGCACTCGCGCCTCGGGCAGCGCCGTATCCATCTCTGCCTGCAGGGTTTGAATCAGCGTATTGATCTCGTCGCCTGACGTGAGCTGCACCATCGCCTGGGCATAGTAGGGCGAGTTTTCACGACTGCTGGGGATGTTGTAGTAAAACTTGGGAGCACTTTCCCCCACAAACCAGTGCACCTGCTCCACCTGGTCATGCGCCAGCAGCAGATCGCGAGCCTGCATCACCGCCGCTTGGGAATGGGCGATCGCCGTTTGGTTGGCGAACTCGACCTCAATCTGAAACTGATCGCGCTTCAGCGACGGAAAGAACTGGTTTTCTAAGCCGCCCACCTGAATGAAGCCCACCACCGGCAGCACCATGGTCAGCACGACGCCAAAAACCGGCTTGGCCGTAATTCGCTGCAGCGTCCAGCGATAGAGACCACCCAGGCGCCGCGAAGACACCCCATCATTCCACCAGGCACCGTCTTTCATCAGCCCACGAAAGCCATACTCAAACAGGTTCTGCGGCCGCCGCTGTCGGACTGCCTGAATATCCGCCTCGCTGTGACCGAGAAAGCGCCCCGTCAGCGCCGCAATCACCGTCAACGACAGCAGCAGCGAAGAGACCAACGACAAAATCACCGTCAGCGCAATGGAGCCGACAAATTCCCCCGCGCCCCCCGGCAACAGCGCAATTGGCAAAAACGTCAGCACCGTCGTCAGCGTCGAGGCAAACAGCGGCGCTTGCAAATACTTCACCGTATCGACCACTGCCTGCTCGGGCGGCACGCCCTGCTTCAGCTCCGCCTGAATTTCATCAACTGCCACTACGGCGTTATCGATTAACAAACCCAGGGCGATAATCAGCCCCGTCACCGACATCTGGTGAATGGGGATGCCGATGAGGGTCATCAGCCCCATCACAGCGCAAACCGTCAGCGGCAAGGCCGTGCCCACGACGAGCGACGAGCGCCAGCCCATGCCAAAAAACGTCACGATCACTACCAGCAGTGCCGCAAACAATAAGTTGGAGATCAGCTTGTTGAAGCGAGTGCTGACATATTCGCTCTGGTCAAAAATCACCTCCAGCGCTACACCACCTGGGAGCTGGCGGCGAAAGTCCTCCACCTGCTGCCAGGCCCCCTTGGCCCACCGATCAACGCGCTCTCCCGAAGACATCAGAATCCCCAGAGCGATCGCTGGTTTACCATTCACAATCGCCAGATCCGTCACCGGCTCGCGAATGCCGCGCGTCACCTCGGCCACGTCCCCGAGCCGCGCAAACTGCCCGCCCCCAGCGCGAATCGGAATTTGCCGAATCTGGTCGAGAGAATTCAGCTCGCTATCGACCTCGATCGCCAGGGTTTCATTGGCATTCCGCAGTTGCCCAGCAGTTACCTTGGCATCACTACTGCTTACCTGTTGCGCCAGCTGTTGCGCATCGAGCCCCACCGCTGCGAGATCTGGCGCCCTGATCGCCACCTTGATTTCTTCATCAGGCAGACCAAATTCTTCCACCGCTTCAGTTCCAGGAACGCCGCGCATCTGAATCTGCAGCGCTTCACCAAAGCGCCGCAGGATCGCGTAGTTGGGCTCGCTGTCTTGCTCCCACACCAGAGCCGCAATCATCGAATAGGCCCGCGTCTCAGTTTCCTCGAGCGCCGATGCTAAGGCCCCCGGCGGAAACAGCAGGTTGGCGTCTTCCATTTTGTTACGCACCTCAGACCAAATTGGTTCAGCCTCGACGACGGCATCCTGCAGCTCCACCGCCACGCTAGAAAAGCCAACCCGCGAGGTTGAGGTTAGCGTTTTCACTTCCTCAATCTCAGAAATCTCTGATTCCAACACTTCGGTCACCAAGGCTTCAACCCGCTCGGCGCTAGCCCCCGGAAAACGGGTGGTCACCACTGCCACCCGCGCTACTTGGGTCGGATCTTCCTGACGGGGCAGGGCTTGAAAGGCAGAGACACCCCAAAGCAACAAAATAATGATGCTGAGAATCAAGAGTCGGACGTTACGAAAAAAGGGACGTGCCATTGCGGAAAGCCTTCGCTCTGCGGGTTTACTTCAAGACAGGGGACAGCGAACGGGTGAGACCCGCTCAATCACGAGAGATGCTCAGAAAATCGGTGACGATGTTCTCTGATGGGGAAACTTGAGAGGCGATCGCGGCAGCCCAGTTTAGGCAGCCATCACTCAGCCGCGATCGCGCTCACCCGCTGGCCCGGCACTAGCCGATGCACGCCACTAGTGACGACCTGATTGCCCGGCTCTAAGGTGCCGCGCACAAACACCCGCGTACTCGGCTCACCGTTCACCATCGTGCTTTCTTCGTGAATAATCTCGACCGAGCGCGGCTCCAGCACCAGCGCATCGCTGTCGGCTGCCGTATCGGGATTGGCCTCCTGGGGCTCTGCAGTAAACGAGCCATCGTTTGCCGCCGCCGTCTCGCTCCCTGCAGGCACCAACACGTAGGCCGTCCACAGCCCCCGCAACCCTTGAGTCAGCGCGGCGGTCGGCAACCAGTAGCCCGCCGATTGAATCGTCTCGTCAATCGTGAGTCGGGCCGTTTGTCCCGGCTCCAGTTCACTGATGGCCGTGGCCGCCAATTGCAGCACCACGGTTTGGGTGCGGGTTGTCGCATCCACCTCAGGCAACACCGCCACCACCTCAGCCGGATAGGCGCGGTTGTTCACGCTGACGCTTTGCCCCGTGCCCACCCGCAGCTCATTCACCACTGCGGCGGGCACTCCCACCCGCACCTCCGGTGACGCCGCCTCTACCAACTCAATCACGGCCTGTCCCGCCCCGATGACGGTGCCTTCATCCACGCGCCGCGCTGCCACAATGCCGTCAAAGGGAGCCGTAATCGTGCTTTTCGCCAGATTCACATCGATATCTTGAATCTGAGCATCCAGCTGCGCCACGACCGCTCGTTGAGCATCCAGCTGCTCAAATCGAGTGCCGTTTTGCAGCTCTTGTAAACGACTGCGGGCCTGATCCAGCCGCGCCTGTAGGGAATCTGCGCCAAAGGCAAACTCGTCTAGCTGCTCCCGCGCGATCGCCCCGCGCTCATAGAGATATTCCCGTCGCTCCTCTTGAATTTCTTGCAGGCTCAACTGCTGCTCAAGGTCGCGAACTTCAGCCTCTGCCACGGCCAGATCTTCCGCCCGAGCGCCGTTCTCCAGTTCTGCCAATTGCGCGGCGGCCTGCGCTTTTTGCGCTTGCACCTGCAGTCGCTGAGTCTCCAAATTGCGACTGTCTAATCGAGCGATGGGTGCCCCCGCGCTGACGCGATCGCCCTCCTCAGCCAGCACCTGTACCAGCTCGCCGCCTCGCTCAAAGCCCAATTCACTACGGCGCAGGGCAGCAATTTCCCCCGTGTAAACGCGCGGCACCTGATAAGTGGAGACGGGCTCCAGCGTCAGCGTTTCGACCGGCAAGACTCGACTTTCCTCGGTTGAGGTCGCGGGAGATGACCGGGTGAGGACGGTAAAGCTGGTCGCCGCTCCGACCAACACCAAAAGTCCAGTGGCTCCTAGCAAGCCGTATCGCACCCAGGCGGGAGGTCGCCCTAAAGGCCGCGGCCAGCCACTCGATGACTGACTAGAATGCGACTCGGTCAAATCAGCCGATAAAGCAGTTGAAGAAGAAATCGGTTCAGAATTCATGGCGATCGCAGCAATGACGAGGACGACAAGCGTGACAAAGAATAAATTAAACGAATGATTAAATTAATTAAAACGTATGATTGAATGTAACGCAAGGTTAACTTACAGTCCACTGCGTCTCGTATAGTAAGTAACCAATCATGGCCGCCCAATTCAGATTAGAGATCCTTTGCCGATGGTTTCTGCCTCTTTTGGTGACACCCAAACTCAAATCCTTGATGCGGCTGAGCAACTGTTTGCTGAGCAAGGGTTTGGGGCGACCTCACTGCGCAGCATTATCCGCGCTGCCGACGTCAATTTGGCGGCGATTCACTATCACTTTGGCTCCAAAGAAAAGCTGATCGTGGCCACCATCGAACGCATGGCCCAGCCGATTGTGCAAGCCGAGCTCAAGCAGTTAGCCGCCGTACAGGCCGAGCACCCGCAACCGACTGTTGAAGCTATTTTGCACGCCATGTTGGCCCCAGCCCTCGAAATCGTTTATCACGGCCAGGGCGATCGCGGGCTGACTCAAGCCCGACTCATGGGCCGCTGCCGCACCGAGCCGACGATTGAACCGATCGGCGCTCAGGCCTTTGCCAAAAGTTCTCAGACCTTCCTCACCGCTCTGCAGCAAGCCCTGCCTGACCAATCGACATCAGAGCTCACCTGGAAATTTGATCTGGTGATTGCCATGTTGATTCGGGTACTGTGTGCTGCCGATCAGCCCAATGCCATCCTGCAGGACAACTCACCCGCAGAAACCGCCGCCGCGATCGAGCGCTTGGTCCATTTTGCCGCCGCTGGCATGAAGTCTTAATCGCTCAGCGGTAACCGACTCTCACTAACGAATAAAATGCGGCGGCGATTGGGCAGTGCCTGACCATTCGAGCACCACCACCTCTTCCCGCAGTTGCGCCCCCGTCGCCGTTGATAGCCGGGTGCGAAAGAGATCACGGTCTTTGACCCGATAGCCCACCTCGGCCGCGATCTCTTCTAACAACTCACCCGTACGAATCATGATTTGAAAGAATGAAGCCTGATCGCCGACCACGTAAGCGAGTTGAGCACCGGGTTTCAACGCTGGCTGCAGCTCTTGCAGATGGCGCTTCATACCGCCAAAGTAAAGCGTGGTCACCCGATGATAAAGTCGCTCAAAACCAGAGGTTTTATTGAGAGCCAAGCGCCGGTCTTCAATTTCCTGGGCCAGCGCCGTAATTTGGCTTTGTGATGTCAGCACGCGATCATCGTCGTCAACTTTGTAGACGTTGCGCGTATTTGAGCGAATCAGAGACTGCTTGAACCGGCGCAAGTCCTCTTTATCTTTCAAAAAGCCCAGCAGCACTGACTCCAGCCGCGTGGTGCGGGTGTAATCCTTCTCGTTGGGATAGGGCGGCGAAGTAATAATCGCGTCGATGGAATTAGGTGCCAGCAGCGATCGCAGCGATCGCGCATCCCCGTGATGACAGCGAGCGGACACGGTGGCTAAGTCTTGATACGTCGCCAAGTCCGCCGCCATCTGCTCCACCTTGGCTTGCCACTGCTGCACCACGGGCGCGTCGTCACGCTTACGCCGCCGAATACCCACCTCGGGGCCAAACTTCAGATTGCTCGCCCCATGCACCGCCACATAGGCCAGGGCCAACTGCAGCACCGATCGCACCGATTGAATTGTGATCGAGGCGATCGCCTCCTGCAGCAACAAGCACTTATGCAGCGGCACCGCACTGATGGAATTTTTCAACACGATCGCTGTTTGCTCTGGCGTGAAGGTCAACATCGCCGCCGCCTCACGTTGACTCACCTGAGCCAGCACCTGATCTTTGACTCGGTGCAGCTCATCGAGATCAACCTGCCACTGCACTTTAGTGCTGCAGGCAAAATGCGACATCGGGATCGCTTCCACGCCGACCGAAGCCAGGCCATTTTTCTTCGCTTCTACAATAGTTGTGCCCGTGCCGCAGAACGGATCTAGTAGCGTCGCGCCCTTCTCCAAACCAAACTGCTCAATGTAGTGACGCACCAAATGGGGCGGATACGAGAGCACAAACCGATACCAGTCATGAAAGGCGCGATCGCCCGGCTGTAGTTTGTTATGACTCAAATCAGCAGGATGAGACGGCATCACAGAAGAAGTCATGCAGGGGCGTTAGCGATCGTCAAGACAGAGAACCAGACACTAGTGCGAATGATCTAGGATCAAAGCCCTCCTACTATATCGGCTCACT
Organism: uncultured Halomicronema sp.; assembly: GCA_937899725.1. Classification (GTDB taxonomy): domain Bacteria; phylum Cyanobacteriota; class Cyanobacteriia; order Phormidesmidales; family Phormidesmidaceae; genus Halomicronema. The sequence goes on from CALCCA010000009.1 coordinate 41,921, forward strand.
TGTCATCCAGCACATCCGTTACTCATCACGCTTCAAGCCCTTCCACAGCGCCAGCCGAACCTGATCAAGACCAGCGTTTATCCCAGGCGCGTTCTCTTGCAACCCGGACGTCAACAACTATGCCAACATCACTCGTTTACCGATGAACAACCCGATAAACAGCTGGGCGCGATCATCCGCAAGAGTTAGTCAGCAAGCCATTCAAAACTCCCAACCCCATTCCCGCAGCGCTTCCTCGCCCACCGGCCCTCCGAATTCCGAACTCCGAACTCCGAACGCTTCACCCTCTACTCACCACTCTCGCCTCCACATCACTCTTCTTCCTGCAAAAATGCCTGATATTGAGCCGCCAAATTGGCATAGGTCGCTTGGGTTTGATGAATACGAGGATTCAGCAGTGCAGTCACTGGTTCGCCCTCAGCGGTGAGATGCTGCTCAACAATCGTCGGCACATCCGTCGGTTTGACCTGGCAATACCAGACATTCGTCGGCATCACCCGCACCGTCGGCCCAGAGCCGCACTGGCCTTGACATTCACTAGCGCTAACCATCATCGTGGCGGACTGATGCTGTTGAAACGCTGCTAAAACTTCTGCAGACCCGTTGCGCACACAGGAGCGGTGCTGACAGACAGTCACCAAATATCGTTGGGGATGATCAGACATTCAAGTATTTTGACGACAACGCTGCTTGAACAACTGGACACTGAGCACCACACCCATCAAACCGCTCTCAGGAGAGCCATCGTTAAACGATGGCGTAGGGTGGGTTGCAGCGTTAGCCCAACGCACCACCAGATCGGCTTCAGTGCATCACGCCAAGCGATGACGCAGCCTGCGATGCTTAGGATCACCGACTTATCTCAGCTCCAGCCTCCTGTTCAAGCTAGCAATTTTTGCTAACAAATACGAGAGTGCCCTCGCTTACGCCCAAGCTGAGCCAGAGGACACATGCCAAACCTGACCGTCCTCACCATGACCATTGAAGTCAGCAATATCAGCATTTTCCCTCACAGAAGCGGTCACCTCATGCCTCTAGCTGCTAGCGTTTCACTCAATGATTTAGCAATCCTTTAGCTCGGGAAAAAAGATTAGAATAGCTAATTAACTTGCAGCCCATTGTTCCTCAACTTTTGCCGTTCAACAACTCTTTGGCATCACCAAGTCAATCATCGCGATCGCCCGCCAGACAATTGGCATCATTGACGAAAGGTGAGTCATTGACTATGGTGTTGGAGCGTTAGTCTTTAACCAGCTAGAGTTATCAAAGTAGCTGTTTTTTGGATTGATGAAGTGCGATCGCTGCGAAAATCACACTTTTTATTGGATTTTTCTACAAGAATTTGTCTCTTTCAAGTGTTCTCAGGACGAGAAGTCCTGAATTTGAACAGAGTTTTCCTGAAGATTTCCCCATCGACTCATCAAAATTTTTAAGAGAGGATATAACCACAGTCAGAGATTTCTGATTTGCTGTCGTCATCTCTTGTAACTACCATGTCTACCCCCCTCATCAATCTATCCTCAACGCTCGAATGCCCCAAGTGTGGCAAAAACGCCATCGTTAGCCACCAGACAGGCACATATCAGTGCCTCAACTGCAACTTCGAGCGTGACCTTACCCATGAAGGGCCGGAACTGAGTCAAACCGGCTTGGGCGAAATCGTGTTTGCTATCGGCGGTTTCTTGCTGACCCTGGCAGTGTTTGTGTGATGTTTGGTCACGCTCGTAACAAATTGAGTCATTAAGAATGTTCATTCAGCACATCGGTTATCAGTGATACTGGCGATCGCTGCCCGACCAGATAACGGGCATATTTCGACCTAGTGTTACCTGATACTCAAGACTCAAACGAATTTGCGGGTGGCGAATTCAACTTTCATTCCGATCGTCACGTTGAGGAGGCCTATGATTTTCTTGCTTTACAGTCATTACTCCGGTAATTCCTCCAAAATCGCTGAGCCTAGCGTCAACAATGGCCACCACTGTTGCGGTTGATCACGTCATTAAGTCAGCCGGTTTAGTCACCCTCAGTTCTGGCAAAACCGGCTTTGAACATCATCCTCAGCAGTCAACGCTAGAGCCATGTTGGCAACTTTGTTGTCACAAATAAACCGGGTAATGACACTAACTATTAGCAGGGGTGGGAAACGCCTTGAGTGTCACCCGCCCGTCGGCTTAATGGCGGCTGTCCCAATTGACCGTTTAGGAGAAAAATCATGATCATTTTGTCAGTCTGAAACCACTTTGTGACTCCAGCGGCGATCGCGCCCAACAACTTACTTGACTGACGGGCGCGCGCGGCAATCAGGGCAACTATGGCACACCACTCTGTCTGCACAGAGGCCAAGAATTGAGAGCGCAACAGGGCAGTACCTCCAAGTACTGCCCGTTTTGCCCATCTTGATTGGGGTGGCTAAGCATGCTGGTGGCTCGCCTCCTGGGCTCACACCCGCTTCGACCTTCACACCTAATCAATTGACGTTTAGGAGATCCCAACGATGCGAAAAACCCATCGACATAACCTGCTATTTCGCGCCGCTTGTGAAGGCTTCAAACTGTTAGCCATCATGGTGGCCGGATTTATCTCTGCTTGCCTATTTCTGGCTCCCTTCGGCGCTGCCGATCAGGCAGAAACGCTGATTCGAGTCGCCATCCCGTTTTTCTTACGGCTGACCGTCTCGCTCACCAGCCTGATTGCGATCGCCGGGCTCTTTGAGTCGCTGGAATAGGGGCGTAGCGCGGTTCAGCAGACGGAAAGCTCTCCGTCTGCTGAACCGCTAGCATTGGCCATCAGCATCGGCAGAAACTTTTGAATTGACGCAATGGTCACGCTGGGCTGCTCTAGCTGCGGGGTCAGCCCCACATTATCCACAACTTCAAACCGCTGCACCGCATCAGGATTCAAAGCCGCCAGACGTCTGCCTAATTCGACATCGGTAAATTGGGCCGCTGCGCCCCACAGCATAACCGTTGGCACCATTAACTGCGGCATCCACTCGGCCAGGTCAAAGCACAAATCACCGCGCACAAACGACAGAGCAGCAAATTCAGCATTGGGCTGGATCGCGGACTCTAAATAAGCCGACACCATTTCAGAACTCACCAGATCAGCATTCGCAAACTGCCGCTCGGTCAAAAAGGCCCGGATGCCCGCTGATGTCGCAATCGCCGTTTGATACAGCACCTGATCCAAAAAGGGTACGCGCAAGATTTGTGGCAAAAACCCCTGCTGAAAATCTTTGCCAAAATCAGACAGTCCCGCTGGTGTCACTAAAATGAGTCCTTTCACCAGGTCAGGATGCTGGATCGACACCCGCACCATCATGGCAGCGGTCAACGCCGAAGCAATCACCACTGCACCCTGAGGAGCCAACGCTTGTAAAAACTGCGCGATCGCGCGCTCATAATCTTCTACCTGATAGTCGCGCTCAGGATGATCAGAGTTACCCCAACCGGGCAGATCCGGCGCTAGCACTCGATAGTCAGTCGCAAAGGCCGGATACACCTTGGACCATTCATAGGCAGATGAGCCCCCGCCAAAGCCATGTAAAAATACTAAAGTCTGTTCTGGATGAACGGCCACCGGCCAAAACTCCGGTTGCGGCGCAGCATAGGCGATCGTGCCCAAATCGATGACGGTCGATCGCTGCTCAAAGCCGGACGCAATAAACATTCTGGTTCACCTTAATGGTTAACAGCAGTGCTGCTCGACTGTTGCTGTGCAACAATCGCCACTGCCTTTACTTCCGTATAGCATTTTCTCCAGACGAGAGTCCTCTACCCGACCGGAATCGTCTCATCACACTCTGGGTTGATTAGTCACTTTGGGATCACCCCTACGGACATTCGATTCCTCGACGGACAGCCAGTTAGGGAGCTGTGCTTGAGAAATCTCCCCAAGCTTGCCGATTTCTGCCAGAGTTTGGCAGTGGCAGACCTCTATGATCGGGAATGTAATTGACGAGTCACCTCATAATGTGTTGCCAATATCTGCTCAAATTCAAGTCGGTCTCCCGACTCAAAAAAATGAATTATCCTGACTGCAGCAGACCCCAGTTGTAAAAGGCAAAGCCCACGAATTAGCCGGATCAGCCGCCGGGCATTCGCTAACCCTAAGGCAATATGCCTACGCTCAGGATAGGCTATGGTGAGCTTGGGCTTGACCCTGTAGCATTCGACACTCGGTTACTGAGAAACCTTTATCGTCACTTCCCGTCAATTTTATTTGAGTTGTGTGTAATGAACCTGATGCTTTCACGCTTTCTTACAACCAGTTTTTTAGGTCTCAGCTTGGCTGCCCTCAGCTTGCCCGCTGAAGCTCGTCCCGAAATTGCCAGCGGTGATCAGTGGCTCGATGACGTCAGTCAAGCGGAATGTCTCAGCCGGGCTGACGATTTCATTACCGAGCTTGATGTGCCTAATCAAGCCGGGGAGATTGATCGCACCGGCTACTTCGATGATGGCGTCTTCCGTATTCTGTGTTACGGCGGCGGCGAAACGTCCAGCATGGTGCTGGTGTTCTCAGTCCACAACGAGAGTGCCGAAGTCGCTGCTCAGTTCTTACAGTTCGCCTTAGAAGAAATCTCAGGTCAAGCGATCGAAGCTGGACAGACGCTCTAGAACCACCGCTAGCACTGACGCCGACACCTCAGTTTTGCACCGCTCCTACAGACGCGATCTCCAGCAGTTTTAGGCGCGGTTCTTGTATGGAGTGAGCCAGTTTTGAGTCTCTGGCAAACCGGCCACAGCGATCGCCCAGCCGCGATCGCCCACAGCATTCACGTCACCTAACCAAGGGCCGCTAATCCACGGCGATAGAGAGTCTGGGCATATGCCGTCCAAGCCCCTTGCCCCCAGTAGCGAAAGCAACTGGTCTCTAGCAAGAGCGTGTGTAGCAAGGCGCGATGATAGTCCGCTGATCGCCGATCGCTCCACCGTTCCTCAGCCACTGCCTGATGAAAGCGGGCGCTGAGCTGCTGCATGGGCTGCATCACGTTGCCATAGCCCTCAACCCAACTGCGATCGCTGGTCCATGACGACCCTTCCATATGGAAGTTGCCGTCCCTCTGCTGAATCTCGGCGATCGCCGTTTGTACCGAGTCTGGCGTGACATGATCGCCCACCTGCTGCCACAGGCGCTGCTGGCCAATCGCCTGACAAGTCGGCAACTGCTCTGACGTGACGCCCGCCGCCGCTAGCAATTCCAAATATTCCGTACCTAAAAAGCCGACAGTCCCCACCCGACCGCTGCCATGCTGTCGCATTTCATGCCAGCAACGCTTAAACATGCTGGGGAACTCATTCATCATGACGCCGCCATTTTCGCCATCACTAATCTGCGTAACCAACGGCGGCACCTGTCCGTTACCGAGAGATGTGGGCTGTAGGGTTTTCGCTTCGGCAAAGGGCTGCATCTGACCCACTAGCTTGGTATCCGACCCCTGAGTTTTGATCAGCACGGTCATGTCTACCGTTTCGCCCTGGGAATTCTGAGCCACCAGTCGATGGGGTAAGTGAGGCTGCTGAATCCCTTGACCGGCCAGCGTCTCAATCGTATGTTCTTGTACCAGTAGCCACTGATAACCACAGTCTTTCAGCGCTTTGACAAAGGTATAGAGCGTATCAGGATGATTGGGCAGGTGCATTTCTGGCGGTGAAAAGCCACGCACTCGCGACAGCGCTTCCCAGCCAAACAGCGCCGCAAAATTATGCTGCCAGGCGCGAATATGAAGCTCAATATCAGGAATCGGGGTCGAAGGCACCACCGCATGGCCCCAAAACGTGCCGAGCCATTCCACATAGGGCTGATATTGGGCCTCACAGGTGATGCGCCGCAGCTTGTCTAACACGTCGTGCCGCTGCATCTGCTGCAAGCCCCACAGCAGCGTACCCGAGTAATCGAGCATGACCCGAGGATTGCACCCCTGCTCGACCAGTTCGGGAATGAAATCACCCATGCGGGCATAGCAGTAGGCAAACGGCCCAGCATTATGATTATCCCCGTCGTAGGGATGGTCAAACATGTGCTGCAGATTATTGATCAGCTGCCCGTCAGGCCCCACCGGAATCGTCGGCTGATGCATGTGCAGGGCGATCGCAAATCCAGCTGAAATATCGGTTAGTCGTAAATTGGTGCGCTCTAAAAAGATGGGGCGATCGCCCTGCACAGCAGCTTGAACCCGATTTTCCCAGCCAGCCAGCGGCGGCATACCGTCAATCAAACTGGGCATCGCAGGAGGGGCAGTGGCGACCATAAAACCTCAGACACAGAGACGTGTGCTCAGTGTCGCACTGTTAGCTGGAGACTGGAGATTACTGCATAAGTTTGGTAAACGATTTTTAACAGTTTTGAAGCTGGCCGCTTGACCAGGCTGGAGCCAGCCGCCAAGAAACGGCAAAGCGCTCCTTAGAAGCAGTGCAGAGAGGGAGTCTCTATCACAGCTTCTAAGGAACGCTCAGACACGTCGAGTCAAGTCACAGCAACGACTGCAGGTTGACTGATGAATACTTTGACGCCTGACTCAGCGGTGGCTAAACCACCGGCTCGACCACCTCTTCGTCTCTAAAGGCCCATCGCAGCAGCAGCGGAGCCACCAACGTCGTCAAAATCACCATCGCAATAATGGCCGCCTGCAGCGGTCGATCCAGCGTGCCGCTGGCCGCGCCGATACCGGCAAACACCAGACCGACTTCACCCCGCGGAATCATGCCCACACCCACTGCCAGCCGATTGACCGGTTCTTTACCAAACACAGCCCAGCCAGTAATCGTTTTGCCAATAATCGCCACCACAATCAAGAAGGCGGCAATCACCAAGCCAGGACGGTTTTCGGGATATAGCGGGTTAAGTACGCTGAGGTCAACCCGGGCCCCGACGGTGACAAAAAAGATCGGCACCAGCACATCGGCAATCGGGATAATCTGCCGATCCAGTTCTTTGCGCTGATCAGTTTCATCCAAGACCAGACCCGCCGCAAACGCGCCCAAAATCGCCTCTAGATGCACGACTTGGGCCACAAAAGCTAGTGCCAATGCAAAGGTCAAGGCCGGAATTACCAAATTGCCGCGCGTTTGCAACCGGTCGGCAATGGTACCAAAGACACTGTTAAACCCACGCCCAATCAAAATGGCCCCCAGCAAAAAGCCACTAGCACTCGCGATCAGGGTGACGACATTGATGATCGACACGTCCCCAGTTTTTGCCAAACTCGCCACCACCGCCAGCACAATAATGCCTAACACGTCGTCCATCACCGCCGCGCCGACAATGATCTGGCCTTCTCGCGATCGCAGCTGGCCGAGTTCTGACAACACCTTGGAGGTAATCCCAATGCTAGTCGCCGTGAGCGCCGCCCCGGCAAAAATCGCCGGGAGAGCATCGACATTAAAGAGCGCCATCAAGCCGAACGTCCCTAAAGCAAAGGGCGCAACGACGCCCACAACGGCAACGATCGCCGCCTGATATCCCACCTTTTGTAATTCCTTCAGGTCCGACTCCAGGCCAATCTCAAACAGCAGAATAATCACGCCCAATTCTGCCAAGACTGAAATAATTTCTCCCTGGGTCTGAAACACCTGATTCAGGGTTTCTGCCGGGGTGCCCATCAGGGTTTGTAGCGTCCCCATCAGCACCGAACTCGACGCCTCTACCCCCGCTTCCGGGAACACCAGCAAGTGCAACGCCGAAACGCCCACCAGCACACCGCTAATGAGCTCGCCCAACACCGGCGGCAGACCGATTAGCTTCGACAATTCGCCGCCCAGTTTACTGGCCAGATAAACCACCATCAGACTTAATAAAACGCCCGCCAACACTAAGGGGGCAACTTCTTCAGCCGGTACCTCAGCCAGCACCGAGGTCAATACCGCCGGCAAATCGAGAAAATTGAAAAAGAGCATTGCAATTTAATTTCCTAACAGCGTTTTGAGTCGATCACCGGTGGGCGATCGCTCAAACCATCAAAATTGATTCAAAATTTTTATGCTTTATTGAGCAGCTAGCTCAACTGAGAGCAGGCTCTGGTGAACCATCTAAATCGGCTCACCAAGGCTAGCGGACCAGCGGGCGGATCACCAGAGCACTGACAATATCAGGAAGCGCGACAGGAGCAGACTGTTAACAGGTAGCTCACGATGAGCGGCCAGAGACTATACCGCCGGCGACGTCACCACCGGAGCAGACGAATCAGAAGGACTATCCAACAGCTCTAGCGCCCCTTGCAGCGCCGCCGCTCGGGTATCAACCAACCGCTCTGGCGGCACAAACCGATGGATGCCGAGCTTTTCTAAACGCTTCAGCGCTTGAGCACTCGCGCCGACCACGAAAACCGGTCGGTCATTATCACTCGCATCTTGAATGGAGTTTTCGAGGGCAAGGGCAGCAGTCACCCCGAGAATCGGCACGTCTTGCAGATCCAGTACTAAGACATCGTGGTCTTCCATCGCATTGTTTTCGCGCGCGATCGCCTTGGCCACCCCAAAGATCATCGGTCCACTCAGGTGGAACAGCAACACTCGACCATCGGCGCGATCGAGCAGCATTTGCTCCTCGGGCGTCATCTGCAAGTCTTCATCTTCGTCCGCATCAGTAATAGTCTTAACGCCTTCAGACTGCAGCTTGGTTAAGCGATCAATGGTCAACATGTTGGCGATAAAGACACCCACACCGACAGCGACAATCAAATCCACAAACACAGTTAGAAAAAGGACGCCGTACATAATCAGCGTGCCTTTCCAAGAAACGCTGTGGGCCCGCTTCAAGAAACTCCAGTCCAGGATATCGACCCCGACCTTCATCGCAATACCGGCTAGCACAGCCAGGGGAATCGGTGCAATCAAGCCCGAAGCCCCTAACACTACAACCATCAGCAAGACGGCTCGCACTAAACCCGAGAGCGCTGTCCGCCCACCGGTTTGAATGTTTACCACCGTGCCCATCGTGGCACCCGCCCCAGGGAGGCCGCCGAACAGACCCGACACTACGTTGCCTAACCCCTGACCAATCAGCTCTTTGTCAGACTGGTGTTGAGTGCGCGTCAAGCTATCAGCCACCATCGCGGTCAGCAGCGCATCAATACAGCCCAAGGCGCCTAGCACCAAGGCATCAATTAGCATGATTTGAAACTGCGCCGCACTGAATGTCGGCATCTGCATGGCCGGTAGACCCGCTTCGATCGGGCCAATACGACGAATATCAGCATCACCAAACAGCAACAGCGATAAGACCGTACCCGCCACCAAGACCAACAGTTGAGGCGGCAAAAAGCGCTTCAGCTTCTTGGGTACTAAGAAGAGAACCGCAATCGTAAAGACCGCCAAAATCAGCTCCGGCGTCACCGTGTTGCCGATGAGATCTGGCAAGCTGGTAATCGTGCCAATCACCCCGCCCTTAGGGCTTGACTGCCCCAAAAAGGGGCCAATCTGCAAAATAATCAAAATCACCCCGATGCCCGACATAAAGCCGGAGATCACGGTGTAAGGCATGAGCGTGACGTAGCGCCCAAGTCTTAAGAGACCAAAAAGGATTTGAAAAACCCCCGCCATCATCACCACAGTAAAGGCCATGGCCTTACCGTTGACCGGATCAGCGGCGATGAGCTTAGCCAGAACCGCCGTCATGACCACAGTCATCGGGCCAGTGGGCTCAGAAATGAGGGTTGGCGTGCCGCCAAACAGAGCGGCAAAAAAGCCGACTAGAACAGCGCCATAGAGACCAGCTTCGGGGCCTGCACCAGATGCCACACCAAAGGCCAGAGCCATTGGCAAGGCAATTACTGCAGCAGTCAAACCACCAAAGACATCCCCGCGCACATTTCGGAAATTTATGCGGTTAGTCAGTGCCATCGCGAACACCTGTTTTTTACATTGAAGAAAGCAAATGCATAATCAAAAGACGATTGCATTAGCTCTATGACGAGATTACCATTCTCTCTCCTCAATGAAAACCATCGGCTTTATCTTGCTGTTAGATTTCCCGCCTCACAGTTTTTATCGAGCCCTTGGCGTTAATTGACTGGCACGCATGGGCACGAGTCAATCTCAGGATTTACGGGATCATCAAATGCCCCGCCGCGATCGCCCTATTCGTTCCCCACCCAGGCACACCCGACCAGCGCGATCGCCCTCAGGCTGACCGGGTAGCCACCAGGTCATTGAACACGCCGCATAGGGTGTAGGAAATTTGTGAAATTCGTCGCGGGTGTTAGCGATCGCCCGTCGTCCAGTTCAGCTGCTGATCGACCCAAGACGACACCTCTGGCACATACAGCAGCCAGGTGCGGCGAGAGGTCTCGGTAAGTGACGCGACGATCGGCGAGAGCTGTTTAATATCAATCGCTCGATGATCGACCCAAACTTTGATGCCGCGCTGATAGAGCGTATAGCCACAGCTTTGACTGTGACTCAGCCCACAATAGAGTTGGGGATCGTAACCCACCTCAACCACCCGGGCTTGAGTTTGAGCCAACAGATCAGCGCGATCGCGGTCAGACAAGTTGGACACATCCCGCGCCTTGAGCAGCCGTCGCTGAATAAAGCGCTGACAGAGATCGGCTAACACCTGATCCGCATGATGCTGCCAGCGCTGCAGATGATAAGTGAAGACAATATCGTCTGCCGCCAGATAGTGCTCTAGCGTCAGCGGCGTTTGAGGATGGTTGAGCCAAGCGGTTACAGTCTCATCGACATCGAGATTGCCAGCCACAAAACATTTTTGAGCCCGCTCAAAGGCTCGCTGCAGTGTCCAAGTCGCCGCCAAGTTTTTGGGATGATTATAGACCTGGGCGTACATAAAGTAGCGCACCAACAGATAGTGCTCAACGGCAGTCTGACCTTTGTGAGACACCATCAGGTTGCCGTCATCATCCATATCCATCGAGCGCACAATACGATCTAAATCCAAGCTGCCGTACGACGCCCCCGTAAAGTAGCTATCTCGCATGAGATAGTCGAGACGATCGCAGTCAAGCTGGCTCGATACCAATTGCCATACGAGTGGCAGCGGATGCTGATGGGTATAAACCGATGCGATCGCCGCCGTCAACGTCGGCTCAAAGTCTGCCAGCAGTGCTTGCACCGGTGCCGATTCGCCAATGATGCGCCGCGTCCAGTGCTCGTGGTGAGTCTTGAAAATCGCTTCCGCTGTGTGACTGTAGGGGCCGTGACCAATGTCATGCAGCAGCGCCGCACACAACACTGTCGCCCGCTGGCTCGCCAGCGAGGGATATCGTTTTACCAATAAATCAAAGGCTTTCCGGGTCAGCTCCATGACGCCTAGGGCATGGGTAAAGCGAGAACTTTCAGCGCCGTGAAAGGTCAGACTAGCCGCCCCTAACTGCCGAACCCGGCGTAGGCGCTGAAACGCCGGCGTATCAATCAAGCGGATTAGCAGCTGTTCGACCGGGTCTTGTCGATCAAGGGTGATCGCGCCGTGAAGCGGATCATGATACGTTCGGCTGCGTTTAGGATGCACTCGCCATAACCATTGACTGACTCAAGAGTTCGATTGCCGCCTGATACTGAGCATCTTCATCCGTGCCAATTTGTTCTCGGGTGATCGCCGCCAACGGCACGGTCTGATCGGGACGAATCCCCAAACGATTGATGTCGTGATTCGCTGGCGTTTTATACTTTGCCACCGTCACCACCAGCCCAGACCCGTCGGATAAATCAAACAACGACTGAATCAGGCCCTTCCCAAAAGTCGTATTGCCGACCAGCTGTGCGCGACGATTATCCTGCAGCGCCCCGGCCAAAATTTCGCTCGCGCTGGCGGTACCCTCATTCACCAACACGACCAGCGGGGCTGCAGTCAAGGCTGAGCCGCTCGCCTCAAAGCTATCGAGCATGCCTCGACGATCAAACGTATACACAATCGTCCCAGTTTCTAGCCACTGACGAGCAATCTCGATGCCCGCATTGAGCAAGCCGCCGGGATTGTTGCGCAAATCCAGCACATAAGCATTCACACCCTGACGTTCAAACGCTTGCACCGTTGCGGCGACCTCACTCGCCGCATTCGCATTAAACTGCGTGAGGCGAATGTACCCAACCGTTAAAGTCTCTGAGACGGGGTCAACCCGGGTCACCACCGGATTCAGGCTCACCGTTCCCCGCGTTAACGTAATCGCTTCCGGCACCTGCTGATTGTGAGAGATCGTCAAGACGACGGCGGTACCCACTGGCCCCCGCATTGAGTTAGCGGCCTCATCGAGCGTCAACGTCTGGGTCGAACGGCCATCAATCGCCAGAATGCGATCACGCGGCTGTACATGCGCCGCCGCCGCTGGTGAGCCCGCGATCGGCGCAATTACCTGCAAATACTGGTCCGCCTCATCTTTAGCAATCTGCAGACCCACCCCCGTGAGTTCACCCGAGGTGCTGGTCTGCAAGCTCCGATATTGCTCCGGTGGCAACAAACGCGTGTAAGGATCGTTCAAAGAGCTCAGCATTTCACGGATCGCATCGTAGGTATCGGCGCGACTGGTGAACTTTTGATCAAGCACATGCTCCCGCACAAACCACCAGTTCTGATGGTTAAACGTCTGGTCTAGGTAAGCTCGATTCACAATCCGCCAAACTTCCGCCACCAAGCTTTCCTCATCAGTCAGGGCTAACGCAGCTGGTTGCCACAGCCCCCAACCGATTACCACTGCCAGCAACACTGACACCGTACTTTTGAAAATCTTGCGTCCCATAGGTCTCTGACTCTGTTGTCTCTGATTGTAGAAGGGACACTCCCCAGTCAGCATCACGCATGACGCATTAGCCCAGGGCAGGTCGCTGCAGTTAGCGAATAATTTGTAAAGATACGTAAACTGCGGTGTCTTCTCGCTTGGGTGGCTCAATTAGACCAGAATCCCCGCAATTGAGTTGTTTTGAGCTTTTGAGCAGTAGATTTTAATGACGTTTTGCCCCAGATATCTCTGATCGAAGTTTTAGCTATGTTAAATTTCTAAGGAATACACTGCTTAGATTAATATCCTCCCGCTTCATGTTTACCAAGCAAGTTACCGATTCAAAAGCGTTTCAGTGGTTCAATGAGCGGCTGGAAGTTCAGGCACTCGCCGACGATATTTCCAGCAAATACGTTCCACCCCACGTCAATATCTTTTACTGCCTCGGTGGTATTACGCTGACCTGTTTCGTGATTCAGTTCGCGACGGGTTTTGCCATGACTTTCTATTACAAGCCGACTGTCACCGAAGCTTTCGCATCGGTTCAGTACCTCATGACCGACGTCAACTTTGGCTGGCTGATTCGTTCCATCCATCGCTGGTCAGCCAGCATGATGGTGCTGATGATGATTTTGCACGTCTTCCGCGTCTACCTCACCGGCGGGTTCAAAAAGCCCCGTGAGTTGACTTGGATTACCGGTGTTGTTCTCGCGGTCATCACCGTCACGTTTGGGGTGACTGGCTATTCTCTGCCTTGGGATCAAGTTGGCTACTGGGCCGTTAAGATTGTCTCCGGTGTGCCTGGGGCTATCCCCGTGGTTGGGTCTACCATCGTTGAGTTGATGCGTGGTGGTGAAGCCGTAGGTCAATCTACTCTGACCCGCTTTTACAGCCTGCATACCTTTGTTCTACCTTGGGCAATCGCAGTGTTCATGCTGCTGCACTTCCTCATGATTCGCAAGCAAGGCATTTCTGGCCCTCTCTAAGCCCCGAATTATTTGGCACTGTTGAGAGAGAACGCTTTCATCGGCGATTACCCGTTAAACTTTAAACCTCGCAATCGACTAACGCACTATGGCAACTATCAAAAAACCAGATCTCAGCGACCCGAAGCTGAGAGAAATGCTGAAGCAGGGCATGGGGCACAACTATTATGGTGAGCCGGCCTGGCCCAATGATCTGCTCTACATCTTTCCTGTCGTAATTTTGGGCAGCATCGCTTGTTGTGTGGCGCTCGCTGTGCTTGACCCAGCGATGGTTGGCGAACCGGCCAATCCTTTTGCCACTCCTTTAGAAATTCTGCCTGAGTGGTACTTGTACCCAACTTTCCAAATCTTGCGCATTGTGCCTAACAAGCTGTTGGGTATCGCGGGCATGACCGCAATTCCTTTAGGGCTGATGCTGGTTCCTTTCTTAGAGAACGTTAACAAGTTTCAGAATCCTTTCCGTCGCCCCGTGGCCACAACCGTTTTTATGTTCGGTACTTTGGTCACTCTGTGGCTGGGCATCGGCGCAACGCTACCCATTGATACCTCTTTGACCCTCGGCCTCTTTTAAGACGGTCTCGGTTAGTATCAAAAGTCGCCTGAGGTTCATTGCCTCGGCGACTTTTTTCGTGCAAGTGTCTACCTGGATGATGAAACACGGGGTGATCTACTAGCTGGCCTCACAGAAAGCTAGGTAGAATCATGGCAAGACGTGAATGCTTGATTGTCGATAGTCAATTAGACAATCTCTTCGCGGTGCAGAACTGGTTTAAAGAGTTCTACGATTCCTTAGAGCCCGACTTGACGTGGGTCCAGCAGGAGCGCGATCGCCTCAACATTGCCGTTGCTGAAGGGTTTACGAATGTCGTACGTCACGCCCATGCTTTGTTGCCACCCGAAACCCCAATTACGATCGAGGTTCATCTTGAGGGCGATCGCATCCATATCAATATTTGGGATCACGGTGACCCCTTTGATCCGAACCAACTGACGGAGCCAAAACCAGGGAGTTTGCTAGTCGACGGCGGCTATGGTTGGTTTCTCTTGCGCCGAGCCACCCATCAAGTCGACTATCTGCGAAAAAACGGCAAAAACTGTCTCGCCATCACCCACAATCGCCCTTGAGCCAGGGGGCGATGTCGGTTGGTCAGGCAGATAAATCCCGCTTCAAAGTGGGCATGCTGAAAACAGCAAGAGAGCCATACAGCGTACGAAAGTTTTGCCAACGACTGAACGCAGATGCCTCAGGGGCTCGTATTTTTTGATGCTGTTTTATTGTTCAATGAATCTATAGAAGCCTGGAATGGCGGATTGTACTATCCTTCAGATCATCGAGAGTCCACGTTTCTTGGTTAACTGGCAAGCTATTTTCATCAACCGAGAGGCTAAGTGTCGTTCAGAATGACTGCACAGAGGAGAATCGGTCTCATCACCACGAAAGCTTTTCAGCTTGCCCATAACTTCGTTGGTATCGATGATTGCATAGCTCCCCCTATCAATATTTTTAGCTCTCACGATTGGTTGTATTGTCACTCGCACTTATGAACAAAACTGCGCTAATCACCGGGATTACCGGACAAGACGGCTACTATCTGAGTCAGCTACTGCTAGAGCGCGGTTACCGAGTGGTTGGGCTACTTCCTCCTGAACGGCAAGGTAGCGTCGTCAAACTTGATGATTTAGCTGACCAAGTTGAAATTTACTCGGTCGACCTGAGAGACGCACAAGCGCTACAAGCGGCAGTCACCCAGCTACAGCCAACCGAAATCTATAATCTAGCCGCTCCGAGCTTTGTTCCCGCTTCTTGGAACGATCCGCTAGGCACTCTGGACTTGATCACAGGCACCGCCACGAGACTGTTGACCGCGATTCGTCACTCGCAGTTAGCGACCCGGTTTTATCAAGCAAGCAGCTCAGAAATTTTTGGTGCCGTTCAAGAATCACCGCAGTCAGAGACCACTCCCTTTCGTCCCAAAAATCCTTATGGAGCCGCTAAACTCCATGCCCACTGGACGATGACCCATCATCGAGAGCAGTACAATCTCTTTGCCTGCAGTGGTATTCTCTACAATCACGAATCCCCCAGACGACCACCTCAATTTGTCACCCGCAAAGTCACACTCGCCGCCGCAGGCATTAAGTTAGGTCTGATGGATAAGCTCTCGATGGGCAATCTAGACGCCAAAAGAGATTGGGGATTTGCCGGAGACTACGTCGAAGTGATGTGGCGCATGCTACAAACAGACACTCCGCAGGATTATGTCATTGGCACTGGGATACTGCACAGCGTCAAAGACTTAGTCGAAATGGCCTTTAATAGCGTCAATCTCGATTGGCAAAAGTATGTCGAAGTGAATACGACACTACTGCGCCGAGACGAGCATTTTCAGCTCGTTGCCGACCCTAGCAATGCCAACAACGATTTGCACTGGTCTCCCCAAGTGACCTTCGAGCAGCTCATCGAAAACATGGTGCAGATTGACCTGCAACGTCTGCAGTCGGGGCAGGTCGCGCTCACCGAGTAAGTCAGATTGTTGGGTCGTTGCCGTAAAGGGGTCAATGGTGTCAGATCACTCTCACCGCGTTGGGTTTGTCTTTCTCAGCATCTTTTCTATTGAGGGCGGCATTCAGTCCTATGTCAAAGATGTACTCACAGCCTATGCCGCTCAACCAACATCTCCCCCCGCCGACATTTATATCCTGAGAGACCAGCCGACCGATCTCAATCCATTGGCCCCAGAGGATAAGTTTACTTTTTATTATTTCGGCAGTTATTCAGCCAATATTGGGCGGCTGAAATTAGCCTGGTTGATTTTACAAAATATGCGACGTCGGCAATACTCACGCCTTGTCTGCGGTCATATGTTGCTGACACCGCTGCTTAACCCACTTTGCCAATGGTTTGGCAGTGCTCTCACAGTCATGACTTATGGCAAAGAAGTCTGGCAGGCCGTGCCGCCTCGCCAGCAAAAAGCACTACAGCAAGCAGACACGATCTGGACGATTAGCCGCTATAGTCGCGACCTAGCCTGTCAAGCTAATGACCTGAACCCTGATAAGTTTCATATGCTGCCCTGTGTGGTGGACGGTGATGCCTTTACCCCCGGCCCAGCCAAACCCCCACTGGTGGAACAATACGGCTTACACCATCATCGAGTACTGATGACGGTCGCTCGATTATGGTCGGGCGACATTTACAAAGGGGTAGATGTCACTATTAGAGCCTTACCGCAAATCCTGAAGAGCTTTCCCCAGGTGAAATATTTAGTGGTCGGTCGGGGTGACGATCAGCCGCGTCTAGCCCAAATGGCTCAGGATCTAGGGGTGGGCGATCGCGTTGTTTTTGCCGGTTTTGTCTCTGACGAGGCTTTAGTTGAACACTATCGCCTGGCCGATGTCTACGTCATGCCCTCTAAAGAAGGCTTTGGCATTGTTTATCTCGAAGCGATGGCCTGTGGTGTACCGACGCTGTCAGGCGATGACGACGGTTCAGCCGATCCATTGCAAGATGGCAAAGTGGGCTGGCGCGTTCCCCATCGCGATCCGAAGGCCGTCGCTCACGCCTGCATCGAGATTCTACAGGGCCAAGATCAGCGTTGCGATGGGGCTTGGTTAAGACAGCAAACGCTCGAAAACTTCAGCCCTTTGAGTCTTCAAAAGGCCTTCAAAGATCTGGTTGTGTCTTAAACATCAATTCTCAACTGTCACCCCTCTCCAGCCAGGCGGCACGATCATTAGAGCATCAACACCTAGCAAGCAGGATAGCTGAGAGCCACAGCACCGAATGGCATCGGCACTGTGACATCACAGGCAAACGTTTTCAGCAGCAATGATTGCCACAGTCATCCCGCTTCTCTGTGACTGGCAACGCCGAGATCTAGTTGCTCAGCAATGCGATATTGGAGAATCGGAAAATTTGCTCTGTAGTGCCGGTTGCCGTTTCGGTTTGAATCTTACGTTCGGTGAGAATGACGTAATCGCCAACTTTCTCATAGTTGTCTTCAAACACACTCCGTCCCCCTTTTTGCTGCCCTGATTCAGGGTCGTGGTAGACCGAGTCATAGCGTTGCGACAGATAGCCTTCGCCAGTGTCGTGACTTGTGAACGTGTGAATCGTCACCACCGTGCCATGAATATGGCGGTGCACCATGCTGACTTCGTTATCACGCAGTTCGTAGCGATCGCCTTCAGCTTTGCCACCCATCAGAATTTCGACAGAGCCATCTGCCAGCGTTTTGCCATAGGAAAAGCTATTCGACCCATGCGTGTCTTCAAAAGAACGACGAATCCGGTGAATGGCGACTTCCCACAGCTGATATTGAATCGCTTTTTGAGTGGCTTCATCCTCAACCTCAAAGACCTCAGCCTTGAGATCAGGATTCACTCGGGCTTTGGCAGTCGCTGTGGTGTCGCCCGAAATAAAAGTGACGTCAGTCGTATAGCCTGGGAAACCTGGTGCCCAGGTGTAGCGATTTTCATAGGCTGAACGAAAAAATTCGCGAGCTGAGACTTGAGTCCCGACCATGCTTTACTCCTTTGAATCGCAGTGGTGTCTTTTAGCATGGTAACGCTCTAACCTCACGGCAAACAGACTGGCTTAAGCGGAATTCATGGATAGACCATCGGCAAAAGTTAGCCCCCTTTCAACCGCCGCGATCTGTCTCCAGCCCCTTGCCTCTGTCAGGTCTTCCTGATTGAATAAAATCAAACCAAAATGAATTTTTATTAAACGAGGGTTTCTTATGTACATCGTGCAGATTGCCTCGGAATGTGCACCTGTCATTAAAGCTGGAGGTCTCGGCGACGTTGTTTATGGTCTCAGTCGCGAACTCGAAGCGCGTGGGCACTCCATCGAGATCATTCTGCCTAAGTACAACAACATGCGCTATGACCATATTTGGGGCCTGCATGATGCCTACCAAGACCTCTGTGTACCCTGGTATGGCGATCGCATCCACTGCTCGGTGTTTTGTGGGTGGGTGCATGGTCGCCTGTGCTTTTTTATTGAACCCCACTCAGAAGACTTTTATTTTGACCGCGGCACTTATTATGGCTGCGATGATGATCCGCTACGCTTTGCCTTTTTCAGCAAAGCCGCCCTCGAATTTTTGCTAAAAAGCAATAAGCGTCCTGACGTGATTCACTGTCATGATTGGCAAACCGGACTCGTGCCCGTCATGCTCTACGAGATGTATCAGCATCACGGCATGGAACATCAGCGAGTGCTTTACACCATTCACAACTTCAAACACCAAGGCTTTGCCGGTACCGAAATTCTCTGGGCGACAGGACTCAACCGCGAAGCGTACTACTTTCACTACGATCGCCTGCGTGATAACTTTAATCCGTTTTCCCTCAACTTTATGAAAGGGGGCATTGTTTACGCCAACCATGTCAACACCGTTTCGCCTCACCATGCCTGGGAAGCCATGCATGAGGACTGTAGCTTTGGACTAGGCCACACCTTGCACCTCAAGGGCTTCAAATTTTCCGGCATTCTCAACGGCATCGACCCCAAGATCTGGAATCCGGAAACTGACGATCACATTCCCTCTCCTTACAGTTCCGCCACCTTCGAAGACAAAACTCTGAATCAAAAAGCTCTCCGCGAAAAACTGCTCCTGAGAGTCTGCGACAAACCTATCGTTGCTTTTATTGGTCGTTTAGATGACCAGAAAGGGATGCATTTGGTTCACCATGCCATGTATCACGCCCTCAATCGTGGCGCTCAGTTCGTGCTACTCGGTTCCGCAACTGACCGCCAAACTAATGACTGGTTCTGGCATGAGAAGCATTTCCTCAACGATAATCCCGACATTCATCTCGAGCTGAGCTTTAATGAAGAACTCGCCCACCTCATCTATGCCGGAGCCAACATGATGGTGGTACCGAGTAAGTTTGAACCCTGCGGCCTCACCCAGCTCATTTCCCTACGCTATGGCACGGTACCCGTCGTCCGGGGCGTCGGTGGGCTAGTCAGCACAGTTTTTGATTGGGACTACGACAACGAGCATCCCCGTGAAGAACGCACCGGCTTTGTTTTCTATGACACCGACCAGTACGCGATGGAGTCAGCGCTCAACCGCGCGATCGACCTTTACTACAACGAACCGCAGCTTTTCCAGCAGTTGGCCTTGCAGGGCATGCAATATGACTATTCGTGGAAAAATTCTGGGGAAGAGTACATCGCTATCTACGATCGCATCCGCCATCGATAACCTCAGTTTAGATTCAGCCCAATCCCTTCACCGATCTTGATCAGACATCAGCACTGCTCAAAGTTAGCAACGACCCTTCGCCTTGGCATTAACTAGAGTGGTCGCGTAAAAAATCTACGATCGCTCCCGCAATTTCTTGATTCCCCGTTTTGCTCAATCGCTGACTAGTTAGAGGCGGATTGGGGGCAGTCTCGAGAAACTCCCAGGCACCCTCGGCAAACGCCTGGGGCGTCAGCACCTGGTGAGCGCTGCAGTCTTGCAGCTGGCTAACCAGTAGCGGCCCCTCGGCAAAATCGTCGCGAGTGATCGTGACGACCGGCACCTCTAAACGGCAAGCTTCTGAAAAAGTGCTGTAGCCCGGTTTAGAAACGACGCGCCCGCACAAGGGCATAAAGTCCACAGGTCGCAGAGTGCGATCGCTGATCTTACACAAATTAGGCAAATCCGGGGCTTGACGATCAAACGTGATGAATTGCCAGTCAGCGAACCGTTGCAGGGTACCGTAGGGAATTTGCGCTAAACCTAAGCCCCCAAACGTCAGCAACACCGTTTTTGACTGATCCGCAGTGATATCAAAACGCTGTCGCAGGGTCGCTGCTGAGTATTGTGGTGTTCCCCCCGTCAGCCCCACATCTGTAATATCAGAAAAGACTGCCATCGGTTCATGAAAGGGCAAGCGGAACAACCGATCAGCCTGAGCAAAACAATTCTGAATCCAATCGGCGATCGCCCCAAACTCACCGCCCCAAGCTCGATAGATAAAGTCCCAACCAAAGTTGCTCATCATCCAGCAGGGAACGTTGGCCGCTTTGGCCGCGATCGCGACGAGCGGTGGAATATCGCCCAACACCAGATCAACCCCGGCAGCTTGTAAAAAAGCAGCTTCCTGTTCAACCAATTCACCTTGCCGGTGTTGCAGCTGCCGGAGCGCTGTGAGGGTGGCGGGGCGATCGACGGTTAGGCTATCAGGCTGCAGTACGCCCACATCGAGAGCCTGTTTTCGCAATACGAACGGTGCTTTGAGATAACTCTCTAATAACCACCGGGGAGCCGTTGTCGCCAGAATAATGTCAGTATCAGCCACTAACTGTTTAACCGTTGCCGCCACCGAGGCAGCTCGGGTCGCATGGCCAAACCCATGATTCGTGATGGCTACATAGAGGGTACGTCGCGTCATTCAACTCTTCTCGCTTATTAATTACCCTGCCCCCTGACAACTTTAGGCCTCATTGAGCCAGTAGATTTATCGCCAAACAAAAGACCCGTCCTCGAATGAGAACGGGTCTTTTAATCACCCTAGAGACCAGGAAGCGAGAGCATTAAATCTGAGGCACTAACTGCTCTTTTTCAGGGACAGTCGTGTACTCAGACACAATGCGTCGGAATTCATCACCGTCGATGCTTTCCTTCTCAATCAGCAAATCAACCAGACGGTCAATCACTGCACGGTTCTCTTGAATCATCTGCTTAGTTTCGTCATAGCAGTTGTCCACAATCTTGCGAACCTGAAGGTCAATCCGAGACGCAATATTCTCAGAGTATTCCGAGCGATTCATCCAATCACGCCCTAAGAACACCTCTCCTTGCGACCCTTCCAGCGACAATGGCCCCAGGTCTGACATGCCAAATCGAGTCACCATTTGACGCGCCATGCCTGTGACCTGCTGCAGGTCGTTACCCGCCCCAGTCGTCACTTCAGCATCGCCAAAGATGATGTCTTCGGCTGCCCGTCCCCCCAAAGCACCTTGGATACGGGCCAAGATTTGGGCACGAGAGATCAACATTTGGTCTTCACTCGGGGTGAACCAGGTCAAACCTTGAGCTTGACCACGCGGAATCAAGGTCACCTTTTGCACTGGGTCATGAGCTTTGACCAAGGTGCCCACAATTGCGTGACCCACTTCGTGATAAGCAATCAGGCGCTTGCTCTTGCTATCGACCAGCGGCGTGCCCTCCATACCAGCGACGACGCGATCAACCGCATCGTCGATTTCAGTCATGGTGATGCCTTCTTTGCGGCGACGAGCCGTGAGAATTGCCGCTTCATTAAGCAAGTTAGCCAAATCCGCACCAGTAAACCCAGGCGTCCGGCGGGCGATCGCGTCTAAGGAGATATCTTCAGCCAGCTTCTTGTTGCGGGCGTGGACATCGAGAATTTCTAAACGGCCTTTCACATCCGGCGGATCAACCGAGATTTGACGGTCAAAGCGACCCGGACGGAGTAGGGCAGAGTCGAGGACATCAGCGCGGTTGGTAGCCGCAATCACGATGATACCGGTGTTGCCTTCGAAACCATCCATCTCGGTCAGCAGCTGGTTAAGGGTCTGCTCACGCTCGTCATTACCACCGCCGATGCCAGCGCCACGCTGACGACCGACCGCATCAATCTCGTCAATAAAGATGATGCAGGGAGCACTCTCTTTGGCTTTCTTAAAGAGGTCACGCACGCGCGAAGCGCCGACGCCGACAAACATTTCAACAAATTCAGAACCGGAGATGCTAAAGAAAGGCACGCCTGCTTCACCCGCGATCGCTTTGGCGAGCAGCGTTTTACCCGTTCCTGGCGGGCCCACCAGCAACACACCTTTGGGAATGCGAGCCCCGACAGCCGTAAACCGCTCAGGCTTTTTCAAGAAGGTAACAACCTCTTGCAACTCTTCTTTCGCTTCTTCGATACCGGCGACGTCATCAAAAACGACACCCGTCTTGGCTTCCATCATAAAACGCGCCTTCGACTTACCGAAGTTCATCGCCTGACCCGGCCCGCCCGGCGCATTGTTAGAACGACGGAAAAGGAAGAACAAACCACCAATCAGCAGGAAGGGGAAAAGCAAGTTGCCCAAAATCCCCCACAACGCTCCGGTGGTACGGGGCGGGTGAGAATCAAGACTGACATTGGCATCTTTGATCCGAGTGATCAGCTCAGGCGTATTACCCGGTAGGTCAACGCGCCAGCGCTGGACACGGTTGTCGAGCTGCGTATCCATCGCTTCGACAATTGCGGTCTGACCGTTGTCATATAGGTCAACAGCCATTACCCGACCCGCATCCAAATAGTCGAGGAATCGACCGTAGGTCATTCTGGTGCTGGCAGTGTTCTGACCGGTGTTCATCGCGTTGGTCGAAACCGTACCCTGCCAGAAGAAGAACCCTACAACCAGAATGGGTAGTGCCCATAACAGGACAACTCTCCAAGAAAGTTTCATAACCAGGTGGCCTCTAGAGCGTCGTTAACGTCAAAAATCTCAAATCTCTAAAACGCGCAGCGTTCAACAAGATAAAGTTTTTTCTTAAGCATTACTCAAATCAAGGGCAGCCAAGGGAACTACCGGCAAGTAGCGGCCTTAGTGCTGAAATATGAGTAGTCGTTAATTAAATTTAACGTAATTTAAGAGGACTGAGCAAATTTGTCACCGAAAGATCAGTTGCTGAGCTCTCTACGACCAACCGGAACGGCCACACTGATCCCTGAGAAGACGGCAGCTGAGCCGCTGGAAACGCGATCTTGATTCTCAGGCAATCGGGACAGCCCATCGGCACACCAGAGGCGAATCCATCACCGGATTGAGGAAACAACCGCTGCTGGACGACTGGCAACTACAACAATGTCCCATCCAAATCACGGAGCTAACATTCCTGATGGTACGCCGAAGGATTCACGTGGGGCGGCGTGACGATTGCCGCCTTCACTTGCTACGCACGAGTCACTGTCGCCGCAAAATCGTCCACGAAAACCATAGCAAGACACCGTAGCCGTGGGCAGCTGCCATTGGATCGCCGAGATTCGGATGATCATGCGCATTCCAGACATGCAGCTGCAGGAAGAAATCGGCTTCTCCCCGCATCGCCAGTCGACTATATTCTGTTCCGCCGTGGACGCGATCGCACGCCAGCAGAGTTTGATACCAACGACTCGCCTCCACATCGGCAACCGCGATTAGGGTTTGTGAGCGCATCAGCCACCTACCCTACTGAAGGATATTGTCTTAGCACCGATGGTTTAAGGATTATCCGTGATCGATAACTCGTAGCGGGGTACCTCTCCAGCTTGGTAGTTGCCCACCCAGATGCGATAGCTGCCCGCCAGCCACTCGCCCGCAATGGCTGGATTATGGCTGCCATTGTCATCGTTGCACCAAACACCATCTGGCCCCGCCACGATCAAAGTCGTATCGAGATCGGCCTCCACCCGTATTTCCAGATTCGAAAATCGGTTATCCAGAGTGACTTCTTCGTGGGGCTGGGTCGAGATAAACCCCAAGCAAGGGCCCGTAGGACTATTGCGCGTATTGACCACTTCCGCCGCTGGGCGATCGCCGCCGCCGGTACCCACTAAAACCGTCGGGTTAGGCGTGAATCCGGATGCCAGGGTGACAACGTCAGTCTGAGCTGAGACAGGTAACTCTCGCAGCATATCGATCACCAGCGGACTCAAACTGCCAAGTACAAGTCCCATAACGAGGCGACCAGCCATCCGTACTCGATGCATCGAAACTTGCCCCCTTAACCCTTCCAATCGGATTGTAGGTCAGCTGCCTCAGCTTTGAGCCAGCTCTACCGCTTTTTTGAGTCGCGGCAGATCAAATTGCCGCTGATGCAAAATCAGCCAAGACTCCGTCAAATCCGGCCCTTGCATGTCGCCCATCAGGGCTGCCCGCATCGACTTCATCATCAATCCCTTCTTAATACCCTGAGCCTTCACAACATCGCTCACTAACGCCTTCACCGCCTCTAAAGACTCTAGGGAAGCACCGGCCTGCAATTGACCCAGCGTGGCTGTGAGTAATTCAGCGACCCCGTCTTGACGCAGCTGTTTGGTTGCGGCTTCAGAGTAGTCCATGACTTCCGCAAAGAAAAAGCGACCCTGCTCAACCGCATCCGACAAGCGCGTCAGACTCGGCCCCAGCAATCCCGCCAGCACCGTTAGCCAGTCGCGATCGACCTCCAGATCAAAGTCATAGCCCGCTGCTTGCCAATAAGGAACGAGCATTTCCACCAACTCGGATGCAGGGCGATCATGCAGATATTGACTGTTCAGCCAATCGAGCTTATCCCAATCGAATTTGGCCCCCGCCTTATTGACGCGATCAAAACTAAACTGTGGCGCCGCCGCTTCAAGGGTGAAGAGTTCTTCACTGTCAGGCGGTGACCACCCCAAGAGCGTCATGTAATTGGCTAAAGCCGGGGCCGTAAAACCCATCTTTTGAAAATCAGAAATTGAGGTCACGCCATCGCGTTTGGAGAGCTTTTGACCCGAGGGATTCAAAATGAGCGGCGTGTGGGCAAATTGGGGCACGGTGCCGCCAAGCGCTTCGTACAACAAAATTTGCTTGGCCGTATTGGCGATGTGATCCTCACCCCGAATCACGTGAGTAATGTCCATATCCTGATCATCCACCACTACAGCCAGGTTGTAGAGGGGCTGGCCAATGCTATCCACCGAGGAGGCCCGCGCAATAACCATGTCACCCCCGAGATCGCTGCCTTGCCAGGTCATGGCACCCCGCACTAAGTCATGCCACTGCACGGTGCGATCATCAGCGATTTTGAAGCGGATAACGGCCTGACGTCCTTCAGCTTCGAAGGCACGCTGCTGGTCATCGGTGAGGTGACGATGTCGGTTGTCATAACGGGGGGCTTGCTTTTTGGCCTTTTGAGCCGTTCGCATGGCCTCCAATTCTGCTGACGTGTCGTAGGCACGATAGGCCAGGCCGTGATCTAGGAGGGTCTGAATCGCCTGACGATACAGATCGAGTCGCTGTGACTGAAAGAAAGGCCCCTCATCCCACGTCAGACCCAACCACTCTAGCCCTGCCGTAATGTTGTCGGTAAATTCCGGGCGCGATCGCTCCGTATCGGTATCTTCTACCCGCAGGATGAACTGACCCCCATGATGGCGCGCAAATAGCCAGTTAAACACTGCCGTCCGGGCGGTGCCAATATGTAGGTTGCCGGTGGGACTCGGCGCGATGCGAACGCGAACAGTCATAGGGTAGGTTTCTTACAAGCGACAGTTAACTATTCTATGAGGTTAGTCTCACCCGCATAGGAATGACTTCACGAAAAAGTGAAAAATCTCCCCGGCGATCGCTTTGAATTGGCCTGCAGACAGTCAACATCAGAGCCATTAAGCAAAAAAATGAGGCTCCCTGAGGAGCCTCATTCATCACGTAATTTTCACCACCAAAGTGAAATATGTGTCGCCGCTGTTAAAGCAAGGGCAGCATTTTCACCGAGTTGGTCACCAGGAGATCCTGGAGTTCTTGAGAATCGACGGTTTCCTTGTCGATCAGCATGGCGGCTAACTTATCAAGAACAGGGCGGTTTTCCACCAAGACCTGCTTAGCGCGATCGTAGGCCTGGTCGACTAGCTGGCGCACTTCAGAATCGATAATAGCGGCAGTTTCTTCAGAGAAATCTCGCTCCGCTGTGATGTCGCGACCGAGGAACATGTTGCCTTGCTGGCGACCTAACGCCACGGGGCCGAGCTTTTCGCTCATACCAAAGCGCGTCACCATTTGACGAGCCACTTGCGCCACCCGCTGCAAGTCACTAGAGGCACCGGTTGTTACCTCTTCGTTACCATAAACTAGCTCCTCAGCAATGCGTCCACCGAGGGCGACTGCCATCTCATTCTGCATGTAAGAACGAGACTGCAAACCCGATTCCAGACGCTCTTCACTGGGCGTAAACCAGGTCAAACCACCGGCCCGACCACGGGGAATGATGCTAATCTTTTGCACCGGGTCATACTCAGGAATTAAGGCACCGACCAAAGCATGGCCCGCTTCGTGGTAAGCCACCAGTTCTTTACGCTTGTCGGTCATCACCCGGTCTTTCTTCTCAGGACCGGCGAGCACGCGATCGATGGCGTCGTTCACCTCATCCATCGAAATTTCAGTGAGATTGCGACGAGCGGCCAAAATAGCCGCTTCGTTCAGCAAGTTGGACAGATCAGCCCCAGTGAAACCAGGCGTCCGGCGAGCAATTTTGTCGAGGTCAACGTCTTTGGCAAAGGTTTTGCCGCGTGCGTGCACCTGCAAAATCTCCGACCGACCCGCAAAGTCAGGGCGATCAACCACCACTTGACGGTCAAAACGACCGGGACGCAGTAGAGCTGAATCCAATACATCAGGCCGGTTAGTCGCCGCGATGATGATGATGCCAGTGTTGCCTTCAAAACCATCCATTTCGGTCAGCAACTGGTTAAGCGTTTGCTCACGCTCGTCGTTGCCGCCGCCGAGGCCAGCGCCCCGCTGACGACCCACTGCGTCAATCTCATCAATAAAGACGATGCAGGGCGCATTTGTTTTGGCTTGCTCAAACAGGTCGCGAACGCGGGAAGCGCCAACACCCACAAACATTTCGACAAACTCCGAACCGGAGATACTGAAGAAGGGGACACCAGCTTCACCCGCAACCGCGCGAGCTAGAAGTGTCTTACCGGTTCCCGGAGGGCCTACCAGCAAGACGCCCTTGGGAATCTTGGCACCCACCGCCGTGAAGCGATCAGCATTTTTCAAGAAGTCAACAACTTCGGTCAGCTCCAGCTTGGCCTGCTCAATCCCGGCCACGTCACCAAAGGTGACCTGGGTTTGGGGCTCCATCTGAACTCGAGCCTTAGACTTGCCAAAGTTCATCGCTTGGTTGCCAGGGCCACTCTGAGCCCGCCGCAAGACAAAGAACAACACTACTAGCAGCAATACCGGAATCAGTAAGGTGCTAAACAAACGCACCAAAGCGCTGTCGTCGGTTTGAGGGAAGACAACGATATCAACGTTGTTGGTTTCCAGGGTATTGATCAAGTCCGGGTCGTTAGGCAGATTGACGGTTACCTGGCCATTGCCTTCAGGATCGGTAAATCGAGCCTGGGAACGATCAGCGCTGATGCTGACGCGCTCAATGCGGTTACTCTCGATGGCATCGAGAAAACGGCTGTAGCGCCAGGACTGGGATTCTTGACCTGAGTTATCGAAAATTGCTGTTGCCAGGGCGATGACAACTACGACGAGTAGTGCGTATAGCCCTGCGTTTCTCCACCGCTTATTCACGGAGCCATGCCTCCAAACACTTCAGAAAGATTGCTGTTTCTATCAAGCGACTTTTGGTTGTCAAAGTCTGAATCGTCAGTTCTCTATAGAACGGATAAAGCTTATGGAAAAAACAAGTATTAATTAATGTTAACCCATCTTCAGAAACTCAGCCGACAATCGACTGCCAAGCTAGAGTCAATTGCTTTACTTTTCCATAATCTGGATTGTAGTTCACAGACGAAGCCCCCTGCAGGACAGTCTGAATCGGCACGACCTCCACCACACTGTTGGTGTAGGCCAAAAATGAGAACTGGCTCACCCGTTGAGGCGTCCAAGCTGCAGTCAACACGGTTTGCTGTTGCTGCTGTAGGCCCTGCAGGAGGCGCGATCGCATCACGCCCGGCAAGAGCCCAGCCGTCAGCGGCGGCGTCCACCATTGACCAGCCGCCCAGCCCCAGAGGTTGCCGGTACTGGTTTCTAGCCAATGATCCTGATCATCTACTAAGACCGCCTCTTGAGCCGCCGCTCGTTGAGCCGCCTGCAACGCTAGCCAGCTGCCCAAATAGTTGCCCGTCTTGTGAGCGGCAAGGGGGCGACCGTACTCCTCGGCATCGGCAACCCACACCGTCACGCCCTGGGTTTGTTTCAGCGCCAAATCTGGCGGCAGCGATCGCCCCAAAATCAACTCTCGTCCATCCGGAAATATTGTCACCCGCAGCACGGGGAAATGGGACGCCAGGGTCTCGGCCCCCTGACGCACCTGCGCCCAGTTCGGCTCTACCCAGTGAAAGGTCTGGAGCGATCGCGTCAGTCGCGCTTGGTGCGCCGCCCAAACAGTCCAGGGATGATCGAGATGGTGGTCGTAAACTCGCAGCGTTGTAAAAACCGTTGCCCCATACAACAGGCCCGGATCTTGCCGTGGCAGGGTCAGTGTGTCTCCGGACATGAGCTGACCCGCGTACCAATACGCATTTGCTGAGGGAGGGGTCAACGACATGCCACCTGTTGCCATAACGCCAGAACTGACTCCGCCTCATGCCGTCAACCCGATTCCAACTGGGATGGATAAGATGGCAGAACGGTAAATGCTGAGCCACTTTCTGACGAGCAATCTCGCTACGCTTCAGAGAACGCGGCAGCCAGACCATCATGAGAGGCCGAAGTCCCATGCTACCGGAAACTTTTCACGAGACGAAAGGATTCTTACTCGATCTCAATGGCGTGTTCTACGTCGCCAATCGCACCTTGCCGGGCGCACAGGCCGCCATTGCGGCCCTCCGCAACAGTGGGCTGCCCTATCGCTACGTGACGAACAACACCACTCAATCGACCCAGTCGATGAGTGCCAGCCTCCAGGCCATGGGACTCGAGATCGACCCCT
The DNA here is from genome assembly GCA_937899725.1 of uncultured Halomicronema sp. Taxonomy (GTDB): domain Bacteria; phylum Cyanobacteriota; class Cyanobacteriia; order Phormidesmidales; family Phormidesmidaceae; genus Halomicronema. The sequence goes on from CALCCA010000009.1 coordinate 71,212, forward strand.
CAGAAATTGTGACTGCCGCCTATGCCGCAGTGTTACATCTCCGCCAGTTGGGCCACCCCAAAATCTATCCGCTGGTCACTGAAGACGCCAAGCAAGACTTTAGCGAATTCACCTGGTCGGATACCGATGCCGACGTGATTGTAGTGGGTGATATTGGTGACGCCTGGAGTTACCGCCTGATGAATCGTGCCTTTCGATTGATGATGAAGGGGGCTCAGGTGATGGCGCTGCACCGAGGCAAATACTGGCAGTGGGAAGCCGGGCTGCAGTTAGATATCGGCGCATTCGTCGCTGGTCTCGAATATGCCACGGATCAGTCTGCTGTCGTTGTGGGGAAACCCAATCCCGCTTTTTATCATCGGGTCCTAGATGAACTCGGGTTGCCTGCAACCGCAGTGGTGATGATCGGCGACGATATTGAAGCGGATATTAAAGGTGCACAGGACGTCGGCATGAAAGCTGTCATCGTCAAAACGGGCAAATATCGCCCTCACTTGGTCGCTCAAGCTGACATTACACCCGATGGCGAAATCACCCATATTGGCGCGATCGCGGATTGGCTCACCACCGCTCAGACAACGTGAAAGGTAGGCCAAACCGATAAGGCCGCTGTCGCCCAGACCCATTCCATTGCTGACCTATCGAGCACTCTCGGAAGGGTGAGTAACTGCGGTGCTTGCCCCAAAAACAATAGATTTGTAATAAACCCAAGCACCTGATTGACGAATCGTTGATTCGACCAGGCCGTTGAGTTCTCGACGTTCTTCAGCATCTTGAATTTTGGAAGCGACTAATACCAATTCTCTAGATTCCGGCTACAGATAGGGCATCTAAAATGGAGTCTC
>CALCCA010000010.1 GCA_937899725.1 uncultured Halomicronema sp.
CAAGTTCGACGAGGTTCCAGTTCCGCCAAGATTCATCTCTTGATTAAGCAACGCCAAAAACCGCTGCTAGACTAGCGGACAATAACCGTGAAAGTCTTGGCCATGAGGGTTAATTGTCATGCGTCACCCTAGCACGGTACAAATCGCAGCGGTTAAACGATCTGTGGTCAGAGCAGGTTTTTCAGAGCCCTATCACCAAGTGACGTTCGACTTAGTCTCAGGCGGCATTCCAGCTAGCCAGCCAGTGATCTGGGTGCATCCAGCTTTGCCCGATGACGACCTCGTTCGCGTCGCACACACCTTTGCTTGGAGCCGATTAGACGCCTTAACCGAGGCGGCGAGTAGACATGTCTTCTCTGAGGAGCAGATCCAAGCCCTGTGGGAACAGGTGAGGCCCGCTGATTTTGCTGCACAGTAGCTCCGTTGTCAGGTTATAAGCCAGAATTCTCTTTGGCAAACATGAAACAGCCCTGAGTTCTCAAAGGGGGCGGGCGATCGCTCCGATGAGTCTATGGGTAACCCAGTTTTTGAGCATTTGTATTGCCTCCGACCCACTCAAACCGGCGCTGCGCAATTAAACAGAGCAGCAAAACAGGAGTGACGTCGCGTCGTCTAGGATGGGAGGGGCTGAAGATTTGGCAACAGCATGGCGCGTTCAAGCAAACCGGCACAGAAAAACTGGCATCTTAAAAAACTAGGGCAATACATGCAGCCGCACTGGCGACAGTGTGCGCTCGGCATTGTCGCGCTGCTGGTAGTCAACCTTTTGGGCGCACGCATTCCGCTGCTAATTCGGGATGGTATTGATGAGCTACAGGTGGCGTTTGGCTTTGATCGGATCGCCCAATATGCTCTCGTGGTGCTGGTGCTGGCGTCAGTCATGTGGATTCTGCGCATGGCGTCGCGCATTTTCCTATTTGGGGTGGGGCGGCAGGTAGAGTTTGACCTAAAGCAGCGCATTTTTCAGCATCTGCTGACGATGGAGCCAAGCTACTTTGCCACCAACACGATTGGCGAACTGATTAGCCGGGCTACCAGCGATGTTGACAACATTCGGCGACTGCTGGGCTTTGCCGTGTTGAGTATTGCGAACACGCTGTTTGCCTATGCCTTTACCGTGCCGGTAATGCTATCGCTGAGCGTGCGGCTGACCGTCGTGGCGCTGATGGTGTATCCGGTCATGTTGGTGCTCGTGCGACTGTTTAGCGATCGCCTGCGCAATCAACAACTGCGGGTGCAGGAATCGACCTCCCGCCTGAGCGAGCTGATTCAAGAAGACCTCAGTGGGATCTCGCTGATCAAAATCTACGCTCAAGAAGACAACGAGCGGCAGGCTTTTGCTGAGCTGAACGACGATTTGCTCGATGCCAACCTGACGCTGGCGCGTACTCGCAACACGCTATTTCCCTTGTTGGGGGGCTTAGCGAGCATCAGCCTGCTGCTGATTTTAGCGACGGGGGCCGGGGCGATCGCGGATGGTTTCCTCTCGGTCGGTGATTTTGTGGCGATGGTGCTCTATGTTGAGCGGCTGGTGTTTCCGACGGCGCTGCTGGGCTTCACCATTACCGCCTATCAGCGGGGCGAGGTCAGTATCGATCGGGTCGAAGCCATTCTTATGAGCCAACCCAAAATCGCCGATGCGACCACCTTACAGGCGTTACCTGAGGACGCCATCCGGGGCCAGCTAGAGGCCCGCAACCTGATGTTCACCTATCCTGACAGCCGGGAGCCCGCACTAGATGGGGTGTCTTTTACCGCATATCCTGGCGAAACGGTGGCGATCGTGGGACCAATTGGAGCCGGTAAATCAACGCTAGCGAATGCTCTGCCACGTCTGCTAGATATTGCCCCGGGCCAACTCTTTTTAGACGGCCAAGATATTACCCAGCTGCCCCTCGTTGATTTGCGCAGCGCGATCGCCTACGTACCGCAAGAAAGCTTTCTGTTCAGCACGACGATCAACAACAACATCCGCTACGGGGAACCGCTGGCTGAACTATCGGAAGTGAAGTATGCGGCCAAGCTCGCTCAAATCGCCCCGGAAATTGGTAACTTTCCCAAACAGTACGACACGGTCGTGGGCGAACGCGGCATCACCCTCTCGGGGGGACAGCGGCAGCGATCGGCCTTGGCGCGAGCCCTGATGATTGAAGCTCCTGTGGTGGTGCTAGACGATGCCCTGTCGAGCGTCGATAATCAAACCGCCACCGACATTTTGAACAATCTCAAAACCGGCACGCAGAACCAAACAGTGATGTTTATCTCGCATCAGATGGGCGTGGCGGCACTGTCAGATCGCATCATGGTGATGGATCAGGGGCGCATCGTGCAAATCGGCACCCACCAAGAACTGGTGCGGCAAGCGGGCCTGTATCAAAAACTGTGGGAGCAACATCAGTTAGAAGAGGTGCTGCTATAAGGTCGTGGCTAAAAAATCGCGGTCCCATGTGGCCAATCCTGACCGATAACAATTCTGTCCTAGGAATAGGACTGCAGCGCCGCGCCGCTAGCAGACGCCAGCAAAAAAAGTTTATGGCAGGCGTCCCGATCTCGGGGTAATCTCCAACCAAGCAGAGATTGTCTCAGCGAGACAGTTATACGACGGACACTTGGCCATGCAGCAGCTGCGTCGGTTGGGCTTCTTTTTAACGGTGGGTTTCAGCCTCGTGCTAACGCTGAGCTTAGGCAGCTGTCATCAGCAGACGGCTAACTCGGGCGCCCCCACGCGGCTGACCGTGGGAGTGGTCAGCTATGACACCGGTACCGCCTCCGTTGAGACCTACGCCCCTTTTCAGCAGTATCTCGCTGAGACCCTATCTACTCAAATTGAGTTGGAGCCGGTTTTTAATGAAATTCGAGCCGTTGAGCAACTCGAGTCGCAGGCCTGGGATTTAGCCTTCGCCCCAGCCGGGTTAGCCGCGATCGCCCTCAGCGAGGCGCAATATGTGCCGTTGTTTCCCCTGCAGGGTAGTCCCAATCAGCGATCGGTCATGATCGTCGCGGCCGATAGCCCCGCCGAGGCCCTGCCTGATTTGGCCAATACGGTCATTGGGCTGGGTGAACCCGGTTCAGCAACCGGCTACTATCTGCCGCTATATGACCTCTATGGCCTGACCCTGGCCGAAATTCGCTTTGCACCCACCCCCAAAACCGTGCTGGCCTGGGTGGCGAACGGTGATGTAGTGGCGGGGGCACTGTCAGAAGAAGATTTTCAGCAGTTTCGGAGTGAGTTTGACCGGGCGACCTTTCGGGTGCTGCATGAAAGTCGAGCGATCACCACGGGAGCAGTGTTGCTCAGCCCCACCGTTGATCGCAATCAACAGCGCTTGGTGGAAGCCGCGATGAAGGCAGCCCCAGCGAGTATTGCTTCGGATGCTGGTTACATTGCCAATGCGCCCCCGCCCCGCTTTGAGCAGCTGATTCAGCTGGTCGAACAGGTGCGTCCCCTCGAAGAGCGAGTGCGAGAACAGCCAGCCGTACTCACAATCGAAACAGAACCGACCTCCGAACGCCACCTTCTGCGATCGCGATTGCCGCTACCCGAGTTGAGCGTTGCTAACTGATGGGAAAGCGCGCGACGGTATCAGCCGCATTCAGTCTCAGAGCGATCGCATATTTGCGGATGAAAGCACGGATATAAAAGGGCTCTGGTAGCGCGTCTAAGTCGCCTTGCTCGATCGCTTCAAGGGCATAGCGCTGAATATAGGTTTGGCAATGAATATCCTGTAGAGAAAGCCCCTGCCCTTCGCGCTCTTGTTTCAGATCGTGGCCAATTTGCGCTAGGCAGTTTTGTTGCGCATCTTTGTGAGCCTGCCGGTCAGCCATCAGGCGTTGCTGCTTCGTCGAAAACCGAATCGGCGACACACTGTTCATCAAGCTGGGCTGGGCTGAGATCATCTCCGGCGCAGGACGCGCGACGGGGGCGGCCTGGGGCAGCGCTTGGTGACGCACTGATTGTTCCGCTGAGACCGGCCCCGTCGGTTCACTCGCTTTAATTTTCTGATCAAGGCGGCGGCGATTGATCAGGCCAATGGCGACCAAGGCGGTTAACGGTACCGAGGCGGCGGTCACCTGCTGGGCGGCCAAAGACATCGCTGCACTGGCGCCCGCCCCAAAAATGAGCGCGTACTCTGTCGAAGACGACAGTTTAGAGTCTGACTTCGGTATTTCCATAGCATTCATGTATAGCAGGGACTTCTACGCTTTCGGAAACACTGATTCGCAATCCGGACAGTGCGATGGAAATCAGCAGATGCACGGAAGCATGGCGTATGCGATCAAACGTGCCTACATCCGTTCGATTACCTGAATGCCTAACAGCGACAAACCCAGCTGTAGGGTACGGGCAGTGAGGTCACACAGCATGAGCCGCGAAGTGCGCTGCGGTTCGTCAGCTTGCAAAACCGAGCAGCGATCGTAAAACTGGTTGAACTTTTGACTCAGCTCAAACAGATATTGACACAACCGGTTGGGATACAAATCGCGTGCCACCTCAGCGATCGCCTCATCGAGTTGCAAAATATGTTTCGCGAGGGCAAACTCACTCTCATCTTCGAGATGGATAGTGGCCTCGGTATCTAGGGCCTGCAGGTTAATCTGCCCCTTACGGCTGATACCTTGAACGCGCACGTAAGCGTACAGCAGGTAGGGTGCCGTGTTGCCCTGCAGGGCCAGCATCTTGTCATAACTAAAGATGTAATTACTGGTGCGGTTTTGGCTCAGATCTGCATATTTAACCGCGCCGATGCCCACGGTTTCGGCCACGGATTGAATAAAGTCCGTCGTTTCGTCACGCCCCTCAGCCGCGATCCGCGTTTCCAGATCCACCCGAGCTCGACTGATCGCTTCATCCAGCAAATCCTGAAGACGCACCGTCTCGCCGGAGCGGGTTTTGAACTTCTTGCCGTCTTCTCCCTGGACCAGGCCAAAGGGCACGTGTGCCAGTTCCACATCATCGGGAATCCACCCGGCTTTCGCCGCCACCTGAAAGACCTGAGTAAAGTGACTTGCCTGCCCCACATCAACCACATAAAGAATCCGCTGGGCTTGTTCTTGTTGGGTGCGCTGGCGAATGGCGGCCAAGTCCGTGGTGGCATAGTTAAACCCACCGTTCGACTTTTGAATAATTAGCGGCTGTGGCTCCCCAGCTTTATTGGTAAACCCGTCCAAAAAAACGACCTGAGCCCCTTGATCTTCGACCAACAGACCTTGATCTTGCAGGGCGGCAACTACCTCAGACAAAAGTGGATTGTAGAAAGACTCACCACGTTCAATGATGCGGATGTCGAGGCGATCGTAGATTTTTTGAAAGGCTTGGCGCGACTGATCGCAGAGTAGCTGCCAGGCAGCTTGAGCAGCCGGATCGCCAGACTGCAGCTCGACCACGGCCTGTCGTGATCGAGCCTTAAAGTCTTCGTCAGTATCGAAGCGCTGTTTGGCCTGCTTGTAGAACATAACCAAGTCGCCGATATCCACGGCGGCAGCGCTGGTTAAGGCTTCGGGACAGACGGCACGTAAATGGGTAATCAACATACCAAACTGAGTACCCCAGTCGCCGACATGGTTGAGGCGCAGCACGTCGTGACCAATAAATTCCAGCACGCGAGCGATCGAATCACCGATGATGGTCGATCGCAGATGCCCCACATGCATCTCTTTAGCAATGTTGGGGCTGGAAAAGTCAACAATCACTTTTTGCGACTGTTGGACTGGGGCGACGCCCAAGCGGGCATCGGGAGCGATGGCTCGCAGTTGCGCTTCTAAATAGGCCGTCGTGAGCCGCAGGTTAATAAACCCCGGCCCAGCAATTTCGGGCGGCTCACAGATATCAGCAACGTCGAGATTAGCCACAATCTGCTCGGCGATCACCCGAGGTTTACGCTGCAGACGCTTGGCCAGCGCCATGGCGACATTGGCCTGATAATCGCCAAATTTGGGATTGCTGGCCGGTACCAAAACCGGATCGGTGCCCTGGAGTTCTGAGCCAAAGGCGTTGACCAAGGCTTGCTCTAGCCGAGCGGTGAGCGTCGCGATCGCAGACAACATAGACAATACCGAGCAGCTGGCAACCGCTGCTGCAAAAACACCTTTTTCATCCTAGGGCATCGCGGCCGAGCAACTCGACATCACGCTCGACTGAATTTGCCGCTGCAGTCGCTCCGCTCAATCCAGCCCTGGCCACTTGAACTCACCACTCAATCAATTGCGCGTCAGCCACTTTTGGCCGTTGAGTCGCTGCAGGGTATAAAGCACCATCAGATCGAGGGTGATACGGCGTTCGTCGCCCATAAATTGCTCGACCCCGCTTGATGGACCTTTGCCCTGCCCGTAGTAGAAAAATTTGGGGCCTTTGATGTCTTCTTTCGTAAAGACGATATTGAACTGGCGATCGGTCAATCCAGGCTTATGCCCCTGCACTTGCCAATACACGTCATCGCTTTCAGCGCCTTTGACCGCCAGTGGGCTTTTGTCAAACATCAGCTCAACGCCATCCCAGCCACCATCTTTGAGCGCTTTGTCGAGCCCAGGCACAAAGTGCTGCTCCATAAACTCGTTGAAGGGCTTGTCTTCTAATTTAGGCGGCTTTTCTTTCTTCGCTTTGGGAGCGGCTTTAGCCTTTGCGCTATCTGCGGTGTTTGCCGATTGAGTCGTTTTTTCGTCAGCCATAACTCAGTTACGCCTATTGGGTCCGAATGGTTCTAAACAGTATTTGTAGGAAAGCTCTCGTCTCCATAGTAAATGAAACAGCCTCCTAAGAAAGATCACTTTCTTTAGGAGGCTGCAATTGTGTTTGGCTAATGTTGTGAGACTGAAATCGAGGAACCGATCGCTTAAGATGCGGTTGAGCTGAGCTGAGTACGTCGCACGGTGGCCAACTCTGGATGCTGAGCCTGGTCACCGTTAACAATGCCCACGGCTTCCAAGTCAGAATCGACCATCAGCTCTACGAGTTCTTGAAAGGTGACGCTGGGTTCCCAACCGAGCTTGGCCTGCGTTTTGGTGGGATCGCCAATTAAAATATCGACTTCGGTGGGACGCAGATAGCGGGGGTCAAAGGCCACATAGTCCTGCCAATTCAGGTCGACCCGGCCAAAGGCAATTTTCAAGAACTCTTCGACCGAGTGCGTTTCGCCCGTCGCGACCACATAGTCGTCTGCGGTGTCTTGCTGCAGCATCAGCCACATGGCGCGCACATAGTCTTTGGCGTAGCCCCAATCACGCTTGGCATCTAGGTTGCCGAGATAGATTTTGTCTTGTTGCTTGGCCGCAATGCGAGCGACGGCACGCGTGATTTTGCGGGTGACGAAGGTCTCACCACGGCGGGGCGACTCGTGGTTAAACAAAATACCGTTGCAAGCAAACAGATCGTAAGACTCACGATAGTTGATGGTTTGCCAATGAGCGTAGAGCTTGGCACAGGCGTAGGGACTGCGAGGATAGAAGGGCGTCGTCTCGCTCTGCGGAATCTCTTGCACTTTGCCGTACATTTCCGAAGAGCCCGCTTGGTAATAGCGCACTTCATTGCCGGTGCGTTGCTGATAGTCGCGGATGGCTTCGAGCAGACGCAACGCACCCATGGCCACCGTGTCGACAGTGTATTCGGGCGAGTCAAAGCTCACGCGCACGTGCGATTGAGCGCCCAAGTTGTAGACTTCAGCCGGCTCGACTTGCTCTAAAATGCGGCGCAGCATGGTGCCATCGTTGAGGTCGCCATAGTGCAAAAACAGGCGAGCATCTTCGTTATGCGGGTCAACGTAAACATGATCGAGGCGATCGGTATTAAAGGTCGAAGTCCGACGAATAATCCCGTGAACCTGATAGCCTTTTTCCAATAAAAGTTCTGCCAGGTAGGAACCATCTTGACCGGTGATGCCGGTGATTAGGGCTCGTTTGGGTTGTGTCATGTTGGTTCAATATCCAGTAAATCTAAATGGTGCAGGGGGTCGCAGGCTGGTTTTTGATGCCTGTCGACGGTGACTGGAGCAAGGCGTCTGTTTATACTGCCCGTCTCAGTCGCTAAGCATCGGCAGTCAGTAGTTGGGGTGTGCTCCCCAGACATCACAGGTGGCTTTAGAGTACCCAGTCAAGTTGTCAAGCTAGCTTTGACAGACGACTCAAGCTGACTGGCGTCAGCAAGTGCTGACCGAATTTAACCGCCTGTTTAAAGCGCCTGGCAGTGGTCACGCGGTAGAGTGCAAGCGTAGGAGCTAAGCAATTAGCCAGAGCGTCACACCAGCGTGCGGGCTAGTATGTTTGGCCGATCGCCAGCATTGCTTTAACTGCATAGACGAAAGATTGACTCGTTTTGTCGCCGGTGATTTGGACTATAGCAAACTAGAGTCTAAGCTTTCCGCTTCGCCGGGTGTTTGGGGTAAATGCAGGCCACATTCTTGTTTGAGGCCGTGAAAGCGAGTGTCGCGATCGCTCGCATCGTCAACGGTGAGGGGACGACTCGAATGCCAGTCGCCAACCGTCACGTAGCCCTTCTCAAAGAGGGGATGATAGGGCAGATCGTAGGCCTGCAAGTAGGTATAAATATCCTTCGCATGCCAATTGAGGATGGGCAAAATTTTGTAGATACCCTGCTGCTGAGTCAAGACATCTAAGGTCTGACGATGGGCGGTTTGAGTCGCCCGTAAACCGGCAAACCAAGCCGTGGCATTGAGTTCTCGCAGGGCTCGCTGCATCGGCTCAACCTTGCGGATGGAGTCGTAGTGGTTGAGGGCTTCAACATCTTGTTGTGCCCAGAGCTTGCCGTGTAAAGCTTCCATGCGCGCGGGGCTAATGGACGACTGATAAACCTGGAGGTTGAGGTCAAGTCGCTGCGTGAGCTCTTCCGCAAAGAGATAGGTTTCGGCAGGGAGGTAGCCGGTATCGACCCAAATCACGGGGATGTCAGGGTTAACGCGGGTAACCAAATGCAGCATCACAGCAGACTGAATGCCAAAGCTGGTACTCATAATGGCTCCCGCGCTGAAAGTCTGATCAGCCCAAGCCACGATGGATTTAGCGTCTTTGGTCGTGAGGTAAGTCTCTAGCTGCCGGTTGACTTGCTTCAGATCGATCATTCGGTATGAAATTTCGACACTTCCCCTAATACTTTGGCAAGTGTACGACGGATTGGAAGGGTTGTGGAGCGAAGTCTCGACCTGAGCTAGATTTTTGTGGATTTGGGGAAGGCGCGATGATGACGCTGACAGCGTAACTCAGCGAATCTGGAATCCGCTGAGTTACGAGTGATGGTTTGGAATCGGTCACCCCCTCGATTAAGAGCGGCGATGGTGGGCGCAACGATTAACGAAGTTTGGCAGTGTGAATCACGAGGCTGTGGACAAACTTATCCAGGCGCTCGGCTAGCTTGTCATCGACCAATTGACCGTCATCATCAAAGGCTTTCCAAGCCTGACCGATCGCCACCTGTTCCGGAATGACCCAGGCATGTACCCAGCGAGCAATCGTCCGTAAGTCATTCAGGGCATTGTTGTTTGCCTGGCCGCCTAACACGCTGATGGCGCCCACCACCTTGCCTGAGAGTTCGTCAAAACTCATTAAGTCCAAAGCATTTTTGAGCACGCCACTGACGCTGCCATGGTATTCCGGCGTTGCCAGAATCAAGCCGTCTGCTGCTTTCACGGTTTCTCGCAAACGCACGACATCGGGATAGTCGGCATAGTGATCGTTGCCGTTGCAAAAGGGTAGCGTGAGCTGGCGGAGGTCGAGTGTCGTCACCTCAGCGCCCAAGTCTTGCGCGGTGCGGGTGGCGATTGCCAGCGCTTGATGACTGTAGGAAGCCGCTCGTAAGCTACCAGCAATACTGACTAATTTCACCATAAGAACTCCAGAATCGAGAGCTACATCAAAGTCATAACGATTATGGATTAACTTTAGCACGTCTCCCGATATTCATGTTCGGTTGCAATTTCGGCACTGCTCACGGTGACTGGTCAGCCGCGATCGCCACACGACCAATATTTCACGGCAAGCCGGTGTTGCCATGCTTCAGGCAATGGGTCTGTCTGACAAGTACAGGAGCCGGTCTAATACCAGTTCTCTGAAACCAGACTACAGATCTTCCTTTCGACTCCGCTCAAGGAACGTCGGCTGAGCGGAGTCGTCAGCCCGATGGGCAGGCCAGGCCAACACGTAGTGTCTCCTACTGGGAGAAAGCCGACTTATATGTGTAGCTGTAATTTGTAGAACTGGTATAAATCCTGTTATGTGGGTAAAGAGAATTCTGCCACAGAGACTCTGCCACAGCAGAATTCGGCATGCCGAATTAAAAGGCATGTCGGCTAGTGATTTCAGCTATCTGAGGTAATCTCATCAGGCTGCGGCTTGCTATGTCAAACATCTCGGGTTGTAGATTTGCTTTGATGCCAATGCCGTCACCGCCCTAGATCACGTGATAAGGCTCTGCTCATGCCGCTCGGCCATGGCGATGTAAATGCCACTGCCAGGCATGGGCAATGATGGATTCTAAATCAGCATATTGCGGCTGCCAGCCGAGTATGTTGCGGGCTTGCTCGCTGCTGCCAATCAACCGGGGCGGATCACCCGGACGGCGATCGCGCTCCACCGCCACAATCGGCTCACCCGTCACCTGACGGGCCGTTTCGATCACCTCACGCACCGAAAAACCGTTGCCGTTGCCCAAATTAATGAAGGTCGTGTCGCCGCCCTTCGCCAGATATTCCACCCCGAGCACATGGGCCGAAGCCAGATCGCTCACGTGAATATAGTCACGAATGCAGGTGCCGTCGGGCGTATCGTAGTCGGTGCCAAACATGGCGATATTGTCACGTCGGCCCAGAGCAGCCTGCAGCACGAGGGGAATCAGATGGGTTTCGGGCTGATGATCTTCGCCGAGGCGACCTTGGGGGTCAGCCCCCGCCGCGTTGAAATAGCGAAATACCACAGCGCTCAAGCCATACGCCTGGGTGAAGTCTTTCACAATTTCCTCAACCATCAGCTTGCTCGAAGCGTAGGGGCTGATCGGATTTTTGGGGTGATCTTCAGGAATGGGCACGGTCTTGGGCGGGCCGTAAATCGCGCAGGTCGACGAAAACACGAACTGTTTTACATCAGCCGCCAGCATGGCTTCCAGCAGCGTTAAGGTGCCGGTAACGTTGTTGCGATAGTAGGCAGCCGGTGCTTGCACCGACTCGCCCACCGCGATGTACGCAGCAAAGTGCATCACCGCACCGATGTCGTGGGTCTTAAAGAGCTTGTCTAACAGGGCGCGATCGCTGGTCTCTCCCTTAATCAGCTCTGCTTGCAGATGCTGCGCCACCAATTCGGGGTGGCCATATTCCAGGCTGTCTAAAATCACCACCGGATAGCCTGCTGCTTCTAGCGCCAGAACAGCGTGGGAGCCAATGTAACCAGCCCCGCCAGTAACCAGAATTTTGGGTTTTTCTGCAGACATTCCTAAATTCTCCAAGTCATTACGCTCAATCTCTGCTGCCAGTGATCGGACGAACCGCCAGTGCGGGTCTAATCGCGGTTGGCGGAATACTGGGATACTACCCACCAGAGGCTCGCGGACTCACTCTAGTCACATCATGGAACAAGCATTGAACATGGGGGAACCCAACGCCGCGAGATTCATCTTGCCTTTATCATTTCTGTGGGGTTAACTCGACTGCTCTGAAACTGAAAGGGTGACAAGGCGACTTTAGCCTATGCCAGGTAAAGATTTGAGAGAATAATCAGGCA
>CALCCA010000011.1 GCA_937899725.1 uncultured Halomicronema sp.
GTCGATGCGTCTGATATGAATCATCCTATCGGTTCAATTTCCGATAAGGTCTATTCAAGCAGCGGTGGTCGAAGACTGCCAAACTGCTACTGGCCCTCAGCCCTACGCCTGTCATCACATCGCCGAATCAGTGCTCACCCACAATCCTGAAACGGTTGTGCTGTCGGTGCAGCGATCGCACTTTTGGCCGCAGTGGCAGGCGGCGATCAGCCAATCACTCCAGGCACAGTCCACAACAACCGATGACCTGACGACCCTTTTGGCAGTGACTCAGCCCGACTCACTGCAAGCCTTCCTGAACCATCTGCTTGACCTGCCGGCAGCATCTTCAGCATTGGCCCTACAGCCCGACAAGCTAAGCGTCGTACATTACCCCGATGCCGACACCCGCCCCATTTTGCAGGCCGTTAATCTCACCGAGATCGCGCCGCATCACCCCCGATAAATTATCCCTGGGTATTACCGGGCCTTGTGACTCAAAGCGTCAATACATACTTCTCAGAGAATGAATGAAGCAAGAAAACCCACCCTGCCTCCAAGACCAAAGATCCAGAGATTGCAAATCTTTTTTTGAGACTCAATAATCGATTAAATGGACTCAAACAAACACCATTCGGTCTCATTGCGAGACTAGGCGATGTTCAAGTCTCTCTGAAAATGCACATAATTCTGGCATCAGCCTGGAAAGGTGCGCACAAGCTCGCAAAGCATTGCGACATTCCATGAACTGGCACTTAGGAGTGATCGCCATTCATCCAGGGACTGAATCAATGTTCCAGCGACTGAAGACATTTTAAAATCAGGCTGTCTTTTGATGAGACTCAAAAAGACCTTTGGCAGACTCACGTATATCTTCCTTGGTCTTGATTTGAGACGAATTTTGCCTGCAAGATTTCGCTTTTGAGATCGCCCCCCCCCCCTTTTTTTTTGACAGGTAGTGGGTGATGTTCTAGACCTGTGTATGGTGTCACTGTCTGCTGTTGAGGACGCAGCCTGTAGAAAGAGCATCAACAGATCTAGAGCACTAACCACAGTCTCTAGCCTTAACAAAGCGTTGGTTATCCTAACTAGAAATATAGAATTTGAGCATACAAAGGTCTGTATTTCCCATTTACCAAGGGCTGCCAACTAAGGTGTAGGTTGACCAATAATGTGGATGGGTTAGATCGGCTGCTACTTCCGCACGGCGTTGCTCGTCTTCGATATAAGTACTTAACTCATTAAGTCGGGACACTTCAGTCTCGCTCAAATGTTCTAGATATTGCTCATCTTCCTTGATTGAGCGAATGCGAAAGTAAAGTTCCTTAAGGTTTTGAGCCATTCGTTGCTCATCTAACATTGCTCGCTGTGTATGCTGCACTGCTTCTGCCTTAGTCACTCCAGTTCTCAACGCACGATAAAACTCCATCATGTACATCAGCGAAGCCATATCGCTCACTGTCCATAGGCTGGCCAATACCGATTTCACATTTGCCTGCAAGGATAAACCAGCAAATCCTAACTCTGCGTCAGGATTACCTAATGCAGTTTGACAGGCGCTGAGGACAAGCAGCTCAACGGGGGGATCATTCCAATTCAACGTGGCAACCTGTAAATCATTTAAGGGTAAGGACGTATCCGAAAATTGAATATCAGAGTCGCCTGGTCGCCCACGCCGAAAGCGGGTATGAGTTGCTAAATGAACAATTTGGTACGGATATTCTTGCCGCTGTTGACGTACATTTGCAAGTGTGAAATCTTCATTTTCTAAAACTTGTGTACGATCACTAGACTCCTGACTCCAAATATCTTCCAGCATTCGGAGTTCGAGTGGTACCGCGCTCAATGGCTTAAATAATTCAGGATCTGTAAATTCAGATGTGCCCATTGCCAGCAAATCAGCTCGATCCAAGTTAGAAGGACGAACATCAAGCGATTGAAAGTTGGGAATAATTCCAACTTTGTATTTTTCTGCGAGAAACTGCTGTTTTTGAGAATCATAAAGTGCTGATATCGGCAACAAGCCCAACTCTTCTTCCATTACGAACAGAAAGGTGTTAACATCAATCCCTTTATTAGTCAGCTGATCAGCCTCACTACGAATGGCATTCATTGCTTCAAATTGTTCTTCAACTGGTCTAATAAGTAAATCGTAAAGTCGGTCTGCTGTTGCTAAGTAATCTCCAGAGTTGGGATTTTGCACTTCGCGCCAAAATCGCTCGACTTCTAGCACTAACTCATTTTTACTAACTGTTTCGCCAGCCTCTAGCTCTGGCACAAAATTCACCGCTTCACTAACGCTAAACTCTTCAGGAAGTTCCTTTGGTTGATAGCGAGTGATGTTCTCAACAAGAATGGGCTCGTTGTAGGCCGTTTCCACTCGAATTGATACGCGGTCTCCATCAGAGGCAATATATACTACTGCTGCCCGAATACTGGGTTCTTGTAGCTCTAAACTATGCAGTGCAAATCGAATTAACGATGGTTTGACAATAGTTCGTTCAAATTCAGAGCCAAAATGCTCTTCAAATGCTTCTTTCCGTTTTATATCTAAGGAAAGTGTGCTGAAGTCAAATCTTACATCGAGCAGACTGGATTGAATATCTTCGGCTTCTACTACGCCCTCAATTGGGTCATCAATGTCGATCTCTAAAACACTAGCCCCAGGCTCAACCACCTCCAAACTAAATGGCAAAATTGGGGCTCCTGCTGCAACACGTTCTTTCTGTTGCAGCAATTGATCGCGTTCTGGTGATTCACCGGCTGGCAATTGAGCTAAACGTTCTTCGAGATATTGTGCATACTCATTGGCAAACGGATTCTGTTGCGCGAGCCGATGTTCGAATTCGCTTTGACGGGGGGCTCGTAGTCGAAATGAGACTTGTTCTCGGGCAAACCAAGTAGTGTCGCTAATACGATTTAGTGCTTCATTCAGCTGTTCCAAGTTGATCGGTCGTAATGGCTGCCCTTGACTGTCACGCAATGCCGACTTGAGAGCATTAAAGATGTATTCTCCTTGCTCGAAAGTTGCTAAAGCAATACCCTTCTCATCTGCAAGATATTCCACTAATACTGGGTTGTCCTGTGTCAATCCAGCTGGAATATAGACTATTTTTTCCTCATTCAAGCCATCATTCTGTTCCTCGTTGCTTTTACTATTCATCTTGACACCAACCCGTACATCGTTGATTACACCTTCAACGACATTAATCTTCAGCGTGCCATCATCAAGAATCTCTACAATCTCTGCCCAAGAAGTGACATAGTCACGCTGCAAATACTGCAGTGTAATATCATCTTTGATGACCTTCAAATGAGCTGCTGACACTGTTTTTCCCAGATAAGGAGAAACGATTTCATCTACTGATGCTCGAAACCCTGAATCAGTTTCATACAGCGAAGAGTTGAAAATTTCACAGTGCAGTGCAGGAGAGCTTGCGCTGATTGAACGAGACGTGTCACTGGCGACAGTCTCGGCTTCCGCAGATTGAGACTCACATATGGAATCTCCGTCCATTGATGCCGAAATTGCTTGTGGATCTGATGCAGCAGCTAGCAAAGAGGCTCCCCCCAACACTCCCGTGATTGCGAGTAACCTCAGCCACTTAACCATGAAATAAGTGTTGTGTTTGCTGCCACAGGGGGCATGAGGAGATCCGTGCTGGTAGGCCATTGCGTTTTATTAACTCAGGTCTGAAGATCTGGATAGTAAAGGACTAACGAAAAATGTATACTCCAGTTCTTTGGATTCGAGCAACCCTTATTGCTTCAATACGTGAAAATGTTCACAATCACTCACTAAAATATTGAGTCGCAATACCAGTCATAGAAGTTTTTTTTGAGCAGCCATAGAATTTTCGTCCACTGGACATCAGCGCATGAGCTGAGTCCAGCTATGACGCCAGCAACAGATAGACTTCAATAAGCTTCATTGGATTAAAGCTTGTCTCCAAGCAAGCATGTATCAAATTATTTAAATTAATCTAAAATCAGGTTGAATCAGAGCTTGATCACGATACTATTCGTCGTAGAAAGTAATTGTAAATTGCATAGACTTCCATAATGTAGCAAGTCTACGGGTGCAGCGAGTTTCATTTGGTCGGCACTCACTGAAGTGATTGTTTTCGTTGGGAGTTAAGTCGTCATGAATAGACGTCCCCTGTAGCTTTGTTTCTTATTTGAAGCCCTAATTTTTGGACAATGTCAGGAATGTTTGTCAGGCGTTTGGCAGCGGTTGTTAGTGTATTGCCCTTTTTATCGATTGATGTTGCGATCGCGGCTCCGCAATCTGCCGTCTCTCATTCTGCGATTCAGGTTGCTTTAACCGAGGAGCCTTGCCACATTCAGGGCAACCTGAATGGCAATTGGGCGCAAGATATTGATACCCTCTTCGACAATGAAGCGTGGGGACAAATTGTTTTGGTACTGGCGGATTGTCCCATTCCAACCGCTGCCGACCTTGATGTCATCCTGCAAAGGTTAGACAATCAGATTCGCAATGGCATGAGCGAGGCGCATCAGGCGATCGCACTACAGGGCGTCGTTATTCTCGGTGATCGCTTTTCAAATTCATCACTAGACTTCGCTGTCACTGGTTTTGACACTTGGCTCGGTGCATTATTGCAATCTATTACTATGCAGCTCAATAGCCAACGAACTGCAGCCTCGGTAAAATCGGCAGCTGCCGAGGTCGCTGGACTGCTGGCAACCAGAGCCATGGCGTTAGATATAGACACGGCGGCCTTGAATCTGAGGGAACGCGAGGGGGCAACACCAGATTTGCCAGCCTTGACCGAGGCATTACTTTTATTAGCGAGTGATTCTGCAACACCAAACAATGTCCAACTCACTGCCTTGTATTCTTTACGGGATATCGGATACACCCTGCAAGCGCAGAGTACCTCCTCTCCAATCAGCGGGCTGATTCAGCCGAATCTGGACGCTATTCCCGCTGATTCCATTGTCAGCGCTGTAACACTTTTGCTGCAACAGCAGATTGATTCAGATTCGAGTCGAGTTGCTATCAGTATTCGCGCCGCTCAAGTGGAAGTATTGTCCGCTTATTTCAGAGGCGATAGTGAGTCAATTGCCGCCGCACTGGAATGTGATAGCGAGAGTTCAATTGTCTTGCTCAACTGCATTGCCGCCGATGTGGAAGAATTCATGCCCGTTCGAGGAGCTGCAGTCAGGGCTTTAGAGCGCCTAGGGAGTATGGATGCACTCAGATCGAGTGTGGCTAACACATTACGCACAATTGCGTTGGAGGAACAGGACGAGTCGATCAATGACGAGTCAGAGAGCCTTGTGCAAAGAACTCGACAAATTAGCGCAGTAGAAACTCTCAGCCGCATCGAAGGCGACCTCCGGCAATCCCCATTTGAAAGAATGACTGACCCCGCGAGAAGTGAGGAGAGTGAAGAGAGTGAAGAGGCATCCGGTTCTTCTAATCTTCTAAGTCAGGAAATTGAGGGTAACGAATTTCAGCTCCTCGAATTGCTAGCCTCTGGCTTGGCAGATAGTGACTCAGAGAATGACAATGACGACATTACTCGTGATCTGCAACAACGTGCCGAAATCGCTTTTGACCAGCGCTATCAGCGAAACTTACGTGAGCTTAGCTACGCGATCGAGCGTTTATATACGGTCGGGTATGACGATATCCGCAGCAACGACTTAGTTCAGCGCACCGCAGTACAAGCGCTGGGAGCAGTCAATTATCGTCAGCTTCGAGTAGACTCTGGCAATGTTGCGCCATTCTATTTGGCACGATTGACCAGCTTTTTAGGTCAGAGTCTACTTTGTTCGCCCAATGCCGATATTCGCCAAGAGGCCGCCTACGCACTGGGAAACATTGCTCCGTATTGGCCAGAAATGTTAGATACGCCATTTGAGCGGTACTGGTATAACCTGTCACCCGCACGGGCACATCGCCCTGAGCCAATTGATGGTATTTGTAGCACGGCCCCTATTCCTGCAGCCTTACCCCAGCAGGATACTCTCCAGTCACACCGCAATCAGCACAAGCACATCCCTCAGTGGAACGATCTGACCACGTTGGATGCACTGATTTTAAGTTTGAGTGACACTGAGCAAAATGTGGTTACAGGAGCCGCCTCAGCCCTTGGCCGCTACGCACCTACCCTTGACAGGCGTCATCAGCTATCGAGCAGGCGTTCAGAGCAGCTGAGCGCACAGTTAGAAAGTCTACAAACTGGCGGTTCGATGAGAGATCGCCAAGACATAGAACGAGAGATTGAAGATACTGTTGCTGTCATCAATCAAACGCAGGATAGTCTGCAGAACCTCAAAGTTTGTATGACAGCGTTGCTCTCTCCAACACGCTTGAGCAACTGGCCTCAACTATGGTCAGAAGCAGACGATGAGATGCGCGATCACTTTCAGCCCTTAGTAGACTCAGCAGAACAATATGCCGAGGACTGTGATCGCTCGCTGCCTACGGCTGGTCTCGCAGCCTGGGAAGATAATGAGCAGGCTGCGATCGCAGCTGCCTT
This sequence comes from uncultured Halomicronema sp., assembly GCA_937899725.1. GTDB lineage: Bacteria > Cyanobacteriota > Cyanobacteriia > Phormidesmidales > Phormidesmidaceae > Halomicronema. The sequence goes on from CALCCA010000011.1 coordinate 6,492, forward strand.
TGTTCTGGGCCGCACTGGCATTGGCGATGGTCATCCTGATGTCGATCCTACCGAGCAAGAGACAATCATCTACCTCCTTCGAACCTTGCAAGCTCGGGATGCAATCGCGAATCAAGAACTGGGTAAACCGTCCCCAGTAGACAGTGCGAATGGAATTCCTGGATCAGTCCCACCCTACTGGGATGATCGGGTGCGCACGAGTATCGCAACCAGCGTTTTTGGCCAGATTAATGCTCGCGAACATAATTTACTTCAATCTTTGGTTGCAGCAGTCCAATTTCATAATTTAGATGACTCTACAACTTTAGAAACATCGATTATCGACTCCCTAAGCTGCGAAGAATTTGATGAACAAACTGCGCACCCTGGTGAGTCGATCTCGTTAACTCAGATCTGTATCGAGGCTCCATCTACTCGCTTGGCTATTCTGCGAGCTATTGAATTAATTGGGATTGAATATCTTGACGAGTTAGATTCAACAACAGCGCTGCCTAATGAGCCTGACGAGCTACTTCAGCTGCGTCAAAATGCTCAGCAGATCCAGACCGAAATTTATGTTCAACAATTACGACGCCTACTGACGCAAGATAAAGATCCAGAATTGACCCAGGCAGCAGCTACTGACGTGATGGCAGAAATCACGGCATTGATTCCTGATTTTGATAGCCGTCAAGCCGAGATGCCATCAGGTAACGCCGCTGACTCTTCTACTCCTCCCTTAACGACTACAGAATTTAGGCAGGATACGCCTGATACCATACTCGTTCCTGACATCATTGCGCCTTTGCCAGTCGCCGAAACGAGTGTAGAGTTACCGCAAAATCTAGCCTTTAACACTGCTTCAACCTTCTCAGTCGACTCCGAAACAGTTTTGCCAATTCAGGCACCCCTTGGCGAAGCGCGATACGTCTTAGCGTTTCCGTTGACTTCACTTTATTCCTGTGCAGGAGCAGCCTTCGCCCAAGCTGAATTGGGAGTTTATGACAAAGTTGCGGTTGATCAGCTATTACACTATCTCTTCGCTTATCCTGAACCTCTGCAGTTTCCTAATGAGATAGATAGTCGTCACTCCGGCAACCTTTGTATGCCAGGAACAGACAACGAAACCGCTCAGAATGATGAACTCCCCTCACGGTATCAGCAAATTCTGCAGCTAAAAACTGGTGCAATTGCAGCCCTAGGGGCAATTAGACTCCCCGATAGCGACCCAATCTCTCTAGTGCGGCAAAATCGAGCGGTTGGCGAATCCGAAATTGAATCTGTTCTGGCTGACCCAGCAACGATTAAGCAGATCGTAGAGACGCTTGGCGAAATTGCGGCCCTCGATCAAGAGCTAGTATCGACGGCGATACCGCCGATCTTATCGACCGCCATAGGCAGAGAATCTGACAGTGAGTTAACCACCCAAGAGAGTTCTCCAACCAATCGCAATTTAATAAGTGTTGTGGATGCTGCACAACTTGAGGCTCTGGGGTTAACATCACAAAACGTTGCCGCAATTAATCAACTGGGCTTGCCGCTACGGCAAGGCGCGCGTGCGCTTCGGTTGGGTTTGACTCGCAGTGACATTGATCTCCAGAGAGCCTACAACTTGACTCTCTTTGAGACGGCGCAGGTTCGGCATTTCGGCATTCCAGAAACAGACTTTGCTGCTGCTCAGAATCCCGGGGCCACAATAGCTCAGTTGGTTCGCCAAGAATATGCGGACGGCATGACTCCGCGAGAAATCGAGCAGCAAATTCTCTCGCAAGCATTGTCCGAGTCTGAATCTCCGCAACCATCTGTGTTGAATCGATCAACGGTAAACACTGCCAACGAGATCTGCGCCTTGTCCGATGAGGATCGAAATCAGTTCTTCGTCGAGGCAAACAATCCCTTGAATGGAGAGAAAGGTAGTAACACCCCCACATTTACTGCGGCAGAACTGGCGCAGTGTGAAGAATGGGGACTTACCGCGCCAGAATTTTTTGTGCTTAAACGCGAGTTACAAGCAGCAGCCATCGCTGCCCTCGGTGCAATCGCCCGAACTCAGCTAATGAATCCTGGCCGAATTGAAGCAAATAGAAAGGCATTAGAGGCAGTCGGATTTGATCATTCTTCTGATACAGAACAGATCAGGGAATTAAAGCTAGAGCAATTTCGACAGACTACTCTAGCTTTTGAAGACGCTTACCAACGCACAAACGATGAGCAGTATTCTAATTTGATTAGTTACGTTCTAGATGAACATTTGATTTCGCAAATTACTGCGGAGTTAGACGACGATCTTGAGAACGAATCCAATGAGGAAAGGCAGCTTCGTTCTGAATTTCGAGAAGCTACCTTCAATCTTGTTATCGGTCTCAATGTTGAAACAATTCGAGCACTGTCACCACAAACTCGGCAATCACTATACGTCGACGTAGTCGACCTCGCAGCCTTAACCGATAACTCTTTGGCGCAGGAGTGTCTTTCTAGCAGTGCCGATGAAATCTTTAATCAAGAGCGCGTTTGCTTTGGTGTAGCCAGAGTACTCAGTGCCATGTGGGGAGTTGATGGTACCGAGCTTACTCTCGAACAAGAAGAGGAAAGCATCGCCTTTTTAGAGGCGCTAGCGGGCAATTTTGCCCCAGGTGACAGCTCACAAAATACTCGTTTTTCATCTCCTGAGTTGGTTGCTCAAAATGCGGACAAGCAAAACACTGATGGTTTTGCCGACAGAACAGCCCCAAATACTACGAGAGCAGATATTCAGGTGGTGCAGCCCACCCCTATTATTCGCTCCAGTGGGGTTGAGGCGCTGAGTCAAGTAGCGATGGTTGGCACCAGCAGCCATAACACGAGGCTATTGGAGTTCCTTTTTCATCAATGGTTGACTGTAAACGATCCCAGAATTTTAAACTCGGTCGTACAAACCTTTGTCGAGTCAGATCCCACCACGACCGATACGCTAGGCTATTTAACTAATCAATTGAGTAAAGAGCCCAAAGCAGCAGCAAATTTGATTGCTCGCATCGGTCAAGCAGTAGAGGCCGAGCGGCTCCTTTCACAAGAGAGCGGGACAAATCAACTCAATCTTGCCAATCCTAACTGGACAAGTGCACTTAGCCAGCCAGGGCTGATCGATGCTTTAGTAACAGCGATCAACTCTGGACAACAATCTGGCAACTCAACCGTTGGCCTAATTGACGCTTTAGGCGAAACTCGTACGGATGATGCCAGTGCGATCGCAACGCTGACTACAGTTCTGAACAACGGTAACAGCCTAGGGGAGCAAGAGGCTGCAGCTTATGCCTTAGGCAAGATTGGTGAGCGGCATCCTAATGTGGGCCAACCGCTAGCAAATGACCTCTATAATCTTGTTAAGCATACTGATACAGCCCCAGAGTTACGAGTAGCAGCGGCTTATGCGGTCTCACAGATCAACATCTACGATATCGGTCTAAGAGAGAATTTAACTCGACACGCAATTACCTACGAACTGATTAGCCTTTTCGCGTATTTTGCCGGCATTGATGATGTGACCCTTCGTCCTGAAGATAAAGCTGCAGCCTGTCGAGCAATTACCAATGCTGATGATGCCCACAGCGCGATCGCCCTCAAGGCTTTGAGCCAGCTTGATAGTCCTTCCGAGGAGATTGCGGCTGTATTTGCTTGCGCGCTCACCGCCAACGATGTTGAGATTCGAGCGATCGCCGCTACCTATGCTGGCGATTTATCTCTATGGAATAGTACCCTAGCTGATGCCATGTTTGCGGCATTGGATGATCCTCACTGGTCAGTTCGCTACGGCACTGTTCAGAGTATCAGCAATGCTCTCAATCATCCTGACACGATTGTTCTTGAGAGCATTGAAAGCAATTATTCTGATGACTTCCGCAATAAGTTGCAAGAAGTTTTTTGGAACGAGCGTGAAGATGATCGGGTTCGACTAGTGGCTGGCAATGCCCTTCTAAAACTCGATCCAACAATCTACGACGATGAGCTATCGTCCTCTGACATCGCCTTCAGCGACACTTACATCGAACTCAATCAACGCGTCACTGCTCTTTACATTGCCCCTGGCTACACTAACCCAGCCCTAAGTCGCCTGAACACATCGTCCTCCATACTTCTTGTGCTTGACGACGAACGAGGTTTAATCGACAAAGTCATTGAAACTATCAGAAGCAGACTGGATAGACTATAAGCTAAACAGCCTATGACCCTACAGGGTTAAGCCAACGAGTGGTAGTAACTTGTGCCCGTGCTTCCCTAACCAGCCTGCAGCATTTTGTACGTGAGGTCGAATCTGATCAATGGATTCAGCAAAGCCTTCGAGAGATTTTGCATAGCCTAATCCAGTTTCAAGTGTTTGGCTAACAACGTCCTTGTCCGGCTTAGATTTTTGCGCTTCAGTTTGCAGTTTTTGAGCAATCCCATCTGTAACAGGATCATTTAGAGCAGACAAAATACCTTTCAATGCCATTAATTCGTCTTGGATATCAACTTTGCCTGCCTGTGGCAATGTTGCTTGTTGAACCTTAACGTTCGCTATGCTGTTAGCGCCGTACTGAGTGACAATACTAGCATTATCACCATATTCGTTATGCTGGCTGTAGTCGTTCCCTTGCATTGACCTATTCTCCACTGTCTGAAATTTCCTGAGCCTGTAGATCGATAGTACTTTCGTCACCATATTGAATAGCTACGTTCGCCTTGTCACCATATGAATTGTATTGTCGATTATCGAACTGATTAATTGGTCTCTTTGCGAACCCCTTAATAATTGAGAGCATATCAGTATTTTGATCACGATATCGGATAATCTCATCCTCCTTGGCATTGAGTATCTTTTTGTAGTATTCCTCTACACGCTCAAATGCTCGTTGATAATTTTCATAAAATGATTTATGGATACTAGCTTTATCTGTATCAGATAATGCATTAAGCCTGACGACTACAACACCATCACCTTTGTTTTCAATACTTTGTACCGAAACCTCAGAGTCCTCGTATTGCACTTGAATCTGTGAAAAAGTCTCAATGAAAGCCTGCCAGTCAACCCCATGTCGAAAGACTAAGTCGATTGTATCAAGTACTTCTTGAAAAAATTTGCTAAATTCGCCTGGCTCAAATACTCCACTGTTCGGGCGGCGCTCTCTCTTATCTCTGAGCAAATATACATAGTCACACACTGCCCCATTTAGTTGAGTCGTGCTATCGATGTTCCAACTTTCAAGGATTACTCCAGTCAAAGTAGTTTGGTAAAAAATGGTGCCTAGTGCTTGTGTTTTAGCTAGGTTAGCCTGTATTAAATTCGCACCTTCTAGATTGGCTTGACTAAGGTCGGCTTCTGCTAAATTGGCATGAGATAGATTTGCTCCTGTAAGGTTGCTTCCCTTGAGATCAAGGTTAGTCAGATTAGCCCGCACCAAAGTTGCACCTTCTAAAGTGGCTTGGCTAAGATTTACCCCTACTAGATTACTGTCGGCTAAGTATGCACCGTCAAGATTAGCTCCTTCCATGTTTAGACCTTTGAAACACTGGTCACTCCCACGAAGCGAAACCAGTAAAGATTGAACCTGGATGCTCGAAAGAATAGTGCCACCTAACCGAGCCAAATTGAGCCTTCGAGCCAAGTGAAACCGCGTCTTGAGTATCGTAGATTGGTAGAAATTAGCCCCCCTCAAGACAGCACTTGTGAAATTTGCATTGGTAAGATTAGCTCCTACAAATCGAGTACCTCCCAATGAGCTGAGCCAGACGGAAATACCGCGAACCAAGTGGTCTCTCGGGTCTCCAGATAAAGCTCGCTTTGAGACAAGAAAACCAACTACTACATTCAAAATAATGCCTAACAAAGAAACTATCTCAGGAAGAGATATGGACAAATGACCATCACTGTGGAAGTAAACGCCCAACAAACTAAAAATAGCCGTGACCATGAAAATAGCGGCAATGGAAACCTTGACTTTATCATTGGTTGCGATACTGATTGCAATGCCAACTACACCAACAGATGCTGATATAAATGTCACTCCAGTAACAAGAGCAAGAATAAAGCCGACCGCAAAAATATCGCCAAGATCTGAGCTAGAGACAACTGCTCCGATGCCAAGAATCGAGGTCGAAACACCGATACTGAAACCTATGGAAATAATAGCAATGCCAAACGCCGCCAATAGTCCCTTGGCATAAATCAAGCCAAGAATCAAGAACGGAAGGATAATGCCAAGAACACCAGTCAGGATTTTTGCTAAAAGCGTTTCTATGAAATTCTTACTTAAGAGAGTCTCAACTAAGAATGCCCAAGACATTCCTACCAAGAAACTGGTAAAACCCAGAAGAGTGAATGCAATTAATAAGTGTAGTAACCGCCAAAGACGAGTAGCGCCTGCTTTTGCCCCCTCAAACTTAGTACCTGTTAAGGTCGCTCCTGTGAAGTTTGTGCCACGAATATCTGTACGGCTTAAATCCGCATTTGACAGGTTGACTTCTTCAAGATTCATACCTCGTAGCGATTCACCGCTCAAATCTTTCCCCTCAAAGTTTCGTTCCTCATAACGATAGCGGCTTCGCAATTCTCTGGCTGTAAGCTTAGAATCTTCCATAGAATAAGAAAACCAGGAAAAATGAATGGTTTAATTCTACAGACTGTCGCCAAAACCCTGAATATTTGCCCCTTAAATTTCACTTTTCAAACAAATACATTTATGTCGACTTATGTCAACTATAGATTTTATATTATTGTTCGAGGGATGCACTAACGCACCTCTATGGTTGTGGGGTATGTAAGCCATTCATGCAAATATATAGGCACGTTTCCTGAAAGTATTTTTAGCTGAAGCCGAGGTCTCATAGAGATTTAGTTGAAGCTGTCGTTCAAGCTCCAAGCAGCAGTTCTTAAACCAACTCTCACCTGGAGGAGGAACAGAGTTCAATTTTAGATCGCTATTAAGCCTGCTGTCATTCAGTTAGGGTCAACAGATTGCCTGGGCTTGGGATAAGGTGGTTTTGCCACATTATTTTCTCTGGTTGAAGTGTCTCATCCCCATCAGCTATCGCTACTAACCAAAATACTCGTGATTAAAAAGATGATCTTCGGGGGGCTGATGCTGGCAATCTCTGCAGTCTGCCTGTTGGGATGGGGCTACTACGACGCGCTGAGTCAATTTGCCGACAGCTATTTGCTCACCGCCGAATACGACTTTATGCGCTGGCTGATCGAGCATTTGGTCAGCACCCAGCCCAAGGTCTTGATCAAAATTGCTGAGCTGACCGGCGTTTATGGCTTGGTAATTGAAACTGCCGCGATCGGTTTGTGGCTGGGCATAGCTTGGGCCGAACCACTATTCATTTTGCTGGTGGCGGCCTTGATTCCCCTCGAAGTGTTTGAGGTCTGGCAACACCCGTCTCCCACTAAGGTGCTGTTTTTTGCCATCAATGTTTTCATCGTGGGGTTTTTGACCCGTCGCTGGCTCGGTGAGTTGAATGCCGATAAGGAAGCCGCGATCGCCCGTTCCTAGCCCGTTCCTGCCTTGATCACACCTAAGTCAATGCCAGGGTCAGCTGCCAGCCCACCAGTTGCCCCGTGTGCCCCGGTGCATGATCGCTCACCCGCAACTGCCACTTGCCCGCCGCCGCGCCCCCGATCGCCTGAATCAAGCCCGGCGTATTGCTCAGGTCATAGCGCTGGTCTAACGTTTGGCGCTGGCCCAGCGATCGCCCCTGCAGCAGCAGTTCTTGTCCTGTCGGCAGCTCTAAATACACTCGGATATCGCCTAAAAATTCGTGAGCCAGCTCGACCTGCACCGCCAGATCTTGCACAGTACCCGACTCACGACACTGCAGCGATCGCCCGATACCCGTCGGCTGATTATCTGGAATCGGCGTCGGCGCCGCCTCTGATAGCTCTACCGTGCGCTGATAGGTGCGCCCGGCCCACAGTCGTCGCCGGGCCTCTTGCACTGCCTTTTGAGCATTCACCCGGCCATAGCCAAACCACTGCGAATGACCGTTGTTGCCGTAGGTGCCATGTTGCAGGCCCAACTGCGGGTCGGGGCGCGGATCGGTAATTCTATCCGCCGTTTGCTGCAAAATCTGCTTCACTTCCCGTGCCGTCAGGTTCGGGTTCACCGACAGCACCAGTCCCGCCACCCCCGCGACGACGGGACAAGAACTCGACGTGCCGCCAAAGGTATCGGTATAGGCTTCGCGACTGTAGCCTGCCGTGCCGGTGCGATCGCTGGTCACCATGCCGCGTCCGCGCATGCCTCCCGACACCTCCGGCCCCGTTTTGACCGTGCCCACCTCCGGCAGCGACACGCTGGGATGGCCGTTGTTGCTCGGTGCGGCCACGGCCACATGCTGACCCCAGCTGCTATACACCGCCTTTGTATTCAAGCTGGTGCAGGCCGACACCGTAATCACGTCCGGATGCACCGCAAACCCACTCAGCCACTCTGTGGTGCCGCTGATCGCGTTGCGCGGCCAGCCCTTTTCCGACACTGCGCCGCTCACAGGTCGATTAGCATTGCCCGCCGAGAACACAATCACACAGCCCTTGCCACCCCGCCCCGTCGTGGCCGCTTGAGTCAGCGCATTCCGCTGCCGCAAAGAGAGGGGAAACTTGATCGCCGCTGGTGACCAACTACAGGAAATCACGGCTGCGCCCTGCCGCGCCGCGCCCTGAAAAATTCTTTCTACCGATTCATCGTCCAAAAAACCCGTGGTGCGGATAGGCATGAGCGCACAACCGGGGGCGACGCCGACGATACCGTCCTGATTTTCTTCGCCGATCGCCAGTCCGGCACAGGCGGTGCCATGATTGTCGTTGGTGTCAGTCGGCAAGGGCACGGCATCCCTTGCCTTGAGATCCATGGGAGCGACGAGCTTGCCTAGCCCCTGCAAATCGGGATGGTCGAGATCAAAGCCATCATCACTCACCGCAATCACCACCGAACGGCTGCCCCGCGTCACATCCCAGGCGGGCTCAACTGAGATGTGGGCGTTTGGCCCCACATCCACCCCAGCGGCGGACGACAGGTGCCACTGCTGGCGATACAGCGAATCTTGAGGGCGATAGAGCGGCGCGGTCTCAATCACGACGTTGGGCTCCGCCGTCAACACCTCTGAAAAGCTGATGAGTCGATTGGCAATCTTGACCGGATTCTCAGTCGCCTGTGACGTCACCCGATAAATAAACGTGTTCGGAATGCCCGCCAGCGCCGTGGGGTCGCCCAAGCCATAGGGCTGCACGATCGCCGCAATTCTGGATCGCGACACCGCCGGGTCAAACTGCACCGTGAGCTGATCGGTCAGATAAATCCACGTACGGGGACTCGATACCGGCTGATAGACCCGACTGGCAAACGCCACCGTCGGTTGCGATCGCACCGTGGCCAAACAGGCTTCTAAGCGCGGCGGTTCGACCTGCCACTCTACCAGTTGCCCGCGCGCGACCGGGCGCACCGCCACCGGCGACACCACCGCCCGCAAGGCATCCATGGCCTCGGGCGAAGTCAGCCGCGTGGTTAGGCGATCACTCGCCGGAGCTAGCAAAATTTCTTCACCGCCCCGCTGCAGCGTCAGCTGTCTGGACGCTTCTCTGCCGCTCTGACTCATGCCTTATGCCTCGGAACTTCCACACTGGGCCAACCGTCTAACAAGTGACTGAAATCTTGCCGCGTTGTGACCGCGATCGCCCTAGCCTGCCTCAACCATACCGAACCCATTCGGTGACGGCGGCCCGCCATTCGCATTTAGTCACAAGCGAAGTGGTAAGATACCTCAGTTCATTTGCCCCCTTTGCCCTTAACGTTCGACCCAGGTTTCCCATGGCTGTTTGTTTATTTCCCCGCGTGCAAAAAATATTTTATTGGGTTGGCGGTGGGTTGCTCGCCGTGACCATTGCCGGTGTCGTCGCCGCCCCCACCCTGGCCCAAGAAGGTGAAGAAGCCCCCCCCTCAGACGTGCGCCGCGTCGATCAGGTTTCTGGCAGCGACTTTAGCGTTTCCTATGCCGAACAGCTCACCACTGACGCTAGCCAGGCCATCACGAACGGCGACTTCACCACGGCGATCACTAAACTCACCGAAGCTCGCGAACTCTACAACGAGCTGTCGACCTACTACAAAGAACTGGCCGAAATGTTTTTTGGTATCGACACGCGGCAAAACCGCAGCAACCGTGACCTGGCGCTAGAAACCGCCCAAAAGCGAGACGAAGTCACCTATCAGCTGGCGCTGGTGCATCGCAGCCAAGATGCCCCCGAAGAAGCCGTACCCTTGTTTATGGAAGTCTTGCGCAGCCAGCAGCCCACCCGTGAGCTGGGCAACCAAGCCTATGATCAGCTGTTTGAAATGGGCTTTGTTGAAGCACCCTATGAGCTCTAGCCGATGCCCAGTTCCTCGCCTTACTAAAGCGAGGATAAGAGAGGTTTTTGCTCCGCACTTGGGCGGGTAAACTTCACCGCCTGCGGCACCTCTGCTTATTAAGGAGAGGTTTAGTCAAAGTTCTGGTTCCTCTTGTTATTAAGGAGAGGCTGGTGAGGTTCTGTTCCCTCCTTGCAACCGTGCCAGCAGCAGTCGGAAACACCGATCGCGATCGCGTATTGAAAGCCGCGACAGTCATCGATTTAACAAGTTACACCCCAAAATTTCGCTACACTAAAAGACTAAAATTCATTAGCCTTTAGCCAACAATCTCAAGGGCAAACCGATGGTCACAGCCGATCAAATAGTCTCAATGATTCAGGCCGAAATGTCTGATGCCGAAGTCCGCGTTAACGACCTCACCGGTGGGGGCGACCACTTCGAAGTCACTGTGGTTTCCACCGAATTTGCCGATCGCTCGCTCGTGCAGCAGCATCAGCTCGTGTACAAAGCCGTGCAGACGGCTATGTCGAGCGAGGCCATTCACGCCTTGGCCCTCAAAACTTATACCCCCGAAACCTGGTCTAGCGTTAGCCAAAGTGCTTAGTGGCGATCGCTCCCATTGGCAAAAGTGCGATCGCGGTTAATCGTCTTTCCATCCACCCACCCCCGAGGTACTCCACCATGAACCCCGAAACTAAAGAACGCATCGAAAGCCTGATCAACGGCAACAAGATCATGATTTTCATGAAGGGCAACAAGCTGATGCCCCAGTGTGGCTTCTCGAATAACGTTGTCCAAATTCTCAACGTGCTGGGCGTCCCCTTTGAAACCTTCGACGTGCTCTCTGACCCCGAAATTCGTCAGGGCATCAAAGAATATTCCAACTGGCCTACCATTCCTCAGGTTTACCTCAATGGTGAATTTTTGGGCGGCTCTGACATTTTGATCGAGCTGTATAACAGTGGCCAACTGCAGGAAACTGTCGAGGTTGCCCTCGCCTCGTAGCGCCAACTCAACTCGTAAAAACCTGAGAAGCCGAAGGGGCGATCGCCCCTTCGG
>CALCCA010000012.1 GCA_937899725.1 uncultured Halomicronema sp.
TGATGCTCAAGCGCCTAGCCGCCACTGCTTAGAGATCTCAAATAGGTTCTATAGATTAAACTGCTCGCGATAAAACGGTACATGCTTCAGATGCTCTCGATTCTGCTGGACGAATTGGGTTTCTTCCCGCAGCAATTGCTGAACGATGCGCTGAATCTGATGCGGGTGCTGACTCTTGAGGGTGTAGCGCCGCACAAATCTGGGCAACACGTTGCGAAATACCGAGCAATAGGGGGCTGCTTTGTCTTTTAGCCGACAAGCAAAACTAGCGTTGTCTGCGAGGAGCGCCGGTAAAGGACGATGACTGCGAGTTTCAAAGGCGATCGGCACCGCTGGCCCCAACCGCTTAATGGGCTTAAAGGGGCTACCCTCGGGGGCAATTGTGCCGATTTCCAATTGGGTTAGAGCGCCTACGACTTTGTCGCAACCAACCATCCACCCTTCGCGGCTATAGTTGCGTTGGGGGACGGTAAGCGCTAACCCAAGAGCGTGCGTTTGAGATTGATTACGGGTCGGCACAACAAGTTGAAAATTGCCAAAGTCAGCGACAGCGACTTCAATAACGCTGACTTTGGGAAACGGAAAATAGTGACTTGATAGCATAATTTTTGAGGGGGTATAACGCCAGGGCAATGATGTAACGCGAACCTTCCCTGAGTCTCTTCAATTCTAATGACAGAAAATCCGCAAATGTATTGAAAAAATTTCGGCATTAATGTCGTGTGAGTCAATACCGTTAATGAGTGGACTGCATGACAGTTGGGTGCTGAATCTAAGATGTCTAGACTTTGAGGATAAGTCTTAAAGAGTCTGGGAAAAGAAAACCTCGTCCTCACCCAACTGGAGCAGAAGCTTTATGGCACAACGATTTGACCCACTCTCATTTCAAAGCATAGAGAGCGTGCTGAAGTAGATGAATCTATATGTTTCCCATAGAGAGAATCGTTGGTAAAACGGCGATGCGTGCTGACAAGGTAATTAATCACTGCTGTGCCAGAACGTGATCTGTGAGTAGGTAGACGGCATGATCGGGCTGACTAATTCTCTCTTTCTGAAAGAAAATGAGCGATCGCTTTAATCTTGAATTAGACCAATCGATTTATTAGGAAGCCGATGGCAATGATTCAAAAATTATTTGTATATGGAACGTTAGGCCCTGGCAGACCCAATGAACACATCATGCTCAAGATTGGCGGCACATGGACGGAAGCCAGTGTCACTGGAGAACTACATCACGAGGGTTGGGGAGCTGCAATGGGCTACCCCGGCATTACTCTAGATGAGACGGGTGAAAACGTTGAAGGCTATCTGTTTAGTTCCAGCAATCTAACCTCGCATTGGGCAGACCTGGATGCGTTTGAAGGTGAGTCCTATGAACGCGTTCTGACAACCGCAAAGCTCAAAGATGGCAATACAGTCGCAGCGTATATTTATGTGCTGAGTTCTAGAGGCTGTCATCATTTAGCGGCTGAGTCCTTATGCTGAAAACGGTTCAGCCTCTAGCCAGTTTTACGGAACGGGCGCGGTAATGTCCATAGCGTAAGGCTTTCGAGTTTAATTGATGACACGCCCTAGGAAGATAATTTGATCAAGTCCTCTAACAGGGAAAGAGCAGCAGTTTCTTGACATCTGAGGATTCTCATACCACAAAGCAGAAGAGGCGTGATTGAACTGAATATGCTTGAACTGAGACCCACCTGTGAACATTGCAACAAAGCCTTGCTGCCAGATTCCCTTGAGGCCCGCATCTGCGCCTATGAATGCACGTTCTGTGTGGCCTGTGTGGAGGATGTTTTGGGCCACAACATTTGCCCTAACTGTGGGGCGGCTTTGTTCCGAGACCTATCAGACCCTCAAAGAACTGGAAAGGCGACAATCATCTCGGTAATCATCCGGCAGGTACCCAGGTTAAACATCGCCCCGTTGATCTCGCGGCCTATGTACAGCTGCCGCTGCCATCAATAATTTGCCTCCAGACAAGAGATAACACATTTGATGGAGAGGGCTAAAAATGCCCGCTCAGACTAATTTCATGGCACGACGATATGTCAGTGATTTGCTCATTCATGCAGAAGGAATCTGAATTTGACTGAAAGACTGATGCTTGCTCAGGGGTGCTGTCAGTATCTGAAGAAAAGCTCTATAGAAGGCTGTTTGGAGTCATGCTCTTTTCTGGGATTTTGTCAACAGAGATTTTGATAAGTGGAGTTGAACTTGCCTCGATAGATTTCGATATTTATCGTTTTCAGATTAGACAAGCATCTGGCTTGAAGGGTGAATTCATTCGCTTTTGAGCGAAGTTGCACATAATCTCTATCGGAGAAACAAAGCAAATGGATAAATTTATTGAAAATGCGATCGCATGGGCTTTGAGCAAGAAGGATCAAGCAGAGTACCCATTGAGATGTTTAGCGTTTGTTGAAGATGCTTATGAAAAAGGGAATAATATTGAACTTTTTGGTGGATCAACAGCTGCTGAATCCGCAGAAGAATATGGCTTCAATACTATGGGATGTCCACCGAAAGGTTCATTTGTTTTTTATCAGGCTGTAGGCTCAATTGATCGAGTGGAAAAAGACTGGGGACATGTGGGCTTGTGTATAGGAGACGGCGAAGTCATTCATGCGTGGAATGTTATCCGGATAGATAACTATTTAGAAGTCCAAGCACTGTCAAACGCAACCGGATGGCGGGCCCCGAAATACCTTGGATGGACACCTCCAGAGAGATTCCTAAAAGGATATCAACAGAGATAGTGCGATCCTCTAGTTCGCTACAGTAATCATGGCTTTGCTTCTGCACTGCTTGAGAAATTTAGCACGATCGCCGGTCACAGCCAGCGGTTGATCGGCCACCATTCATCAGCAGCGATCGCTTTCCCCCGTCTGACATTCACACTGACGACTGAATGCTGGTCAGTTGGCGCTCACCCGATTGTTCGCGATCGCTGCAGAATAGGACATCGCAGATCTGGAGCAAACATGAGACTAACGCTTGCCAATGCTTTGCAAGAGCTGGAAGGTCATGATCAGCCGTTTAGAGAGCTTTTCAACCATGGCTCCCTCAGTGTCGAAATCTACAAACCTGAGAAGGTCGATTTGCAAGAGCCGCACAGCCGTGACGAACTCTATGTGGTCATTTCAGGGTCGGGCTATTTTGTGAATGGCGACTCCAGAGAGGCGTTTGAAGCGGGTGAGATGCTCTTTGTGCCAGCGGGTGTGGTGCATCGGTTCGAATCGTTTACGGATGATTTTGCGACTTGGGTCATGTTCTATGGGCCTGAGGGCGGTGAACTTGCCTAACCAGCCCTGAATATCCGCCATGGGTTGTTTGTGGAAATCATCTCAAACGACTGGCCCGATCGACGAGCACTCTGCACCGGTAGGACTCTAAAAGATGGATCAATACATCATCACCCGCGAAGCAATTGCCGCATATGAAGGCGTCGCCAAGACTCATTTTCTCAATGAGAATGCCCAACGTCTCAACAAATCCCTGGGGGATTTAACCGGGCTGACGGGCATCGGCTTTCACATCATTGAGGTGGCCCCCGGTTGTGACTCAACGGAGTTCCACAAGCACTATCACGAAGACGAATGTGTCTATATTTTGGAGGGAGAAGCCGAGGCGACGATTGGTGATGCCAAGTACCCGGTTAAGAGCGGGGATTTCATTGGCTACCGCGCCGGGGGCGAGCCGCACCAACTGAAGAATACGGGTGATGGCGTTCTCAAATGCATCGTGGTGGGCCAGCGATTAGCGCACGATGTGGGTGATTATCCTCGCCAGCAAAAGCGGATATATCGGCATCAGGGTATGCAGTGGAACTTGGTCGATCTAGATCATATTTCTGAGCCTGAGGCGGGCAGAAAAGTGTAACTCTGCTCGGCTATGGAGGGGCCAAAAGCGGTTACGGGAAGAGAGCTTTCTTTACAGCGATCGCTCAATTTGGGCAACCGTTCCCAATCGCCCCGATGACCTCGTCAAACGCTACTGATAGCGGTGCTGCTGTGAGCCATGCCATTGATACAGTGCTTTGCCCTGATCATCTGTCATCTCTTTAGCTCGGATCTCGTGAGGATATCGCTGATTTCTAATCTTATGAGAGTGTTCGAAACCCAAAAACCCTTGTTATACTTCGTTGCCATAGCGAGCGCTATTGGATGGATCTATTGAAATAACTGTCAGCCAAGCGTTGAGCATTGCCTAGGGTTATGACTTCTACCTCTTCCTTCGCGGCCTTAGACCGATTTGTCGCCGCCTTAGAACATCGCATTCAAGCGGCGATCGCTCCAACCCTGCCCGCAGCGGCCCCTACGATTCGCTGTCGGTTTCAGCAGGGGCGCTTGTTGGTTTTGTCTGAAGACACCGTGGCGGCGGCGACGGCGACTGAGCGAGATGAGCGATTCAAAGCGCTGGCGTTGGCGATGGGCACCGGGCTGGCCGCAACGGAACTGCCCGCAGAATTCTTAGACGACACGGGCGAGTTGCCCGTAAGGCTCTATCTCAGAAAGCGCGGCACCGCCAGCCCCTATGCGGCTCGCAGTTGGGGCTGGCAACCGGTTGACGATACGGCGGATGGGCTGGATGCAGCGGGTGATGCAGCACTGGATAGCAGCGAGCCCGCGATGGAAGGCACCGCTGGAGCACTCGTCTTACTTTCCCGTGATGCTGAACCGGCAGCCGCTGCACCAGAGCCAGAGGTGGCAGCTGAAGACGCTGCTGTCTCGCCTGCGGAGACGACCTCCGATGCTGCCACAGGGCCTTTTTGGCAGAGCTGGCAAGCTCGCTTGGCATCAGCACCCTGGCAGGATCGCTGGCAGCAGCTGACCACGCATTGGCAAGCCTTACCCTGGCGCTCCGTGGGAGGGTTAGTGGTGGCCGGAGTCGCGGTGGGGGTGGTGACCTATGGGGTGAGTCGCCCTTGTCTGGTAGGCCGCTGCGAGCGCCGTCAAACCGCGAGTGACCTGAGTTTGGCGTCGGTTGATCAGCTGCAAGGTCGGCCCACGCCGGATGAAGTCACGAGCGCTCACCAGGACCTGCAAAAGGCGATTCGACTCGTGTCGGCGATTCCGCCCTGGTCGTCTCACTATGATGCGGCCCAGGCTGACCTGCTGCGCTACCGCACCCAGCTGGCTGACTTGGAGTGGATTCTGGCGGCTCAGCGCGACGCCACCGAAGCGTCAGAAAAGAGCCAAGACCCGCCCCATCCCGTACCGCTTTGGGTCGAAGTCCATTTGCTGTGGCAAAAGGCGGTTACCCATCTCGGTCGTGTGCCGGCTGACAGTCCACTTGCGGCGTTTGCCCAAACCAAGCAGCGAGAATATGAGGCCAACTATCAGGCGATTGGCGATCGCCTCGCGATTGAAGAGCAGGCCGAAGCTAATTTGAATGAAGCACTGCAGGCAGCGCAGCTGGCAACTGCCCAAACTGAGACGGCGACCACTCTGACCGAGTGGCTGGTGGCTCAACGGGCGTGGAATCAAGCGACTCAAGCGTTGAGTAACATTCCCCAGGGTACGCTGGCCTATCAAGAAGCGCGATCGCTGCTGTCAGACTACCGCAGTCAGATGGTGCAAACTCGCACCCGTGTCACCTTTGAGCAGGCTGGTGAACGCGCCTATCAGGACGCATTAGCGGATGCGGCTCAGGCGCAAGCGGCGGAACGCAACGACCAGTGGACTCAGGCCGTCAGTCACTGGAGCGAAGCCTTTGCGCAGATGCGTCAGGTGCCGAAAAACACGCTGCGCTATGCCGAAGCGCAGGGTCAGCTTGCTACCTACCAAGCCTCGCTCAAGCAGGCCCAAACGAAGCTTAGGCAGGCGGTGGCGCTGCAAACCATTGATGATGATTTGGCTAATCTCTGTCCGACGACGGCTGGCGTCTGTACCTACACCTATGGCCGTCAGGGCATTGAACTTACGCTCCGCGAACCCTACGACAGCGCTATTCGTCAGTCGATTTCGCCGCCCTCGACTCAGAGCCAGCTCTCGCGTAACGACGCTGTGATGGCCGAAACCCATGAACTGGTGCAAAACATCATGCAGTTAGGGAATCAGGTGCAGCTGCCGATCGCGGTCTACGACGGTAATCGGCAGTTCATTGCTCGCTATAAGCCTGAATTCGGCGGCTTTTCGAGAAATTAACCAGCCAGACCCCATGCTTGTCAGGCTCTGGCCCGTCTCTGTTGAGAGTATTCCAAAGTAAACAATATCCCACCTGAAGACCCCCAGTTTCTGGGAACCGGCCAGCAGGCTCCGGCCAGTTTTTATAGAAACCGGGGTCTTGGACACGTTATTGCTTGGAAGGCTCTTAGCGCAACACGATGTTTAATACCAGTGCTCTAAAACCAGGCTACAGATCTGGCTCCCCTGTCCCTCGGTTCTTCTGCATTGCCAAGATTGCATCAGGAGTCTGATTACTGAGAACGGGTATAAGCAACTCCCTCGAACGCCTGGCAGGGTTGATCTCTGTCGTATGGGGCACCACTAACGTCGGCCTATCCTCCGCCTTCGACTGGCCCGATGCATGGCTTCAATCCAGCGCATCGAGGTAATTTACTTCGGCAGAGCAGCTTCGCGGTAGCTCAACGTCAATGGATGCGGTTGGGTATCCGGACACAGCACCCGCCACTTATATTGCACGTCGCGGCCGCTCGTGGCGATCACGGCCCGTTTGACCGCATCGGCCCAGCCAGGCTGCAGGCGATGTAGGCAAAGCGGCCGCAGGCGCTGCGATGCGCGTTTTTGAGCGTATTCGTGGTTGAGCTGTTGCAACGTCTGATCCAAAGCGGGCAACAAGGTGTGCTGAATCCAGCGATCGCCGCGCGAGTCAGCCCATTCCACATAAATGTGATAGTTCATCTCAGACAGGTTCGGCACCCACTGATACTGCCCAATGGTCAAGTCAAACTGACGCTGCACCTGCTCCATGGCCAGCAAAATTTGGTTGACGTGCAGCTTTTCGCCGGTCAGGTTGCTCATATCTTTGCCCTTGCGCACAAAGGCCAAGAGCGGCGCGCGGTGATAGAACCCCGTGACTTCCACAATGTCGTTGATGTGATAGCGATACAGACCGCCCGGCGTGGTGAGGAGAATGTGATAGCGCTGCCCGACCTCGAGTTCGTGACTGAGATACACCGGCGGCTGGTGCTGTTGCATCGCCTCTTCGGGGATGAATTCGCAAAAGTTCAGCGTCAGGTCGAGCACGCCGCTCGGCGTGTGATCAGCGATCGGCAGAGTCACTCTGGCTTCACTGGCCAGGTAGCCCAAATCTCGGCGCGGCACGGCACCGTAGGCTGAGGTCAAGCGCGGTGTCTGGATGCCGACACTACCGCCAGTCCAGCAGCCGATTAGCTGCAGCTGGGGCCAGCAGTCTTTAGGGTGCAAATGGCCGGTGGTGGTCACCAGGCGTTCTAGCGTTTTGGCCCGTTGGGGCTGAGGGCGTAAGTCCGGCTGGAGCGATCGCCGTATGGCGGGCGACAGATCAGTGGCAGCCAGGCCCAAAGTGCCATCGTGAATCGCCCGAATCAAACTCTCGTGGTGTTCATCCATCACGGCGGCGAGTCGCAGCAGCGTGCTGGGGTTGGGGGTGCCCATAAAAGAGACATCGCGGGCCAGGGCAAAGCGGGCGATCGCCCAATAGCGCCGATCATAGTCCGGAATTTCAAAGACCGGATAGGGCACTGCGTAAGCCCGGCGTACCAGCCCTGGCATCTGCTGGTAAATGCGCCCGGATAGACTGCCGTAGGGAATGCCACCTGGCGTGTGGCCCTCTACTGCGGCGCTCACAATGCCTACCAGAGAACGACTGAGGCAGCGCGGATGGTCTGTCAGCAGCCGAGAGAGCCATTGCCGCATCAGGGCAGAATTGCGCGCTTCAGACACCGCCGTGACGGGCAGGTATTTGGGCTGTCCGGTGGTGCCGCTGGTCAGCGTAAACATTGTGACCGGATCGCTCACCAGCACGTTGGCCTCACCCTGCATCATTCGCTGCACATAGGGCCGTAGCGCTTCGTAATCGCGGCAGGGCACGGCTCGTTGATAGTCGGCAGGAGTTTTAATCTGGTCAAAACCATGGGTTTGGCCAAAAGCCGTAGCTCGATGGCGCGTCAGCAAGGCTTGTAGACAGTCCTGTTGGGCTCGTTCGGGGTTACGGGCAGCGGCATCAAAGCGGTTCGCCAGCGCCTGACCGCGCCAGCGAATCGTCATCGGAATTAAAGGTGACATGAATGAAAACCGGCTCAAAAGCCGGGGCGTCAAAACTATTTTTGGGAAAATACTTGAGCAATGGGCAATGGGAAAGGAGGCTGACTGCTGCGATCGCCCGCTGCGGGAGGCCGCTATCCAGACCACCTCAACCTTTGGCCCGCCTGTCTGCTCCCACCTGGGGGGTGATACCGATTCTCTGAAACAAGGCTACAGATCTGGCTCCCCTGCCCCTCGGCTCCCCTGCGTTTCCAATATTGCATCGGGAGTCCGATCACTGAGAACTGGTATGACCTCATCAATGGCAACTGGGCAAGGCGATTTAATGAGCCCTCGGGCAATCGATTAGTGGTGAACCCTGGAGGTGGTTGCTAATCGCAGCGTTTGGTGAGCGTGAGCCGCGATCGCCTCATCTTGCACCTCAATGCCTAAGCCGGGACGCGTCAGCACGGGGGCCTGGCCGCGATAGCCAAACTGCACGGGCATGCGGCTAATATCTTGACTGAGCAAGAGTTTGCCGTAGGAGCCCTCGATGAATTTCACCTGGGGCAATCCAGCGGCTAGATGGCGGCCAGCAGCGGACAAAATGGCGGTTTCGCCGACCTGACAGCCCACCTGCACGAAGACGTTGGCTTGCTCGGCTAAGCGGGCGATCGCGAGGGTCTGAGCCAATCCTCCACATTTGGAGAGGCGGAGGTTGAACCCCTGGCAGGCCTGCGTGGCAATGAGCGCCTGCGCGTCAGCCAGCGTGATGAGCGATTCATCCGCGATTTGAGGAATTGCGGTCGCCGCTTGGAGTCGGGCATAATCAGCGGGATTGCCGCGCGGAATCAGCTGTTCGGCACTGGCGATCGCAAATTCGGCCAAGTTGTCACAAGCGGCGATCGCCGACTCAACGGTATAGGCCCCATTGCCATCGAGGCGAATCAGCGGCTCAGCACCGACCGCATCGCGAATAGCCGCCACGCGTGCCCGATCATCTCGGCCGGTCACCTTAACTTTGAGATGAGAGAGGCCAAACTGTTTGAATCGCTTGGCGACTTTCACAGCTTGTTCTATCCCACTGACGGTAATCACCCCGCTGTAGGTGACGGTCGCCCGCTGGGGTGGCACGATCTCGCCTAGAGAGCGCCCCGCCGACTTCAGCAGACAATCCACGAGCGCCAGTTCCCAACCGGTACGGGCGGCATGCCACGCCACAACTGACGGATCGGGCCGCCCACTGCCAGCAGGATCACTGGGTAGTGTTAGCGATACCTGATTGAGCCAGTCAACTCCAGTCGATGCGTCCGCCGGGGGCGGCGGATAGTCTTGCTGCTGCACGGCGGGCCAGAGGGTGTTGGCCATAAATTGCCGGCATGACTCCACAGTTTCGCCCGTGACGTAGGGCCGCGCGATCGCTTCCCCGTAGCCCACTGTGCCGTCGGCGGCGACCACCCGCACCACAATGGCATCAGAATAGGCGCGATGCCGAATGCTGTGGGCAAATGCCTCAACAAAGGGAATCTGCAGTGCGAATATGGTGGCGGCGACAATTTTCATGACGCGGCCTCCCCAGCCGGGGTCGCGAGTGCCAGCGTTGGGCCGCCAAAATAGCGGCGGATAAAGACGTTTTCGCGAAACGTGATATCGAGAATTGTGGCCAGTTCATCCGCCTCAATGTCGTAATCGCTGACGTAATGCACAACGGCCTCAACCCCTTCGGCGGCATGGCGAATATCGACTTCTGAGTGGTGATCAAACCAGGCCAAGCCCGCCGTCGGTAAGCCTCGATGGGTTTGCAGCGCTTGTCCCAGCCGGCGCGATAGCCGCGCGAGCATCCATTCAAAACAGGTGACTTCTAACAGTACAGAGAGCCCCAGTTCTTTAATCGTGCCAAACATCAACGGGTCGGTGCAGAGCGATCGCACTTGTGCCTGGGCGGCGGCGGTGACGGCATCCTGTTGTTGTGGGCTAAATCCAGCTGCCTGCATGAGTTGGTAAAGCAGATCAGGATGTCGAATGCCGGCATCATCTAACCCCATTTCTTCTAACAGGTTGTGTTGTGTCGCGTCGGCAGCAGCCGGAGGAGCAATGGCATATAAAAAGGCCAAAATTTGGGGGCTCTTGAGATGCGATCGACAAAGATTGTGAATGAATTCATCAATTTCAGCCATGTTTAAATGACCTGATTCGAGTTGTTGAAACTGGGAAGATGTCGCAAATTTATCAGTTTGAGTATCGTAATAAGTTTCAATTAGGGAGCGTAGAGTCATCGCGAAAGCCTCAATGGGTTTGCTTAACTCGATAATATTTTTTCTGGAATCAAACGTCAGCTCAGTTCCTTTGATTTAAATCAACTGGCCCAATGATTTTGATTTAAATCAAACGTATTCTGCTACGTTCGCTTCTTTTTACGTCGAATTCGGCTCAGAGTTTCTTGCGTCATGCCTAAATAAGAGGCCAGATACCCGAGGGGCACGTCATCCTCAATGGTCGGATGTTGCTGCAATAGATGTTCGTATCGTTCCAGCGTCGATTGAGTTTGAAAGGAGGCAATCCGCTCTAATGAGTTCGTATAGTAATGTTCTAGCAAATGCCGGTTGAGATCAATCCAAACGCTATCTTGTTGACTGAGATATTGTAGATTTGTGTGGCTAATCGCTAACAGCTTAGCGTCGGTTAGCAGCATGATCGTGTCTTCGCTGGGTTGTCGATAAACGAAGCTAAAGTATGATGTGGCAAAATGCTCGGCAAAGCAAAACCATCGAGTCACTTCCTTATCTTCAAAAGTGTAAGAAGAACGCAAAATTCCTTCTACTACAAAGTAAAGGTGGCTGGATATTTGTCCTGCTTCTAACAAAAGAGAGTCTTTGGGCATCTCCACGGTTTCTAAGATATTGCTCAGGGCCCGCTGTTGGCTCGGATTCAGCAATACCAGCTGATTGAGCCTTTGAAATAAAGATGCCTGCATGCGCACCAGTCCCGTAAGAAAACGCCTGAGTGCCCGCGATCGCGAGTTGAACGCTTAGCTGTAAGCACCCAAGAGTTAGATAGCACTCGAGCAGACAAACGTGCCAGGTGAGATTGTCGCGATCAGTGTGATTGAAGTCGATCCCTGGATCTGACTGGGTGCGATGTGGCCGCGATCGCGGCTACCGTGACGAGGCTTGACGACGGGGATCGATTTGCACGCAGGGGATAGCTGCCCTTTATGACGCCTTTTGTAAACAGTTCGTTTTGAGTTGATTTTGAAGCGAACTCGGGACAGTAGACTAAACAGTGGTGTCCTGTGAGAGTAGTGAAAAATGGCTTGGGCAGTCGGAATTTTTGCAGTTTTTGCAGCCTATTTATTGGGGGCGCTGCCCACGGGTTACCTCGTGACGAAAGCGGTCAAAGACATCGATATTCGACAACATGGGTCTGGCAATACGGGGGCGACCAATGTGTTTCGAGTGGTGGGCAAAGGAGCTGGAATCACGGTCTTGATGATCGATTTGCTGAAAGGCTTAATCGCCGTCGCGGCGACTAAAGTCTTGCTGACAGCGGTCTACGCGAGTTTTCCTGAGTGGTTGTCTACCGTGCCTTGGTGGATGACCGGTGCGGGGCTACTGGCGATCATTGGTCACAGCCGCTCAATTTGGCTCAACTGGACTGGTGGTAAATCAGCGGCAACGGGGTTAGGCGTGTTGCTGGCGCTCTATTGGCCTGCGGGGGTGGGCGCGGCAGCGATTTTTGGGGTGATGCTCGCTCTTTTCAGAATTGTCTCTCTCGGCTCAATTACCACGGCGTTAGCATCGGCGGCATTGATGGTCACGCTACAGCAACCGTTACCCTATATTCTGCTGGCGATCGCGGGTAGCCTATACGTCGTTCTACGGCATCGCGCTAATATCCGCCGACTGATCGCGGGCACCGAGCCGCGCTTAGGGGGACAAACCGGCAGTTGAGCAGCCAACTGAGAACATCCAGCGTTAGCCGCTTTGCCTAGGAGATATAGGAACGCTCTGCATCCTTAACGCTTTTTGCGATTCTCTTAGCGCCGGTAACGCCCCCAAGACAAAAAGGTCGTCACAATGTAAAGCACGATCGCGGAGCCGACGACTGCCGGTAGGATCAACACCCCCTGAAAATCCCAGAGGACAAATTCTGGAATGGGTAGATTGTAGGTGGTGGTGAGGAAGCTGATGATCCAGTCGCCCAACCAGACTCCGGCAAAGCCAATCACCGCTAAGCCAATCAGCTTGCCGGGAATTTGGCGGGGCATCAGCAGGGTGGCTAGCCCGCCGCAAACAACAGCAATCGCGAGCTGCACTAATAAGCGAGTTACATCCATCTCAGAACGCCTCGATAGACTACGAGCCCAAGGCCTTGGCGCGATCGCACGCGGCCTGTACAGCCGCGATCAGGGCTGACCTGATCCCCCCGGTTTCGAGTTGGGTGATGCCGGCAATCGTAGTGCCACCCGGACTGGTGACGCGATCTTTGAGGACGGCGGGATGCATGTCTGTCGTCTGCAACAGCTCAGCAGTCCCTTTAACGGTTTGCACGGCTAGGGCTAAGGCCGTCGCGCGGGGCAGACCTGCCGCCACGCCGCCATCGGCCAGGGCTTCTATCATAACTGCCACATAGCCGGGGCCTGATCCGGATAATCCGGTGACGGCATCCATCAAGTTTTCCGGGACTTCGACCACCTGACCAACGGCGGCAAACAGGGTCTGAGCCTGCTGCAAATGCTCGGCAGTTGCCAGCTGGCCTGGGGCGATCGCCGTCATCCCGGCGCCAATTGTGGCGGGCGTATTGGGCATGGCGCGAATTACCGGCCAGCTAGGCACCACGGCCTCTAGCGTGGCCAGCGGAGTGCCTGCCATGATCGAGAGGAGTAGGGAGCGCTGCTGGTCAGCGACGGCCTGCAAATTCGGCACAATGTAGCGAAAAGCTTGCGGTTTAACCGCCACTAGAACGATATCGGCAGCGGCCAGAACGGCCGTGTTATCGTCCTGGGCTTGGATGCCGTAGGTTTCCCTCAAAAACTGCCGACGCGCTGCCGATGGGTCACCGACGGCGATCGCCTCGGCGGCAAAAATTTTCAGCGAAATAAGGCGGGAGATGAGCGCTTCGCCCATCACCCCGCCTCCTAAAACGCTTAGCTTCGTTGGCAACTAGCTAACGTCCTTTTCAACGAACAGCAACGGAGACAGTCAAACGCTGCCTCTGATTAAATTCCTGCAGTGTGACTGTGGGAGTGCGGGGCTTTAGCCTAAACCCACAACGCGATCGCCGGTCCAAGCGGGAGCGGGAGGCACGCTGCGCGGATCCATCATCGGGGTTTGCGGTGCCATCGGCATGTCGTCTTCGACATCGGTCGGCGTGCTCACATGGACGCAGTTGGGCGTAAAGAGGAAGATGCTCTCGCCAATCCGTTCTTGATGACCGTCGATGGCGTAGGTGCCACCCGCGACAAAATCAACAGCGCGTTGAGCCTGATCAGGATCCATCGTGGTCAGGTTCAGGACGACCGACTTCCGCTCGCGCAGCGCCTGAATCGCCTGTGGCATTTCTTCGAAGGAGCGTGGCTCCATCACCACTACTTCCGAGGCTCCGTTAATCGCTCCAGGCATACCAATCACATTACTTCCCATGGTGTTCATTCCAGTTTCGTTAGACAGCATCCGTTCGCGGACACGGCGACGCGCCCGAGGTTCTTCCTGAGCGGCTTGCTGCTGAGGGGCGGCTACCGCAGGCTGAGCATTCTCTTCTTGATAGATCGTTTGATACTCTTCACCCGTTTCGATCTCGTCGTACTCATAGTCGTAGTCGGCAGGGTCGTTGAGGCCGACAAAGTCTCTTAGTTTATTGAACAAGTTGCTCACAGCTAACACTCCATGACAATCAGCGCTTCACAGGCGAACCTGCTCAGCATGAGGAATTATGCCAACGACCTCATTCAGTTGCTCTGACTTCGCTAAAGAGAGAACTCACTGTTTGGATAAGGTGTGTCGTTTCTCAGGCCGAATCTGAATTCAGAATCAGTCGTGAAACGACCAGTTCGTTGAACCGCCTTTACTCTAATCGAGAATGCGGAATTTGAGTCCACAGTATACACGAAATCCCCAAAAGGATAGTGCTATTAATAATTAGTTAAAAACTTTGGGATCTTTGCTGTGGCTGAATTCCACTGCTTTGCTCGTGATGATCCGTAGGGAGTGATCAGGTTTTCTGATCGATGACAGCGGCACTGATCTCGCAAAAATGAAGGCCCTCGTCAAAGGTCGGATCGCTGAAACCTAAGCCGGGCGATCGCCAAAGAGAGTTGTGCCTAATCGAATCATGGTTGAACCCGCCGCGATCGCGAGGGGATAATCGCTCGACATGCCGATCGAAAGCTCTGATAAGTGAAGCTGATCGAACCCTTTGTTATTGATTTGATTAACCACATCTTGCGCCTGAGCAAAGATCGCCGCAATTTCTTGAAGCGAGCTTTCTTGGGGTGGAATTGTCATCAATCCCACAATTTTTAAATGGGTGAGCTGATTGAGTTGTGGCAGCGCCGACCATAACTCGTCTAAGGTCAACCCGTATTTGGGTGGGTCGGGCACCATTTTTACCTGCAGGCAGCAATAGGGTGAGCGCGACAGTTCACCCGCCACCGTATTCAGCCGTTTGGCCAGCTTCAGGCTATCAATGGAGTGAATCCAGTCAAAATGCTGCAGCGCTTTGCGGATTTTGTTGCTCTGCAGGTGACCGATCAAATGCCAGGTTAGATCAGGCAGATCGCTCAGTTCAGCCTGTTTGGCGATCGCCTCTTGCACCTGACTTTCGCCGAAATCACGCACGTTGGCGGCATAGGCCGCTTTGATAACGGCACTCGGCTGCTTTTTAGTGACGCAGATTAAACGGGTGGGGGGCGGTAACGTCGCTTGAATCGTTGTGATGCGCGCTTGAATCTGCTCAGGCGAGAGAGAACCGGTCATTGAAAGGTCTGTTTGTACGTCTTTTGTAGACGATCGTACTCCGGATAATTGCCTTGACGCCGCAGCGATCGCATCCGCTCTTCAAACAGCTGCCGCGCTTCACTGCGACCAACAGCATCAAACGTGAAGCCTTTGGGTGTCATTGAGGTGACGACAAAGAATAGCCGCTGTGCGTACAGCGTAGAAAACAGCTCTTTGCCTTCGGCCACCAGACAAAGCCGAAAGAGTAACCCAAATGTGGGGTGGTTAATATAGTTTTCTGTGCTCATTCAGGGCGGGAGAAACCAATTAATTGGGTAACTTTGTCATCCCCACACTTTAAGCCATGACGTGTTACAAGACTATAGTTTTTTAGAAGTTTGATGCTTTAAACGGATTTCTCGACTGTAAGTATTTACACAAACAAGAACCTTTCCTGGGTTTGACAAGTTCAGGTCTGGTCTGCATCGTCTGTAGAAAATGGGCGATCGCCGCCTTTGAGAGTGACCCCGAGGGCGAGCAGTTGGGCCTGGGCCTTTTGTAAAGACTCGTGCCATTCGTGAGTCGGTTGACTGTCGGCGACAATCCCGGCACCCACCTGCCCCCAAACGGTCGGCATCGAGCCCGTGTCATTGGGCACCCACAGCAGGGTTCTGATCAAAATATTCAGATCTAAATGACCGCGCCAGTCTAAAAAGCCGCAGGAACCGTAGAACAAATTGCGCTTAACGGTCTCTAACTCTTCAATGATCTCTAAGCAGCGGACCTTGGGGCAGCCGGTAATCGTGCCGCCGGGAAAGGTGGCACGAATCAGATCAATGGCGGTGTGGCCGGGCGCTAAGCGGCCAACCACATTACTTACTAAATGCATGACGTGGCTGTAAGGCTCTAGCACCATCAGCTCATCCACCTGAACGCTGCCCCAGGTGCATACGCGGCCCAAGTCGTTGCGTTCTAAATCAACCAGCATGATGTGTTCGGCTTGCTCTTTGCGGTTACGCAGCAGTTCTTGACTCAGCGCTTGATCGCGTTGCGGAGTATTGCCCCGAGGCCGTGTACCAGCAATCGGGCGAGTTTCGGCGCGATCGCCCTGCAGGGAAACCAAGCGCTCGGGCGAGCAGCTCACCACGGCTCCCCAGGGGGTACGCCAATAGCTGGCAAACGGCGAGGGATTAATCGCGTGCAGCTGCTGGTAAATAGCCCAACTATCCGCCGAGGTCTGGGTGGCAAAGCGTAGAGACAGGTTGGCCTGAAAAATATCCCCAGCGCGAATGTAGGCCTGGGCTTGCCGCACCGCTGCCTCATAGGCAGCTTGGGATGACATCAGCGTGAGCGGCTCGGTCGCGATCATTAGCGGTGTCGGGTTCACGAGGGGTTGTTCGAGCCGTTGCTGCAAATCATCCAGCTGAGTGGGGGTCGTTGCGGCCAAGTGCAGATGCTGTTGCTGATGGTCGAGGACGGCAAAGGTGGCCGGTTCATACCAAAAGGCAACGGGAAACGGCAGCGGATCGGGATTTTGGTTTGGTAGCGCTTCAATTTCCCAGGCGAGGTCATAGCCCAGCCAGCCCAGCCAGCCCCCAGCAAAGGGTTCAAGGGGAGAGTGCCAAGGCTGGCCGTGCTCAGTTAGCAGCACGGTATCGGGGCGCGGTGTTTGCAGGCGATCGCTCAGCATCGGCAAAATTTGACCCACCGGCGGGGTCCACAGCAGCGGCTGACCGTTGGCGCAACGTGGTGGCCCAGCACAAATGGAATAGCGGGCGAGGCGAGCCTGGGGCGTGGCGACCGGCAGCGTAGCTGGACTCTCTAGCAGGGTGGCAATGGTTTGCCAGGGGCGCGCAGCGGTGGCGCCTGTTTCAGAGCACGGCGGTGAACCGTAGAGCGCGTGAAAAATCTGAGACCCCGTCCGCTGCTGCAGGGGCAGCGAACGCACATACCACGGTGCTAGCATGGCTACCCTTCGCCACCCCAGACCCAGCGGGCATACCAAAAGCTGGCCATCAGGGCGATCGCGACCACATCGACAGTCTTGAGCCGCAACACAGACCATTTGACGCGATGGGTGTCTGGGGTCGTAAAGCCGCGCACGGCCATCGCTGCCGCCGTTTGTTCGGCCCGCAACAGCAAATTTTTCAGCAGGCGTTCGACCAAGGCCAGCCAGACCTGAGCCGAACCGCGAAAGCCGAGCTTTTTCCAATTGATGGCGCGGGTTTGTACCGAGCGGATCAGGTTCTGAGTTTCTTCCAGCACGAGAGGAATGAACCGCAGCGCCAGGGTTACCGTGAGGGCAATCTCAGTGACGGGCGCTTTGAGTGGTCGTAGCGGCCACATCAGCACTTCGAGGGCCACGGTGACCTCTTCTGAAGCGGTGGTGAGCAAAAATAGATTAGTGCCGTAGATGAGCGTAAACAGCAGGGTGCTAATGCGAATGCCTAATTCCAGCGATCGCTGCGTGACCGTGAGCGGCCCTTGATCCACCAGCACATACCGATACCCCGTTGGCTGTGGCAGCGTCAATGCTGCCGTCGGGAATTGATCCGGTGAGGGGGTGATCTGCTCTATCGTGGGAGCTGTGGGCACTGGGGGTTGATAATTAATCGCGAGCCCGTCGGGGAGCAAAGCGGTCAACACTAGCATCAGCGTGCAGAGAAACAGCAGCCAGCCCATTTGCTGTCGCCACACCCGCAGCGGAATCAGTGCCGAAATCGTCAGCGCGATCAGTAATCCAACCAGAAAAAACCGCCAGGCCGCGTTTGCCAGAATCGGACTCACTAAAATACTGACGAGCCAAAACAGCTTGACGCGGGGATCAAGTCGATGCAGCCAGGTGATCGGCTCTTCGAGGTAGAGGCCAATGGGAAGGGTTTTGAGCAGATCCATGCGTTAGGTCAAGACGTCAAACTTTGGTGGCGCGGTTAGCACTCTGCCGGTCTAACTCTCGCATCTTTTTGCCCCGCCATAACAGACGAATGGGGCTGCCTTCGAAGCCGAGGTTTTGCCGAAACTGTTTTTCAACATACCGGCGGTAGCCTTCGCCAAACAGCTTGGGATCATTCACAAACAAGGCAAACGTGGGCGGTCGGGCCGTCACCTGGGTGCCGTAATAAATGCGCCCCTGACGCCCCTGACGAGTGGTGGGTGGCGTATGCCAGCTGGCGGCCTCTTCCAGCACTTCGTTGACCACCGCGGTGGTGACGCGGCGCCGATGCTCGGCTACCGCCTGGTCCACCAAATCCAAAATCTTCGGCACCCGCTGTCCGGTCAGGGCACTGGTGTAAATGCGTTTAGCCCAATCCATAAAGTAGAGCTTATTGCCCAGGGTGCGATCGTATTCGTAGATGGTGTGGGAGTCTTTATCAATGGTGTCCCATTTGTTCACCACTACGACACAGGCGCGTCCGTCTTCTTCAATGCGGCCAGCGAGCTTCTGATCTTGCTCGGTGACACCGTCGATCGCGTCAATCACCAGCAGCACCACATCGGCTCGCCGAATCGCCTTAAACGCCCGGTTGATGCCAAAAAATTCCGGCCCGTAATTGACGTTCTTTTTTTTGCGAATCCCGGCGGTGTCGATCAGGCGATAGCGTTGCTCATCGCGCTCTACCAACATGTCGATCGCGTCTCGCGTGGTGCCCGAAACCGGACTAACGATCGCCCGATTTTCGCCCACAAAGGCATTGAGCAAGCTGGACTTACCGACATTGGGGCGGCCCACAATGGCCACCCGCACTTCTTCCGGCTCGTCGATCTCTTCATTTGGGGGCAGATGGGTCAGCAGTTGATCTAGCAGATCGCCCGTGCCGTTACCGTGAATGCCCGATACGGCATAGGGCTCACCCAGCCCCAGTTCCCAAAACTGTGCCGCCTGCACTAAGCCCTCATCGGGTGACTCGCATTTATTCACTGCCAGCAGCACCGGCACGGAATGCTGACGCAGCCATTGGGCAATCTCGCGATCGGACTCGGTGGGGCCTTCTTGACCATCGACGACCATAATGGCTGCCTGCGCGTCGGCGAGGGCCGCGAGGGCCTGCTCGCGAATGTGGGGCAAAAACTCCGTGTCGTCGTCAAAAATCAGACCACCTGTATCCACCACGAGGTAGTCGCGATCGGCCCAAAAGGCGGGCTTGTAGGTGCGATCGCGGGTCACCCCCGGTTTGTCGTAGACGATCGCCTCCTGCACCCCCGCCAGTCGGTTAACGAGGGTCGATTTGCCCACATTGGGGCGGCCAATAATGGCAACAACAGGAAGCGGCATGTTCTAACGTCCGAGGAGAAAGGAGTGATGAATCTATCTTAACGATTGCTTTTCCAGCAAATATTCCATTGTCGCAGATCCTGAACTACTTCTAAGGAGACTTCTCGCCAAGACGATGCCCGTAGGGGCGGATTTTGTTGCTTCCTAGTCGCGATGATCATGACGGTGACTCGCTAACCCTGCCCTCACAGTACCGGTATAGGCTTCCTCGGCAATCGCGTAAGTCTATCCAGCCGACTGTGTTCCCCCAGAACACCCGTGAATCATTCATCCATCAAAGCGAGCAATTGCTCAGCATCCAGTTCGACATCGGATAAAGCTTGAATTGAGATAGTCTTCTCCGTCCAAACGATATCTGTTTGATAATTGCCGTTTTGAATGTCACGAAATACTCTCAGTTCATTGACTTCGAGGTCAAAGACCCAATATTCCTGAACCCCAAATCGGGCATAAAGCTCTCGCTTCACCTCAGTATCGCGTTCGGGCGTGCTGTTGCCGATTTCAATAATTAGGTATACGTCGGCGGCAGTGGGTCTGATGCGTTTATACTCATGGGCCTGAGGTTTGAGTACGACAACGTCAGGCACAGGTTCAGAGGTTTCTGACAAGCGCACCGGTTGTCCCTTATCAATCAAAGCCGAATCGCCCAAGGCCCCGATGAGTAAATTGATCACTTGTCGGATAATCCACTCATGGAACTGGTCGGGGTTTGGCACAATCGTAATCAATCCGTCTAAAAGCTCTAGTCGGCGATCTCCTAACAGACCTGCTCTGGCCGCAGCGTGATAGCGCGAGACATCCCATGTCAGGAGTTCGATTGTCGGGGGGACTTGCTGGGTCGCAATGCTCATGAACGGCCTGCTATCAAGTGCGGAAAGTCTTAGTGTAAAGCTAGCACGGGGGAGAGGAGATCTCGTTACGTGGCTGATTGCATGGCTGATTTGCCGCCGCTGCAAACGGTGATTGTTCCTGCCAAGTAGGTGATGGCTTGGCCGCCAATGAGTACGCGATCGCCCGCATTGGTGCAAAACAGCTGGCCCTTTCTGGGCGATAGCTGCAGCGCTTGCATCGAGTCCTTGCCGAGTTTTTCACTCCAATAGGGAATCAGCGAGCAATGGGCAGAGCCGGTGACCGGATCTTCAAAAATGCTGGCTTGGGGCGTAAAAAATCGCGAAACGAAATCTGCATCTTTACCAGGGGCGGTGACAATTACACCACCCGGATCGAGATTGATTTGATCCATCTGGCGTTGATCCGGATCTAGGGCTCGAATGGTTTCCTCATCTTCAAAAACCAGCAGATAGTCTCTCGCCTTGAAGACTGCGACCGGTGCCTGAGCAATAGCGGCCAAAATCTCAGCGGGAGCAACGGCAGGCTCGGGTTTGCGACTGGGGAAATCTAGCGTGAGTAGTGTTTCTGTGATCGTGACGGTAAGCAGCCCACTGGGGGAAAGGAATTGGATTGATGGGCGATCGCAGTTGCCATGTCTGGCGAGAACGTGGGCAGCGGCTAGTGTGGCATGTCCGCATAAATCCATCTCGATTTCGGGTGTGAACCAGCGAATTTCATAGGCTTCGCCGCGCGGCACCAAGAAGGCGGTTTCTGCTAGGGCGTTCTCTGCTGCGATCTGTTGCATCACCGGAGCAGGCAACCAGGCTTCGAGCGGACAGACAGCCGCCGGATTGCCGCCAAAAACTCTGTCTGCAAAGGCATCGACTTGGAAAATGGGGAGTTGCATATTCACCGACTCTGGTGAGTATTGAGCAGACTGCTGCGTTGCTCATCTAGCTCACTAATTTTAGTTGCTCCTTCGCTTCACGTCGCAGTTGTGTCGAAATTCTGAACAGTTCGCGTCCGGTATGTAAGTAGCTTTCCTCATAGCAGTAGGTGTAGCGTTCCATCTCTTCAATGCCGTCTTCTAGCTGATTCAAGCAGTAGTAAAGATTGGCTGCCACGCCAGCGGTACTGGCCGGATTCGGAAACGATTGGAATTTACTCCGAGCTTTTTCTAAAGACTCGCGGCAGTCTGACAAATAGGTTTGAAAGTTCTCCATCAGCTCGTCGTCAAAGGGGTCACCAGAGAGCGCCCGAATTTCGGCCTTCAGGGGTTTCAGAATTTTGCCGATCAGGCGATCAACCGGATTGTAGACCTGGCGCATCCACAGCTCAAAGGCATTATCGGCGGCTTGGGTGGCGTCGCGTCGCTGACGATATTGCGCCTGTGATTGAGCGGTGCGATGGGTGCGATCGCGAATCTGACTGTCCGATTCAAACCCGGCCTTGTGTAACCGGCGCTGCTGGTCGTAGTGCGATCGCTGTTGGGGGTCACCCAACACTTCATAGGCTGCATTGATCTGCTGAATCCCTTCGTGACCCGCTGGGGTCGTTTGGGTATCGGGGTGCAGTTCTTTCGCTAGCCGCCGATAGGCCTGCTTGACTTCTTGCTGGGTCGCTGCTTCCGGAATTTGCAGCGTGCGGTAGTGATCCATATTCATCGACTTCATCGTCATTGCAGCATCCCAGCAGTCACCTTGAGGGGGTCTCAGCGTCGTGTTCTGTCTTTATATTGTGAAAGATTGCCTCATAGATGCCAAGGGCTTGTTTTGATCCCGATCCTTGGGTTCTATGACAGCTCTACTTTTGACCGTTTGCGGGCGATGTCTCTGAACAAACCGCTGTACCCTAGAAGACTGAATAGATAACCGCGAATTACCGGTGCGCTCTGGTTTATGAAACGTTCAACCCTGAATAGTGCGACCCCTTTATCTCCTGTAGCTCGCGCTCAGTCGCGACAGCTGGTCACAGGGCTGGCCGTGTTGTGGGTCGTGCTGATGTGCGCGATCGCGTTCTTTTGGGGTTTGGCCAGCACCGGCTTGGTGGATGAAACTGAGCCTCTGTTTGCCGAAGCGGCGCGCCAAATGTATAAAACGGGTGACTGGGTGACACCGTACTTTAATGGCGTTACCCGGTTTGATAAGCCGCCCTTGGTGTACTGGCTGATGGCGCTCGGGCTTCATATTTTTGGGGTGAACGAATGGGCGGTGCGGCTGCCGTCGGCCCTGTCGGCCACGGCGCTGGTTGGCATGGGGTTTTATACGCTGTCTCGCTTTGGCTTTTCGCGATCGGAGCTGGCGACGGCCTACGTGGTGGCTCCCAGTCCTGGCCATCCCGCCTCTCTGGCCCGGCTCAGTCAACGCAATTTGCTGATCTCAGCGGTGATTGGCTCGGCCATTATGGCCCTGCACCCCGAAACGATCGTGTGGGCGCGCATTGGCGTGTCTGACATGCTGTTATCGGGATGTATGAGTACGGCCCTGTTTGCCTTTTTCTGCGGGTATGCGCAGCCCCAATTTCCCCGGCGGCAGCGCAACTGGTATCTCGCGTCTTACGGTCTCTTAGGGCTGGCTGTGCTGGCCAAAGGCCCCGTCGGCGTTGTGCTACCGGGGCTAATCGTAGGTGTTTTTCTGCTGTACACAGGTGAATGGCGGCAGGCTGTTCATGAGCTGCATTTAGTGAAAGGGGCGATCATTTTCCTCGCGATTACGGTGCCCTGGCATGTGTTAGTGATTGCGGCTAACGGACGCGCCTATATCGATTCCTTCTTTGGCTATCACAATGTTGAACGCTTCACGAGTGTCGTCAACGGCCATGCTGCCCCTTGGTATTTTTACTTTTTAGTGGTGGCGGTGGGCTTCTTACCTTGGTCGCCGTTTTTGCCCTGGGCGATCGCTCGTTTGCGACCCCACACTCGTCAGACCTGGAAAGTACAATCACGGTCTGCTCAGTTGGGGATGTTTGCGCTGATCTGGTTTCTCGTCATTTTTGGCTTTTTTACGATCGCCGTGACGAAACTACCCAGCTACGTTTTACCGCTGATGCCTGCAGCCGCTATTCTCGTCGCACTTGGGTGGAGCGATCGCTCCTGCCCCGCCCCCAATCAGACTAAATCTGACATCGGTTTTAGCCTCAGCTATGGTTTGAACTTAGTGATTTTTGGCTTGCTGGCAATCGCGGCACTCTACAGTCCCAACTGGATGGGTAACGACCCGTCCATGCCCAATCTGCCCCAGTTAGTCAGAGAGTCTGGCATCATGGTGCGGGCCACCGTGATTTGGGGGGCGGCCTTGCTGGTCGGATTAGGGTTGGTGTTCGGACGGCGGAGTCGCTGGCTTTGGAGCGTCAATCTAGTGGCTTTTGCCGCATTTATCCTGTTGTCTATTTTGCCTGCCTTTCAGTTAGCGGATCAGGTGCGGCAGCAGCCTCTCAGAAAAATTGCCCAAACTGCGCTTTTGGAGCAACTAGCAGACGAATCGCTCTATATGGTCGGCTTTATGAAGCCAAGCCTGGTCTTTTATATGCAGAGACCGGTCATATATGTTGAGCGCCCCGAAGAATTACCGCCAATGCTGTCTGGTGAAAATGGAGTTGAGTCTGCTTTAGTCGTGGGGACGATGGATGAGATCAGCAGTCTTAATTGGCCGGTTGAACGGCAAAATGCTCTGGTAACCACGGAAACTTATCATCTAGTGCGTTTATCTCTGCCTGACCAAAATGCTGCGTAACCGGCAGTTCCGTTCATGCCACATCTAGCGTCAGTCTTCATTGAAAGTGGTAAGCAGCTTCCATTGTGTAACAGGTCTAAAAATCTCCCCAGCTAGACTCACTCTACTAGTACAGCGTGACCGGTGACGTCAGTTCTGGATCTTGAAATAGGGGCGTGCTCAGGTATCGCTCGCCAAAACTAGGCTGAATTATCACAATCAGCTTGCCAGCGTTTTCGGGGCGACTGCCAACTTCTACCGCTGCTTTCATGACGGCCCCAGTTGAAATTCCTGAGAGCAACCCCTCTTCACGTGCTAATCGACGGCCATAGACGATCGCGTCGTCGTCACTCACGGTAATGACTTCATCAATCATGTCAGTGTTCAGCACCGCAGGCACAAACCCCGCCCCAATGCCTTGAATTTTATGCGGCCCTGCCTGCCCACCTGATAACACCGGGCTGTTAGTCGGCTCAACGGCGATCGCCTTAAAGTCAGGTTTACGGGCTTTGAGCACTTCAGCAATTCCCGTGATGGTGCCTCCAGTGCCGACCCCAGCAATCACCATATCGACGGTGCCGTCTGTATCTGACCAAATTTCTTCGGCGGTGGTTTGCCGGTGAATTGCCGGATTAGCTGGGTTGGAAAACTGCTGCAACATGTAAGCATCTGGCAGCGTATTTACCAAGTGTTGCGCACAGCGAATACAGCCTGACATGCCTTCTAACCCAGGTGTGAGTTCGAGCTGTGCCCCAAAGGCCCGCAGCATGGCCCGCCGCTCGGCGCTCATGGTTTCCGGCATGGTTAAAATCAACCGATAGCCCTTAGCTGCTGCTGCCATGGCTAGCGCGATACCCGTGTTGCCAGAGGTGGGTTCAACCAACGTAGTCTGACCGGGTGTGATTTTACCCTCGGCTTCGGCAGCATTGATCATATTGATGCCAATGCGATCTTTGACCGACGCTGACGGGTTCATACCCTCTAACTTCACCACAATAGTGGCCTGCACACCCTCTGCCTGAGGAATGCGGTTAAGCCGCACGAGGGGGGTTTGCCCGATAAGCGTTGTAATATTTTCTGCGATCCGCATAAGCGCTAAATATAGTACATCAAGTCAACTTGCTGTTTGGCCTTACATTTATCGACTAAGTCTTGCAGCGTTTGCTTTTGCAAGACGTCTTCAGCAGCCTGGCGAGCGGTTTGCCAAACTTCAGCAATGACTGAGCCTTCTGAGGTTTGGGGGGTAGCCGGGGGTTCTTTGCTGCTATCAAAGCCTTCGATGCAGCTCACCACGTCGTAGAGCGTAATCTGCCAGGGCGATCGCGCCAACAAATAACCGCCTTTAGCCCCGCGTTGACTGCGAACGATACCGGCTCGTCTCAGGGTGGCTAATAGCTGTTCTAAATAGCGATCGGGAATATTTTGATGCGCTGCGATCTGCCGAATTTGCATCGGCTCACCCTGGCCAAAGCCTCGGCCTAGCTCTAACAGAGCTAACAGCGCGTATTCACTTTTACTCGACAGTTCCACAAGATATTTGAGGTATAGAAAGCGGTGTTCTTAGTATAACTCCGGTTCTCCGGTCGGGTTTGCAGGATTCCCGAGTTTCGCCAAATCAGAAGACTCTTGCTAATCCCCAGTACCGTTCTCAGTGACGCATTGCTCAATCCGCAGGGGTGTAAAAGCTAGACCCTCTCAAGGGTTGGCCCAGATGATGACAACAAAAAAGGCTCCGGGTTTCCGGAGCCTTTTTCAAGCAATTAACTTAGCTAAGTAGCAGAGGCTGCTTAGAAGCTAAAGGTAGCGCGCAAGGCACCGTAGAAGTTGTCATCATCACCGCCACCGTCAATGTTGCCGTAGATGATGGCAGGGGTTAAGGTCAAGAACTGGTTGACCGGAATACCCCAGTAACCCTCAATCATGTAGGGATCATCGTTGTAGTCAGGCAAGTCAGCATAGTAAACACCGACGTCAGAGCCTTCGATCAAGAAGTCGCTGAAACCAGCACCTACCATGAAGGAGGTGTCATCATCATCGCCATTGTCATGGAAAGCGAAGGTACCCGCTACGAAGAAGCCGTTGAAATCGAGGTTGAGCAGCGCGGCAAAAGTGTCAGTGAAGTCGTTGTCACCGCCATCATTACCGTGCAGGTAAGCCAAACCTAAGTCAAAGAAACCATCGCTGATGTAGCTACCTTGAACGATGTAGGACTGAGAATCAGCACCGAAGATACCACCATCGTTAGGATCATTGGTACCGCTGTTGCCTTGATCGCCCGAATAACCGGCGTCGATGACAAAATTGTCGCCGATACCAAAGCTACCACCGACAGCGAAGCCGCCGCCACCCATGTCGAAGTCATAAAGCAGAGGACCACCGGGGTCAGCCACACTAGGACCATCGAACGGAACGATAGTGCTGGTTACAAAGTCATCAGTGGCAATGCTGTTAGCGGCAATGATGAAGTCGAGGTTGTCACCAACGCCAAAGCTGTAGTACAGGTCGTCGATATCGACGTTGAAGCCGTCACCGTCACCAGTGGAGTTAGCCAAACCACCAGCCGCAGCTAGAGATCCTCTATCGTCACCAGACTGCAAGCGCACGCGCAAACGATCTTCGCCAGTGAAGCTAGCGTCGAAGTTCAAACGAGCACGGGCATTGAAGGTCGTGCTGTCGTCGTCGCTGCCGCCACCCAAGTTGTCGAAAGGAACAACCAAGTTAGCATCAACCTGACCACGCAATTTGGTGGTAGTCGAGAACTGTTGAGCACGCAGCTCAGCCGTTTCAGCTTCAAGCGCATCGACGCGACCACGCAGCGTTGCCAGCTCAGCAGCAAACTCTTCTTGCAGGCGCTGGATGGTTGCTAAGGTCTCAGCATCGATACCTTCGTTAATCAAAAAGCGGATGGAATCCAAACACTTGTTCAAACCAGCAGCAAACTCAAAACGAGTCATGAACTGGTTGCCACGGAAAGTGTTGGTGCCAAAGTCACCTTCAATACAAGCGTAGTCTTCGACCAAGCTCTGCAGGGCGCTGAAAGCCCAAGCAGTCGGGTCAACGTCGACAAGTTCATCAACAGTGCTAACTTGAGCCAGTTGGACACTGTCTTGATCCGCTTCTAGAGCGTCAATGCTGGTAGTTTCAGCATTTGCTGGATTTGCAAAGCCCAACCCCAAAACAGCGGGGCTAGCTAGCAGTACTTTCCACAATTTGTTAGACATTACCTTCTTTTCTCCTCACACCTTGAGATAAAGGTTTAAAACGCTTAGGCAAAAAAAGCCTAAGCCGTTGTGTAATCACTCATGTAGCCGTGGGTAAACCACACACTACTTATCACAACACTGATACTAGCAGATCTATTTCGAGCACACTAGCCCATGGACACCAAAAAGATCTGGCACAGCCCCACCACCTAGTTTGAGCCGATTTAAGCTGACTGCTCAGGAATATGAGTTTAGCTCATCTGATCGATGCGAGCGGCCATCGCAAAGTCTTGTTGAGTCAGCCCGCCAGCGTCGTGTGTGGTCAAACTCAGCGTCACTTTGTTGTAGGAAATCGTGATGTCAGGGTGATGGCCTGCTAATTCTGCAGGCTCCACGAGCTGACTGATAAAAGCGATCGCGCTGGGGAAACCGTCGAAGGTCTTCACCGTTTTGATCGTATTACCGTCTTGCTCCCAGTTGTTGAGTGAAGTCAAGTGGGCTTGAATCTCGACGCCGTTTAATAAGGTGGCCATGAGGGGTATGTTTTTTGTTGATATCAAAGGGAATAGCTGACGGGCGAAAAGTTGATCGGTACTGTTCAACTCTCGGTGTTTCTCAGCTATGAGGAACTAGTCGTGGTGGAAAAACCCAGACGACAGGGCTCATGATGCTGTCGTTCAGTTCGTTGGTCGTTGCGTCGGCTGCGCTGGTCATCACCAGGGCGATCGCGGTTGGAGTCAGCCAACGGGTTTCTCTTACTTGGTTGAAAGTCTGATGAGTCGATGACCAGCTTCAAACCAGCGGTAAAGCCATCAAAACGGGGATTGCTAGCGCTCCGCTTAAGGGCTGACCGGGTTGCGGTAGTTCAAC
The DNA here is from genome assembly GCA_937899725.1 of uncultured Halomicronema sp. GTDB lineage: Bacteria > Cyanobacteriota > Cyanobacteriia > Phormidesmidales > Phormidesmidaceae > Halomicronema. Next base: position 28,009 of record CALCCA010000012.1, read on the forward strand.
TGCGCTTTAAAAAACTATCCGCCCCTACTCGTGGAAGGAAAACCCTTCAGAGAGTAGGGGCGGTCTAGCGGGTCTCAGGTTGAAACCAGACTGCCGGGAGGAACTCCAGAATCCAGTTTCAATCGGTCAGGCAATCTGCAGAGAGATTGGCACTGGTTCCTAGTGAACAGCCCCGGCGCACAGCCGGTTTACCTCAACCTGGAGACCCATGCGTTTACTACTGTCTGACATGGGCATCACCTCCTTGAATCCCTAACGGTGTTGATTGTTAGATTAAGTGCGTGTTTCAGCACTGGGCTAAAAGTAACACAAATCTTTCTGGGTGTGCAGGCTTAGCCCTTCTTCAGTCGCTGACGCTAACGTCAGTGCAGTCCTGCTTGAGCGACTTTAGTGAGGGTATCGTAGGCTGAGAGACACAGAAACAAGCGAGGCAAAAAACTGGTGCTACCCCCTGATGTGGTTTTAGATCCGCTGCTGCGGGGCTGGTTACAGGAAGATATTGGTCGGGGCGATCGCACCACGATGGGGCTGGGGGCGATCGCGCATCATATATATAAAGCGATCTGGATTGCCAAAGCACCTGGGGTCGTGGCGGGTTTGCCGATTGCTGGCCGGGTCTTTACGCTGCTCGACCCGCAAACGCAGTGGGCGCCGCTGATAGAAGAGGGGCGTTGGTGTGAGGCTGGAACTGAACTTGCGCAAGTGCAGGGGTCGCTCAGCTCGTTACTGATGGGTGAACGAGTGGCCCTAAATTTGGCGATGCGACTGAGCGGTATTGCCACGTTGACCCGCCAGTATGTTGATGAAATTGCGGACTTACCGACTCAACTCGTCGATACCCGCAAGACCACACCTGGCTTGCGACTATTAGAAAAGTACGCCAGCGGAGTCGGTGGGGCTCGCAACCATCGCTTGGGATTAGACGATGCGGTGATGGTGAAAGATAACCATATTGTTGCAGCTGGGAGTATTGAAGCGGCGGTCGCCCAAATTCGCCAAAATATGCCTTATCCCCTCACGATTGAAGTGGAGACAGAAACATTGGCCATGGTCGCGGTGGCGCTGGCGGCTAAGGTCGATATCATCATGCTCGACAACATGACGCCTGACCTCATGGGGCAGGCGGTGCAACAAATTCGTCAGGCGCAGCCCCACGTCAAAATTGAGGCATCTGGCAATGTGACGCTCGATACCCTGCGATCAGTGGCTAAAACTGGCGTCGACTACATTTCCACAAGTGCTCCGATTACGCGATCACCTTGGCTCGATCTGAGTATGCGAATGATCTGAGCCAAGGCGATTTAGAGGCTTTAGCTCGTGGCCTCGGCATCTAGAGCACATTCTCGCAGTAGTTTAAGCGGCACGGTTTTGAGCGCTGCTTCATGCGTCGCTGTTAAGACGACTGGCGGTGCCACCCCATCGTCATAGGCTTCTTTCCAACGGGCAGCGCAGAGACACCAGCGATCGCCCGGCTTGAGACCCGGAAAGTTGTACATCGGCATGGGGGTGCTGAGATCATTGCCCTGAGCACGGGTGTAGCTCAAAAAGGCGGTGGTCACTTGGGCGCAGACGACATGCACCCCGAAATCGCCAGCCCCAGTATTGCAGCAGCCATCTCGATAAAACCCCGTCATCGGCTCAGTAGAACAGGGTTCGAGTGGCCCACCGAGAACATTTTTTGCATCTGCCATAAAACTTTCATGTCATCTTTCAGAATATGAGCAGTATTTTGGCAGTTTTTCAGCAGAATTGCTCTGTTTAGTGTGGCCATGTAAAACCGCTCTCAAGCCAATATGAGAGACTTCTCAACCGCATCAAACTTGATCGAGTGGGCTGCTGTCAGCTCGGCGAGTGCTTCACCCATCGGGGTCAGAATTTCGCAAAGAGGACAATCAAACTCTCGGGCCAATTCTTTTGCCAGCTCAAGAATTCTCCAGGGATGTTCTTGCAGACGGCGGGGCAGTACATTTTTGAGTGTCAGGGCCAACTGGGATTCACATGCATACGCCATGAGTATAAATGCCTAACTCTGTATCTCCATTAAGTCTCAAGGCTGGCCGGTTCATGGGCAACGTTGCAAGAGTGTTGACCAACGTCTTATTTCTTCAAGTGATGTTGATCTTCGTCATCATCTGTTCATTTCTAGAGAGCCAGCGCGATCGCCAATCAAAATCACCTGCGCCCGTACCGTTCAACTGGGGTTCTGTTTGATATGCTAGTTAACTGGAATGGCGGCATAGCCAAGTGGTAAGGCAGAGGTCTGCAAAACCTCCATCCCCCAGTTCGAATCTGGGTGCCGCCTTTGTGTATTTTTCTGGAAGACGCCGAAGCTCCTGAAGATTGAGCGTTTTAGAGTTGATGTCGGGTGACAGGGCACTGATACCTGTTGAGGGTAAGTGTCTGGACTTGCTGTGAGTTTGAAGGAACTGTCGCTAGGCAATAAAGGCTCTATTCGGCAGGCTCTCACCATCGAACTGGCAACCAGACGTTAACGCTGGTGACCCTGCTCTACAGCCACATAAAGCAGTTACACTGCCCATTTCAATCACCTCGACAGCAGGCTTTGTCTACAATTCGAGATTTAATTGCTCCTTAAAAAGGAAATCTGTTGAGTTCACATCGCGTTACTTCCGAGCTTTGTAGCTCACACGCACCGGCTTGCCCTGACTAATTCTGACAGAGGCCATGACAATATTTAAGTTGACAGGGTTCCGTGATCAAAATGGAGCAGAATTGTTTTCCTGCCGCTGTTTGAGCGGCTTACGCAATGGTGAGTTCAGTCTCTCTCAGTTGATTCGTAAATTCGACAATCAGCATGGTGTTTTTGCTAAAGCAGCCAATCAGCAGCACCAGCACATAGACAGCATTATTGATGCCGCGAGGAGCAATGAACCCAACGGTACTGAATAGGGCTAGGGGCACTGTCAACAAAATAATGATGATGAGATTCACGTAGTTTTCATGTGGAGTTATCAGATCAGGCAAGACAGTATCTTCAAATTGCGTAGTTTCTAGGAGAAATTGATTAAAGTTTTGGTGAAGGCTGGGACGTACCTCTTGAAACCTCATAGCAACGGCGACCACAATCAACAGAAGTCGGCGAAGGCTCGCTTTTATAGCGTCAGGGCCTTTTGATTCGATTTCCTGTTCTTGCAAACATTTATTGGTTTGAGTGGAACAGCATTTGATTAAAGATTTTAAGGCTGATGGCTGGTGATTGTCACTGCCTGAAAATAGCTAAATATATATCTAGAAATCATGGTTGCTAGTACTCAGCATTTATCGACAGCATCTGACATATCTTATTCTGGCCAGCAGATTATTCAGGCATTACAGACGTTGCTATTGCAGCGCCTTTCTCCATCAGCTCTAGATTGGCTTAATCAAAGTTGTCAGCAACTTTCTGAAGCGGCTTCAGAGCGATTTCTGTTTACTCGATTTAGTGCTGCATCCCGACGGGTTGGGAAGGTTGATTTAGCTTTAACTGAACCGCAATTGCAGATGGCCCAAACGTTGCGGGCAGGATGGATGCCCGGTGGTTGGAGTACCGACCAAGCTGTCAGAACTTTACTGCTACTCAGTTTTCCTGACGAGGATAGCGATCGCTACGTGGCCGCCATTGAGAAATTACTCTCAGCCGCTGACGTTGCCGAGCAAGTCGCCCTGTATCAGAGCTTGCCGCTGCTGGCCTATCCCGAGCGATTGCGGGCCCACGCCATTGACGGATTGCGGACCAACGTGACTGCCGCCTTCAACGCGATCGCCCTGAACAATCCCTATCCTGCCGATTACTTTGACGAAGCAGCCTGGAATCAAATGGTGCTCAAAGCGCTGTTTGTTGACAGCCGTCTGAGCCAAATTCAGGGGCTAGAGGCGCGCGCCAACGCCAAGCTGGCGCAAATGCTGTCTGATTATGCCCATGAACGATGGGCCGCCGGGCGGCCTGTGAATCCGCAGTTATGGAGACCGCTGGGCTTGTTTGCGACAGGCTCCTTGGTGGCTGATTTAGAGCGTGCTCTCAGCAGTGACGTGCCCCACGAGCAGCAAGCCGCCGCGTTAGCCTGCGCCAGTGCGCCCTCAGCAGCAGCCCGCACCCTATTAGCACGAGTGCCGACGCTGCAGCAACAAGTCGCTAGCGGCCAACTGACCTGGGAGCTTTTGAGTATCACTCACCCCTAAATCACCGCCGCGCTCAAGTCTTGACCGCCGCCTTGAGCGCGCAATTTTTTACTGGCTTCTGACCAATATCTACCTGAGAACACCATGCAGCCCAACAACATGATGGTCATCGACCCGCACGTCCATATGACCTCCCGCACCACCTACGACTATCTCGTGATGAAAGAATACGGAGTGGTGGCCGTCGTCGAACCCGCTTTTTGGTTGGGGCAACCCCGCACCAATGCCGGCTCCTTTCAGGACTATTTCAATAGTTTGATTGGGTGGGAGCGCTTTCGGGCAGGGCAATTTGGCATCCGCCACTATTGCACCGTTTCCATTAATCCCAAGGAAGCCAACAATGAAGTGCTGGCCGATCAGGTGATGGAACTGCTGCCGCTATATGCCTGCAAGGAAGGGGTCGTGGCGATCGGAGAAGTCGGCTTCGACGATATGACTGCCGCTGAGGAAAAGTTTTTCCGGCTCCAGCTGGATTTGGCCAAGGAGCTCGACAAGCTCGTGCTCGTGCACACGCCTCACCGCAATAAGAAGGAAGGCACTAGTCGCAGCATGGACATTTGCCTGGAGCATGGTCTTGATCCGCAACAGGTCGTGATTGATCATGCGAACGAGGAAACTGTTGCCGAAGTCGTCGATCGCGGCTTTTGGTGTGCTTTTTCGATCTATCCCAACACCAAGATGGGCAACGAGCGCATGGTCGAAGTCGTGAAGCGATATGGCAGCGATCGCCTGATTATTGACAGTGCTGCCGATTGGGGTCTCAGCGATCCGCTGGCCGTGCCCAAAACGGCTCAGCTCATGTTGCAAAGCGACATCCCGGCAGACCAAGTGACTGCCGTGTGCTACGGCAATGCGCTCAAGGCCTATGGCCAGAGCGGCGAAATGCAGGCAGACGACTGGCTCAACCCCCCCGCTATTGACCAGCGGCAGCACTACGACGGCAATTCTGTCCTCCGGGGCCAAACGCCGACGGTGTATGACCCGGCTCAAGAATCCATGGTGATTCGCTAGGGCACTGGATTCGCGCTATTCAAAACGCACAACTATTTCGTACAAGGAGGAGTCTGTGGAAGCGCTAGGGGTGAGATCGCAGCCGGTCTGGGCCTATTTACAACTGATGCGACCGGCGAATATTCTGACTGCCTGGGCCGATATCTTGGTAGGTTATGCGGCAGCTGGCAGCGGCATGGTGTTAGCCAACCTCTGGGCCGGAGAGAGCAGCGTTAGTGTGCTGGTGCCCCTCGGCTGGTTGCTGTTGTCCACGAGTGGACTTTACGGCGGGGGCGTAGTCTTCAACGATGTTTTCGATGCTGAGTTAGATCAGCAGGAGCGGCCAGAGCGACCTTTACCGAGTGGTCGGGCTTCGCTGCTGGGAGCCACGCTGTTGGGCAGTGCTTTGTTGGTCATGGGCGTGCTGGCCGCCGCCCAGGTTTCCCTCGTGAGCGCGGCCTTAGCAACCGCCGTCGCGATCGCGGCGCTGATTTATGACGCCTTGGGCAAACATCAAAGCTGGCTAGGGCCGCTGAACATGGGTCTGTGTCGCGGGGGCAATTGGCTGCTGGGCGTCAGTATCCTGCCGGCCATGCTGGCGGAGCGGTGGTTTATCGCGGTCATCCCCATCATCTACATCGCCGCAGTCACAGCGATCAGCCAGGGCGAAGTTGAAGGCGGCAAACGACAGACCGGCATCGTGGCGATCGCCCTAGTGCTGATCGTGCTCACCAGCATCTTGGGGCTCACGAGCTTAGCTAGCTATCGCTGGTTAGCCGCCCTACCGTTTGCGACGCTCTTTGCGGGGCTGGTGTTGCCAGCCTTCTTTCGGGCCGCTCAAGATCCCAGTGCCGTCACGATTCGCAAAGCAGTGAAATCGGGGGTGCTGGCGCTGATCGTCCTGGATGCTGCGATCGCCGCCGGATTTGCTGGCTGGCCCTTTGGGCTCTTGGTCTTGGCCCTACTACCCCTGTCGGTGACGTTAGCACGGCTGTTTGCTGTGACCTAGTTTTTTATTCAGAGGTTTCTTGTGGTTGCCACATTTCCGACTCCAGTTAAAAGATTTACCCATCAGCCGATTCAGCAGCAATTTGCGGTTGCTTTTCGATACGACGTGTACTTTACTGAGCAGCTTTTTCATCCGGAAAACTCGCTACTGGCCGATGTCATTACCGCCGACGGCGAGGCCGGGCCGAAAAAAGTCATGGTCGTCATCGACGATGGTTTATTGTCCTTTCATCCCCATTTATTGCGGCAAATTCAGGCTTACGGACAGTGCTACAGCAGTGTTCTAACGCTCACCAGCACCGTTCCGGTTCTCGGCGGCGAAGCGTCTAAAAATGACGCCAGCCTGATTGAGCAGCTCCAGCGGTCTATGGACGAAGTGGGCCTCTGCCGTCACTCTTACGTGATTGGTATTGGCGGCGGTGCCGTTCTAGACATGGTCGGCTATGCGGCGGCAACGGTACACCGGGGCATTCGCCTGATTCGGGTCCCGACCACTGTCTTAGCTCAAAATGATTCAGGAGTTGGGGTTAAAAATAGTATTAACGCCTATGGCAAGAAGAATTTTCTCGGGACGTTTGCACCCCCCTATGCGGTTCTCAACGATTTCACGTTCTTGACCACCTTGGACGATCGCGACTGGCGTTCAGGGATGGCCGAAGCGTTGAAAGTAGCCCTCATTAAAGATGCCGAATTCTTTGCCGCGATTGAAACCGATGCCGCTGCGCTCGCCCATCGTGAGATGCCGCCCATGCAAGCCGCCATCCATCGCTGTGCCAGGCTCCATATGGCACACATTGCCGGCCATGGCGACCCCTTTGAGATGGGGTCTTCGCGACCCCTGGACTTTGGACACTGGGCGGCACATCGTCTAGAACAATTAACCCAATACCGCTTACGCCATGGCGAAGCAGTCGCCATTGGAATTGCCTTAGATAGCACCTACTCCTATCTCTCCGGCTTACTATCGCGTGAGGACTGGCAGCGGATTTGTCAGACCTTTCAAACGTTAGGGTTTGCGCTCTATGTGCCAGAACTCTCTAGCCACCTGGATGAGCCAGAGCACCCGGATTCCCTTTTCCGAGGACTGACGGAGTTTCGCGAGCATCTTGGGGGTGAGTTGACCCTGACACTGCTCCAGGGCATCGGGGCTGGGTTAGAAGTGCATCACGTTGATCTGGAACGTTATCAAGATGCGATCTCAGTCTTGCAAACGCTCGCCCCCACTGAAGCCTAGTCCTGCTCATCGGGTGATTTCAACTCGATGAAGTATAGCGACAGAAGTCGATGCTGCCGTTACGAAGACCATCGGAATCCCTTGCTAACCACCCCGCCCTTGAGACTTACCGCCCATGAAAATCACTGGCGATCGCACCTACCACCTGACTTACTGCACCAATATTCACCCAGGCGAAGATTGGGACAGCGTTTTTCACAATCTGCAGACTTACATCCCGTCATTGAAGCAGCAGCTCTCGCCCGATGCGTCCTTTGGCATCGGGCTGCGTCTGGCAAGTGCCGCTAGCACAGCGCTGCTCACAGGCAACCGGCTCAAGCAACTGCAAACCTGGTTAACCGCTCAAGACTGCTATGTCTTCACGCTGAACGGATTTCCTTATGGGGGGTTTCACCGACAGGTGGTGAAAGATCACGTTTATGCACCGGACTGGACGATGGGCGATCGCCTGACCTACACTCAGCGGCTCGTCCACATTCTTGCCCAGCTTTTACCGGCAGGCATGGATGGCGGTATCTCGACGGTGCCGTTGTCTTACAAACCCTGGTGGCAGACTAAACCAGCGCAGCTGGCCGCGGTTTTCGAGCGCTGTAGTCGACAGTTGGCGCAAATTGCCGCCGAGATGGCCCAAGTCGAGGCGACCACGGGTAAACTGCTGCACTTAGATTTAGAACCAGAGCCCGATGCGTTGCTGGAAAATAGTGATGAGACGATTGCCTTTTTTCAAGACTGGCTGTTGGTTGTGGGGCGATCCTATCTGCAACAGCGTTACGGCGTCAGCACGCACCAGGCTGAAACTTGGCTGCGGCGGCATATTCGAGTCTGTTATGACACGTGCCATTTCGCTGTGGAATATGAAGACCCCACAACGGCTTTGGCCAAATTTCAGCAAGCCGGCATTGCGATCGGCAAATTCCAGTTGAGTGCGGCCATTCGCATTCCGATTCCAGCGGATGCAGGCCAGCGCCATGTGCTCACCCAACATCTAGAGCCCTTTGCCGAGTCGACCTATCTACATCAGGTGATTGAGCAGCGATCGCCTGACACCTTACATCACTACACCGATCTGCAAGACGCCCTACCCGCTCTAGCCACCACCACCGCGACTGAATGGCGCACCCATTTCCATGTCCCCATCTTCATTGATGCCTGTCCACCGTTCGCTTCGACCCAAGATCACATCACCGCTATCCTCCAACGCCTACCTGAGATCTCCCACTGCACTCATTTAGAAATTGAAACGTACACCTGGGAGGTCCTGCCACCCAACATGAAGCTCGATATTCTGGCCTCGATCCAGCGCGAATATGAGTGGGTGCTGGCGGCGTTACCGCAGTATTCAGCCCCAGCAGTCGCCTCCGTTTAGCGACTTAGATTGTTCCTTTTTGCCCACAGTAGCGTCACTCCATGAAAAAAACGGTCGCCATCAATGTCGTCGGTCTCAGCTCTCGCCTGATTGGCCCACACACTCCCAAGCTCCAGCGCTGGATGCAAGCCGGACAGCTAGCCACGATTCAGCCCGTCCTGCCCGCCGTCACCTGCACCGCTCAAAGTACCTACCTGACGGGGCAATGGCCTAGTGAAACGGGCATTGTGGCAAATGGCTGGTACTTCCGGGACGACTGCGAAATCAAGTTCTGGCGACAGTCCAACAAGCTTGTCCAGACGCCCAAAATTTGGGATGTTGCTCGCCAAATCGACCCCAGTTTCACCTGTGCCAATCTGTTCTGGTGGTACAACATGTATTCCACAGCCGACTACACCGTGACCCCCCGCCCGATGTACCCCGCTGATGGCCGGAAGCTGCCGGATATCTATACTCAGCCGGCAAGTTGGCGTCCTCAATTACAAACTGAACTGGGCCAGTTTCCGCTCTTCAAGTTTTGGGGGCCGGCCACCTCGATAGCATCTAGTCAATGGATTGCCAATTCTGCTAAGTGGGTCGAACAGCGCGTCCATCCCACCCTGACGCTGATTTATCTGCCTCATCTGGACTACTGTTTGCAAAAGGTGGGCTGCGAACCTGATCAAATCGCTCAAGACTTACACGAAATTGATGACCTGTGCGGCGACCTCATTAACTTCTATGAGCAGCAGGGGGCTCAAGTGATTGTGCTCTCCGAGTACGGCATCACTCCGGTGAATAAACCTGTTCACATTAATCGTCTGCTGCGAGACGCTGGGCTCCTGCAAGTGCGGGAGGAACTGGGCTTGGAAATCCTCGATGCTGGGGCGAGTCAGGCCTTTGCCGTCGCCGATCACCAACTGGCCCACGTTTACATCAACGACCCCACTGTGTTGCCCACGGTAAAGCAATTGCTAGAGCAGGCCGACGGCATCGATTATGTACTGGACGAAGCGGGTAAGCGCGAATATCACCTTGATCACGATCGCGCTGGCGAACTTGTGGCTGTCGCGGCACCAGCAGCCTGGTTCACCTATTACTATTGGCTTGACGACAGCCGAGCCCCCGATTTTGCTCGCACCGTCGATATTCATCGCAAGCCCGGCTACGACCCCGTCGAACTCTTCATCGACCCGGCCTTCAACGCCCCCAAACTCAAAGTGGCTGCCAAACTCCTCAAGAAGCAACTCGGCTTCCGCTACCTGATGGACGTGATCCCCCTTGATGCCACTCTGGTGAAAGGCTCGCACGGTCACCTCACGCCGCAGCCCGGTGACTGTCCTGTCTTTATCACCCGTCAACGTGACTTAATACTGCAAGAGTCGATTACTGCTGTTGATGTTTTCTCGCTGATGCTGGCTCATCTGCAGGCCAACGTCCCAGTCACTGCCACATAGAGTTGGAGCGCTCAGCGCAAACAGCCTGCCTAGGGAATGCAGAAGCCTGTTTCGTTACTAAATGCTGCTGGATCGGGCAACCCGGTGCTGCCGTTAATGAGTTGTACTAAAGCACCGTTATTCTCGAATGACACTGTATTCAAGTTTTGGACGAGATATAGCGCTTGATTGGTGGGATTGTTGCTGAAGGTTGTCAGTGTAATCCCAGTCGGTACAGTATTGCTCAAAATCACTGTACAGACGCTGTTGTTAGTCGAGGTTGCTGCTACGTCGATATCGACAACATTGGCCCCGCCACTATTGTTCTCCAGGGTGTTGTTACGGACGTTGAGAACGGCAATTACGGCATCGCCATTGGCTTCTACATCGATCGCCTGTTCTGCGTTACCGCTGATAGTGTTGCTGGTGATACCGGCACTGCCATCCTCTAAAATCGGGAACTCTTGCAAACCCGCATTGGCTATGGATCGAATACCATCGCCCCCGTTTCTCAAAATCCGGTTGTCATTTACGGTGATTTCCTGGGCTCCCAGGGCGTTGAGGATAACGTCAACGCCCGAGCCGCCGTTATCGAGAATTTCATTATTGCGAAGGAACAGTTCTTGAGCCGAGGCGGTTTCGGCAATAACCGCACCACCGTTCACAACTTCGACCCCAGCCCCGGTATTGTTGCTAATCATGCTGTTGGTCACCGAGATCTCTTGAGAACCGCCATTGCGATCAGAGGACGCCAGTACCCCGCTGCTGCCGTTGCGGCTAATCAAACCGCCATCAAAAGAAAACTCTTGCGTAGAAGCGTTGTTGCGAGCGGTGCCGGTCGCTCTCAACACGATGCCTTGATTAGTACTGTCAGTGATGGCATTGGCGGGTATCTCACCACCACTGCTGCCCTGACTGGTGTTTAAGCTAGCGTCGCTCGGCTGCACGGAGATGACCTGGCTAGGAGCACCAAGCGCCCCGCCCGTTGGCAAAGTTACGAACTCCATGCCGATATTGCCGCTACCCGTCACTTCGTAACCAATAATTGATAAATCGAGTCGCTGGGCCGAGGTAGTGTTCTCGACAAAGATGCTCGATCCCGCTGAATTGCGAATAATGTTGTCGAAAGCCACCACACTGCCACCCACATTATTGAAAGCAATGCCGCGGCCACCGGAGTTAGTAATGGTGTTGTTACGCAGCTCGGTGTTGCGAATGTTGCTACCAGCGATCGCGTCCCCAGCGGCATTATCAATACGAAAACCGGCTAACACCGTCCGATTGCCTAACGTCACGCCGTTAGTAATGTTAGGAAAACTGCCATCGCCCGACAGGGGCAGCCCAACGACAATGCCTTCGGCGAAATTAGTAGTCGGTGAGAACGGCAACCGGACGGCCCCGGTATCAAAACCGGGGAACGGCAAACCGGCCAGGGTCTGAGCTGGCCCTTGTGAGATGACGCGAACGCGATCAGGAATGGTAAAGGCCGGAATGTCGATCGCATTGCTACCATCGACATACACGACGTCATTACCATCACCGACCGCTGCATCCAACCCAGCTTGGACGGTGCCGAAGGGATTTTCAAAAGTCCCGTCGCCGCCGGTTGCACCTAAGGTCACATGCTGAAAACGATAGGCTTGCTCCTCTTCGGGGTTGATTAAGGGGGAAGTGTTCGATTCGAATATCGTTTCTCGGTCTTCATCCAAGAACACGGCAATTTCCGGCGATCGCACAGTGGGGTCGCCGAGGCGAGCCTGAACACGTTCGACGGGATCTTCAGAGTCATTGGCGCGGGTGCCTGGAAAAGTCGCCCCAACAGAGAGCACTAAGCGGGTGCCAAACAGGCCATCATCCTGAAGCGACAGCCCACCATTAAAGTTCGGTGTGAAGTTAGAAGCGAGGCGAATCCGCCAGCCCAAGTAGGCGGGAATATCGGGAGAATCATATAGATACAGCCCGCCAAACGCTTGTAGATCACCCGCGTCCCAGCGCGCTAGACGGTATCCGGCTTCGGCATCAAAGCCGCCAAGGGCATATTCCTGTTGAAAGAGCCGTTGCCGTTGCCGTTGACTGTTGAGTACAAATTGATTGGCAACAAAGCCAGTCGCTACTTGGAAGTCACCATCAATGGTGATGTCGTTGATGGTGTTGGAGCGATCGCCTAAGGGCAAATAGCCATTGAAGCGAAAATCCCAGTCGTCCCCTAAGCTTTCATAGCCAGCTCCCAATTGAAAAAAGTCACTGTTACCAGTGTTGCGAGCATCCAGGCCGACGTAGCCACCACGAATCCGATTCTGAGCGTTCCGGTGGCCTCGGTAACCTAACAGCAGCGACCCGCCAACATCATCGTTTTCGCCCAGCACTAGGCGACCTTCTAAAAAGCTAATGGTTTCACCGGGCTCTTGATCCAAGGGCACAAACGCCTCAAATCGTCCCAAACTGCTATGGCTACCACCGTCGGTAATGTACCCGACCCCAAAGCGCGGCTGAATGGTCAGGGCTTCAGTGATCGCAGCGGTGGATTCGGGGGTCTGGGCAGTTACCACGGCCTCAGTGGTGGCGAGAAAAGCGTCAACGGAGTTCGCAATTAGCTGATCGATAGTCAAATAAGTGGGAGAAATTCTATTCGCGAGCGCTGATGCATCGGCAACGTCATCTGTTCCATTGGTCTCAACAGATTCCACTTGTGCTGACGCGGCAACGGGAAACCCTAACAAGATGAGGCTTAAGGTCGCGTGGATCGAGAGTAGACGGGGCGTGTGCGTGTTCATAGGATTTGAACTCGAGATTGGTAAATGCAACAAGGAGAGCAACCAACAGGTTGCCCGACAAACAAGCAGCCAAAACAGGTGGCGATCGCGACTACCGCAACCGCCGCCTGTTTCGGCTAAGCAGTTCTGCCTTCAAAGAAGCCGCTGGTGATGTAGTGCTGGGTCGCCGCTTGCAAATCATTCCCAAAAGCTGCTTGCAAATCAGCGTATTTATTGAGATACGCAACCTCATCAAACGTATCGATCTCCCGACCTTCACTCATTCCGAGGCGGATATAGTGCTCAGTACCCGCATCAAAATTCGTGCCAAAAGCCTGAATTAAGTCGCCGTGGGAGGCAATGTAATCATCGGCTGCAAAGGTTACCTGCCGACCTTCGGCATAGCCGTAGTCAATATAGTGCTGCCGACCACGCTGCGGGTCATAGCCAAAGGCGTTGGCTAAGTCAGCGTAGGACGCAATGTACTCACCCCCATCAAAACCGAGCAATGGGTCACGGCTTTCGGCATAGCCGGTTTCGATATAGTGGCGGGTGGCCGCCGTTGTATCGTTGCCAAAGGCCGCTTGTAAGTCTGGACGCGACGCCAGATATTGATCTGGATCAAACCCTTGGGTCGATCGCCCTTCAGCATAGCCACTTTGGATATAGTGCTGAGTTGCCGCCTCTAGGTTGTAACCAAACGCGGTAATCAGGTCGCCATTTGATGCCAGATAGAGATCTTCGTCGAAGTTATCAATGGCTCGGTTCTCTTGAAACCCAAACTGCGTATAGTGGTTTTGGGCGGCGGCCAGGTTATAGCCAAACGCCTGCAATAGGTCGATGTTAGAGGCCAGATAGTCATCAGCCTGAGCTAGTGTCAGCGTTCTGGGACGAGATGGCCCAGCCGTCGACCCAGTTGTCGGCACAGCGGTCGAATTATCCGCTGGGCTGCCAGCGGGAATGGTGTCACCAAAGACAAGGTGTTCTTGCCCCAGAGTGAAGGCGTTAACGTCTTTGAGGGTGGCCACCGTCGAGATCGCACCGTTGACCGTTGCTTCGACAATCGTGTCCAGACCTTGCTGACGAAACTGGACGGTATTGCTCGATAGGCCGGGAATGTTAGTGAATTGGAGGCGATCGCTGACGATTTCAAAGTCCACAATCGTATCGCCAAACTCACTGACCGCTGAGAACCGGAAGATGTCATCGCCTTGCCCGCCAATCAGAGTATCCGCGCCATCGCCACCCGCCAGGATGTCGTTGTCGCGACCCCCATCGAGGAAGTCGTCACCGGCCCCCCCCAGCAGTAAATCACTGCCACTACTGCCCTGTAGTACATCGGCCCCATTGCCGCCATCCAGGGTATCATTGCCACTGCCGCCGTTGAGCAAGTCGTCGCCGTCATCGCCAGTGATGCGATCGTTGCCGCTACCGCCATTGGCGACGTCGTTACCGGTACCGGCGGTCATCTCATCGTCGCCGCTACCGCCGTTGAGGGCGTCATCGCCGCTACCGCCGATGACAATATCGCGCTCACTACCGCCATTGATGACATCGTTACCGGCACCGCCATCGAGATAGTCGTTGTCACTCAAACCGTTGATGACATCATCGCCATCGCCGCCAATAATGGTATCGGCACCGCCTGAGCCCTTGCCGACAGCGACTTTCACATCGCTAAAGCTTAAGATCCCCTGGTCAGACAAGGTGCCGTCAGAAACGGTATACGTGACAGCGGGAACAGGGCCAAGATAGCCGGTTGCTGGCGTAAAGGTGAAGGCACCATCGTTGTTTAATTGCAGCGTGCCAATCGGCGTCCCGTTGCTATCATTAAGGTCAGTGGGCGTCCCGATCAGGAGCGGATCAGGCGTGTCATCGCCATTGGTATCCACTGTGGCGGCGGTCACCGTCAAAGGCTCACCATCGACCTCAATGTCGTCGCCCAGACCGGTGATGACGCTACCAGTCGCCGGGGTGTCTTTGATGACATCGACCGGGCCATCATCAACGGCGATCGGCGCATCGTTTACCGGACTTACATCATTAATGGTGAGCACCGCCGTATCTGTGTCAGTTCCATCGGTAACCGTGTAGGTAACAGCCGGTACCGGGCCAGTGTAATTCGCCGCTGGGGAGAAGCTGAAGGTGCCGTCTGGATTCAGCGTTAGGCTGCCAATGGGTTCACCATTGCTATTAGTTAGCGCAGTCGGCGTCCCAATTGGCAGTGCATCGGGCGTACCGTCACCATTGAGATCTACCGTGGCGGATTGAATGGTGAGGGGATCACCATCGATGTCAGTGTCATCGCCTAGGCCAGAAATAACGCTGCCGTTCACCGGAGTGTCTTCGGTGACATCGACAGGACCATCATCGGTTGCCACCGGGGCATCGTTGACCGGATTCACAGGACTGAAGGTCAGCGCTGCCGTATCGGTCAGTTCGCCATCACTGATGGTGTAGTTCACGGTGGGAACTGGGCCGGTGTAGTTTGGTGCTGGCGTGAAGTTAAAGGTGCCATCGTCGTTCAGTTGCAGCGTCCCAATAGGATCACCGTTGCTGTTCGTCAGGTTAGTCGGCGTGCCGAGGGGCAGGTTGTTGGGGGTGCCATCGCCATCGGTATCCACCGTGGCGGACTGCACGGTCAGAGTACTGCCTTCAACATCGGTGTCATTGCCCAACCCAGTGATGACGCTGCCAATGGCTGGGGTGTCTTCGGTGACTGTGACCAGGCCATCGTCAACGGCGACGGGCGCATCGTTGACCGGACTCACCGGGTTGAAGGTGAGTACAGCGTCATCGGTGGCCGTGCCATCGGTGATGGTGTAGTTCACGGTGGGAACTGGGCCGGTGTAGTTCGCCGCTGGTGTGAAGTTAAAGGTACCGTCTAAGTTCAGCGTCAGTGTGCCAATGGGGTCACCGTTGTTGTCAGTCAGGTTGGTGGGCGTCCCGATCAATAAGGTATCGGGGGTGCCGTCGCCATTGGTATCCACCGTCGCCGACTGCACGGTGAGCGTGTCGCCGTCGACATCGGTGTCATCACCCAGCCCCGTGATGACGCTGCCCGTGGCCGGAGTGTCTTCGGTGACATCCACCGGGCCATCATCCGTCGCCACTGGCGCATCGTTCACCGGGCTCACATCGTTGAAAGTGAGTACTGCCGTGTCTGTGTCAGTGCCATCGGTGATGGTGTAGTTCACCTCTGGAACCGGGCCGGTGTAGTTTGGCGCGGGGTCAAAGGTAAAGGTGCCGTCCTGCTTGAGTGTCAGCGTGCCAATGGGGTCACCGTTGCTGTCCGTCAAAGGCGTCGCAGTGTCGATGGGCAAGTTGTCGGGGGTACCATCGCCATTGGTATCTACCGTGGCGGACTGCACGGTCAGGGTGTCGCCTTCAATGTCGGTGTCATCGCCCAGACCCGTGATGACGCT
>CALCCA010000013.1 GCA_937899725.1 uncultured Halomicronema sp.
CCTGGGCAATGCGTACCAGTCGTTGGGAGAGTACCAGCGGGCGATCACGTTTCACGAGCAACACAATGAGATAGCGCGCGCCATTGGAGACCGTGGTGGCGAAGCGAATTCCCTCGGCTCCCTGGGCAATGCGTACCAGTCGTTAGGAGAGTACCAGCGGGCGATCACGTTTCACGAGCAATCTTTAGAGATAGCGCGCGCCATTGGAGACCGCCATGGCGCGGCCCGGTCCCTAATCGCTCTCAGTCAACTACACCATGCGTGTGGTCGACCGAGAGAGGGGTTTTCAGCCGCCATGGCGGCCAACCAAATTTTCCAGGAACTTGACTTACCTCTGGAGGCATGGATTCTTCCAAAATGGGTAAAGTCGACCGTGAAATTTGCTCAACGAGGGCAGGTGCAATTGGTCTCATGTGCGCTCATCGGGCTGCTCGCCTTCCCGTTTGCGTTGATTGGGCTCATCGGTTTGTTAGGCTGGCGACTCCTTGTGGGCCGGTTTCGTCGGTAGCCACTAAAAGTACTTGAGTGATTTAACGCTTACTCAAGTACTCAAGCACTTACTCAATTACTCAAGTGCCCACTCAAGTAATTTTCTGACTAGGTCAGACTTCGAGGTGCGGAGGGTTCGGGCTCTCTCCGCCAGCTTGTCATTCAGGTCTACCGGAATATCTACATTGAGCCGGATTGTCGCCGCCTTCTCCTCTGGCTGCATTGTGGCCCAAGGGTCAGGCTTCGGCGGTAGCTCCTGCGGCGCTGTCTGGGGTTTACCTGCCGGGTTCTTGGTTTTAGGTTGTTCTGCTGACTGCTCCGGCTGCTTCGCCGCGCTAAAAATATCGTCGAAATTAGTGGCCATTGATTTCCTCCCAAACAGCTTGCCAATCGTGCCAGGCGACGCCCTTCACCGTGCGACCCTCATCCGCCGCCTTGATGTACTCCTTATAGCGACGAATCGGGCGCGAGATGACGGGGAGACCGTGACGCTGGAGCGCCGCGATCGCCTCCGGCCCATCCTTTTGCGGAGGTGGTGGCGATAGTGTGATCAGGCAGCGATAGTTGGCCTTAAACTAGCGAAGCTGCGATTTGAGCCCATTTAGTTCTTGTGAACTATACAACTCTCATCACTGGAGATATATCATCTCAAAGTAAGTCTCAATCCCCTGAAAACGGTTGGCCTAAATGTGGCCTGAATTTAGTTTTTGTAGTACAGCTGAAACGCTCTAAGTTGGTGAGACTCAGGGTTCAATGAGTGTTTAATGAGTCTGGCTAAAAAGTCCCTTCCAGCAAGGGTTTCGGTACCTTTTTTGAGACAGAATAGTTGCGATTCGGCGCAGCTATTCTCCTGGCTGTCTAAGCAGAAATTCCCCCTATAGCTGGCAGATCTAAATCCAAACGTTCACTTAGATCGAGCCTAAAAGCCCCATAGGGAGTGACATGCTGCCAAAGGAGCGGCGTCAAGGCCCGCAAGTCCTCGCTTTGCATTTGAGCCATCCACTCAGGCTCACTCAACACCCGCTGAATCATTAAGGTGTTGACATACACCAGACTGATTTGCAGCAGATGCAAAGCCAAGGCTGATAATTCCTGCTGGTCGCGTCGATTGCTGGCAAACTCGCCACTACGCCCATAGAAAATGAAGTCGTTGGCCCCATTCCACCGTTCCACCACGTTCAGCCCCTCCTGAATCTCTTGACGCAAGGCTACCGAGTGGAGATAACGACACAGGAAGATCGTTTTAACGGCTCTCCCCAATTCGCTCAACGCTTGATGTGTCGGATGCTTGGTCTCGGAGCGATTGAACTGTTTGAGGATCACGTCGGTTTCTGCTGTGCCTAACCGGAGTGCTGTGGCGTACTTGATCATCTGGTCGTACTGCTGTCGAATTAGCTCCCAGTTAATCGCCCGCTGCAGCACGGGTTGCAGGTTGGGATAGTCGGCCTTAGTGCCAGGTGCTGGTAGGTAAAGGCGCTGTACACCAATCCGCTTCAAACGCGGCATCAGGTCGAAGCCCAGCAAATGGCAAAAGGCAAAGGCCATCTCACTCTGACCATGCGAATCGACATAGTTGCGCTCGACGGTCATCTCCGTATTGTGGCGCAATAAGCCTTCGAGCATAGCCGCCACCTCCGAAGAAGAGCAGGTCTTGAGTTGGGAGTAGATGCACACGGACTTTTTCTCGACATGCCAGTAGATCATCACACCCCGACCCCCATAGCGTTGATGCCACTCTGTCATTAGGTTCTGGTCCCAAGCGCCAAACTGTTTGGAATCTGAGGCACAGGCTGAAGTCCCCTCGCCCCAAATGTCCGCTATGCGTACCTGCAAAACGGCGTTGACGACTTGGGCGATCGCATTGCGGAGATGTTCTTGGTGAATGTAGTGACGTTTGACGTACAGCAAATTGCGATCAGTTTCATCACCGACTCCGGCGCAAACCCGTTGCAGTCCCGTATTCGTGCCCAAACCATAGAGGCAAAGTAGTAACCGGCGCTGGAGCAGGCTGCGCTCTAAGTTCTCGCGGGTGGCTGTGGTTTCAAACTGCTGGGTGAAGTTGACGCGCAGATCGGTTTCCTTCAGCATCTCCAGCAGTCCCGTCAGTGGCCAGCGGTGGTTGATCTCCCGCTTCAGTTTCAGCAGGTTGAGCGGCTCGGGCTGAGCGGCCAAAGGGGAGACTGAAATCCAGCCATTCTTGCGCTCTAAAATCCGCACGCCTGGATTCTTGGGCAGGCCGCGATCCAGCGTCCTCAGAGCAGTTTGCATTGTCTGTTGCAGCTGCTCAACAAAGGCATCGGCGGCCAGCGGCTGTTTCAGTTCCTGGTAATAAACCTGGCGGTGAGCGTCGAAATCTTGAGGCAGGTCTTGCTCAGGATTGCTATAGCGTCGTCCCCCTTCTACCCAAATCGCCCGAGAGCGTAGCTTTTCCCGCAAGGCCTGCAGCACGCAAATTTCGTAGTTGACGCGATTGATGTGAACCTCGCCCTGGTCGTCCGGTTCGCCAATCAGTTCTATCCAGTCAGTCGGGAGAACACCGTCAATGACCAGTTCCTCATCTGGGTCGTAGTTGCGGCTGGTGCTGTCGCGATAACGGTTGAGTAAGGCCAGGGCGGCAATCACCGGCTGGTGCTGTTCATTGTTGGAGTGGAAATTGAGGGTTTCTAAGATCGCTGGCACCATGCGCCGGTAGTGATGCAGATATGAGCTGCGGATACGGGTGTGGACCTTTTCTTGGTAGGTGGCACCGGTGGTCTGCTCATCGATTAACGCTTGCAGGGTTTCTGGACCAGCCACGGGATACACGACTTCTTTGACCGCGCCCTCGGGTGATTGCAGAGAGGCGATCGCAATCTTCAGTAGCAGGGACTCTTTGCGAGGGACCCGTTTGAAGGCCGCGACTAACTCCCGCTCCACGCGGCGTTCCGCATTGAGGCTGAGACGATGCACAATCTGAATTAGCAAGGTGACCAGGCTATCGATGATTTCGTGCTGTCGCTGCCAGCAGAAGGCGGCCACCAGGGTATAGCGAATCGCTGCCGGATGTCGCCGCAGATCCCGAGGGAATTCTGTCGAGGCGCGTCGTCGATACTGCTGCACCAGCTTCGGCGCGACCAACGTAAAGAGCGGGTTGGGCAAGCCCAGAGCCCGAAGGCTTTTCAGCTTATCAATTTCAGCCAATAAGCTATTCAGGCCGAGGCGGCCAGGGTCGGTTTTGAGATTATTCAGTTGCGACTGACGGAAGTATTCTGGTTCATCGGTTAGGGGGCTCTCGGTGTCAAGCAATGCATCCAAGTTTTTGCAGGTTTGGGCCGATAATTGAGCCGTGATTTGACGACAGAAGTCCTGTTCATGGCTACGAGCTGCCGACCGCATCAATCGCTCTAATTCCTTCCGGGTCGGAGGTTCTAGTTGGAATTGTTGAAGGCGTTGATAGACCTGAGCTTTGATGGCTTCAAACGACAGTCCTAGCGGCAAGACGTCTTTCATCAACCAGGTCTTCATCTGCTGCTTATCCGCTTGGGTAATGGGCCGGAAACCTAAGAATGTCCGAACCTGATGGCGATGAGCCTTAAATCGTCCTCCTGACCACGAATATCCTCGGTAGTCTTCCTCAGCGAGCTTGAGTTGCTGAGCGATGAAATGAGCAACCATTTTGGGGACTTCAACTGGATGCTGCGGGAACCGAGCTTCGACTTGAAAAAACTTCAACAAAACGGCAAACCCCAAGCGGTTAGAGGGATTGGCATTCGTCAGGTCTTCTGGCAGCAGGGCCAGTTCTGCTGGCGTCAAGATGAATTGCTCGATCAGTTCTTCCGGTTCCCACTGTCGTTTCATGATTCTCCTCACTGTTAGCTTGCGCTCAACATATCAGTGAGAAACTCCGAGGCAGACTAATGCAAATGAACTAAATGGGCCCAAATCGCAGCTTCGCTAGTTTAGGGCCTAGAAGCAGAAACCCTTAGTCTCGACGCTGGCATTGCAGGTATTCTTCACCGCTTGTGAGTCAATCATGATGAGGGTGGTCCACTGCGGCTTTTTTCCGACCTGACCCCGCACCCGCTTATGCAGAGTGGTCATCAGTTGCTCAAGCGCGCCCGCCTCGCGCCACTGCTTGTAGTGCCAATAGACCGTTGAGTAGGGCGGCAAGTCTTTCGGCAAGTCGGCCCAATTACAGCCATTCTTGAGGCGATAGAGAATGCCATCGATAATCGCTCGATAACTCCACTCCAGGGGGCGGGTTTGCTGCTTCGGGGGCAAGATTTCGAGCAATAGAGGTTCGAAGATTGCCCATTCGGCATCGGTCAAACTACTGGCATAGGCCATTGATCTTCAGCTGTAAGGAACAACTCCAGCTTCCCGCATTACTCAAAAGATCTCAAATGGGCTCTATAGGGGGCAGGCATCAGCAGTTCTCCAAACTCATATCCACTTTAAACGACCTGACCTTTCTACGGATTGCTATATCAGTTTGACGATAATCGGGTATGGTCAACCTAAGCCTGGGAGTCGCCCTCAGGACTTGGCGCTCTGCGCTTTTGCCCCGCACGTTGTGCTGCTGCGCTAAAGCCCTCTCTCGCTCTGCGCGCTCTATTTTTGTCTCATTCGGTGCTTTCGTCTTGCCCTTCAGCGAGTTGCAGGGCATTCTCAAACTCCGCCTGTAGTTGCTCTGTGGTTGGTAGCTCGCCTTGCAAATCTTGCGGGAGCTGGTGAGTGGCCACCGCGATGGGATTGCGCAGGTTGCGAATGGCGTATTCGGCGATGGTTTTGTTCTTGGTTTTGCAGAGAATAATGCCAATAGTGGGGCGGTCATAGTCTTTGCGCAGCTGCTCGTCTACCGCTGAGATAAACAGATTCATGCGACCCGAATATTCCGGTCTAAAGTCCTCCATTTCGAGTTCGATAATGACGAAGCATCTGAGTTCTAGATGGTAGAACAGCATGTCGAGATAAAAGTCTTCTCCGCCAATGTCGAGGCGATGATGATGACCCACAAAGGAGAAGCCCACCCCCAGCTCTAGCAAAAAGTCACGCATATGTTTGACTAAGGCGCGTTCTAGCTCTTGCTCTTTGACGTCTTTAGAGAGCGTGAGAAAGTCAAGGTGATAGGGGTCTTTGAGGACTTGGTGTGCCAGGTCTGATTGGGCCGGGGGCAGGGTGGTGTCAAAGTTGGTGGATGGGCTGCCTTCGCGTTCGTAGAGCTGGGTTTCGATTTGTGCAGTCAAGACGCTACGGCTCCAGCCGTGGTGGATGGTTTTCTGAGCATACCAGCGGCGCTTTAAGGGATTTTTGATCTTCTCTATCAGTAGGCAGTTATGCTTCCAGGGGATTTTTGCACCAACTTGGTGCAAAATTGTCTCGTCTGACCAGGCCTCGGCAAATGATTTCATATAGCCCAAGTTGCGAGCCGAGAAGCCGGTCATTTCAGGAAATTCTTGCTTGAGGTCTTTGGAGAGTTGGGTAATGACTTTGGCCCCCCAGCCCTCCGCTTGCTGGCGAACGAGAATTTCTTGCCCAATTTGCCAGTAGAGCACAATCATCTCTTGGTTGACGGCGATCGCGGCCTTCAGTTGAGATGACCGAATCCGTTCTTTTAGACCCTCCAGTAAAGCGCGGTAGTTGTCGTTATTGGATAGCACGGACGCAGCTTTCGCCATAGTCAATAAATTCGTGAGAGTGATGCCGCCATGTAGCTGTTGGATGTCCAGATGCTTAAGTGTCTGAATGTTTGAACATCCAAGCTTCTAAGCATTCAGGAGTGACGTTCTCGAAGCCATTGACTGATCAGGTCTTCAACGATGTCGCTCATTTCCAGATTGTCCTCTAGGGCAGCCATCTTGAACGCTCGATGAATGTCTTTAGGAATGTAGAACGTTGTGCGCTGATAGTTGGGGTCTTTGCCTTTAGCTTTGCTGGAGTTGGCCGAAGGTTTTGCTGCGGACGTCGGCTCCCCAACCTTTGACAAATCTGCTGTTTGGTTTTTTCCTACAGATCCCATGAGTGAATCAAAACGGCTCATGCAAGTACCTCCTCCCCGACTTCTCGATAACAGCGCCAGGCAATACCGGCATATTGGTCACCCTTGATGTCATACACAGGCACCCCCGCTAAAGCGGCTTTCTGAAAAACATTCAAACGACGAATCCCCCCTTTAAATAGCGGTAGCTGAGCATTCTCCAGAGACATCCGCGCTTCTTCACCCGCAAGATTCGGCTTGGGAGGAATGATCGTGAGCAAAATACGATAGTCGGTTTCGAGCGTTTGCAGCACTTCCAGCATTTGCAGCATCGCGCCCATCGCCAGTGCATCGGGCGACGTCGGCAGAACCAAAAGATCACAGCCTTCCGCCAATGTCTTCAAGTCTTCGGGAGCGGGTCTAGCGGGGGTATCGATCACAATGTGCTCAAATTGTCGGCCAAATTTAACAGCCTGCTTCTCGTCCACAACTTTGAAGGGCAAATTGCCCCGATGGCTCCAGTCTAAGGCTGAGCGATTCAAATCTCCGTCCACTAGCAGGGTCGGAGCATGTTGCTGCAAGTAGGCAGCGAGATGGAGGGCGGTTGTGGTTTTACCTACCCCACCTTTGAAACTAGCAATGGTCACAATCATGGCAAGACTCCACAACGGACATTGAAACTATATCGAACATTCAAGCGTTTGAACTTCTAGATGCTTGAATGTTTAGATGTCTAAATGCGTAAAATGTGGCGTGCAATCACCCCTGCGATATTGTTGCCCATGAATAGACATCTAAATGCTCAGATGTTTGAATGCTTGAACGTCTCGTGATAATCTCTGCGAGGGGATTTTTGAAGAGGCGGAAATCCCAGCACGGTTTCCGCTATCTGAATATTTAAACATCTGGATGTCTGATAATTCCTGGATGTCTAAATGCTCAAATGTCTAAATTAATTCATGGATTTAATGAGCTGGTCTAGAAGGTAGAGGCGGATCCAAAATTCAGAGGGGATGAGATGTAAGAGTGAAGGGGTGTGCCAGTTGGCGAAAGCCGCTGGCCTACTTTTGGATTATTCGTTCACCAGAGAACCTGTGCCAGTTGCCCGAACCCCTTGAAATCTCGTGGCGCGGCGATCGCCCGCTCAAATCCGCGCGATCGCCGTTGTGTTCTGGACTCCACCCCCCTTGCAGACGAAGGAGTAGTTGCGGATCGTAGCAGCTATTCCAGCGATCTCGGCTCCATAGAAAAGACTCAAGCGATGTTGTCTAACATCAGGGAGAGTTCTGGTAGTACCTGTGAGGCGATCTCATCCCCTGAACGATAAAGCGTGCGCTCATACTCTTCCCCTCGTAACTGGCAAACGGTGAACGTTGGTTGCTTTGGTTTGCCGATGAAGGCAGTTCCTCCCAGTCCTGCGAAGTCAACGATCCAATATTCCGGCACTTTCAGGAAAGCATACTCTTCAATCTTGCGAGCATAGTCGTCTTGCCAATTCGTACTGACCACTTCGACGACTAATCGAATCGGGATCCCCGAGGTGATAATGGGCTCTCGCTGCCATAAAGGTTCTGATTTAAGGGCGGCTTCCTCCAACACAATCACGTCGGGGCGAAGCGCTGTGGCAGCGGTTGCCGGAGGTTTGATTAAGCATGTTTTGGGAACTGTCCAAGCGAACTGCTGTCGTAAGATTTCGGCGTAGATATACCCAGCCACTTTGCCAGCAACGCTTTCATGGGGGCCAGTGGGTTCCAAGGAGCGCAGTTCTCCATCAATGAGTTCGTAGTGAGCGTCGTCCCCATATTGAGCAATGAAGGCTTCAAAGCTGAGGGTTTTGGTGGGCGTATAGGTCATAGGTGGCCCCTGCGATGTGCAGTATATTCTCAATCTTAAAGGACTGTCTAAGCACCAAGGCAAATTTGAGGGAGGTGGAGTGGTTGCGGGATTCGCAGCTATTCATACCCACCGATGTGAGTAGAATCTCACACTTCATCTATTTGATATCCCTGATTTTTAGCAATTTCAAGGATGGGACCAATGTTGCCGATTCCCCACTGGTTGCAGATGGCAATATCGATGTTGTCGGCAGTTTTCAGAATAGAATCTTCATCTAAGAAATAACGGGCGTACTCCGTCTGCTCCAAAACGCTCTGAGCCTTCTCTAGAGGGGCAACTACGCCATACCGTTGGTGTAGTGCGTCGGGAAATATCTGTTTAAGCATTTCCAGGGTCGGGTTGTGCTGTTGAACGTAATGAGTAACGACGGCCCTGACTAGCTGCCGCTTTCCATAGACCTCGCCCAGAAAACGATACTTGGTTTTGTCTTTACTCGATCTAGCTGCTGCTCGCTGAGCTTCAGCCTGCTCGCGCACTTTGACCTGATACTCCTCAGCCTCAGGTAAAGGGATGATCTGCTCAATATTCAGAAGGACGTCTTCGCCAAACTTGTAGGGTTGTAGCCGCACACATCGGATATCTAGATCTCGCTCGTTGAGCCACATGACGGCAGTGGTCAGTTCTTTAGAAAAGTCTCCTGACGCCAGAACAATCCGAACATCGGTTGGGAACTGTTCCTCAGCGGGGTCACTCCAATCTAAAAAAATGAGAATCTCTTCTTCAGCACTTTTTTCAAGGCCACGCTTGTCGAGATACTGCTGGTAGATCTCAACAGCCCTGTTGAACGTCAGCGTAGACACCATCGCGGCATAGCGGAGAGCCTGGAGTTCCATATGGGCTCCTGTATCATCTCGCTTTAATTCGATCACCACAAGATTTGCCTGTTTATCGATGCCCAAGAGGTCGATGCGTCTGGCTCCCTCCGTCCATCCCGAAAACTCCTCAGCGATCACCATTGTGTCTGGAGAAATGACCGAAATCTTATCCCGTAGCGCAGCTTGTAGGTCTGCCCGCTCTTGAATGCCTTCTGCACTGAACTGAGTGCTGTTCACTTCATCAATTTGCTTGTCTTTGAAGGTGTATATGGGCATGAGATTTGATCAATCTAAGTTTGGCCAGACTTCTCGTAGGGAGATGCGTTTGAGTTTGCCGATCTCGTTGAGGGTGAGCATGGCGTATGGGCCAATAGCGGTTGGTGGCTTGGAGAAGAGTCAACCGTTTGTAGTGTGCCCAGGTGTGAAAGGCTGGCAACTGCTGACTAGACCGCTGTCTGGATTGCGTCGGTGATGATTGCGCCGTCTTCGGGTGGCAATTCTTTGGGAGCGATGCGGAAGAGGAGGCCCCACTGCGGGGTTTTTAGGGACTCGAACATTTTGAGTTGAGGAGCGAGATCGAGCACGGGTATGCCGTCATCGGGACTGACCTGAGCGAGTACTCTGACGTTGACGCGACAGGGAAAGAGGGCTTGCTTCCAGATGGGTTTGAGGGAGTCGTAGGGCTCATCGACGACTTCGAGCACGGCAATCCAGCGGGAGACGCCGGTGAGGTAAGCCAGTAGATAGTCGTCAGGTTGGATGCGGCGAACGGTCTTTTGTCGGGTTTCGGGGAAGCCGACGACTTCGGCACCGGCGTCGAGGAATTCTTGCCAGGTGGTGGGATTGAATAAGCTGAGCCAGTAGGTGCGATCGCTCATGGGACAACAAAAATACCTTTAACTATCAATATCACTGGTTGGATAACTGCGGGTATTTCATTGGTGGCTTGTATAAATCAGTATGTGTCTTGATGAGGTGATTGTTGAGAAAAGCAAAGCTCCCTTGCAATTCTCTTGCGGTCGAAAAACTGTGGGAACACTGATTGTGTATGAGTGGGTGCAGTTCCGGCCCTCTATGTGTTGATGGGGACTGTAGTGCTTGTTCTCTAAAATATTGCACTACTTTGGGAAACAGCTTCTTTGCCCGATTCCTAGAAATATGTATTTGACAGACTACCAAAGCCAATACTTTGCCTATGAGCTAACCAGGCGATACTCGTCAGACAAGCTGGAAAAGCTGGCCGGAACATTTGCAAGTGCCCAAGTTGACATCAATCCTCACCAAGTAGATGCTGCCTTGTTCGCCTTTAAGTCTCCTCTGTCGAAGGGAGCATTGCTGGCCGATGAGGTGGGTTTGGGTAAAACCATTGAAGCCGGGTTAGTAATTGCTCAGAAGTGGGCTGAACGTGCGCGTCAGATTCTAGTGATTACTCCTGCCAGTCTCCGCAAGCAATGGCAGCAGGAATTAACAGAGAAGTTTTTCCTTCCTTGCAAAATTCTGGAGACGAAATCTTTTAAGGCCGAGATAAAGGCAGGGAATCCATCTCCTTTTAGTGGGGGAAACGCCGTTCTCATTTGCTCCTATCAGTTTGCTCGCAATAAGGAAGTAGACGTTCGAGGGGTGGCGTGGGATCTGGTCGTCATTGATGAGGCGCACCGGCTACGTAACGTTTACAAACCCAAGAACATTATCGCCAATACTCTCAAGAGGGCGCTGGAAGGACGGCACAAGCTACTGTTGACGGCTACCCCTTTGCAGAACTCCCTGCTAGAACTCTATGGCCTAGTTAGCTTTATTGACGATCGCTCCTTTGGCGATCTCAAAAGCTTCCGAGAACAATTTTCCAGCTTAAGACAGGCCCATACCTTTGAAGTCTTGAAGGAACGGCTGAAGCCTTTATGCCATCGCACGCTCAGGCGGCAGGTGACGGCTTATGTCCCCTTTACCAAGCGCCATGCCATTCTGGAAGAGTTTACCCCAGAGGAAAGCGAAGACCGGCTCTATCACTTGGTCTCTGAGTATTTGCAGCGCGATAATTTGCAGGCGCTTCCGGCTGGGCAGCGTTCTTTGATTACGCTTGTGCTGCGTAAACTACTGGCATCTTCTACCTTTGCGATCGCCGGTGCCCTGACCTCGATGTCAAATCGCTTGAAGGAAAAGCTGCGACAACAGCAGCCCTCTGAGCCATTCGCCGAAGACCTTGATGAAGACTATGAAGCCCTGGATGAGACGGCTGATGAATGGGAAAAAGAGGAATCGGAGGAACCACCCTCTGAAGCGACAAAATCTGCTTTAGAACGTGAAATCGCGGAGTTAGATGGCTTTGCTCAACTCGCTACCTCCATCGAACACAACGCCAAGGGCAAGGCGTTATTAAAGGCGTTAGATATTGCCTTTGAGCAAACTGTGGCTTTAGGGGGTGCCCAAAAGGCCATTATCTTTACCGAATCGCGACGGACCCAAGACTATCTTCTCCGCCTCTTGAGTGATAGTCCCTGGAGCGAGGGCATTGTCCTGTTCAACGGCTCAAACACCGATCAACGCTCGAAGCAGATCTATGCGGAATGGCTACAGCGGCATCAGGAATCTGACCGGGTCACAGGCTCCAAGACGGCAGATATGCGCTCGGCCCTGGTGGATTATTTCCGGGAACAGGGGCGCATCATGATTGCGACGGAGGCTGGAGCCGAGGGGATTAATCTCCAGTTTTGCTCCTTGATCATTAACTACGACTTGCCCTGGAACCCTCAGCGCATTGAGCAGCGTATCGGGCGCTGCCACCGCTATGGGCAAAAGCATGATGTGGTGGTGGTGAATTTTCTCAACCCGAAGAATGCTGCTGACAAGCGGGTCTACAAACTGCTGTCAGAGAAGTTTCGGTTGTTTGAGGGCGTATTTGGTACCAGTGATGAGGTGCTGGGGGCGATCGAATCGGGAGTGGATTTTGAGAAGCGGATTGCCGAAATTTACCAGCGCTGCCGCAAAGCGGAGGCCATCGAAGCTGCGTTTGACCAGTTGCAGCAAGAACTCAGCCTTGAAATCGATGTGGCGATGACCGATACCCGGCGTAAGCTGCTAGAAAATTTTGATGATGAGGTGCGAGAAAAGCTCAAAACTCGAGAAGAGGCTTCTAATCAGATACTAAGCCAGTTTGAAAAACGGCTGATGCAGCTTACTCGCCATGAATTGAACGGAAAGGCTAATTTCTTGGACGATTCTGCTTTTGAACTGTCGGCAGTGCCTGCCCTAGCAGCATCGGAGCCAATTCCTCTAGGACGTTATGAACTGCCCCGTAGAACTGGAGAGGCCCATACCTATCGGTTAGGGCACCCTCTGGCGGAAGCAGTGATTGCCCAGGCCAAGCAACGCGACTTGGCCCCAGCGACGATTCAGTTTGACTATGACGGCTATGAAGGCAAGGTCACGATTTTAGAATCCCTGCTAGGGCACAGTGGTGTACTCTCCCTATCGTTGTTAACAGTAGAAGCGCTTGATCAGGTGGAGGAGCGCTTGATTTTTGCAGCAATGACCGACGAGCGCGCGCCCGTGGATGAGGAACAAGCGGAGCGGCTGTTGTCTCTGCCAGGGAGTGTGGTGGGGGATGGCATCGAGACTACAGCCTCGAAATTGGTTTTAGAGCTGGAGCCTTTGACCCAACAGCGAAAGCAGCAGTTGCACCAGGAAATTTCGGAACGGAACGCGGCTTTTTTCCAAGCGGAAGCCGAAAAGCTGGATAGCTGGGCCGATGACCTGAAGGTAGTGCTAGAGCGGGATCTTAAAGACCTGGATCGACAGATTAAGGAGGCCAAGCGAGCGGCGACAGCGGCGCTGACTCTGGAGGCAAAGTTGGCAGGGCAGAAGCAGGTGAAGGATTTGGAGAAGTTGCGGAATCAGAAGCGCAGGTCGTTGTTTGACGCTCAGGATGAGGTGGATGAGCAACGGGATCGGTTGATTGCTCAGATTGAGGGAAAGCTGGAGCAAAAGAGTGAGCTTCAGCCGTTGTTTACGATTCGATGGAGTTTGAATTGATATGGCTCCAATCAATATAGAAGCTCAAAAAGTCCAAATTGAAACAATTCTTGAACAACGTTATTTCTCAATTATTCCGCAACTAGATCGGAATTGGACGTCTGAACAGCATAGAAAAAATCGCCTCAGTCGTTCCTTGGCGGCATTTGCTGTACAAAAGCTTGCTGATGTCACCCCAGCGCAAGCTGCAAACTCAGTGGTCAATGGAGAAAATGATAATGGTATTGATGCAATTTTCTTTGATCGAATCCAGAATTGCCTTTGGCTAATTCAATCAAAGATAGGCAATGCACCTAATATGAGTGAAAACAAAAAACTTTGCGATGGAGTTGAAGATCTTATAAATTCTCGCTTTGATAAATTTAATGAAAACTTTGTGCGTGTGCAAACAGATGTTGAAGCTGCATTGGCAACAAATGAACTAAAAATCATAGGATGTAATGTTCATTTAGGTGCAGAACTGGGAACTCATGCCATTAGTGACCTAAATCAGCTAAAAAATGACTTAAATCAGTTCTCTCAGCGATTTGACTGGAAAGATTTAGCGCTTTCAACAGTCCATCAATGGTTGACCGTCGAAAACTCAATCATCCCTCCTTCTGTAAATCTCAAGATAAAAAATTGGTATGGACTGACCAATCCTAGAAAAGCTTTTTATGGTCTAGTTGATGCGCAACAACTTGCATGTCTATATCGGCAGCATGGCAAGGTACTTTTTGAAAAAAATATTCGTTACTACCTTGGTGAAGAAGACGTTAATAGTGCTATTTTAGGCACTGCTCAAGAACACCCAGAAGAGCTTTTCTATCTCAACAATGGTCTCACAGCAGTTTGCTCTAAAGTCGATCCACTTCCAGGTGCAAACAATGACGAAGGTGACTTTACAATAGAGGGATTTTCGATT
This sequence comes from uncultured Halomicronema sp., assembly GCA_937899725.1. GTDB lineage: Bacteria > Cyanobacteriota > Cyanobacteriia > Phormidesmidales > Phormidesmidaceae > Halomicronema. The sequence goes on from CALCCA010000013.1 coordinate 14,090, forward strand.
GTAAATGGAGCACAGACTGTGGGATCTATTACAACACTTTTAAATAGCCAAGGATCTATTTCCGAAACAGCACAACTATTAATCACTCTAATTGAAATAGGTGCAGAGTCTGATGAACTAGGCAAGAAAATTACGCGCGCTAGAAATACCCAAAATACTATTCGGGATCTTTATTTTGCAGCGCTAGATTCTAATCAAGAACGATTGAGACAAGAACTTGCCATATCAGGAGTAACTTATCAGTATCGTCCCTCTGAAACCTCAAATAACCAGGAATTAGTAACAATTGAACAAGTCATTTTAGCGCTTGCCTGTTTACAAGGCAATACTTCGATTGTTGTGACGGCGAAGAAAGAGATTGGCCAAATCTATCCCCAGTTTAAATCAGAAATTTTCAGCTCTAACTTGCAAGGATTAAAGCTTTACCGTTATGTTCAGATCTTCAAATACTTGGATCAGCTATTTTTAAATTCCGAACAATCTGAAACACAAACACGTCGAAAAACGTTTTATCGGCATGGTCGCTTCTTTGTATTTCACATTCTTGCACGTCGTCATCAGCATTTGCTCAACAAGGTAGAGCTACAACTCTCGGATGCTGATAAGACTGCACTTTCACGAGTTGCTTTAGAATTGGCTGAGTTGATCTACACAGTCGCGGAATCTGTATGCGACTCCAGTAAAGGATATCTTGCCATCTTTAGAAATCTGACAGACTCTGAAATGTTAGCAAGAAGCGTAATGCAAGAACTTGAACAAAGGAACAATCCACAAAATGCAGTCACTTAAATATTCAAAACTCAGTCTATCCGAAAAAATAACTAGTACAAGATATTGGCTGTGAATAAGAAACAGAAACTCGAACTCACCTGGATTGGCAAAGAGCACCGGCCCAAGCTGGAGCCGCGCATTTTGCTGGAAGACTCGGAGAAGTCGTACCATGCGGCGCATCGGGTGACAGAGAATGACCTGTTTAATAACCAGCTGATTTTTGGCGACAACCTGCTAGCGCTGAAGGCGTTGGAGGCTGATTTTGCGGGCAAAGTGAAGTGTGTATTTATTGATCCGCCCTACAACACAGGTAGCGCATTCGAGCATTACGATGATGGTCTAGAGCATTCCATTTGGCTGTCAATGATGCGAGATAGACTAGATATTATCCGCAAATTGTTGTCAGAAGACGGTTCGCTCTGGATCACTATTGATGATAATGAGCATTCATATCTTCGGGTTTTATGCGATGAGATCTTTGGAAGAACTAATTTTATTTGTACAATCATATGGGAAAAAAGAAAAAGTAGAGAAAATAGAAGAGCTTTTTCCTTTAAGCATGATTTTATTCTCGTTTTTGCAAAAGATAAGTTTAAGTTTGAGAGCATAAGAAATCCGATTGAACTAAACCAGGAAGTACTTAAGAGGTATAGGAACCCTGATGATGATTCACGAGGACTATGGCAGTCTGTTGCCATAACTGCACAAGCTGGGCACGGCACAGCTTCACAATTTTATGAAATCACCACTCCTGGAGGCCGGAAAATCAGCCCTCCATCCGGAAATTGCTGGCGCTTCACAGAGCCTCGTCTAGAAGAACTCATTGCCGACAATAGAATTTATTTTGGTGAGAGTGGTAATAATGTTCCACGACAGAAAAAATTCCTTCAGGAAAGTGAATCTACTGGCCTTACGCCTGAGACTATTTGGTATGCAGATGAGGTCGGAACCAATGACACGGCTAAGCGGCACTCCAATAATATTTTTAATGGCAACGGCTTCGATAATCCTAAGCCAGAAGAGCTTCTTGAACGCATAATCAAAATTGCAACAAATTCGAGTGATCTAATCCTCGACTCCTTCGCTGGTTCCGGCACCACTGGCGCAGTCGCCCACAAAATGGGTCGCCGCTGGATCATGGTCGAACTTGGCGACCACTGCCATACCCACATCATCCCCCGCCTACAAAAAGTCATCGACGGCAACGACAAAGGCGGCATTACCGAAGCGGTCAACTGGCAAGGCGGCGGCGGCTTTCGCTACTACAAACTCGCCCCTTCCCTGCTTAAAAAAGACAAATGGGACCGATGGGTGATTAACCCTGAATACAACGCCGAAATGCTGGCCGAAGCCCTCTGTAAGCTGGAAGGCTTTACCTACGTCCCTTCCGATATCGTCTACTGGCAACACGGCTACTCTACCGAGCGCGACTTTATCTACGTCACCACCCAAAACCTCAGCCATGACCAACTGGCCCAGCTAGCCGACGAAGTGGGCACCGACCGTACTCTGCTAGTGCTGTGCATGGCCTTTCGGGGCAAACCCAACTTCTCTAACCTCACCATCAAAAAAATTCCTAAACACGTCCTCTATCGCTGCGAATGGGACCACGACGACTACAGCCTGCAAGTCGAAAATTTGCCAAAAGCTCCCCCGGAACCGCTTGAGGAAACTTCTGAGCCGCCAAGCCCTGCTGCTGCCGCCTCCGACCAGTTGAAGTTAGAGCTATGACCGAACCCGATAGGTAACTCGTTTAGCCCCCCACTGAGGACATTTCCATGACTAGCATCACCTTCAACCTTCCCGAAACTGTCTTTTCTGCCCTCCGCAAAACTCCCGATGAGTTTGCCCAAGAGATGCGGGTGGCTGCCGCTGTCAAATGGTACGAGTTAGAGCAAATTTCCCAAGGTAAAGCCGCCGAAATCGCTGGCTTAACCCGTGCTGAATTCATCCAGGCCCTATCTCGCTACAAAGTCTCTCCCTTCCAATACACAGAAGCCGACTTGGTCAGAGAACTCAACCATGCCGATTAAGACTGTTGTAGTGAACTCATCCCCACTGATTACGCTCTACAACAGTCAGTTAGTAGACCTTCTGCCCCAACTCTTTGGCACCATCCAGGTCCCTCCGGCAGTGTGGCGAGAGGTCACGGCCTACAAAGCCGATGCAGCAGCTCAATCCCTGCCCCAATCGACTTGGGCCAGCCAAACCGGCACTGTTGCAATTCACCCCTCCATTGCCGCCTGGGATTTAGGCGCAGGGGAAACCGAGGTGCTGAGCTATGTCCTGGCACATCCTGACCATACCGCCATGATTGATGACGCCGCTGCCCGTCGCTGTGCGGTTAGTCTCAACATTTCCACCCTGGGGACAGCAGGCATGGTGGTATTGGCCAAGCGGCGGGGATTCATTTCTTCTATTGGTGAGCCACTTCAGGCATTACGCAATGCCGGACTGTGGCTTGCAGACGACTTGGTGCAGCTCCTCAAAAAACAAGCAGGAGAAGAATAACGATGAACCGTCACGTAAACGCCATCGCCGGACGCCTGAGCTTACGCCCCCCCCAACGGGACTCACTGGAGATTCTCGATCGGATTTGCGAGATTGTGCTCCCCAAACATGGCATCGACCGCGAGGCCGCCCTGGCGACTATCAAAAGCGAATTTCCCACCGTTGCCAACTTTGAGCGCGACTTTCCGTCCCTGTGCTTTTCCTTGGCCACAGGGGTCGGCAAAACTCGGCTCATGGGAGCTTTTATCAGCTACCTGCATCTGGCCCACGGCATCAAAAATTTCTTTGTGCTGGCCCCTAACCTGACGATCTATAACAAACTGATTACCGACTTTACCCCCAACACCTCTAAATATGTGTTTAAGGGCATTTCTGAATTTGCCACCGATGCCCCGGAAATCATCACTGGCGACAACTATGAAATGCGGGCACGGACGCTCTTTGATGAGCTGATCCGCTGCAAAATCAATATTTTTAATATCTCAAAAATTAACTCCGAAGTGCGCGGCGGTAAAAGTCCTCGGATTAAACGCCTGTCTGAATATATTGGTGAGAGCTACTTTGAATTTTTAGCGAATCTAGACGATCTAGTCATTCTGATGGATGAGTCGCACCGGTATCGGGCCTCTGCCGGGGTCAGGGCGATTAACGAACTCAAGCCGGTGCTGGGGCTAGAACTCACCGCCACCCCCTTCATCGAAACCAGTAAAGGGGCTATTCAGTTCCAAAACGTGATTTATGACTATCCGTTGGGGCGGGCGATCGCCGATGGCTTTGTGAAAGACCCCGCCGTGGTCACTCGTCGAGACTTTAACCCAGCAGGTATGGCCCCAGAGGAAATCGAACAGCTCAAGCTGGAAGACGGCATTCGCCTGCACGAAAGCATCAAAGCCGAACTGATGACCTATGCCCGCGACACCACCCAACCTGTGGTTAAGCCCTTCGTACTGGTGATTGCCCGCGACACCACCCATGCCGCTCAGCTTTTAGAGCTCGTTGAAAGCGATCGCTTTTTTGACGGACGTTATGCTGGTAAAGCAATTCAGGTCGATTCCAGCACGACCGGCAAAAAAGAAGACGAGATGGTGGAGCGGTTGCTGAAAGTAGAAAGCACCGAAGAACCCACCGAAATCGTCATCCACGTCAACATGCTCAAAGAGGGGTGGGATGTCACTAACCTCTATACCATCGTGCCGCTGCGAGCGGCCAATGCCCGCATCTTAATTGAGCAATCCATCGGTCGAGGATTGCGCCTGCCCTACGGGAAACGCACTGGGGAACTCATTGTTGATCGGCTTAACATCATCGCCCACGACAAATTTCAAGAAATCATTGATGAAGCGAACCTTTCTGACTCAGTGATTCGGCTCCAGCAGGTCATTCTAGAACCTGCGGATTTGGACAATAAGAAAGTGAGTGTTGCTGCCAAACCCAACATTGCTAGTTTGTTAGGTCAACCACCACCGGAAGTTCCTGGCCTTGTCGAGGCTGCGGCGACGGGGGCTACTGAGGCAGTGCCCATGAGCGAGGAGAAGCCCCCAGCCTTCACCACGCCAGAAGAGCAGAAAATTGCTCAAATTACTTATGCGGTGATTCAAGAGTTGGAGAGCCAACCAGAGGTGGTGCCGACGACGGCCCACCTGCAATCTGCGGCGGTGCAGAGCTTGGTCAGAGAAAGAGTCGAGGCTAAGTATCGACCCGAGCAGTTAGAGCTGGAAGGGGTCGTTCAGCAGCCCGATGTGGCGACGGTGATTACCAAAACCACCGACATCGTGATTCAGCAAACGATCGACATTCCCCGGATCTTGGTGGTGCCTACCGGGGTAGTCAAAACGGGCTTTCATTCTTTTGCCTTAGAGCTAGAAGGGTTGAACTATCAAGCCCCTTCTGAAGAGCTGTGGCAGCAAAGCCTTTCTACGGGCGAACGTGACATTCTTGGGGTTGGGGCAGGGGGGATTCAGGAAGACCAGTTAGAAGACTATGTGGTCAGCGGGCTGATTGACTTTGACGACATCGCTTACGATGACCATGCCGATTTGCTCTACGATCTGGCCGGACAGGTGGTGAACTATTTTCGAGAATTACCGCGAACGGAAGAGGAAATCCCTAAAATCCTGCGAGTTCACCAGCAAGAAATTGCTCGGTTCGTTCATGCCCAGATGCAGACCCATTTCTGGGAGAAGGCTGTCGATTATGACGTCAGGATCAGCCGAGGGTTTACTGCTCTCAAGGACAGTGCTTACACCGCCACCGATCAGACTCCGTTGAACTACCGCCAGGCTCCTGCGGAGATGAGCAGCCTCCGCAAGGTCTTGTTTGGCGGATTTTCTAAATGTCTATACCCTGTCCAAAAATTTGACAGTAACAGTGAGCGACTTTTAGCGGTGATTCTAGAGCGGGAAGCCCTGAAGTGGTTTCGTCCGGCTAAAGGGCAGTTTCAGATCTACTACCGCTGGAATGGTGAGCACCCTGAATATCAGCCCGATTTCGTCGCCGAAACTGATCACACAACTTACATGCTGGAACCCAAGATGAGCACCCAGATGACTGACCCACAGGTGCTAGCTAAAAAAGAGGTGGCGATGAAGTGGTGCCAACAAGCCTCTGACTATATGCAACAGCACGGCGGCAAGCCCTGGGTCTATGTGCTGATACCTCACGATGCGATCGCAGAAAATATGACACTTGAGGGGTTGGCCGAGCGGTTTGGTTAGTTTTGTACTTGAAGGGTCATCCCATTTGCTCTCTCCGTTGTTTTAGCAACTCAGTCTGGGGCGATCGCTAAGATTTGCCGTGATCGTCCCTCTGTTGCACCCTCCAAAGACTGCAACGCTAGGATTGTTGAGATTTTGGGGCTAGCTGCAACAAGCCGGAGCGCGGTATCACAGCGGTATCGCCCGACCACAGAGGACTCGACCGATGAAAATCACCACACTTCCCACCACTCGCATCACCACCCGTCAACGCCGCCTGCGCGCGATCTCCCAACGCCTCGTCATCGAGCTGGGCTACCTCGAACACTGCTTAGGTGAAGGCCTGCAAGATGCCCACGTCCAGACCGCCGCTGCGGGCCTTGACACCGCCATTGACTGCCTGAATGAGCATCTGACCAGCTAAGCTGGCTCACCCGATTTCTATTGAGTGCCGATCGCCCGTTCAATGCGCTCTAAGCGAATGAGCGTAGAGTTATGCAATCGCCTAAAATACCGAGTCTGCAAAAGGCTGAAAGCATTCAGCCCGAGTAAAACGCAGATAGAGACCGAGAGCACCCAAGTGTTAACGCTCCAGGTCTGCGGATCGGTACTGCCCTCGATCCGGCGAGCGGACTGAGCGAGCTGCTGTAGGGCGCTGTGGGTCTCCTGCCGCTCGCGGCTGGCCATCAATCGCCCGTCCTGCTGCGCCGTCGCGACCGCCTGCAAGAGCGTGCTCAATTTGGTGATTTGCTGCTGCGAGGCCGCGAACTGCGGTGGCAATTGCGCGTAAGTATGGCTCAAATTCGCCACCGCCTGGCCCAACCGCTCCGTCTCCTGCGTTTTCTGAGTCAACAGCTTGAGGAGTTCGAGAATCGTTTCGTTGTGGTAATTGAGCGTCTGCTGGCATTGGTTAACCGCCCGTGTATTTTCCATTACCGCTCGAATGACCGGCAAATGCGCCTGAACCAGCACATCATCCGGGTCGAGCCCCATCGCTGCCGCTAGCTGCTGCTGTTCCGCTGAGCCCTCAGGCGGTGCAACCTGAAGCGGCTGAAACCCATTCGTCATGATGGCAACACCCCCGTCCGTTCAAATTCGCCGTACGCCTGAGCCAGGAATTTGCGCACCCCCGCCTGCTCCGTGATGCCGTAAGACTTGCCCTGATAAGTTCTCGCCTGGTCATAGGTCAGCCGCTGATTGAGAATCGTGCTGGCCAACCGGGCCGGGAGACGCGGTAAATCAATCACCTGACTGTGAGTTTCCTGAATGAGAGCAAGGACATCATCAGCCTCGTTGTAAAACGACCAATCGTCATACTTGCGATTCCGCACCACGATATGAGGCACCGCAGTGCCGCAGGCCCGCAGCGAGTTGACCAGCGACCGCAGCGAATCGGCTTCCCCCGTCGTTACAAACCACTTAACCAGCCCAATCCGCTGCTCTGCTGCCAGCGTGAGGATATCGAACTTTGCGAGCCAGGCCTGAAACGGGTGATGGGCTCTGGCCGGTAGATTCACCACCACAGGCTGATGGGTCATCGCCGCCTGATTCACGATGACGTTAGCGGCATCTTCCTGGCTCTGAGTTTCCGAAAACACCGTGCGCGCAATATCAGGATAGATATCCGAGAAATCAGGATTATCTTCAGGGTCAGTATCGAACCCTATGACTGGAACCTGGTGGTCGATAAACCATTGATAAAGGGTGCGAGCAACGAATGACTTGCCGACGCCTCCCTTATTACCATCAGCAAAATGAATGTAGGAAAGCAACGTTGAGTTTTCCCCTGACGTTGTTTTTCTAGAGGTGCGTTTTCCATCAATGATAGTCATAGTCCCTCCTCACCTAATAAGCGACTCGTATATGATCAAGATTGACTTCAGGCAAGACTTTTTCCTGACTTGTCGTATGGGATTGATCCATTGAAGAACCCGTGATTGAGTTAGCCTGACCCGCCTGCTCAGATGGTTTTTTAGACCTGGATTTGCGTTTCGTTGACGTTTGCTTAACGTTTGCCTGACGTTGTTTTTGAATTCGCCGGAGATATTGCTTCAAGGTGCCAGCGGTAATCTCAATGCCATCGCCATTGAGCTGCTTTGCGACCTCCTCATAGGTGTGATGTTCTAGCGCCGCGACGATGGTGTCATAGAGTGCTGCGGTGGCTGCAAACGTTGTAAACGTGGTGCGAGGCTGTTTTGCTAGCTCAGTCAAACCAGACAGGCAGTGCTCGACCTGGTCAGCGGAATAGAGTTTCTCTGCCATCATGGAGCCCTCACTATATGGTTTCCATCATGGAGAAAAAGATTCGATATGAGCAGTCATAAACACGTACTGTAATAGAACGTGGATGATATTAGTCGCGTTCACTTGCCCTGATATCAAAGGATTGGCATAGAGCGATATGGGGTCGTTCTTATGAGTGACTAAAGTTGATTCACGGCGGCGTTTCGCTATCGCGATGTGCCGCCTCATGGTGAGAGTAGCAAGCCAGAGAAAAAAGGACTTTTTTCATGGGCTTGCTGAGGGCACCTCAGACTCCGCTGGCGTCAGATTCAGGTAAAGTTGTTGACCCTGAAACTGCTTTTTCATTCGGGCTAAGTAAATAAAGATTGCAATCGGAAGCACAGAAAAGATTGCCCTTGGCAGGATTAGGAAAAGAGTTGGGTTGTCCCGGATGAAAGCGGATAAACGAGTCCACCAAATCAAAGTGCTGTTCAACGATGCCGAGTGGGAACAGCTGCTCGCGCTGTGCGAGACCTCAGGGTTGAAACCCGGCACCTATTGCCGTCTAAAAGCGCTGGAGCAGACCGCTCGCGTGGTGCCTGTGCTGCCCGAAGTCATGGGCCTGCGGGGTGACCTGGGCCGCTACGGGAATAACGTGAACCAGGTTGCGCGGAACCTCAATGCCGGGAACGTGATGGACACGGTGGATGCGCTGCGAGTAGAACAAAGCAATCGCTATGTGGGAGACCGGATTGCCGAGCTGTTAGCGCGGTTAGAGCCATGATTGGCAAGACCCATGTGGGTCGCGGTTTCTATGGCTGTTTTCGCTACGTGATGGGTGAAGACGAGCCGGAAAAAGCGGCTCATATTATTGGCGGTAATCTGGCCGGTCGGGATGCCAGAGAGCTGAGCAGTGAAGTGAGACTGTCCCGCCAGCGCCGCGCGGATATTGAGAAACCCGTGTGGCACGTCCCGCTCGCGTTCCATCCGGATGAGTCGCTCACCGATGCCCAGATGCAGGATGCCTGTCATCACTTTCTCAACACTTTTGGCGTCAACCGGGAGCATCATCAGTATTTGATAGTGCGCCATCATGACACTGCCCATGGGCACGCGCACATCGTCGTGAATCGGATCTCAGATCGGGGTAAGCTGCTGGACTTGCACCGCGATCGGCCCCGCGTCAAAGCCGCTACCCGACAGGTGGAAAAAGACCTGGGACTAAGGATCACCGTCGAAAAAGATGAGCCGTTTCAAGCAGACTTAAGAGCGACGATCTCGCAAACGGCGAGCGCGCATCCTCAACTCAACGAGTTCTGCCAGCAGCTTCAAGAGCAAGGCATCACGCCCCGCTTTGCCTACCGCAACGGCGTGCTGCACGGGCTGACTTATCGCTGTAATGGAATCGAAATTAGAGGCTCAAAACTGGGCAAAGAATATAGCTTTCCCGGACTGCAAAAACACCTGGGAGTGGAGTACGAGCCAGAGCGCGATGAGCCCGTCATTAAGGCGCACTATGTGGAGCGTAAAGGTGCAAGAGCGAATGATGAGACGAAGGCCCAGTTACGCCAGCGCCTGGCCCAAACGGCTCAACCTGATCTGTCCCTATCGGAGTTCTGCCAGCGGTTAGCAGCGCAGGGCATCACGCCGCAATTTGGCCTCCGACGCGGCAAGCTGAGTGCGTTGAGCTATCACTATCAGGGCCAGCGCACCAGTGGGGCGCAGCTCGGAGATGCTTACACGTTCAAAGGGCTGCAGCAGGAGCTGGGAATTCGCTATCAGCCGGAGCGTGATGACCCGGTCGTGAAGGCCCGCTACACCCAACGAAAATCACCAGAGCCAGAGCAGCCTAGATTTGTTTCTGCACTCAATTCTGAGCCAGTATTAGCACCCCATCATCGTGATGCAGAGCGAGAACAACACACGCGCCAGCACCGCCAAAGAGCCAAACAGCGTTCACGGGGGATGGATCTCGAACTCTAAACGCTCGCCACTGGGCAGCACCGGGGGATATCTCTGTCAATTCAGGACAGGGGCGTGAGGAGTGGTCAGGGACATCCCCGGTGGCCGCCAGAGTGTAGCGTCAGGGCTGGCCCATCAAGCCCCAGCCTACGGCTCCCTCCGGTCGGGCTTGATTCGAGATGAAAGGGTTGGAGAAAGAAAAGAATTGACTACACCATCATTTGCCACATCAATTCAATTGTCTGAATGGCCTCATCTCGCAGCTCGTATGCTTTGAAGCCAGGTTGGGTATTGCCATTTTGTAGACCACTACGATCGTGCATTCATGGCCTAACTGGCACATGTGGGAGCTGTTGCTACCAATCGAGGTGTTAGCCCAAGCTTGGTTCACGGTAGACAGAGAGACAGCAAAAAGCCTTGTTTTTGCGGGTTTACAGGATCTGAATAGCTGAGGTTTGTGCAACTATTCAATGTAAAAAGCCTTTAGCGTCAATGCTTTCAGCGATTCCGTAGTCCAAAGCGGATTTCTGGCCTAAATCACCAACTGTCACACTCGCTTCTGTCGTGTAAGAAGTCAATCACCTCACGACGTGGAGTCACTTCAACGAGCTTACGAAGAATGGCAGGGCCGCCGCCTGCGGATCGAGGCCTAAAAGACGTGGTTCAGTTAGGAGTGGTAGTTTCAAGTAAAATCGTTCCTACAGCCTGCCGAATTTGACGAGCAAACTCCACGGGTGGAGAAGACAAGTTCTGTTGACTAATTTCATGAATCCGCCTGAAAAACTTCTGAATCTCTGAATCGTCTGGCGGCAAACGTGATTCTAAATACTCCTGATGTGCATCCCATCGTGTTTTCATATTCTTATTGAAAGGCGGTTTATAATACACACGCGCCAATTCAATAATCCAAACTTCATAAATATTTCTATCAATTAGACCTTTCTTATAAAAGAAGAACTCTTTGGTATACAAATCCCATAATCGGTACCACCAGAGGTCTTCATTCGATTGCTCGGTTTCATTTATATATTCATCTACAGCACCAACAATGGAATGATATTGAGCTGAACAATCTAAGATTACTGATGCTTGCACAGCTTTTCGTTGTATTTCAAGAGATCGTGCCGCTGCTTCTGTAGCTTGCTGTTCAAGTTCCAGGGATTTAGCCGTTGATTCCAGAGCCTTCCTTTGGAAATGCAACGACTCAACAACTCTCCCAAGCTGTCTCCATGCCAAAAAAATTCCTATTAGTGCTGCAAAACTAGCAGAAATACTAGCGACACTTTCCAAAACTGGAACAATACCGCTCTGGTTGCTTGGATTCGGCTGAACTTGGGCAATAAGGTGAAGATTTTCTTGGGAATCAGTCAACATGTGTCTTGTGAAATGTGCTGGCTAATCGAAAACGATTTAGCCGTTTCGTATAAACCTCCACGTAACACTTCTGAATTCCGTACGCCAAATGTTAATTTTCTCTTTGGAGAAATTTGCGTGTAGCTGTAGCCGCTTGGAAATAAGCAACTCATCAACGTGTGGATCGATATCTATCTGTAGTGACCGCAACGTGGATTATGCACGGCTGCGTTCTGATGTGGCCAGCTAAGGTTGTGAGCTGGCCAGATGCTCATTCAAGCAGTAGATCGCGGTGTCAATGCCTGCTGCTGTTTGCACATTGGCATCTTGCAAACCTTCAGCTAAACAGTGTTCCAGATAGCCCAGCTCAATCACGAGACGTTTCGCGGTCGCCCGTAGGCGGCGCTGACGGGCAGTTAAGCGGGTGGATAAGACGGCAGTGGTTTGCATTGGTCGAGTCCTCAGTTAGAAGGGCACACCGCAGTGATATCGCGCCTCCACTTGTTGCAACTAGCTCCAAATTCTCAACAGGCCCGCTGTTACAAAGATTGAGTTGCCATACCATTGCTGGTGATCTGTCTGATGGCGTTTGGCATTGTCTGATTCGTCGGGATGGGAATCGCTCTACATCTTTGGCTGTGTGCCCTTGGTGGCCGGAATGACGCTGAAGCAGCTTGGTTCTGTGAGGGGAGCGAGGAAGCGGCTAGGTGGGTGACCTCTCGCTAACCAAAGACTACAAGCAGGGAAGTCTAACCCAAGCTTAAATCTTCTAATCACTCCTGATGTCAACAACGATTGTGGATTGAAACCGATAGGTCAATAACAGTAGCGTTTGCATCATCAGGGCAGGTATGGGATGCATAATCTTCCTGCAAATCAGCCAGTGATTTGCCATAGATTTGTTTTGCCTGACACTCTTCGCTCTTTGACCAAAAGCCACGACCAATCAGAGAAACAGCTAAATGCATGAGACGAATGCGCCAGAGGGGAGCATTCGTTTGCTTAAACTGAACGGCAGTCGTGTACGTTACATCGGCAAATAAGTCATCTGCCTCGTTTTTAGAAAGTTCCTTTTTCTTTAACTGGCCGTCTTCCACCAAAAAGGCATGACCAAAAGCATACGCAAAGTCGTGAATAACGGCTCCATTATTCCAAGATCCCCACTGAATCCACCATATCCAGCGTGGAATACTGGCTAAATCGTAGATGAAGCCTTTTGGAATACCCCACTTTTGACCTAGATGATCTTCGTAGATCCACCAAGCATCTAGAGAAAATATTTTGTCACCTGCGGTGATTAGAAGTTCTGGTTTACCTAAGCAAATGACCTTTCCTGATTTTGGAGTGTACATGTTTGGATTGAACCTTCTAAGAGTTGTTGAAATGGCTTTTGTCCGTTGTGACTTTCCTCATATAGTCCCTACAAAGGGAGTTTTCTTAATTACGGAGGGAGTGTTCCTCATACAGGCACTACGAAGGGTGTCCTACACGTGTGCTTTGTCTAGTTGGAGTCAATCAGGGCAATCTCTAGGTAGATGCTTCATTTTGATCGACTTTCAACCGCATCGCTTTGATGGGGATGACGACGGGATTGGATGCGAGAGCTAAGGGTGCTTTGCTATGTGGTGGAAGAAACCAGGACTCGTAGCGCTGTTGATTTTGGTGGCCGTTGGGTTGCTAATCCGGTTTTGGCCAGAGTTGATACCTAGCCTGGCATCGCGAGATATCACCTCAAATACGATGCCTGACAGTGAGGTTTACTATCTCGTCGAGGGCAGTGTCTATGACGGCGATACGCTACGAGTTAAGCGCTGTGGTGAACAGTGCGAGGATCTGAAGATCCGGCTGTGTGGCATCGATGCGCCTGAAATGGATCAGCCGATGAGCGCAGCTGCGCGGAACCATTTGCGATCGCTCATTAACCAGGGCGACGGTACGTTACTTGTGTTGCCTGTCGAGCAAGATCGCTACGGCCGCACGGTGGCTGAAATCTTTGTGCCGGTGGTGGGGCAAGAGTCCGAGATTCACCTGACCTCTCAAATGGTTATGGATGGCTATGCCTACCACTACGAGCGATACAGCGGTGGGTGCCCTAATGGTCAGCTCTTAGCAGGCGTTGAGGAGCAGGCGCGATCGCTGAGCGCGGGTGTGTGTGGTGGCGTTGAAGCAATTGGGGAGTGTGAGAGGCGCGCGGAAGCTATTAGGGCAATTGGTATCGATTAGAAAAGGCCGGTGATATTGACCACCGGCCCATCTTCAATAAGCACGATTAACGATATCTACCTTGGTGAGTTAGTCTTTGTTCACGGGTTCTATGAGTAATGCACCTCCTTGGCGACCAGTGACTTTCACCTCATCACCTGGATCGAGATTTAGGACAACTTGGGAGCGGGCTATCCAAAAGGTGGCCATAGACTTTACTCGCCACTCTCGTCCTGGTTTCAACACCTTAGTGACCTCCCCGGCAATCTCGACATCGGAGTCAAGCACTCTCGGTGTCCAGACTAATGCATCTGATTTTGGCACTCGTCTATTCCATACTCTCCATACGGATAGTAAGTGGGCGATATATGTGGGTATCATCTCAATCTTCTCCTACAAATGAGCAGTGATATAGAAGCACTCCAATCAGTCTTAGACGGCTTGAAGACCTCTAAGGTGAGGCATTTTCAAGACCTTCTGTGAGGGTTTGAGAGTAAGTACCGAATGATGTTGTGTCCAATGCTGAAGGATCTTTCTAGCGGACCAATCTAAGCGATTAGTTACAAATGCAATGAAAGAACCTTTTTTTTGGGGATTGTCGAAATAAACAACAAATCTGACCTTGCCAAAACCGACGACTTGAAGACTGCAGGTATAACTCCAATATGTATGCTGGGCAACACTAATGTCTTGGTAAGGAGCTTGGCAAGTTAATTTAACGAGGTCAGATATCGCTAGATTGCAGGATTTCTGACGCTTTAATCGTTTGACCCTTGGCAAGCTTAATCTGTATAGCTCAATTTCCCGATCAGCTTGGAGTAAGCCAATCCAGTCGTAATTTCGCTCGTTGCAGTAATCCACCATCTCTGGGGCTACCCAACGACCGTCCATTAGGCAAATTTTGGATTGATTGGCAGCAGGTTCAAGCAGGACAAAATTGGATGTTCTCATTGGGTTACCCTCATCAAAATAGACTGAATTCGTGCTTTGTTTTGATGTGAGACTCAATGCATGAATGTTACAGAAGTCTAGAGAGCTATCATCGTTTACTAGCTCAATGGCTAAATGCCAACAATTTCAGCTCCTAGCGTTGGGAAAATGTTGATTTACGACTTTGTTTACATCAACCGTTTTTGTGCTTGATGATACCTTTTGTAAGGTCAAAAGAAAAAATAGATGTCTGTAACGTTTGGGATCTGAAGTACACATTGAGATATAGCGCTTTGAAATTGCTAGTTTGTCAACCAACTCTGTAGATCAATCGGCGACGAGGAGTCATCGTACTCAAAAGGAGAATAGTTAGTATGGAATATCCTTCAAGCAATACATCTGCCAGTTTGACTGCCGCCAGTCAGCAACATAAAGAAAAGCTGGCCGAATACTATCGGCTGTCTCTATGTGGTGAATTATCTGACGAGGATGCTGAGAGGCTGGAATGGATTTACAAAGAGGCCGAGTCTGATCCTTGTCTAAATTTCTTCATTGAAGAAATTGATTACTTGATAAATCACAGGCTTGACCTGCTTAATGCAAACCATCATCTGGAGTACGAAAACCAAAAGTCCTGGCTTCGAGAGCATCTTCAAGAAGTTCCTCTCGATGAAGATGATCGCAAAGAAATGCAGAAACTCCTTCGAGAGTTTAACTATTATAAAGGACCCATCGATGGTGTTATTGGAGTTCGTTCGACAGAAGCAATTCAGAAATTTCATCACGATGCTCAGCGTACGTTAGCTGAGAAAGGTTTTTATCATCAAGAAATCGATGGGATATTCGGGATGAGTTCAGTTGCTGCAGTTAAGCAATTTCAGAAGACGGAAAAACTCAAAGAAGATGGAGTGCTGGGGAGAGAGACATCTGTAAAGTTATGGACATCTAGGGGGTCAAATGAGCTATAAGTTCAAAGTTCGTTTCAATAGCGAATTTAAAAACATTGAAGAGTTTAATGCTTGGATCAAAGATTCATTGGCTCGCCACGAAGTAAATGAAAAGTATACGCTCGATCTAATCATTTCCTGCATTTCTCAGGACTGCAACGTTTTTCAGGCGGCTTCCCAAGCTTCTGATGTGGAAGTTGCGCTCTTGAAGACTACATTCCTGGAGATCATTGATTACATCAAGCGAAACTCAAGATCTGATAAAGAACGAAATCGCCGGAAATTTGATCAGGCTATTCAATCGTTGTTTGATGGGTCTAATGAGAATGCCTCAAACTTTTTCGCTTCGATTACTCGACAGCTTTATCAATTTGGTCTGGGTAGAACCTATGACGCGAAAGAGATAATTGCAGAGGCATATGCCCGAGGCGTCAAAAGCATCAACTCTGGCAACAATATCCATAATCCTTTGGGGTGGGTGCGAAGAACTGCTCTATACGTTATACGAGAGTTCAAACGTGAGCAGCAAAGGGCCGATAATCCAAAAATTGTCAGGTTACCTTGGTCTCCTGGTGGCATTGTCTTTTCAGAGTTGATGCTTGAAGAAGATTTCCTGACTGTACAGACTGCGGTACAGCAGTTGAGTACAGAAGAGCAGGAGATCCTCTCTCAAAGAATCATCGAAGACCTTTCTTGGAAAGAGATTGGGCAAAACCTCCTTGATTCTGAGGGTAACCCTCTCAAGGAGGGGACAGCCCGACAACGTGGGGCTCGGAGTCTGAATAAATTACGGCAGCTCTATGAGGATCTCCGCGAGGACATCCAGATGCCTAATGACCTTGACTTTTCTGAGCCAGATGCTGCTGATGGCGCATAGGGGTTTTTATTCTGCTAGATGAGGTGCCAAAAAATGAGGGATGCGAACTACATCCTTCATTTTTTGGTTATTAGCTCGCTTTAGTTTGTTGAAGCTCTGTGAGCATTTGGTCTAAACGGTTGTTAGCTTGCTTCTGTCGCTCTCCTGCTTCTTTTGATAGCTGATATGAATAGACACTGGACGCAAGCCCTACGGCGGCAGTGACCGAACCTTCTGATGTCTTATCGAGTAGAACGAGGCCGGCTCCAACTAAACCGATAAGAGCGCTTGCAGTTGTCATCACAATAGCGACTGAAAAACTCCAATATGCCTGATTAGCGCTGAGTTTTGTCTGACGCACCCTCTCATGAACAACCTGATGTAATAGCTCACGTTCCTTTTCGAGATTAGAGTCTTTGGGGCTATTGTATTCTGTCATTTCTGAGTATGTTGGCTTTGCCATCATGTGTTTCCTCCCCAGGAATTGGATATTGCCTGTGCCATTAGGCATTGCTCTTTATCTTTATGTGCGTTGGAGTGACCCTTCGATACAGATGTGGCTAGTGAGGATCTCCGTATTTATGGGAAGCACATGAGCAACTGGGAAATACTTCACGTCTGTGACAGGCATGCTGAGAAGAGATTTGTTCTTCTTTGCCCATGATGGCGATCATCCAAACCGAGATTGCTGCCGCTGGCGTTCCTCTACTCTTTGACACGGCTGACCCATCGATGCCAACCTTGCGCCGCTCCGGTTCCCGTACGAAGGTACAAAACTGCTCCCAGGAAGACATTTGACGAATACCGGCGAGAGGGAATATTAGCGAGCCAGTCATCCATGCGGGAGTGAGGTTCGCTGCGGTGAGGATGACTGTTGCACTGCTCCAAAAACTGCAGCAGCTAGACGTTAGCCTCAGCTTTGGTTTCCGGCTCCCGAAAGTGATAGAGCGTTTCGTGCATCTCCTTAACGGTGCGGAACAGGCGCTCCCCTTTTCCCTTGGACCGCGCCGTTCTCCAGTTGCCATCTTTGCCCTGGGGCATGTGGGTGCGCACCTCAAGGCCCAAAATGTAGCCCCCCAGAGTCTGTTGGAACAGTCTTGAGATAGTTGGTAGTTATAGCCATTGATGAGCTTGAGCGGCGATCGCTAGCGATTCAAGCGATGATTGATGCGCCAATCTGGGAGCCGACTTAGGATCTCCCATAAAGAATCCCCTCACCAGGGCGGCAAGGGGAATCGCGTGAAATTCCGCGCGGCTATTGTAATGCCAACTTCAGCAGGTTACTGCTAGCGCTTAGTCTAGCGGCTTTGACTTCGCGCTGGGCTTGGTGGTCTTGCTGATTCAGCCATGCCGAGATCGCTTCCTGTAGCTCGGCTTCGTTTTTGAAATTCATTGCCCATCCCCGGTCGCAAGCCTATGTACATAGCTACCCCATGCGGTCTCGGGCTGAAATAGACGTGATTCACGGGAGTTTCAAAGCCAAACGCTGTTATCAAAAACAATATCGTTGCAATGCACCCGACACCACCAGACCACCAGGCCAACCACATGAGCCAGCCGGGGATGAAGATGTCGTCAATATTGGTCTTTTGGTCAATGTGGCGATCGCTCATTTTGTGACCTCAAGGAGTGTGCCAGTTGGGTGTAGGTGGTGTAGGTACCTACGGTGTAGGTGAGGGTGAGGGTACCTACACCGTAGGTGGCGTAGTTTGGCTGTAGGTGAGGGTACCTACACCCTCTTTTTGGAGTTCACCTACACCCGCACCTACGGTGTGCCAGTTGTCTGATAGCGATCGGCAGATGAGTCAATCCACTTGCAGATTTTGTCCCCCTGAATCAGGTCTTCGAGTTCGGTTTTTATCTCTTCTGTAGTCGCCCTTGGGTTGTCGGTGGGTCGGGTGCAGGCATTGCGAATCTCGCGAGCTGTTCGCGCTTCACCATGCCCCTGCAGGTGATCAAGAATGCGCTGGCGCAGGTCATTCCTGGGCTGCTTTTGGGTGGGTACCTCGACATAGACCTTGGGAATAGGTACCGTTTCGGGTTCCTCATCGTGGGGGCATTTGACGACGTCCTTCAAGGGCAGCTCTGATAGAGGCACTTGCGAGAGGCAGGGGCCATTGTTCTCCCATAGCTGCCAGTAGCCTTGCAGCGACAGAATCTCCGCTTCCTGCTCACTCGATAGACGAATGCCTGAGAGCTTACAGAAGGCCGCAATCATCTGCGCTTTCTTGCGCTTGCCACAAGCGACAATCGAGAAATTTTGCAAGAGGTCGAGGTCAATCCCCAGCGGGCCGCTGTTGCCCGTCTGCGAGAGAATCCCCCCCATCGCATTAACCGCTGCGCCAGCAGTCAGCAACTCGACAATGAAGCCCCGCAACCGATTAGAAACTTCCTTAAACCCTTTGGTCTTGAGGCTTTGCAAGATGCCCACCGCTTCATCAATCACAAACCATTCCCGGCCTTTATCAGCACCCTCAAGGTGATTGAGCAGGGAGGCTTCCCACTGGTCAAGTAACCAGGTCATCTGAGCCCCTAAGTCAGGGCCACCAACTCGATAGCCTTGCCAGTGAGACGGCACTTTGTCAGTCGCCTTCGAGGTGACATACCAGACGCGCTTTTCAGCCCCGATGAGGTGCTTTAACGTTTCTGATTTGCCCTCTCTGGTTCGTCCCACCATGAACAGGTGAGGCGCGGCCTCATCTAACCTGGCGACCGCTCTAGGCAGACTGGCAGCGCTGCCAGCGTTGGTTGTATTCATCCCATTCCCAGACGTCTGACTCTGCCCCATTTCGGGGCTCGTCTTTTTTGCAGACACCACCCCAGCGGCGATCGCTTGGCGTCTGAGGTCGAGCACATCATCTTGAGTGAGGTATTCGCCCATTTTGGTAAAGCCGCCCTGGCTCACCTCCAACTCAATGGCATCAGCTTCTTTAGAGGCTCCCATCACCGACCCGACAAGGATCGCCCCGGCGAAGCCCCCCATCGCCACGATGCCCCAAGGGCCAGCGACGACGGTACCGATGGGCCAGAGTAATCCCGCTGTGGCGGCCGCAATCTGCCCATAGCTGGTGTGTGAGAGCCAGCAGCGAGTGAGTGCTCGATTCTTGGTGGCGAGTAATAACGCCTGTTGTGCTTCAGTCATCGTGTTTTACCTGAAAAGAGAGTCTTAAGCCCCTCGGAACTAGAGAGGCTGAAAGCGTTGACTTACATCACCTTGCGGACATAGCGCCAAAGGCACACGTAGGCGGCAAGGCCGAACAAGGTGAACACCGCGATCGCAATATTGCCCCACGCGATCGCCCCCAAGGTGGGGGCATAACGGAACACGGCAAACTCGACTTTGAGCGGTGGCCAGAACCGGGCACAGGCAGCGGCATCAATGGCATAACCCCCACTGGCAATCACACAGGCGGTTTTGATTTTGCGATTCCATTCCTCATTTCGTTCCTCTGAGGGGGTATCGAGCATGAGCAGCGGCCACACCTCTGCACTCTGAACAGCGGCCAGGCAGCCAGTGCCGACGATGAACCCCAGCAGCGACGGGATAAAGGGCAACATTCCCAACAAGGGAATGCGCTGCATTAGCTGAGAAAACAGGCTGCTATAGGGGCCGATATTCTGACAGAGGGCAAAGAAGGTCACGCCCCCAAAGCCCAGCAGGATGGCCCAGCCGATGAAGCTATCGACTCGCTTCGGATCGTTTCGTTTCTGTTTGCTAGTTACCATCCCAAAAAGCTCCTAATCACGGTGGTGTTGTTCGTGCGGGCGAAGCCGTCCAGACTGCCACCTTTAGCCACGATGGCGGTGGTTCCGTGGTTATCACAGACTGCTGAACCGGGACTCAGGTTAGAAACCGTCATTCCCGGCTCTAAGGCCACCTCGGAGAGGACACAAGCGCCGCTGCTGTAGCGGGTCTCGGCGAGCTGTGATTCAGCTTGAAGGCGTGTTTCCTGAATCTGGGCATTTACTTCGGCATTCGCGCTAAAGCGCTGCCAGTCTTGCCGCTCGGCGCGGTTGGGGTCTAACGACGAGGTCACAACCCCAATGACCATCACAGCGGCTGGAAAAGCGAGCAGCATCATGGGATTCTTCATCACTGCCCCCCGCCAAAGATGTCGTTCAGAGCAGAGGCATGATCGTTACCGGGACGGGTTTTAGGCGCTGCCTTGGGCGGCTGCCCCTGACGGCGATCTCCCCCTCTCACGGCCTTAATAAACAGCCAGCCAATTACGAGCAGTATCGGCGCGCCGATGGCAATGGGGAGCCAGTTAGGGCCAGCGCTGGGAGCTTGCGGAGTTACCGACTGAATGCCTTGTTCTCCCTGGCTTGTGATATTCCCATCTGACAGCTCTGGGGTAGTCGTCACCTGTGCGACCTGGCGTTGAGGTACCTGATCGACATAGACCAAAGGCACCTCGACGCCGTTGATTTTGCAAATCCCTTCCGCATCGAGCCAGAAGTGCGCCTCTTGAACACTCATGGCCGTATAGGCAGCGAGTTCGATGCGTTTGTTGTCGGCCATCGTGACTGTCCAAAAGATGTGGTTCCCTTGTTCAATGGGCACCAATTGAGTGCAGGCCGGGCGAAAGGCGATGTTTTTAGCGGTGGCTGGTGACAGTGTTTGCTGTGAAGGGATAGTGACCCCGCCATAGTTGACGTCATTGGCGATCGCCGGGTTAGAAGTCAGGGCAACAATTACCCCAGCGACCCAGAAAGTAAAGCGTTTGGGTTTCATAATGGTGGTGTCTGTTGGTTAATGGACAGCCCCGGTTAGGCGTCCAAACTTCACCGGGGTTCAAATCAGCAGAATGGCACTCGTCGTCAGAGAGATCGCCATCAAGCGACATTGCTATCGGGGGATGAGTGAGGCTTTGGGGCAGTGCTGATCCCTTGGGCCTGTAGATACTCCTTAATCATTTGCTGGCGCTGCATCTCAGCAGCCTGAATTGTGCGCTCACCTAAGAAAGCGCCCAACTGCATCCCCAGCTGATCACCACTCTCGATAGCGGCCTGCACGGTCTGCTGAGTGTTCATCGCGGATGCCTGACAGAGTTGCTTTGTCCGCTGCTCTGCCATCAATACCGCTAGGCTGCGGTCGGTGGCTTGGTAGCCAGTCGGCAGCATTGCTCCACCAGGTGCAATGCCCGCGAACGGATCGCAGTAGTGCGGCGGCAACACCTCAGGATTCGGGGCCGACCCTCGGGGCTTGAATTCCACCAATGCAGCAGCGATCGCTTCTTGACTTAAGCCGTTGCTGGTGTTGAAGCCTTCATCATTCAGAAATCGCTTAACGCTGGTTTTTGGCAGGTCATGCTCCTTGCAAAAACTGTGCAGTGATTTGGTCATCTGGAACGCCTCAAAACGTTGTGGGTACTGACAAGGCACAGCTTTGGTACGGCTTCTTTAGTTCCAATCGGTACCAAACGAGTGCCTATCACGTTTACAGTGATAGCACGAATCAGTTTAAGGGTGACACTAATCCGTGTATTTCGAGATAAGGTTAGTTCAGACTTTGATCTTTTGAGTAAACTGAGGTGTCACAAATGAAGGATGAGGACGTTGTGAGCAAGCGGATCGGGGTGACTGTCCCAGATAAGATCCATACAAGGCTAGAGCAATGGGCGGAATTGGAAGGTCGTCCCCTTGCTAACCTTTGCAACTTTCTTCTGGAGAAAGCTGTAAGGGAAGCCATAGAGAAAGGCGACTTACCTTCAGTCGACACCAGCAAGTGAGGCCCGCATCATGCCAGAGCCAAAATCACCGATTGAGATAAAACTGAACGCCATCGAAAGAACCCTAGAGGTTCATAGCGTTCGGATGGATGCGATCGACCAGAAACTAGACCGCATTGCCGACTTAGTTGAGGCCAACACGGTGCAAGTGGCAACGCTATCAGAAGGGCTCACGCGGCTTGAAAATTCCGTTAACCGGCTTGAGGGGATCGTTGAGCGTGGCTTTGACCGACTTGAGACGCTAATCAACCAGCAAAGCGAGACTGCTCAGATGCAAGCTCGTCATGTTGATCGGCTCATGGGAGTCGTTGAGACGCTGTTAGCGAAAGTAGCGTAAGCGGATCATGTATTTTGCCGTGATGAAAGCAGGCGACTCAGCAAGGAAAATGCAGCCTTGATCCTCCTAGAAAGATCGCCTAATGTTTATGTACCACTCACTAACAGAAGGAAACAAACTTGGTAGTCGCGACTACTAAAGCGTCTCAGACGCCCCAGACAGCAAAAACCCCGCCTTCTAACGAGGACGGGTTGAAGATGCTGGAGCAGCAAAAAAATAGCTATACGCTTCTTTTTTCGCTGGCCAGTTCTGGTGCATTAGGTCTAGCGCTGCTGTCTGTCGTGCCAGGTCTGCTGCTACTGGGATTCTCCTACAGCTCGGCAAGTGCGATTGCTAAATGTGCTCGACTTGAAAAAGCATTTAAACAACTTTTGATAAGTGAGTTTAGAGCCCTGGAAGTGCAGGTGTTTCCACTACTGATGATGAAGGAAACGGCTGAGCATGAGCATATGGATTTGTATGTGAGGTTTCCTGGCAAGACTCAGATTTTCATGGCGCTGCGCTCTGAGGAAGGGCGCTCGATCATCTACAACGAATCGAAGGAAAAGTTTCAGGCGAGAAAGCCGAATGGTAAAGGACTGGTCAATCTTCGGCCCTGTCCTTTGGATATCTTGAACCGGGGAAAAAATTGGCTTAATAGAAATCGCCAAGCTTTTGGCCTGAGCTCTAGACAAGTTACAAAGATTCCCACAGTCAGAGTTCTGGTTGCATGGGGCAACACGCAGATTGCGACTCACCGAGATGAACTCTACGCCACAGTGGGAAGTAACACGTATCTATCCGTGCAGAAGGATAGAGCTACAACATTCGTCATTAAGCAGGAGGAACTAGCCATTTTCGTCAGGGATTGGCTGTCCCACATTCATAAAAAGTAGATATCTCGAAGTGTGAAAACCTCGTCCGACCCGGACATCGTTTTTTCACTTTTCGGAATCAAGCAAGCCCGAAGACTATTTTGCGAGGTCTTATAAGGGTTCAGCTTTGCTGTATCTAATTTTAGACGAATATCCCAGATGTGCCAAATATCCATGGATATCAACCGCTAGATCCGGTGAAGCCGCTTGATTTCCCACACTTAAAAACAAGGGCAAATCAATGCGTGCAACGTTTTCAGGGGCAGGAACTTTCCCTGCCCACACTCAAGTACATGTATACCAGGTCACAACGTATCAATTCCGGTCTGTGACTGTTGGGGTCGGAGGTGCGGCATGGTAGCCAACTTCCACCCACCGAAAGCTCTTCCGGCTGACCCTCTCGGTCAACGCCTGCACGAAATCTTCGGGCGTAACCCATGGGACTTCCTCGAAGCCGCCGCCCCGAAACCGGGCGAGAAACCTAAGTGGCGCACGGTCAAAAAGTACAAAATCGGGCCTCGCATCTTCTGGCAGCGCTGGCAAGATCCCGACACCCTGATCGGTGTCCGCTTCGAAAGCGAAACCTACTACGCCCTCATCGACGTCGATTTCTGGAGTCGCTACTGCAACGCCGAAGCGATCGCCCAGCTCCGCGCCGGTCTCGAAACCATCGGCATTACCCGCACATTGCTGCTGCGTTCCAGCCACAGTAACGGCTTGCACCTGTATATCCCGCTGCCAGAACCGGTCAAAACCTTCGACCTGGCCGTCGCCCTTGAAGCCTGCCTGAAGGCCCAAGACTTTCAACTCGCCAACGGCACCCTGGAAATCTTCCCCAACCCTAAACCCTATGGCGTTAAGCAGATCATTCACTACAACGGTCACCGGCTCCCCCTACAACCGGGCACCGGCTCCTACCTGCTTGATGATGACCTGAACCCCATTAGTGATCAGCTTGATCGCTTCTTCTGGCAGTGGGACGGCGCGGCCAGCCACCAAGATATGGACGCGCTGCGCCACGCCCTCAAAGTTGGACGAGACAATCGCCGTAAGAAGCCCAGACGTTCTCTCTATCCCAGCAACAGCACCCTCGCCATCTGGCGGCAGGACTTAGAGACCGAAATAGAAGAGGGCTGGAGCGGTCATGGCCAGACTAATCACCTGCTAAAAACCGTGGCCTGCTACGGTCGCGTCTTCCTAGAGCTGTCCGGCGATGAGCTGATGACACACACCCTGGAGACAGTCCTTCAGCTGCCCGGCTACCGGCAGCACTGCCGCCACCAGCATGAGATCGAGCTTAAAGTCCAAGCTTGGCGCAAATCCGTTGAGAACTACTACTGGCCACTGAGTGACAATCCCAAGCGCGATACAAGGGTTAACCGCCCCCCCCAGCCCAGTGTGAATCAACAGCGAGCGGAGAATGCCCGCGAGCGCATCGAGCAAGCGATCGCCACGCTCCAGCAACTGGGCGAATTACCCAGCAAGATTCGCGACCTGACTCAGCAGCTGGCCGAAATCGCCCGTTGCAGCCTGAGAACCATCTATAAGCACACAGCGCTCTGGCACCCTGCCCAGACTCAAAAGCCTGAAGAAAGGCCGGTAACAGCCCCAGTAGAGGCCGTATCCCCTCTGGCTAAAGCGGTTGAGGTCTGTCCAGCCATCCCACCACCGCCACCGCCTGATCCGCCAGACCCCTTACCAGCTGGACTGTTACCGACCCAAGAGAGATCTATGAAGTGTAAAACTGCCCCTTCCCCAAAAAAAAATCCTCTTGAGAGGGGGGTCAGGGGGGAGAGGACAAATCGTTTTCCACAGCCCGTAAAGTTAGCTGGTGATATGAGTCGTGATGAACACTACCGCTCATTGCCACCGCCCTCATCCTCAGCTTCTTTGGAGGAACAAGAGCGTCATCGCAACCAGGAGGCCTTGCGCCGGTGCCTCTTTCAGTTGAAGTGGGGGCATCCGCAGCTCACGCAATACATTGCAGAGCAGTTTGAAGGCAGACGGTTTTATCAGCTCACACCTGAAGAAGTGACCTTGTTGGTCTATCGACTGCAGGTGCGACTGATGAATGGTCCCCCAGAATTGTTGTGAGGTGAAGAGTTTCATCATCGTCTGAGAGAAGGATGGGGGTGCTAGCTGAGGGCCTATCCTCGCTGCGCTCGCTACGACCCTCAGCTACCTTTGAGGACTTGGTGCGCGAGGTCTGACTGGGCAGGGGGCAGCGTGGTATCAAAGTTGGTGAAGGGGCTGCCTTCTCGTTCGTAAAGCCGGGTTTCGATTTGTGTGGTTAAGACGCTATGGCTCCAGCCATTGTTGGGGCAATGCAAGCGTAGCTGCGAGCAAGTGCTATAAGCCTACAAATCTCTCTATACAAGGGTTTTGCATTAGTTCGAAGGAACTATATTTTTGAGCGGAATTAAGATTTTCTCTAATCGCTGAACGAATCTACGTTGTTTCAGGCTTTGCCTTAAGCCTTATGGCACTTCGTTGCAGCGATGCTGTCACCACCCCTTGTTCTCTGGTAACTGTAGCGGCTCGCAAACAGCAGGACTCATGCTCGCAAACAGAGCCTTTTTCGGCTCAGATTAAATGACAACAACAAGGGGGCTCGGCTCATATTAACTTCGAATATGCTCAGATTAAGTGCAAACAGCTTGCAAACAAGACTCTCAGCTCACATTAACTGCGAATAAGCCAAAAAGCTTTGTCAGCAGGCTTTCCAACCGATACCGTCCTGGCTGAATAGCTGTGTGACAGTGCAACTTCTCAAAAAAGCAGTATAGTTTGAAATCCTTATATACTAGGCTTTCCACGCGAAACCGCAACTTTCTGTTTAAATGCGCACGCTGGTCCTTATTGGTGCAGCCTTCCCCATGGCAGACACTCCTTCTCTGTTTCCCGACGACGATCGCTACTCGGCTCTGCTGAACGACTTGAAGCAGCGCATCCGGACGGCGCAGGTGCGGGCGGCGCTGGCGGTAAACCGGGAGCTGGTCATGCTCTACTGGCAGATGGGGCGTGAGATCTTGCAGCGGCAGCAGGCCGAGGGCTGGGGCGGCAAGGTGATCCAGCGGTTGGCGAAGGATTTAAAGCGAGAGTTTCCTGATGTGAAGGGGTTCTCGCGGTCAAACCTCATGTATATGCGGGCGTTTGCCGAGGCTTGGCCCGATGAAGCAATTGTCCAGCAAGCTGCTGGACAAATTCCCTGGTTCCATAACTGCACCCTGCTCGACAAAGTCAAAGACCCGGAGGCGCGGCGCTGGTACATTCAGCAGACCATCGAAAACGGCTGGAGCCGCAATGTGCTGGTGATGCAGATTGAGAGTGGTCTATACGATCGCCAGGGCGGGGCTGTCACCAACTTTGCCCGCGCCCTGCCTGTACCCCAGTCCGACCTGGCCCAGCAGCTCATCAAAGACCCGTACAATTTCGACTTCCTCACCATCAGCAAAGATGCCCGCGAGAGCGAGCTAGAGAGCGCGCTGACCTATCAAATCCGTAACTTCTTGCTGGAGCTAGGCATGGGTTTCTCGTTTTTGGGCAGCCAGTATCCCATCGAGGTCAGCGGCAAAGAGTACCGGCTCGACCTGCTGTTCTACCATGTCCATCTGCACTGCTATGTGGTGATTGACCTGAAGATGGGCGAGTTTGAGCCGCAGCACTCAGGCCAGATGAGCTTTTATGTGGCGGCGGTGGATAACCTGCTGCGCACGGACCGAGACGACCCGACCATCGGCATCATCCTCTGCAAGAGCAAAGACCGCACGACGGTGGAGTATGCGCTGCAGGGCAGCCAGCAGCCCATTGGCGTATCGAGCTACAAGCTGCGGGACAATTTGCCGGAGTCGCTGAAGCAGCAGCTCCCCACGTCAGAGCAATTAGAGGTGGGGCTGGAGACGGCGATTCAGGAGTTGGAGAGTCGGGAAGAGGAATGAGGGGACGTGAGGATGGCTTAAAAACTTACTCAATCACTCACTGAATTACTCAATCACTTAAGTGCTTGCCCAAAAACTCGGCTCCTGATGCGACAGAATGCCGCAATTTTGCTGTAAATACTCGACATTTTTGATGGGTTTGGCATCATTGAGGGGCAGCCCTCTCGCAGGTAGGACATCGACGCATGACGGACCCGATCACCTTGACGACTGGCGCGATCGTGGCGCTGGCGGCCAGCAAGTTTGTGGAAGCGGCAGCGGCGAAAGCCGGGGAAGTCGCGACTCCCGCCATTTTGAAAAAAGCTGGCGAACCCATTGACGCTCTCTGGCAGCGCATCAAGCGGCACTTTGCCGGCGACAAGAAAGCGGAAAAGGCCATTACTGAGGTGGAAACCCAGCAGTCGGCAGCGGCCCTGACCAAGCTAGAGGTTTATCTGGATGATGAGTTGAGCGAGCCGGCTAATCAGGCCCTTCAGCAAGACCTTCAGCAATTAGCGCAGCAGATCATCAATATCGGCGAGCAAACCCAGACGCAAAAATCGGTGACGATTTCGGTGGATGCCAAGGACAATGCCCGCGTGAATGCGGTGAGTGAGGTCAACGCCGAGACCGTGAGCTTTGGTGACACCCACTCATGACGGCTGCGGATCCGAACGTTCAGGTAGAGGTTAACGCCGCCAATGATGCCCAGGTCACGGCGGTTGGCGTGGTGAAGGCTGAGAAAGCCATCTTTAACCAGACGCTGACGCTAGCGGATGGCCAGACCTGCGTGCTTAGCTATAGCGACGTTTTGCCGGAACTCCGCTACTTTCAGGGACGGACGCAGCAATTGGCGACTCTGACCGCCGCGCTTCATGATTCTGGTGTCTCAGTGATTGGTGTGCGGGGGGATGGTGGCATTGGCAAGTCGACCCTGGCGGCGAAAGCGTTTAGTGACTGCCAGGGATTTCAAAGTCGCTGTTGGCTGGATGTGCGCACGCAACCGGCGATTACGGATCTGGCGACTCGGGCGCTGCTGGAACTCGGGGTGCCAATTACCGAAGTCGGTGCCATTGAAGCGAAAGACCGGCCTCAGCGCCTGCTGCGACATTTGCAAGGGGGGCGCTACTTACTCGCGATCGATAACCTAGAATCACTCCTGACCGCAGAAGGACAGTGGCAAGGAGGCTATGGAGACTTTTTGGAGCGGTTCCGGGATAGCAGTGGCCAGAGCGTGCTGCTGCTGGCCAGTCGAGAATATCCCCAACGGTACTACAGTTGGCTACGGTCTCACTGGCTGCAGTTAGAGCAGGGGTTAGACCCGGCTGCCGGTGCAGCCCTGCTGCGTGACCTAGAGATTCAAGGCAGTGATGATGCGTTAGCGGCTGCCTCCAAAGAAGTGAGAGGACATCCGTTGGCCCTGACGCTGATGGCCGGTTGGATTCGTGAGGCGGCCGGTAGTAGCGGTCAGCGATGTGTCGAACGGTTGGAGGAGGTGGACGATTATTTCCAGGTGACTGGGCGACATCGGGGAGAAAGTGATCACAGTCTCCAGAGTGTATTGGCCTGGAGCTTGGAGCGTCTCAGTCTTGAGCAGCAGCATTTGCTCACCCAGGTCAGTGTACTGCGCAGTTGGTTTACGGCAGAGGTCGCCGAGGCGATGATTACCGAGACCCTAGATGTGCCTCCGGCACTGCGCGACCTAGAGCGGCGATCGCTGGTGCAAGAAGCGCCCGGACCGCAGTATCGTCTGCAACCCCGCATTCGCGATTTAGTGCAGCAGCGAGCCGATGATGTCTCAGCGGCCCACGAGCGAGCGATTCAATACTTTTGGCAGCAGCGCACTGTTGAGTTTGTGCCAAATGCTCCCAAAGAAACGGCAGCGGAGTATTTTGAGGTGTTTTATCACCAGGTACAGCTACAGCGCTGGCCAGCGGCGTTGCAAACGCTTTTCGCCTGCGATGCCTTTTTACGCTTAGCGGGTGGCTACCAAGACCTGGTAGACCGCTACGAGGTGCTACACCAACAATGGCCCCTCCCCTTAAAACAGCAATCGACCTATGGTGCGGTCTGTAACAACCTGGGCAATGCGTACGATTCGTTGGGAGAGTACCAGCGGGCGATCACGTTTCACGAGCAACACAATGAGATAGCGCGCGCCATTGGAGACCGTGGTGGCGAAGCGAATTCCCTCGGCTCCCTGGGCAATGCGTACCAGTCGTTGGGAGAGTACCAGCGGGCGATCACGTTTCACGAGCAA
>CALCCA010000014.1 GCA_937899725.1 uncultured Halomicronema sp.
CTCTGGACATGGCATCGCAAATTACCCTGGTTCATCTCCTAATTATGCAACGCCGAAAAGGACTCTCCTCTAGCAGTGTTTTGCTCAATAATCCCCGATCGCTCTGACGCTCTCTCGAAGGCGTCAGAAAATACTTTTTCAGCAAGCCCTAGTTATGGGAGTTCCGCAACCAAACTCGGCACGTTTTATGGCTTTCGCGGCCATCTGCTCATCAACGCGCCAGGACTCATCATGGGAGTGAGTGTCACGCCAGCACACGTAGATGAACGCGATGTGGTGCCAGAGTTGGTGGGGCATCTGCAAGGTCTGTTGTTGGGCGACAAGGCCTACAGTCGAGAAACCTTGAGCGAGGACCTGGCAACGCAACAGCTCACTCTGCTGACGCGGCAGCGTCGCAACATGAAGGCCTATCACCCTCAATGGAACCGGACCGTCTCCCGCCACCGGCAACTGGTCGAGACCGTCATTGGCCACTTGTGCCACTGGTTTGACATTGAGCACATCCGAGCCCGCGACCTCTGGCATTTGACCAGCCGAGTGGTACGCAAGGGGCTCGCTCATACTGTGATGAGTTATCTGAATCACCTCAAAGGCAGGCCCGATCTGAGATTTGAGGCTCTGATTAAGGCTTGAATTGGAAATCGCTTAATTACTGGTGTTTAGACTAAACAGCTGAAGAAAGGCGATCGTGATGAGACTCAGGATCGCCTACCCGAGAAACTGAGAGAAGCAAAACCACTCAGTCCTGAGATATGACCTACGATACGCTGCGCCGCTGCCGAACGGGTACACCCCATACTGAGTTTCGTTCAGATGAGCCCAAAGCGTGGTTTGGGATGATGCAGGCAAAATACTTTAGTCGGGGAGCCCCAGAAGGTTCCCTATTTTTTGCCTGATTATTCTCTCAAAGCTTTGCCTGACATACTCTAGAGTCGCTTTGTTACCCTCTCAGCTCCCACTTAGGCGATCGCCGGTTGGGCGGCAACCTGAGACATGGGCATGGTGCGACCCACCGCAGCGGCAATTGGTCGGAGGCTGTTGACTAAATCGGCCATGGCTTCGAGCGACAGGGTTTGGCGGGCATCGGAAATCGATTCGTCTGGCACTGGGTGGCATTCGACCATGATGCCATCGGCCCCCGCTGCGATCGCAGCTCGGGCCAGGCTCGCCACCAATTCCCGCTTGCCTGCCGCGTGGCTCGGGTCGGCAATAACGGGCAAGTGCGTGAGCTGCTTGAGTGCCACGACTGCCCCCAAATCGAGCACGTTGCGGGTGTAATTATCGAAGCTACGAATGCCGCGCTCACACAAAATGACGTGGGTATTGCCGTGGCTAGCAATGTATTCCGCCGCCATGACGAACTCTTGCACAGTGGCTGCGAGTCCACGCTTGAGCACTACAGGGCGATCAATTTCGCCGAGGGCCTTGAGCAGATCAAAGTTTTGCATGTTGCGGCTGCCCACCTGCAACACATCGGCGTGGGCGACGATCGCCTCAATTTGATGAATGGCCATGACCTCAGTGATCACGGGCAACTGGTAGCGCCGCCGCACGCGATCCAAAATGGCCAGACCGGACTCCCCCACTCCTTGGAAGGCGTAGGGCGATGTACGGGGCTTGTAAACGCCCCCTCGCAAGGCCTGAATACTTTGATGACCGAGGCGATCGGCGATGGTTTCCATCTGCTCTAGACTCTCGACTGAGCAGGGGCCACCAATGATGAGGAGCTCATCGCCCCCCACTGTGACCTGATCATTGAGCGCAATCACGGAACGATGAGCGTCGTGAGATTTGGCGATGAGCTTAGCGTCTTGCATGGGTGGAATTCCTGATAAAAGTTGAACGGTGGGATTGGACGAATCAAGTGAAATAAAGCCAGAGGGCGTTGAATGGGCCATTTAAAAACCCCCGAGGCGCTCAGCGCTCCGGGGGTTTTGCTAAGCATGGCAGCCTAGTCACCCGGAGCTTGTCCCAGTGCAAAAGAAAAAGTGGTAAAACCAGTTGGCCGGAGCGGAATGCTGCATGATGGGTGACTCAAAACTGCCTTTAAAACGCAAAAACCGCAGAGCTTAGTCTGCGGTTCACCAGAGGATTTCAGCAAAAGCTAAACTCACCACTGGTGAACCCCCTTAAAGTGCCAAAAATAGAACCGTTGCGCGCTGAAAATCATAACTGTCTCGAAATATTTCCGTTCTTTTCCTAAAAGTACCAACGGAGTTCAGCCGCGTCAACCAGAATGCCGAGATTGAGTGCAGTCAGCCAATCACAATTGGTCATCGCGATCGCTGCTGTTGTCGGCCATGATCTTCCAGTTATCTAAGGTGCGGGCAGTTCCTCTACCGTTTCCTCGTCTATTCCATCGACCCGAGATGCCGTCGCCGAGAAGCGGCGGGTGGCGAGTGGGGTCAGCACGGTCAGTGCTTGAGACAAACACTCAAACTCCAGCACTTCAGGGCTCACAATTTCGCCATCGATCACCACCTTTTGAGTGGGGTTCGTCGTAATCTTCAATTTATGGGTGCGCAGGCGAATGATATCTTCGCGCTGGGTGGGGGTGTTAACGAGGGCTGAGGCAAACAGACTGGTGAGGGCATTGAACCCTTGAAAACGATTTTTAGGCGTGGCGATGGTGACATCGAGCAAGCCGTCATCCACAATCACCTGTCCAAATCCTTGGGCCAACACGGAGGTCGTCGGGGCCGCATTGGCCACGGTAATCGTGCTGGTTTGGACTTCAGTTAGCTCGCCCTCAATATCGATCACCGCATCAAAGGCAGTTTGCTCTTGAAACTGCTGCACCCCAGCAAATAAGTAGGCTAAAACGCCCAGTCGGTTCTTCAGTTCGCGGTCAGCGCGATCGACCATTTCGGCTTCAAAGCCGATGCCCGCCAGCAAAATATAGGGCGTGTCGTTGCAGCGAGCCGCATCGACCACGCAGGGTGTATTGGCCAAAATCGTTTCGCAGGCGGCCTGAATATCAGTGGGAATGCCCATGGCGACGGCAAAGGCATTGGCGGTGCCGCGCGGAATCACCCCGAGGGGGATGCCGGTGTGGATCACGCTGCCAGCCACGGCTGAAATGGTGCCATCGCCGCCGGAGGCAATAATGACATCGGCTCCGTCGGCGATGGCGGCCTTTGCTTGATCTGCCGGATCCTCTTCCGCATTAGTGAAAATCACGTTGAGCTGCACCTGCGGCTCTAACACGCGGCGAATCAGGGCGAGATCTTGGTCAGGGTTGCCCTGTCCCGCAACGGGGTTAAAAATCAAGTGCCCCACCCGCGATTTTTGCAGCTGCACCATAATGGCTACGGCTGTGGCGATGTTGGTGGCGAGGGGCACATCATAAACCTCACAAACCCGCAGCAACGCCCGAATGTCCGGTTCATGGGGTTGGGCATGGAGCGGATCGATCAAAAAGATGACGGCCGCGACGTCACCAGTGACCACTCGAGCGGCAATTTGCGTGTCGCCGCCTAGGGGGCCAGAGGCCAAGCACTCGACGGCTAGACCAGTGGCTTGAAGGACAGCCTGACCGGTGGCACCGGTGGCGACGAGGTGATATTTGCTCAACAACGCATGGTGTTGATGGGCAAACGCCACCATGCTGTCTTTTTTGCGATCGTGGGCGATGAGGGCAATACAGGTCGGCATAGGCGTTGATCAATAACAGAGAGAATAGGCCCTAAACAATGGCCGCGAAACTGAGGCGGATGAGGTCAGGTCACCCAATTTATCAGCTCTGACCCAACGGATGAGTCGCTCAATTGACAGGCAGATCGCCTCGCAATCGCCGGGCCATGACGGCAGTTTTACGAATTTTTGCGGGGCTTAGCAAAAAAATCTTACAGAACCGTAATCGTGCGGAACTAAGTGATTAGGATGCAACCAGCGATCGCATCTATCTATCCCATTGATTTTCCGTAATTGAAGGACACCTCCTATGAATGATCGACCTACGCTGTCGCGCTCTAACCGCATGCTACTCACCACTTTAGAAGGCGTGCCGGGGCATACCATCGTGCAGCATTTAGGGCTTGTGCAAGGCAGCACTGTACGCGCTAAAAACGTTGGCCGCGATTTTGTTGCCGGGTTAAAGAACCTGGTGGGGGGTGAGCTTAAAGGGTATACCGAACTGCTGCAAGAAGCCCGCACCGAAGCCACTCAGCGCATGATGCAAGAGGCCAGTAAACAAGGGGCCAATGCGATCGTCAACATTCGCTTTGCCACCTCTTCGCTAACTCAAGGCGCAGCCGAACTCTTCGTCTACGGCACCGCCGTACAGATTGATTAAGCCATGGAAACCTTAGGCATCTTTTTTATTCTGATTTTGGTCGGCTTTTTTGCGGGCAGCCACATTGAGAAAAAACACTTGGCCGATCTGCACGATCGCGAATATCGCACGCGCCAGCTCCCGCTGATCAACATTGGGGCCAAAACGCCCATTCCCGAGGCCGATCGCGCCAAACTCTTTGTTGGCAGCGTCGTTGTCTCCTCAGACTATTTCAAAACCTTTGTCGCCAGTTGGATGAACTTTTTTGGTGGTCGCATCACGGTGTATGAAACGCTGGTCGAGCGGGGTCGTCGCGAAGCCATGCTGCGCATGAAAGAGGACGCCATCAAATGGGGCGCTCGCCAGGTCGTCAATGTGCGTCTCGAAACGGCAGAGATGGGCGGTCAAAACCCGAATGGCGTCGTGGCGGTTGAAATCATCGCCTATGGCACCGGCGTGCAGTAAGTCACAGTCCGTCACACGGCTGTTCACCCCCTCCCCGCTCTGAGATCGCAGCGTTTATGGGCTTGCCGCTGGGTAAGCGGCAAGCACTTTTAACCCATGATCCCGCTAAAATTTCCTCAACGTCTTTGGGGCTTGTCCCCTAACTGATTCGCGGCATATTCAGGTCAGCTTCATGGCAAAATCGACGAAATCGATGACGGTGCCTAAGGCGATGCGTGAAAAGTTTGAACGCATTACCGCGATCACCGATGAGTTTGCACAACAGCATCTCAACGATGAGTATGCAAAGCTCATCCGTCAGGCGACTGCCGCCCTCTGCCGTAAGCGCCCTTCGCCCCTCACGAGCGGCAAAGATCATTCTTGGGCCTGCGGCATTAGCCACGCCATCGGCATGGCCAACTTTTTGTTCGACACCTCGCAAGACCCTCATATCAGTGCTACGGATCTGTACGCCTGGTTTGGCGTCGGCAACAGCACGGGGCAGGGCAAATCGAAAAAAGTGCGCGACCTCCTCGACATCGGCCAGCTCGATCCAGATTGGTGTCTGCCCAGCAAGCTCGCCGACAATCCGATGGCCTGGTTGGTTTCAGTCAACGGCATGATTTTAGATGCGCGCTCCGCCCCTCAGCCGGTGCAAGAACAGTTAGTCGCCGCTGGCCTCATTCCCTATGTTCCCAATCAGAATCAGACGAAAACCGCTACGGTCGAACTGCCACCGCCAACCGTGACCCCGATTGAACGCCCCCCCGACGCCCTCTACGTGTTATCGGTCATGCTGATTGAGGGGCCGGTGACTGAAGCATTTGCCGAAGCGCATCCCCAAGTGATTCGGACGATTGAGATCAAGGGTAGCCAGACGCTAGCCGCTCTGCATCAAATTCTTTTCCAGGCGTTCGATCGCGAAGATGAGCATCTCTATGAGTTTCAAGTGGGTGGACGCGGGCCACAAGATCCCAACGCTCGACGCTATGGCCTCGATACTGCAATGGATACTGATCTGACCGGGGAGGTGGCTAAAACGAACCTCAACGATTTGAACCTGGTCGAAGCAGAAATTTTTGGCTACTGGTTTGACTTTGGCGATGATTGGTGGCACATGATTGAAGTCAAAGCCATTCGTGCCAAAGCGGGCAAAGGCAAGTATCCCAAAATCACGGATCGGGTGGGGCCGAGCCCACCACAGTACGCTGACTTTGACTAACTCCAGCGTGACGTTAAGGAGATTTCCGAGCAAGAATATACCGGTACGGTAGGGGCAGGTTTAGCGAGAAACCTTGAGTTCACTGCAACCAGGCCTCCACAAAACCTGCCCCTGCAGGTATCGTTTTTGCTAGAAATCGCCTCAGTCGTTAAACACAATTATCCGACGGATGGGTTGGGTCTTCCTGAAGAAGAAAATCAGTGACCGGTTCCACGCTTGAGTTAGCCCAACTCCTTACCTACACTATGACAGTTTCATCGCCAGCATCGTTTGATTGAGTTCGGGTCGCGATCGCCCTCCGTTCAACCATTTATGACAACTCGGGATGAGCGTGCCAACAGTCGGGCAGAAGTGGGCATTGTAGATTGCACACGCTCGCTGGTCTCGCGGCGGTTGGCCGGGCATCAAGATTAGAAAGCGGTGTCGCTGTTGAGCATCTGAGTGTTTCCATGAATGACTTCTTTAAAGGCTTTGAGCAACTTCTAGAGCTGGCCAAAACGCTGGAAGAAAAAGCCGAAAACGGTGAGCTAAAAACCGACATTCGCATCAACAGTCGTGGCCTCAGCAGTATTCCGCGCCAGGGCAACATGCCCAACGACATTGGCGTGTCGCGCATCCGGACGCCAGCGGATGATGACGAGAGTGATGACGATGTGATTGTGACGCCACCTCCGGTAGATGCCACCTCAGATGATGTTTCAACTGCGACCACGCCGACCGCCACCGGTGCTGCCCAACAATCGCCTGCCCAAACCCCTGCGGCCACGCCTTCTCTCAAAGATGTCGGCGGACTCACGGCGATCATTCAAGAATTGCGAGAACTGGTCGAAATTCCCCTCAAGCGACCGGAAGTGTTAGCTCAACTGGGTCTAGAGCCACCCCGAGGCGTGATGCTGGTCGGCCCACCGGGAACGGGCAAAACTTTGACGGCGCGATCGCTAGCGGAAGAATTGGGCGTCAGCTACATCGCGATCGTCGGCCCCGAAATCATGGGCAAATACTACGGCGAGGCCGAAGGGCGGCTCCGCAAAGTGTTTGAAAAAGCGGCAAAGTCAGCGCCCTGCCTGATCTTTATTGACGAAATTGACAGCCTTGCCCCCGATCGCAGCAAAGTGGAAGGCGAGGTCGAAAAACGACTGGTGGCCCAGCTCCTAAGCCTGATGGATGGCTTTGCCAAAACCCCTGGGGTCGTGGTGCTGGCCGCCACGAATCAGCCCAATCACATTGACCCGGCCCTGCGTCGTCCGGGACGGCTCGATCGCGAGGTGCAGTTCCGCGTGCCCGATCGCACGGGCCGGTTGGAAATCTTACAGATCCAGACGCGCCAGATGCCGCTGGATAACACGGTGAATTTGGCGGCGATCGCCGATGTCGCCGTCGGCATGGTCGGTGCCGACCTGAAGGCCCTGTGTCAAAAAGCCGCCTATTTTGCCCTGCGACGACAGGTGCCTGCCCTCAGTGATCCGGTGCCAGACGACCTGCATGTCTCCCAAACAGATTTTGCGGCGGCGTTGAAAGAAATCAAGCCGTCGGTGCTGCGATCGGTGGAAGTGGAATCGCCCCAAATCGCTTGGGAAGATATCGGCGGTCTGGAAACTGCCAAACGCACCCTGCAAGAATCGGTGGAAGGGGTACTGCTGTATCCCGAGCTGTATCAGCAAACCGGTGCCCAAGCACCGCGCGGCATTCTGCTCTGGGGGCCGCCCGGCACCGGCAAAACGCTACTGGCGAAGGCCGTGGCTGCCCAAGCTCGGGCCAACTTCATTGCGGTGAATGGGCCAGAACTGCTGACGCGCTGGGTCGGTGCGGCGGAGCAGGCCGTGCGCGAGCTGTTTGCCAAAGCGCGGCAGGCATCGCCCTGTGTCATATTTATTGACGAAATCGATACGCTAGCGCCGGAGCGGGGCCAGTTTCAGGGCGATTCGGGGGTGAGCGATCGCGTTGTCGGTCAACTGCTCACCGAACTCGATGGCCTGCAAGACTGTGCCGATGTGCTGCTGGTTGGGGCCACCAATCGCCGCAACGCCCTCGACCCCGCCTTGCTCCGGGCCGGACGCCTCGATCTACAAATCGAGGTGGATTTGCCGACGGAAGCCAGTCGGTTATCAATCTTGCAAGTGCATAACAGCGATCGCCCGTTAGCCGGGATTGATCTGGCGGCGATCGCGGCCCAAACCACAGACTGGAATGGGGCCGACCTGGCGCTGCTCAGCAATCAGGCCGCCCTGGAAGCGATTCGTGAATACCGTGCTTCCGGTGCTGATGATCCGTCCCAAATCCACATTCAACCCCAACACTTTCAAGCTGCCTTTGAAGCCCTGCAGCGGCAAAAGCAGGTTAACGGCTAATCGCTGAGCCAGTATGTGAAAGGTTTTCGAGAGCTAGCCTGACATCTCCTAATAACCATTTTGAGGGGCAGTCTGGGTGCAATTGGTCGGCTTGCCAAGACGCTGGGTTGTTGTGGATGTATTGGCGGATGTCAGTCATTACCCTTTCGTTGCGGATGATGTGTTCATAATAGTTGCTTTGCCATACGGGCATTTTGGGGGCCTGACGCTGCAGGTTAATGTGCTTGGTCACCGCCGATTTGTATGAACCGATGATGGTGCCCAACGAACCAGCAACAGGTTGACCAAATTGCCGTTTTTGGATGCGGGGCGTCACGGGGTCGGGGGGGGGGGGGGGGAAGAGAAGACGAAACAGGGGGGGGGAGGGGGGAGGAGAGAGATAATGAGAGAGGAAGGGGAAGAAGGAAGAGGAGAAAGGAGAAGAGATG
>CALCCA010000015.1 GCA_937899725.1 uncultured Halomicronema sp.
TTGGCTTCTGCTGAGGCTCCCGAAATCATCGGCTAGTCTCGAAGCAGTTCAGCCTCGCTGAGCTTGATTTGAAACAGCGCTCTCCCATTAGGGAGGGCGCTCCTTGCATGCAGTCGTTAGAGAAAACGACGCCACCATCGGTCCATCAAATGGGGCTAACGCTAGAGAAAAAAGGGTTGATTTCTCGTCAAGCTGGCAAACCTCGCAGTATTCAAGTATTACCGTCCCATCAGCAGCTTCCCGATTTAACCTAGCCACAATATTGGATTGGG
The DNA here is from genome assembly GCA_937899725.1 of uncultured Halomicronema sp. GTDB lineage: Bacteria > Cyanobacteriota > Cyanobacteriia > Phormidesmidales > Phormidesmidaceae > Halomicronema. The sequence goes on from CALCCA010000015.1 coordinate 273, forward strand.
GTTCGATCGGCCAATGGGGTTGGACGGTTAAAGGCGAGAGAGCAGTTCCTGCTTTTTGGTCTGAAATTCTTCTTCCGTTAGAATTCCCTGATCTTTTAGCTGACCCAGTTTTTCCAGGGCTTCATAAATGTTGGCGGCATCGTCTCCTTTGTCATTTTCAAGGTCAGACACGTATCCTTTCCCTCGCTCAAATGCAGAATCATAGGCGTTTTTAACTTGGTCTTCTACAAAGTTGTTGAGCGTACCGCCATTAGCAAAATGACTGACCGCAACCTGACCCACTGCATAGGTCGATGCCCCTGAAGTCAGCGCCATCGAAGCCCCACCAATCACTGTGCCAATGCCCGGAATAGCTTTAATAAAGCTGGCCCCTAGTCGAGCCAGGGTCGTCCCCGTGAGGGCTGTCACAAACGTCTTACCAATGCTGGGAGAGTAGTCAACGCTGTAGAGTCGGGCTAATTGCTGCAGCATTTCCAATTGAATTGCCGTAACCGCAGCAAAGTCGACCAGCGGAATCGGGATAAGGCCGCCGCCCGTGGCCCATAGTACGTGAGAACGAATGATGGCGTCGGCTTGATTTTGTTGAGTCATAGCTTTGTATTAGTGAGATTAGGCTAGCGAACAGTAGAATTTAGCAGTGATGGGTGAAGCCTTTACGTTAAAGCCACTTTAACGATCGAAGAAATCTCAGATCAATCGCGGTTTGCGGCGACTCAAGCATGGGTATCGAGCTTTCTAAAGTTAACGGCAGTCTGATGGCAGATACGTCTCAGCATGCCCTATTCAAAAACTCAGCTTGCACCACCAGGAATCCAGAATTCAGACGTGAAGGTTTCGCTGCTATACCGATTCACCCAGCTGACTTGTCCTAGATCCAATTGCGGCTAGCGATCGCAGTGCCCACCTTAAGGCTGAGTAATTGATCGTTTGTCGATGGCTCAGTGACATACCTGGGTGGCACATGAACGCTATTTACTGTACCGAGATCTATGAGTATGTCGGCAGCCAGTATTCTCTTAACCCCATCGATTTTGAGAACTTTGGTTAGGAACCCCTCTGATTGCGTTCGGTTCTACCCCTAACTAACAACGGCGCGATCCAGTAGCCTCTATCTATGTGGGTTTAATTGCTAGCGGTTACTTTTGCCACCGCTGGCTAGCAACCGGGGAGGCAATTTTGGAGACGGTCGACCACGGCAGTTTAAGCAATTTGCTTTGTCACGCGAATAGTTTCTCGATGGCTGATCGCCAGAGAGGCTCATTGCTGCGTGCCCGCAACGCTGCCCTGATGGCAGAGGCCGAGTGGCGAGCCGCGATCGCCGCATTGGCCGAGCTTTTGCCGACACTGCCCCGCCAGACAACCCTTAAGGGACACCCGGTCGATGCCGTAGACGGCATCACCCTATCAGGTCCGCTGCCCGTTCTCAATGAAGCTGATTTTGGTCAGCGGTTCGAATCTTGGGTCGTCACCCCGCAACCCCTGGCAACAGCATTACAGCCCCAACGGTTTCTGTCACCGGCTGTTGAGCCGCAACTTCCGGCCTCACGCCCCCAAGGCATTCAGGTGCTACCGCTGGTCTTAGAAAATCCGCTACTAGCAGAACGATTTTGTCTGGTAGTAACACCGACCTTGAGCGTCGCTTTGGTGCTGGGCCAACCCACCGGCGGTTCCCCCTGTTTTCAATACTCCTTTGATCCAGCTGTTTTGATCGCGCTTTGGCAACACATTCGCCACTATATTGCCGAGCCCGCCAGCCATAGCCTCGACCCGTTGCACCAGCGGATTACAAATACCGTAGGCCCGCCAGATTTCCGCGTGATCACGCGCTTTACCCAAGGCCTAGTCGCTAATTTGCCCCATCGAGTCAGTGAAGCCTTTGTGGAGTCAGACAAGCATGGCAACTTGCACTACACCCAGGTGGCGCATCGAGAGGTGGCCGAGAATGACCACTCACCCCGAGTCACCCACGCGGTAGCAGACACTGAGGCCGAGAGTAAGGCCGCGATTCATGCCGGAGCTGATACCGAATTGCTGCAGGCCATGGCCCATGAAATTCGCACGCCGCTCACAACCATTCGAACGCTGACACGATCGCTGCTGCGCCGCAAAGATGTGGGCTCCGAAGTCAAAAAAAGGTTGGCCCGCATTGATGAAGAATGCACCCAGCAAATTGACCGATTTAACCTCATCTTCCGAGCGATCGAGTTGGAGACAACAGAGCGTGATCGCCCCCGGTCTTCTCTGACCCCGATTGCGCTGAGCCAGATTTTTAGCGATGCGGTGCCCCGCTGGCAGCAGCAAGCACAACGTCGCAATCTTGACTTAAGCGTCACGTTGCCACCGAATCTCCCTCGCGTGAATAGCGACCCCACCCTGTTAAACGAAGTCTTAACCGGGGTCGTGGAGTGGTTTACCCAATGTCTGCCGCCTCACAGTCACGTCCACATGGTGGTGATGCTGGCTGGACATCAGCTCAAGCTGCAGTTTGAAGCCGAGTCGACGGAGAAAGGGGGTGCCTTCGACCCCAACGGGGCAACCAAACGGCAGCCGTTGAAATCCATTGGCCAGCTGTTGACCGTCGTGCCGGAGACCGGGGGCGTCAGCTTGAACTTAGACGTCACCAAAAATCTCTTTGAATTTTTGGGGGGCAAGCTGATCCTGCGGCAGCGCCCAGAACAAGGTGAAGTGCTGACAGCATTCCTGCCGCTCGATACGCGCGAGATTTAGCCTCTGCCAGCTTTACAGGGCCGACTCAGCTAACCTCACCTCTTCTTGATTAAGGCTACGGCTTATACATAAGTCATGCTTTAGACCATGGATAGGGTTAGATCCCCCTCAATCCCCCTAAAGCCCTTCGGGCATGGCTGCGCGTAGGAAAAGGGAGACATCCCAGTTCAAATGGGCCAGAGCCCCCTTGTTTGTGGCGCAGCCTGCCCGGAGGAAATAGGGACAGCGACAGCGGGAGATCGGTCTTTTCGCTGAGTTCTATAGCAATCCGCGGATAGATCTGGTCAGTCAATGAAGGCTTGGTCAACGACTT
>CALCCA010000016.1 GCA_937899725.1 uncultured Halomicronema sp.
GGAGAGGGCGATCGCCATCCTCTACATTTTGTGGATATTGCGATCGCGGCCTCTACGGCATCGTCAAAGACAGCGGCAACCCGGCTTTCCCTTTCAGCTTATAGACTAATTGACCTTACACCAGCCATAGAGGCCGCTTCCTAAAAGCAGTCAGCCAGAGGCAAATTTTGGCAACTTGACAATGTCGTACCCAACGTTCAAAACGGAAAGTCAAGTCAACAGGGCTCTCCAAATATAGTAATTTCAACTAAGCATGAGAAGCTGAGTATCCTCAAAGCCTTGTATTGCAGTCAATTTGGTTCTCAAATTCATTTAGGGTCACTATAAATCTTTTTCAATGGCGCTGACTCCAGACTGATTTTTCGTATCTGCAAAGACATTTCTGGGGTGATTTCAACGATAAGCTTCGATGAAATTTATTAATCCTAACGATATAAAAAAAATTAAGCGAGTAGTCCTAATTATCGTGGGGTACGTCATCGCTTGATGTGGCGCACTAAAACCAATCCCGGCGGTGCGTTGGGCTATCGTCACCACACCCTCTTCAGCATCGTTTAATTAAGACTTTCTACGTGATCAAAAAACTGAGCTAGATGTCTGGATGATCGAACAGCTTTCGTCCGGAGCAGGATTATTTTTTGATGATGGCGATCAGCAGCGATCGTTCCTTTTCCAATCTTGCCGATGAAACCAGTTATGCCTTTAAGACGTTTAACCAAGAGTTCTTGGGTGCTGTGAGAGAGTAGGCAACGCAATCGTTAAAGGATTTTTCGCGAGTTTTTCCAACTTTTGACCCACCTATCAGACAGCTTTGGAGTTTTATCATGACCGTTGCCCAAGAACCGACGACATCCCCGGCCACCGCTAGCGTTAGTCATCCTTTAGAGCCGCTGACCCCCGAGGAGATCAAAGCCGCAGTCTCTATTGTGAAGACAGAAAAAGCGCTGACGGACAGCTTTCGCTTTGCCACTGTGACGCTCAAAGAGCCAGAAAAGCAGACGGTGTTGAGCTTTCGTCTGGGCGACCCGATCGCTCGCGCAGTCTTTATGATTTTGCTGGATAATGCCACCGCGACAACCTACGAGGCGGTGGTTTCCCTTAATGAGCGGCGCTTGGTTGCTTGGGACGCAATTCCAGGCGTGCAGCCGCCCATTATGTTGGACGAATTTGTGGCCTGTGAGGCGGCGGTTAAGGCTTGTCCAGAGTTTCAAAGGGCGATCGCTAAGCGGGGCATCACCAATCCTGACCTGGTGATGGTCGATCCTTGGTCAGCCGGTCACTATGGCATCGCCGACGAAGTGGGTGTGCGACTGTCGCGGGCGCTGTGCTGGGTCAAAGCCAATCCCACCGACAACGGTTATGCCCACCCGATCGAAGGCGTCATCCCCGTGGTCGACCTCAATAAAATGGAAGTGATTCGCGTTGAAGACTATGGCGTGGTGCCTCTCCCCCCTGAGGATGGCAACTACATCCCTGAGTACGTCAAAAATTACCGGCAGGATCTCAAACCGCTGGAGATTGTGCAACCCGACGGTCCCAGCTATGCGGTGGACGGTCACGAAATTAGCTGGCAAAAGTGGAAAGTTCGCGTTGGCTTCACCCCTCGCGAAGGTCTCGTACTCTACGACGTGACCTACACCGACAACGGTGAAGATCGCCCCATTTTTTACCGGGCTTCCCTCGCCGAGATGACTGTTCCCTACGGCGATCCGCAACCCAATCACTATCGCAAAAACGCCTTTGACGTCGGCGAATACGGCATTGGCTCCCTCGCCAACTCGCTCAAATTAGGCTGCGACTGCCTCGGCGTCATCCACTACTTCGACGCCTTCATCACTGACTCGCGGGGTGAAGTCGCGCAGATCGAGAATGCTGTCTGCCTCCACGAAGAAGACTTTGGCATTCTCTGGAAGCATATGGACTGGCGCACCGAACAAACCGAAGTGCGTCGCTCTCGTCGCTTGGTGATCTCTTTCATCGCGACCGTTGGTAACTACGAATATGGCTTTTACTGGTACTTCTACCAAGACGGCACCATTCAATATGAGGTGAAGCTGACCGGCATGGTGAGCACAGGAGCCGTTATGCCGGGTGAAGTGCCCAAATACGGCACGCTGGTGGCGCCCCAGCTCAACGCCCCGATTCACCAGCACATCTTTAATGTGCGGCTGGATATGAATATTGACGGAGCGAACAATTCGGTTTACGAAGTCGATATTGTGCCCGAAGACGACGAGCACAACCCCTATGGCAACGCTTTTTATGCTCAATCAACTCTGTTACCCACCGAGAAAGCCGCTCAGCGCCTGATCGACCCGATGAAAGGGCGCTATTGGAAAGTGGTGAACCCGGCCAAAACCAACGCGATGGGCTACCCAACTGCTTACAAGCTGATGCCCGGAGAGAATACCCTACCGCTGGCCCGACCCAGCGCCAGCGTGATTAACCGGGCGACTTATATGACTCAGCATCTATGGGTGACCCCCTACAGCGCCGACGAAAACTATCCCGCCGGCGACTATCCCAATCAGCATCCCGGTGGTGCGGGACTGCCCCAGTGGACAGCGGCCGATCGCCCAGTAGAAGACACAGATATCGTCGTTTGGTATACCTTTGCCCACAGTCATTCGCCCCGCGCTGAAGATTGGCCAGTGATGCCAGTCGCCACGATTGGGTTCATGCTCAAGCCGCTGAATTTCTTTGATGAGAATCCGGCCAACGACGTGCCGCCCTCCGTCAGCAAGCATTCTTGCTGCGGTTAGCGGGAGATATCGCGCTGGGTTCAGTCAGCAATCTGCATCGGGGTGTGAAGAAGCCTGAGTGATGTCTGTTCTTGTTTTAACGCCAGTTCGGGTTAAGCCAAACCCCGTTGCTTTCCCCTCTGGGGAGGGGCTAGTGGGGTAGGTGGAACACCTCTCAGCGGGAGGATCGACACCCACCCCGCCTTTGGCACCCCTCCCCAGAGGGGATTGTCGCTTCAACCGGCGGGTCAGCGTGCCTGATGCCCTTATCCCGAACTCAGGTTGTTTTAGACAGGTGCTCGTTTTAGACGGGCGCGATCGCGGGGCTAGAACAAGGCACTGAACACAGCGCTAACCAAGTGTGGGCAACCTGTTCGGCAAAGGCCGCAGCGCCCTCAGCATGGGCGGTGATCTGCGCTTGAATTTGGCGATCAAGACGGGGATAGTGGGCATCGATCCAGTCACTTTTAGCCGCTAGCCAATCGGCAATAATGGCGGGCGTGACCTCTAGATGAAACTGAAAGCCGTAGATGTTGGTGCCAATGCGATAAGCCTGATGCGGGCAAATATCGTTGGTCATGAGCCAGGTGGCGGGCTCCGGCAGCTTAAAGGTGTCAAAGTGCCACTGCATGATGTGCAAATCTGCTGGGCAAGCCTGCAACCAGGGTTCTGTTGCCGCCGGCTGCACTACCCGCAGGGGTGAGAACCCCAGCTCCGGCTGACTGTGCGGATAGACGTGAGAGCCGAAGGCGCGGGCAACCAGCTGAGCCCCCAAACACACACCCATAATGGGCTTGTGCTCGGCATGAAACTCGTGAATCAGCGCGACCACCCGCTTGAGATGAGGATATCGCTCATCCTCGTGGGCGTTCATGTGTCCCCCCAAAATAATCAGTCCCGCATAGTCCTCTGGCGGTGGAGCTGGCTGCTGTTCTGGCAGCCAAGTCAACAGCTCCGCCCCTGCCTTGACCAGGTGCTCTCCTAAAATCCCAACGGGATCTTGACTGCTGTTTTGAATGACGAGGATTTTCATGACGAACGGCGATCGCCCCCCTAATGTGACGTCAGCCCTGAGCTGACCTGCTTATGCTAGCGACATCTCTCCGGCCAAACTGTTTGCCAGCGGACGGATAGGCGACCTAAATTATGCTGCTGTCTGGATGTCGCTCCTCCCGCTGAGAGTCGTTCAACCCACCCCATTCGCCCCTCTCCAGAGGGGAAAGCAATGGGGTTTGGCTTAAACCCAAACTGATGTTATTGGAGAGCCAACGGCAGGGACTCTCGCCCGTCGACTGATCGCTGCCCGCTACAGGCTGCACTGTCCCAAAAAGAAGCGAAACTGCTGTTGGGTTTGCCAAACATAATCTGTTGGCAGCCACAAATCTCGCAGGCCGTAGTCAATGTGCTGCGCCGAGACGAGATTGTCCCGACGTTCGGCCCGCATCATGCGCTCCAAGATCCAGGGGTCGCGAGAATATTCGGGGTGGCCCGAAAAGGCCAAAATGTGACCGCCGAGCATCCAGCCGAGATATTCCGTCACGCCGCTAGTGCCCAAAGACGCCGCTTCCGCCGGGAGTTGAATAATGCCGTCATTGTGGTGAACTTGAATCGCATAGGCGGTGCGGTCAGTGCCGAAATAGCTGCGAGCGGCCTCGCTGAGCTGAATGGTGACAACCGATAGCTCCGTGCCAGGGGGATTGCGATCAACTTTACCGCCTAATGCCTGGGCCAAAATTTGCGGCGCAAAAGAAAAGCCCGACAGCTTGATCTGGCGCTGATGATAGTTGCGCAGCACGGCCTGCAATTGCAGAATCCACTCGTCTTGGTCGTAAGCGCCGCTAGCCGTGCCCGAAATCACGATGCCGTCTAAATCAGCCAGCTCGGCATCGCTCGGGTAGTGACCTTTGCGCGGTTCAAACTTGATCAGTTCGACGCTTTTCAGCGTTGTTCCACCCAGGTCGTCGGGCTCACTCTGGGCACAGACTTCGGCAAACAGCTGCTGGTGCATTGTGTAGAAGCCATCGGCATAGCGCTCCAAAATTTCCGGTGCCCACCAGCGCAGGTCATCGGTGCCGACATCAAAACTCGCCAGCCGCAGGTTTTTTGCAGTCATAGCATTCGGTTCGGGGTAAAGGATGCAAGGGGGGACGGAGTGCGATCGCTTAGCGCTGCGATGGTTACGGAACCAGAGCATCGCCACAATAATCGGCCAGAAAGGGGGTACGGTAGCCGTCCTGACTCCACAAGATCGGGAAATAGCTTTCATCCATTGCCAGCGTTTCGAGGCGACGATAGCGGCTAAAAATGAAGCCTTGGTCGCTGTGGGGCTGAAATTTGGCTTGGGGATGCAGAGTGCTAATGGCCAAACTACGCCGGGTTTGATGGGTTGTCTGGTTGCGATCTGAACCATGCCAGAGCTGGCCGTGAAAGCAGATGGCGCTACCGGGAGATAACTCGATGGACTGAATCTGGGGAGCATCTACCCTGGCTGCTGTTGCTGCCTGCCAGAGGGGAGCCCGGTAATCTTCGCGCGGCGCATGGAGAAAGCGGATTCTATCGGCGCTGGGCCAATGGTGGGAGCCAGGTACGATTTGCAGGGTACCGGCGGCTGAGGTGGCATGGCTGAGGGCGATCCAGCAGGTGACGACACTGGCCGGGTCGAGGCTAGCCACGTAAGTGCTGTTGCGGTGAAAGGACACCGGAGGAGCCGCCGGCGGCTTGAGCCAGCAGGCATCGAAGCCGTAGCGGGCGGCGGGCCAACCCATCAGGCTGGCATTGAGGCGGGCGATCGCCGGCGACAGGGTAACGCTAGCCAGGGTGCGATCGCACCGCCACAGTCCGGTCATTTGGCGGGTGGCGTTGGGCTGACTGAGGCCAGGTCGGCCATACCACTCGTCTGGATAGATGCCGGTTTCAAACTGGGTGTCAAACAGCGGCTCAAACCGCCCCACAATGCGCTCAATCTGGGCCGCTGACAGCACATTCTCCAGAATTAGGTAGCCCTGCTGCTGAAACTGGTCAACCTGGCTGGGGGTAACGGGCGGATAGTCCTGACGGGCGGGGGGCGATAGATTCTGCATAAATTTAGAAAGTCAGACAGGCTGGGGGAACGTGTTCCAAAAAAGCGTACCGATCGTCGGGGTTTAACACGTACATGTTTAGCAAATGCTTTGTGGATCTCCCTTAAATCCCCTTGAAGAGGGGCTGCGAGCCAACATTTACATAGCCCCTTTTTCAAGGGGGCGGCGACAGCGGGGGATCACACAACTACGCCAAACAAATACTTTGACACTGCCAAACCCCGACGCTAGTCCACCAGGGCATCGCCGCAATAGTCGGCCAAAAACGGCGTGCGGTAGCCGTCTTCGCGCCACACAATGGGGAAGAAACTTTCATCCATGGTGTTGTCTCCCTGGCGTTTGTATTTACCCGCGATATAGCCACCGGGCACGTAGGTGTCAAAGTCTCTAAAGCGCGCCTCGGCGGGGATATAGGACAGCACCAGACTGCGACGAATAACGTTCATCGTATTCGCCCCCGAACCATGCCAAGCATTGCCGTGGTGAAACACACAGCCCCCTGGCGGAATGTCGAGCTGGACGACTTCTGGGCGATCAACCCCCGCCCGCTGCGCCGCCTGCTCCATATCAGCCAGGTAGCTTTTGTCCTGGTTGTGAAACGCGGGGACGGCGGCGGACATCTGCCAACGGTGCGACCCGCGCGCATACTCAATGGTGCTAGCCCCGGCCATCGCGTGGCTGAGGGCAATCCAGCAGGTGACGGTGCCCGGCGGGGTGTGGTAATTGATATACATCGAGTCTTGATGCAGGGTCGTTTCTTTGGCCCCCGGCGGCTTGAGCCACATCCCATCAGCCAGAAACCGCGCCCCCGACCAACCTTCTAGCATGGCGGCAATGCGACCAATTTTGGCGGACAGGAGGACTGCGGCCAGGGTGCGATCGCACCGCCACACCCCGGTCATTTGCCCCGCTGCGCCTGGCTTACCCAAATAGGGATTCCAGTGCCATTCTTCGGGGTAAACCCCGGTTTCAAACTGGCCCGCAAACAGCGGCTCAAATCGCTCGACTAGGGGCGCGACGAGAGCCGGGGCAATCAGATCTTGAACCACCAGAAAGCCATCTCGATGGAACTGGGAAATCTGCTCTGCAGTGATCGGGGCTTTGACTTGAGTTTGCGTCACAGATTAATAAACCTCCAGGTATTCGGTCTTTTCCCAATCGGTAATGTGATCGTGAAACCGGGCCAGCTCAAACTGTTTCACCGTGGTGAACAGCTGACAAAACTCTGGGCCGAGCATCTCTTGCATGGCGCTGTCGGCCGCGAGCGCCGCTAGGGCGGCATCCAACGTTTTAGGGAAGGGGGGCAGGCTCGGATCTTCTTCGCTGGGGCCGTCTACCATCGGCTGTAGCTCCCGCTGCTCTTTGATGCCGAGCAGTCCGGCGGCGAGGGTGGCGGCGGCCGTTAGATAGGGATTGCTGAGGCCCGAACCCGCGCGCATTTCCAAATGGGTATCTTCATCCCCGGTGGCCTTGACCCGCACCATCGCCGTGCGATCTTCGATGCCCCAACTGATGTTAGAAGGCGCAAACGTGTGGGGTTTGAGCCGTCGATAGCAGTTGGGCGTCGGCCCAATCAGCGGCATCATCGCCGGAGCATGAGCCAAAATCCCTTGAATAAACGATCGCGCCGTGGCCGACAGGCCGTGGGGGGCATCCTCGTCTAAAAACAGGTTGGTGTCCCCGTCCCACAGACTCAGGTGAAAGTGGCAGCAGCAACCGGCCATCCCCGCAAACGGCTTCGACATAAAGCTGGCCTGATAGCCCAAGTGATGAGCGATTTCCTTCACCGCATTTTTGAAGGTAAAGGCTTTGTCGGCCCCCTGAATGCCAATGCTGGGGCCATAGTTGATTTCAAACTGGGAAGGCGCGTACTCGCAGTTGTGGGTAATCACGTCAATGCCCGCCGCCTGCAGATAGTCCAGCATTTGGCTGATTTCTGGCACGTACTGATTGCGAATATGGTTGAAAATGTGGAGCCCGTCAAACAAAGGCTGTTGCGTCTCGGCATTGAGCAGGTAAAACTCAAACTCGTGGCCCATCATCACGTCGAAGCCGAGCTGTTTAGCGCGATCGAGCAGTGACTTCAACACGTAGCGGGGCGCTCCCAACAGCGGTTCTTCCGGCCCCCAATAGGCATCACAAACGACCTTCGCGGTGTGATCCATCCAGGGGACGGGGGTGCAACTGCTGAGGTCAGGAAAGAGCAGATGGTCGCGATAGCGCCGCTCTTCGTGATAACCGGACGTGGTGACGACTGATGAGGCCGTGTCTAAAGCCAGGGTGCCGCCGTAGAAGTTAAGACCTTTGCGGGCGTAGCCTTCGACTTTGCCGATGGGAATCACCTTTAAGCGGGAGACGCCATGCAGGTCGGGCAGCTCGAAGCGCACATATTTGACGCCCTGCTCAGTTAAGGATTCGACCCAGCTGGCGATGGTTTCCGGCGCGGCGGTGGTGACGACCATTAACGGTTGCTCCTGATGAACATGCCCTAATCTCTCTAAAGACTTGGGCCAATGCTGTATCACTCGGGACAAAACGGGGCTGGAGAACCGTTGTCCCAAGGCTCAATGTGTAGACCCGCTCGTGTGATGGCGTCCGCTAGGCGCGATCGCCAAGCCGTCTCCACAAACAGCGCGAGCCCGCCCTGATCGCTCTGCTGGGGCCGCGCCAACGATTGGGACACCGCGATCGGGGGTTGCAGATGCAGGCCCTGCCAGCCGAACTGGGGATAGGTATCCAGTAGGGCGTAGAGAGACTGGACGGGCCCTTGCAGTTGTCCCGCCAGCAGGGCAAAATGGCCGACGCGCCAGTCGGGTGGGGGCGGGGGGATAGTGCCTCCTGCGAGATAGGTCATCGCCTGCAGCGGCGTGAGCTTGGAGCCCCAAAAATAGCTCGTGTGGACATTCAACAGCGGAATCGCCTGATACTCTGGCTGCGCTTGACACAGTTGCCAAACGGTCTGCAGCCCCGCCGCCCAATCATCAGTGGTGAGCGGCAACAGCGAAAATCGGCCCTGGCTGAGTTGCTCGGTCGCCTGCATCAAGCCGATGATGGCCGTCCCGGCGGCGTCAACGTTAGGCACCGTCGGGATCTGGTCGTAGTGACGGCCCTGACGAGAGGTCGCCCCCGCTGGCAACCAGTCGGTCGGGTTGCCCTGACTGGGGAGCACGGTGGCGGCGGCGATCGCCACCTCAACGGCGGAGACCGAGATGCCGTAGGTCTGTAGCAGTAACCCAATCCAATAAGGCCCACACAGGTTGTCGGGTTGGGCACCGGCCTTTGCGTGCAGCGGCAACAGTGATTTGAGATAAGGCAGCAGGGCTAGGTCTAGCATCGCGAGAGCATTGTTGTGGAACCACCCAACCGGCAGGGATGCGGGCTTTGTCGGCGTCTTGTCAGGATGAACTGAAACCTGACCAAACCCACCCTGCCGGCAACGGCAGATGTGTTCTCAAAAGTTGAACTAGTGCCGGGTCAAGCTGGAATTTGTCGGTTGGGTCAGTGCTGACGTAATCTAATGAAACCCTCTCTAGCATTGGGGTTCACTCGATTCAGCCCAGCCTACAGGGATACCGATTTTTTGCCACTAGGCGTAAATCTCACTCCCCGGCCCCTCGGCCCCCCGGCGGTTGCCCGATCACATCAAGCGTTCGAGCACTGAGAACGGGTATTGCCCACACATCGAAAACTGACAGACCACTAGGGCAAACAGTCCATATACATATCCGTATCCCAGTCCGTCGCGGTGGCCAAGAACTTCTCCCACTCGTCTCGCTTATACCAGTGGAAAACGCGATACATCTCGCCGGGCATCGCCGACTTAATCACCTCATCCTCAGACAAGCGCTGCAGCGCGTCACCCAACGACATCGGCAACTTCTTCACCTGCTTACCAGCTTCCATCGCCTCGTATAGGTTGCGCTCCTCCGGTTCCCCCGGATCCAGGTCGCGTTTAATGCCATCGTCAAAGGCTTTGATAATGGCTGACGCCATCAGATAGGGGTTCACCATCGAATCGACGGCTCGATACTCAAAGCGTCCGGGGGCCGATACTCGCAAGCCACAGGTGCGGTTTTGGAAGCCCCAGTCGGCATAGACCGGTGCCCACAGTCCCGTATCCCACAGGCGACGGTAGGAATTTACCGTTGAGCAGCCGATCGCCGTCAACGCGCCCAAATGCTCAATGACGCCGCCGATCGCCTGCAAACCAATCGGCCCCGGCTTCCTTGCATCCAGAGCCGGATCGGGCAGAAAGGTGTTTTTGCCGCCTTTGCGATAGCTAAAATTAGCCGCCATCCCCGGCAGCTGCTCTAGCCCCAGCTCGTTGATCTGATCCTCGCCGCCGCGCCATAGCGACACGTTGTGGTGACAGCCGTTGGCCGAGAGCCCCATAAACGGTTTGGACATGAAGCAGGCAATCAGCCCAAATTCGCGGGCGACCTGAGAGCAAATTTGACGATAGGTGGTGAGGCGATCGCTAGTGCGCAGCGCATCGTCATACATAAAGTTCAGCTCGAGCTGACCGGGGGCATCCTCATGATCACCCTGGATCATATCCAGCCCCATGGCATGGCAATATTCGATCACCTTCAGCACCACCGGACGCAGCTGCTCAAACTGATCGATGTGATAGCAATAGGGCTTGGTCGCGCCGCCATCCGGCTTGCCGTCGGCTCCCTTCTTCAGCCACATCATCTCCGGTTCGGTGCCGTGGCGCAGATGTAGCCCATCGTGGTCGGCCTGAAACTGCGCGTGAATGCGGCGCAAATTGCCGCGACAGTCTGCCGTCAGGTAAGCACCGGGGTCTTCCGGTTCTTCGCGGTTGCGGAAGCAGGTGCAGTAGACCCGTGCCACTCGCGGATCCCAGGGGAGCTGACAAAAGGTGTCAGGGTCGGGAATGGCCACCAGCTCTGAGGCTTCTGGCCCATAGCCGATATAGTCGCCGTAGCGATCGATCAACAGGTTAGCCATGGCCCCATAGACCAGCTGAATCCCTTTTTCGGCAATACTTTCCCAGTGAGCAGCTGGCACCCCTTTACCCGTAATGCGCCCCGTCACTGAGACAAACTGGTAGTAGATATATTGAATGCCCAGATCGTCAATCTTGCCCCGCACCTGCTTCACCCAGTCGGCCCGCTCCGGCTGCGCCACGTAGGCTGCTAAGTTCGTCAGGGTTTCGGGTTTGGAAGTCGCTACAGTCACAGGAAACCTCTATCAAAATATTGGGCATTGGCAGCGCCAGGAAAGCAGACCTTGGTACGTTCTGAATGGCGCTGTCTTGTGGTTAGTAAATCGGGCCTAACCGCAGGACTCTGTAGCCGCAGATACCCCACCGCTGAATCGTCGTCGATTTAGTCATGAAACGTTAGTTTGAGAGCCCCCGGTACGGGATCTTTGAGGCCGCCAAATGCAGGACGTCTTGCCTTAAGCCATGGTCGCGTTGTTGCGGGCCGTCGACATTCAGCCGCCATTAGGTGCCGTTTGCTGATCAATGCTCGAACTCTCGAGGCCATCTTGAAAACGCCGGGGGCCTCAGCGTCCCGCCCCCATCAATCCAGCAACTGAATGGGGTCGCCAGCTTTGACCACGCCTTCAACCAAAACCGCACCGTAGACGCCCGCAAACCCTTCATGGGCCTGGGAGACATGCTTGATAATTTCAGAATTGGCGGCAGCAGTGTCCGGATCAAGCGTGATCATTTTGCAGCGGGGGTCTCGTTCCAGCACGTTGATTTCCAGCGTTTCACCGATCTTGAGGCGTTTTCCCACGAGCTCAATTTCGTAGGGTTTGTCTTCGTGCCAATCCACATACAGATTGGCGCGAAAGCGGCGCTTGTCAATCGTCGTTTCTAGTTCCCGCGTGAGGATAGCGCCGAGCTGCAGTGAAAATAACGCTAGGGGCCGACAGTCATACTGGCTGCGCTGGGTAAATTTCAGGCTGAGGGACTGATCATTCGTCACCGTTTTCAGGTGTTCTAAAAACGTGCCGTCTTCCAGGTTATAAAGTTCACCCTCGGGGGTTGCTATCTCAACAGCAAACTGCTCGGCGGCGGGATACAGCGGATTGATGCCGGGGGCCATGCCCTGGGCGGCGGCTAAATGTTCGGGCTTGAGTGTGGCGCTGTGATGTTTATAGCGGGGTTGATAGCGCAGGAGAGAGGCTTGCTCGCGGCCTGTGTGCCAAGGAAAACCGGGGTTGCCATGGCCCTTGACTACGCCGTAGAGGCGATCGCCCATCAGACCGGCAAAGGCGACAAAGGCCTCATCGAGCTGTTCGCCCTTCATGCTTTTGACCGGATAGCGCCAGATACTTTCTATCGTGCCGACTGTAGACATGGGAGAGAACTCCAGGGCAAAAGGGATATGGGCAAACTGCCTAGCGTCTTGGCTCACTGACTAACACAGGGCTCCAGGCTTCTTAAGCCTGGATGGGCTGCTTGTCTAAAAAACCGGCCATAGAGTCATCCATCGCCTCCAGCCAAGGGGTGTGATGAATGGGCGCTTTTGTGCCCGTGCAGGGGGAGACAAACGACTTGTCGCGATAGCCGAGAATGCTGTGTTCTTTGTCGTGCTCCCATGCTTTGAACAAATCCGTTGTCATCTCCCAGTCGCAGGGGGCATAGTCCACCAGCTGGGCTAAATCGACAATGTAGTCTTTTTGGAAATCGATCTGCTCAAAGGCATCCTGCAGGGCGGCTTCCCGCTGCTGCCACAGGGCCATGTCGTGGGCGATCGCGGTCTCATTGGGCAGCTCAATGCGTCCCAGCACGACGTCGCGAGCGTACCAGGCTTGCACGTCAAACATGCTGAAGGTGTAGAACTGATCCTGCATGCCCAAATACATCAGCTTGGGATTGGTTTCCCAGAAGATGCCTTTGTAGAGCGCGCCGGGATAAAGACGATTCTGAGCCTTGAGCCGCAAACTATCCGCTAAGAACGGGAAGTGATGCTGATAGCCGACGCAGAATACGATCGCATCGACTAACTGCTGGCTGCCGTCTTTGAAGTGGGCGGTGGGGCCGTCGAGATGGGTCAGCAGGGGCACCTCTTTGATGCCCTCGGGCCAGTCGAAGCCCATGGGGGCCGTGCGATAGCTAATCGTCACCGATTTAGCCCCGTACTTATAGGTTTGCAGAGCGATGTCTTCTGCCGAATAGCTGCTGCCGACCACCAACAAATCTTTGCCGGCAAACTCTCGGGCGTCGCGGAAGTCATGGCTGTGCAATAGCCGTCCGGGGAACTGCTCAATGCCCGCAAACACCGGCAATTTGGGCACAGAGAAATGTCCTGTACAGACAATGACGTAATCAAATTCCTCGGTGTATTCGCGATCGCCCTGCAGGTCTTTTACCCGCACTGTGAACGTATCGCTAGCCTCTACGTAATCCACATAGCGCACCACCGTGCTGAAACGAATATAGCGCTCCAGATTGCCCTTTTTTGCCCGTCCCACAATGTAGTCGTAGAGCACCTCGCGCGGCGGAAAGGAGGGAATCGGCTGGCCGAAATGTTCGTCAAAGCTGTAGTCAGCAAACTCCAGGCATTCTTTCGGCCCATTCGACCAGAGATAACGATACATGCTGCCGTGAACAGGCTCACCGTGTTCATCCAGGCCGGTGCGCCAGGTGTAGTTCCACAGTCCCCCCCAGTCGGCTTGCTTTTCAAAACACACCAGCTCTGGGATATCGGCCCCGGTCAATCGCGCCTGGGCAAATGCGTGAAGCTGTGACAGGCCACAGGGACCCGCACCAATAACGGCAATGCGAGAGGGCATGGGCAACCTTGTCTAAACTCTAAATGTTGTAGACCTTATACCCCTTTTTGGCCGGGTCTTTTGCTAATCGGTATACCGAGCACTGGAAGCGAGTGCATTCTCAAACGCTGACAGAGCAGTGTCGGGCCATATGACGGCGGGTCAGGTGATCGAGATGAGGTCGTTCTCAATAGTTGAACTTCCGATGCCATCTTGGCAACGCCGGGGAGCTGAGGGGCCGGGGAGCCAGATCTGTCGCCTTGTTTCAGAGCATCGGTATAACCCCGTGAGTCGAGGGTAGCGATGTGTCGCCGTTGTGGGCGGTCAGGAAATCGCGCTTAAACAATGTACCAATGTACCGGTAATACCAGTTCTACGAATTACAGCTACACAAACAAGGCGGCTTTCCCCAGTCGGAGACAATGCTTGTTGGCCTGGCCTGCCCATCGGGCTGACGCCGCCGCTCAGCCGACGTTCCTTGAGCGGAGTCGAAAGGAAGATCTGTATCCCAGTTTCAGAGAATTGGTATAAATCCGGTTTTCTCCGCAGGAGACGCTCCGCGTAGGCGCAGCCAGCCCTCGGGCTTACGACTCCGCTCAACCGACGTATACCGAGAGATCGTCGGGTGTGGCATCGCTTAGCGTGACGCCCCAAGGCCAACCCTGGCAGTGCGTTGGGCTGTCGCCCCAACATACCCTACAGCAATATTTATTTGTGGCGACCTAACTCAACGGGCGCAGCAGTACCTTAAGCCTCGCGATCAAAAGCCGCCTGAACCGACTCGATATCGACGCGGGCAGTTTGGATCAAAAGCCGGGGGTGTTCTGGCCAAAGCTGGTGCCAAGCCAGGATCGCCGTGCCGTCAATTCGGGCAGGTACGGCGCGGTGGAGCGGCAAGGGTGACAACCGAAAGCGCGGTTTGGTGACGGCAACCTGGGCCAATCGTTCCAGTCCAGCCGCGGCGGGCAGTACCAGATTCGCCGTCTGACAGGGCTTGACCCACACGTTTGACGGCAAAGGCGTGAGCGCCGCCCGGAAATCCACATTTTCCGGCAGGGCCACGCGAAAGTTGTTTTCGCAGAGGCGGAGCACCGTGGCGGGAGCTGAGTTGAGGGAAACTGCGCAGGACTGAAACGGCGCTAAGTGGGAAACGGCGGCAGAAAAAAGGGCGATCGCCGTCTGCAATCCATCCACACCGGCAAAGTCCCACAGGCGACAGTCCAGTTCATCCATCGGCGATGAAGCGATCGAGACCGGGGCCGCAGCAGCCATAATTTAAGCCCTCGCTCGACTTTTGGTGGGGTCATAGAGTGATAGTGGCCCGACTTCAGCCGGAATCCGGCGCTTCAACCCGTCCAGCAGGCCGACTGCGAGCACCGTGCCCGGTGCCGCATACTCGGGGGCCACCTGGGCCAGGGCAATGCTGCGGTTGAGCACCGGCGAAAAGGTGCCGCTGGTGACATGACCGACGCGCCAGCGTTCCTCGACCGGATACACACACTGCCCGCCACCGGTCACTTCGTTCCCTTCTAGCAGCAGCCCCACCGCGACAAAAGGCGGGCGATCGCGCAGTTTTTCTAACGCGGCTCGGCCGATGAAGTCTGCCTTGCTTTTCAGCGCCACGCTCCAGCCAATGCCCGCCTGATAGGGCGAAATCAAGTCGCTGAACTCGCGGCCAGCGGCGAGCAGTCCGGCTTCAATGCGGGCACGATCGAGGGCCTGCATCCCCAAGGGCAGCAAGTCATAGGCTGTCCCTGCCTGCATCAACGCATCCCATAGTGCCGCCCCCTGCTCAGGATGCACGAACAGTTCATAGCCCAGTTCGCCGGTGTAGCCCGTGCGAGAAATCAGGATGGGGATGTCATTAAGCTGGCCGGTCACAAAGCGAAAATAGGTCAGCTCATTGAGATCGGTCACATCCCACCCAGCGTCAATCGCCACGAGCGATCGCAACAGCTCGCGCGACGCTGGCCCCTGCAACGCTAGGTTGTGCCAGCGGTGACTGCTGGGCTCTACCGTCGCCGCCCACCCCTGGCGCTGCGCCACCTCTTGCAGCCAGAGCCCATCGGTGTCGCAGTTGCCGACATAGCGATAGCGGGTGGCTCCGAGCCGAAACACAATGCCATCATCAATCATGCCGCCGTGGGGGTTGAGCAGACAGCCATAGGCCGATTGGCCCACGTCCAGCTTGGCAAGATTGCGGGAAAAGGTCCATTGCAGCAGTGCTAAAGCCGCTGGCCCGCTCACCTCAAACTTGCGCAGGGCCGAGAGATCCATCAGGGCCACGCGCTGCCGTAAGGCCCAATATTCCGCCTGGTCGCCCTGGTGTGGATAGCTCAGGGGTACCCAAAACCCGCTATATTCCGCCAGGTTTTGAGTCAGAGACCGAATGCGGGGCGTAAAGGCGCTGTCTTGTGTCAGCCGCAGGGGCAGTGCGCGCGCGACGCGACGCCCGATCGTGGGCCGCAAGTCGGCCTCGGCCCCATAGATCCGCACATGAATTGCGGTCGGTCGCCAGCCGTTCGCCGCGTCAATATCATCGGGACAGGCCGAACTGGCACAGAGTAAGTCAGTCTGGGCTTGCAGCACCACATAGTCACCCGGACGCGACCAAGATTCGGCTGAGGTGATTTCCCCCGTGGCTGCCGCCGCCGTATTGAAGAAAAAGTTCACGGCAGGCCAGCCCGCTCGCGGCGCGATGCCATAGTCAGCCAGCACCTGGTTAAAGTTCTCACTACAGCTGGGATGGCCGGGATAGCCCGCATCTTCATAATATTGAGCGGTGCAGGCCAGCATAAAGCTGTCGTGGCGAGCACAGGTATCTTGCACCACGGTCACAAGGGGACGCATGGCCTGGGAGAAATAGTGGCTGTGTAAGCCGCCAGGCTGGGGCATCGCCTGACCCAGTAGCGTCCGCGTCACGGTGCTGTCAAGCGCTTCTTGATGGCGATCGCCCGCAAAGGCCAAAAAGTCAGAGCACTGACTGCCTTCAATATCGATGATTTGAATGTACTGTCCCGCCTTGACCCGGTAAGCGATCGCCGTGGCAGCGGCGATCCGATACTCGGCCATCACGTGACCTAAGGGCGACGGCACGTCGCGGTGGGGGGCGAGGGGGGGTGAACCGGGGTGAACCTGCATCTGTACTTAATCCAATGCCCGCTATTCGGGCGGGCCGGCACGGCATGAAGCTTTACGTAAAGGGAAAGGGCTGCCAGGGAATCCATTGGTGCCAGAATTTGGCGAGGGTGCCATCCGCTGCGAGCTGATCGAGGGTCTGATTGAGCGCAGTCAGGAGCCCGGTGCTGTCAGGATGCAGGGCGATCGCAAATCGATGGCGACTGGCCACCGTGAAGGCAAGCCGCAGGCTCGGATCAGCCGCCGCTGCTGTAATTAGCACCAATTCATCATCCACCAGCGCGTCAATTTCCCCGGCCCTGAGCGCCGCCAGCATCTCGGGCAACACGCGATCGCTGCCAGGAAACGGCACTAACTCAACGTCACCCCACTGTTCGCCCAGCTCAATGTTAGTGCTGTCCGCGAGGCCGCCGAGCTTGAGTCCTGACAAATCGGCGGCGGTGTGAATCGAGCTATCGGCCCTGACAATCACCGCTTCATTAAAAATTCCATAGGGGCGAGTGAAGCGGCTGTGGGTGAGGCGCTCATCGGTAATCGCCTGGTTAAACCAAACGATGTCACATTGCTGAGCCTGCAACTTGGCATAAAACTGCTCCATTGGCAGGTTGAGCCACACGGGCGTGAGTTCCAGCTGGGCGCAAACGGCCCGCGCCACATCCGGTTCGTAGCCCAAGCGCTGACCGCTCTCAACATAGGTCATTGGCCGCGCATCAAAATCGCTGGCCCCAATCGTCAGCTGGCCAGGCTGGAGAGTAGAAAAATCCATGCAGTTGAGTCAATTTAACGAATAGCTTATTGTCAAGACTCAGGAGCCTACCCGTCGTAGCTCAGAGCACAAAGCGCCCCCGCGCGTCGAACGCTGACGGGGCTGAGGCGCATCGCTGTAACGGCCAGTACAAACCCTGAGACGGATCGGCGGCACTATAAAACAGTCCCGGTCTTAAGAATTTAAAGGGTTAAGGTGTTGAGTTCTCCCATGTCCTACCAGCCGCTGCAGCTGAATGATCGTCAGATCCGGCAGTTTCATGCCGATGGCTTTTTGATTTTAGAGACCTTCCTCGGTATGGATTGGGTGCAGCGCCTGCGCGATCGCATTGAGCCGTTGTTTCACGGCGACTTCGAGACGGGCATCTATCCCGATGAATGGTACTGGCGACCCGGCCTGAGCCTGCCCGACGTGACCCGCGAAATTTGCAATGCTTGGAAATGCGATCGCACCATTGCCAGCGTGGCCCTCTCCTCAGAAGTCGGGCGTCTCAGCGCCCAGTTAGCGGGCTGGCCCGGCGCCCGCATTGGGCAAGACAGCTTGTGGTATAAGCCGCCGGGCGGCGGCAAAGAAATTGCCCTGCACCAGGATGGGGCCTACATTGACTACCTCACCCCGGCAGAAATGGTGACCTGCTGGATCGCCCTGGATGACGTCAACTTAGACATTGGCACCCTGCAATATGCTCGCGGTTCCCACCGCTGGCCCTTAGTGTCTGCCCTCACCGGGGAATTTCACGCGCCGCAAAAAGATTATCGCTGGGCCATGTTAGAAACCGCCAAAGCCGCCGGTGTGTCTGACCCAGAGATTGTCCCTGTCACCATCCCGGCTGGCGGGTGTGCCTTTCACCACGGGCTCACCTGGCACGGCTCGGGCAAAAATCTTAGTGCCACCCGGCCGCGCCGCAGCCTCGGCATTCATACCGTCAGTTCGGCCACCCAGTTCAGCGAGCACCCGGCAGGCTACATTTACGGGCGCTACAAACACGTTGGCGATGACAAGATGGACGAATCTTTCTTTCCCATTCTCTGGACTGAAACGGGCGATCGCTCAGCCCATTTAGCCAATTATTGCGGCGATGCCCTCGCTCCCCTGGTGACCGCCTAGCCGCGATCGCCAGTCTGCCATTGATTAAGCTTTCGCTCGCGTGGGGCTGCGATGCTAAGAGTCTGCCAAGAAATAACGTGTCCAAGAACCCGGTTTCTATGAAAACTTGCCGCAGACTGTTGAGCTGTTCCCAGCAACCGGGTTCTTCTGGCGGGATATTTTTTATTTGGGATTGCTCTAATACTCGTTCTCAATGATCGAACTCTCGATGCCCTCTTGACAACCCGTGGGGCAGGGGAGTTAGACCTGTCGCCTTGTTTTAGAGAATTAGTATGACACCACCCTACCAGCGATTAAATGCTTTTTTGAAAATCTCCTGAGCGGAGAATTGAGGTCGCTCTGAGCGCAAAATAACCGGCGAACTCATCGGGGATGATATCGCCTCAGAGCCGCACTTTAAGTTCCTGATTGGCGATTCCCCGATTCTGGTAAGTGAGTAGCCCCCATGATCGTAGGGGGCGTCAGCGCTTGGCGTGACGCCCCAAAACCAATTCAGGCGGTACGTTGGGCTGTCGCCACAACACACGCTGCACTTAAATGCCGACCATAATCAAGGGGGAACGCACCCATCGATACGTCCCCCCTGATGCCAATTACCGATACCGGTGTTTGGCCGTTAGCGATCGCGCAATCGCCGCCGCTTCCGAGGCCGCTGCCGCCCGGTCAGGCCCACCAGACCCGTCATGCCGAACACAGCCAACGGCACCTTGCGAGCTGTCGGCTCAGCCACCTGTGACTGCCCTGGGCGAGCCGTCTGCCGCACCGCTTCTCGCTCCATCACGCCCTCGTAGAGCGAGGTCATGGCGGAAGCTGCCCCGGCCACCAGTAACAGGCCCAACACAGGTGGGCTCTTGGGGGTAGAGCGGCCACTGCTGATGTGGAACGATGCGTAGATGAAATACAAAAAGATCAGCGCTGCTACCACGATCATGATGCCGATCAGGATAGGGCGATCGGCAAAGGTATAGATCGCGCCCCCCGTTGGCCCATCAATCGCCCCTTCAAACGCTGCCCAACCGTTAAACGGGCTGGCGGCTCCAACTATCCAGCTAACCATAGGGGTGTCTCCTCAAATAACGTCAGTTGTCGTTGTGGTCGAACTGCCCGGCCCAGCATGGATGGGATCTAATAGGCCATCCTCATTGAGCAGGGGATATTCCGGATATCCTCTGAGGCCAAAATCACCCAGGTCGAGCCCTTCGATTTCTTCCTCGGGGGGGACGCGCAGCAGGTTGAGCTTTTTCAGCACCCAACTACAGCCATAGCCAGGAATCAGCCCCAGCACGATGGTGCAGAGGAACGTGCCCACCAGCTGAGCGATAAAATTGGTTGGCGGGTAGTCCCCAATGGCATAGCCAGTGCCCATGACGCCCACCGCCATCGAGCCAATGACACCACAGTAGCCGTGGACAGCAAATGCACCCACGGCATCATCAATGCCTTTCTGCTCAACAAACTTACCGACGAAGGGCATCGTATAAGCGCCAATAAAGGCAATCAGCAGCACCAAGGGCGGCGCATACAGGTCAAGCCCAGCCCCGACTGAGATAATGCCGGCCAGCCCGCCGGAAATGGTGTAAAAGGGGTCACCCTTAGAGCCCAAATAAGAGCCGATAATCCCAATGCAAAGTGCCAAGGTGGTGTTGACCCCAATGGAGGCCAGCGTCATCGGCGTGCCATAGATCGTCGTTTCTACGGTGGCTCCGGGGAGGAAAATAACACAGCCTGCCAGGAAGGCATAAAACCCCACGAAGATGAGCATCAGCCCCACCATGGTCAGCGGCAAGTTGTGCGGCCGAATGTCGCGGGCTACGCCCCGAGAATCAAACTTGCCAATGCGCGGCCCGAGATTGATCAGGACGCCGAGCGCAAAGAAACCGGAGACGCCGTGAACGACCGCCGAGCAACCAAAATCGTGGTAGCCCATGGTGTTGAACCAACCCCAATAGTTCCAGCCCCAGGAAGCCGCAACCACCCAAAGGAAGCCCCCCAAAATGGCGGCCAAAATTAGGTAAGCGCCGAGCTTGATGCGCTCAATGACCGCTCCCGACATAATTGAGGCCGTGGTCATGGCAAATAGAGAGAACGCAAACCAAAAAACGCCCGTCAGGTTGTCGGCAATGTTCGGCCCCATCGCCGGCGACCAAGGATAGGTGGTCGCCACAAAACCCAGCAATCCTTCCCCATCGAGGGTGCCAAGGTTTTCGGGCAGGGCCGTGCTCCAGGGACCCAAAATCGGCCCAAAGCGCGGAAAGATGGAAAAGGCCGCGTAGACCCACCAACCAAAGAAGTAAAACGACAGTCCGACGACTGAGAGGGTCAGCAGGTTTTTGACCATCGTTGCCAACACGTTTTTAGCCCGAGAGGCGCCGCCCTCATAGGCCAAAAAGCCAACGTGAATTAGCAACATAAACACAGCGGCCCAATAGTAATAGACCTCTGAGACGAAGACTCCTAAAAATGCTTGTGCATCAGGCTCCATACTCAACTCCTAGTAACAAAAATGCAGCTGAAAAAGTTCAGGAAAAGGTGACAAAAACCCTCTCCATGTGTCAAGTTCAAGGCAGCATTTGCCTAAAAATGTACCGAGAACTACTGACTTGAACTAAATCAGATGCTAAGGGAACAAAGAAAAACGAAGAAATTCACCCGATGAGCGCTTGGTTTTTGGGCCTACCAAACGATTGTTGCGGATCAAAAATCCAAGCCGTAGCTTCAAAGCTTCCTGACATCAGCGTGTCACAAAGAATTTCGTTGCAAAGAGTCTGCATTCTCTGACTTTTGAAGGATGTATTGACGGCTACTAACTCAACAGAAAAGTTACTTAATTGGGGTGCGAATCCAGGCGATCGCTCAGATTGAGGGCTTGCTATCCGGCCCAACTTTGATTTTTGTGACGGCCTAAAAATCTAGCGTTGCCCCCGGTTAACCGAGATCCGGTTTTCTTCGCAGTGAGCCATGAAGAACGGTCGCCGCCTGTGGCGTTGCATTTGTGTATCGAATCTCACAATAAAAAGCGAGCCTGACGACAAGGATGAATTGACAGCTGAGTGACGCGATCAGGCGATCCATTCAGAGCGATCGCGGCTGCCCTTAGGTCACTCTTGGGGACGCTCAGGCGACTCCGCCAGCGTCATTCAGACAACACGATCAGCCTTTGCTTTGCCCCGCTGATCATCCCCAACGGCCTCACCCTGAGCGGATTTTGATTGAGAACATGAGCCCCCATACCGATGGCTAACCCGATTTACACCTATGCCTTTCCGACCACAATTCACTTCGGTGCCGCTGCTCGTCAGCGGTTACCAGCCGTCATCGCTGAGCTCGGGATGCGCCGCCCCCTGATTGTTAGCGATCGCGACATTGCCAACCTGCCCTGGTTTGCCGATGTGGTGCAGCTGGTCAACACCCCCACGATGCCCTATACGGGGGTGGGGGGTAATCCTGTGTTGTCTCAAGTGGAGGCGGGGCGAGCGGCCTTTCGCGAGCAGGAGGCGGATGGCATTGTGGCCGTGGGGGGCGGTGCGCCGATGGATGTGGCCAAGGCGATCGCCCTGATGGCGCATCATCCCGGCCACCTGTTTGATTATGAAGACGGCCGGGCCGATGCGCGCCCGGTTAACCAGCCGGTGCCGCCCATTGTCGCGGTGCCCACCACCGCCGGTACAGGCAGCGAAGTCGGTCGCAGCGCGGTCATTTCTGATGACGCCACCCATGCCAAAAAGATCGTGTTTGCGCCGCAGTTGCTGCCTCAGACCGTGCTGGCCGATCCGGAATTGCTGCTGGGGCTGCCCGCTAAAGTCACGGCTGCTACCGGCATGGATGCCCTGACCCACTTGGTCGAGGCTTTTTTGGCGAACGGTTACCAGCCGCTCTGTGATGGCATTGCCCTAGAGGGGCTGCGGTTGGTGGCCGAACACCTAACCGATTGCGTCACCTTTGCCCGGCGATTACAGGCGGGGGATGCTCTGAGTGAGGCCGAATCCGTCGCCCATCTAGCGGCCCGAGGTGGCATGTTAAATGCTTCTATGATGGGGGCGATCGCCTTTCAAAAAGGACTCGGCGTCACCCATTCCTGTGCCCATGCCCTCTCGACCGTATGCGATACGCACCACGGCTTAGCCAATGCCATCATGCTGCCCGCTGCCATGCGATTTAATCTAGCAGCTGCGCCGGCAAAGTTTTTGCGCCTAGCCCAGACGATCCAGCCAGCAGCCACTAGCGGCCAAGACTTCCTTGACTGGATTCTGGCCCTCCGGCACGCGATTGGCATTCCTGAAACATTGACCGCACTGGGCGTCTCTACCGCTACCACCGATCAGCTCGTGGGGGTGGCGCTGCAAGATATCTGTCATCAGCTCAACCCGCGTCCGGTGACCCCCACCGATTTCTACGCTCTGTATCAAGAGGCCTTTGCCGCCTAAGCGTTATGCTCTCGATCATCAACCCAGCGACCGCAGCGCCAATGGCTGAAATCGCTGTCGACAACGCGACGGCTGTCCAACGCAAGGCGGCGGTCGCCCGCGCGGCTCAACCGACCTGGGCAGCGCTTCCCCTTACCGAACGGATCAGCCTGATTCACCAATTTCGTCAACTCCTGCAGCAACAGCAGTCACGCCTGGCTGCCATCCTCACGGCTGAAACCGGCAAGCCCATTGCCCAGGCCGAAGCCGAGATTGGGGCCACCCTAGAGCGCATCGACTTTTTTACTGCTCAGGTGGCAGCAGTCATAACGCCCACGATCGCCCATCAAGATTGCTCCAGCGTGCCCGGTAGCGCCCGGTTGGAGGAAGTGATCACCCACGAGCCCCTAGGCGTTGTCGCCAATATCTCCGCCTGGAATTACCCTTATTTCGTCGGTGCCAACGTATTCATCCCCGCCCTGCTAACCGGAAATGCGGTGTTGTACAAACCGTCAGAATTTGCCAGCCTCACTGGCCAGGCGATCGCCGATCTCTTCCACACTGCCGGGGTGCCGCCAGACATCTTTGTGCCAGTGATGGGCGGGGGGGCGATCGGTGCCGCGCTGCTTGAGCAACCGCTGGATGGCGTGTTCTTCACGGGCTCCTACGCCACTGGCAAAAAGATTGCGGCAGCAGCAGCGGCCCAGCTCGCCAAAATGCAGCTCGAACTCGGTGGCAAAGATCCCGCGTATGTCTGCAATGACGTGACGGATGTGCCTGCGACCGCCGCCGCCTTGGCCGATGGCGCTTTCTACAACAATGGTCAAAGCTGCTGCGCGGTCGAGCGCATTTACGTTCACGCTGAGATTTATGACGCGTTTCTGACGGCGTTTTTGGCGGCCGTGCAGGCCTTTAAGATGGGCGACCCAACTGACCCCGACACCTACCTGGGGCCGCTGAGTCGGCAGCCTCACTTAGAGGCGCTAGAAGGCCAGGTCAAAGACGCGATCGCCCAGGGCGCCACCTTGCAAACGGGAGGGCATCGGGTTGAGGGCACGGGCTGGTATTTTGCGCCTACGGTGCTCACCGAAGTGACTGCTGAGATGGCCGTTATGCGAGCCGAAACCTTTGGTCCGGTGATTGGCATTCAAAAGGTCACCAGCGATGAAGCCGCGATCGCGCTGATGAACGACACCGACTATGGTTTGACGGCGGCTGTCTACAGCCGTGATCGTCAGCGAGCCCAGGCGATTTTGAGTCAGGTAAAAAGCGGCACCGCCTACTGGAACTGCTGCGATCGGGTGAGCCCCCGCCTGCCCTGGTCAGGACGCGGCCATTCCGGACTGGGCACCACCCTTTCGCTAGAAGGAATTCGTACCTTTACCCAATCGCGGGGCTGGCATTTAAAGGCGCCTAGCAGCTAAGAGAGTAATTGAAAAATAGCCTCCCCGATCGCGGGGGTGGGGATGGTCCGGAGTTGTCTAACCTGAGTTCGGGATCAGGGCATGAGGCTCGCTTGCCCGCCGGTTGAGGCGACAATCCCCTCTGGGGCGGGGTGCCAAAAGCGGGGTGGGTGTCGATCCTTCGGCTGAGTGGCTCAACCCACCCCATTAGCCCCTCCCCAGAGGGGAAAGCAACTAATCTATGGCCCGTGGGCGTAGCCACCCTACGGCAAGTCTGCTCTGCCGCTCGGTATTACCGGCTCGTACCTCTTGCCGGGCTTGCAAGTTGCGGGCAGTCTGCCCCTCTCGCCAGCACCAGAGGTTTCCTCTTTCCTCGCAGGCCCGGACTCGGGATGCCGGCTCGGTGAAATGCCCCGGCCTGTGAAAGCTGAGACTTGACATCTATCTACTGATAGGTAAGTATAGTCGTATGACTAGCTCAACTGCTCAAAAAATCTTGGATGTGGCTCAAGATCTCGTGCGTAATCGAGGGTATAGCGCCTTCAGTTATGCCGATATTGCTGCGCAAATTGGTATTCGTAAGGCGAGCATTCACTATCACTTTGCCTCTAAAGAAGAATTGGCCTTGGCGTTAGTGCGGCGTTACCGGATGACTTTTTTGCAAGCGCTACAGTCGATTGAGCAGGCGATCGCTGATCCGCCAGCGCAATTGCAGGAGTTTTGCGCCCTCTATCGGGGGGGGCTCATCCATCAGCAAATGTGTTTGTGTGGCATGTTGTCGGCTGAACTGGTTGTCTTACCTCAATCGGTACAGAGCGAGGTGAGAGACTTTTTTGGGGAGATGACTGCTTGGCTGCAGGCGCTGTTAGAGCGGGGGGTGGCGAGCGATCGCTTCCAGATTCGGGGGTCAGCGGCTGATGAAGCGGCGCTGCTGTTGGCTACCGTCCAGGGGGCACAACTCCTGGCACGG
Source organism: uncultured Halomicronema sp. (assembly GCA_937899725.1). Lineage (GTDB taxonomy): Bacteria > Cyanobacteriota > Cyanobacteriia > Phormidesmidales > Phormidesmidaceae > Halomicronema. The sequence goes on from CALCCA010000016.1 coordinate 25,361, forward strand.
GCGGCGGCAGACAGTGAAGCCGAATTTGATCGCCTGATGCACCGATTGTTTTTAGCGCTTTGCCCCGGCGGGTAATTTTTTTGCTCATTTAACTACCTTCTAGTAGGTAAAATCTTTTTTATGACCAGGAGGTCTATTGTGATGTCTCAAGAATTTGTCGGACAAAAGCTCATCGTGATCGGCGGTACCAGTGGTATCGGCAAAAGTGTGGCGCAACTCGCCCTCAAGGCGGGTGCCTCGGTGGTGCTGATCGGCAGGCAGGTTGATAAGTTGCAGGCCGCTTTTGCCGAGCTGAGTGCGCTGGGCAAAGTCTTTGGCGAGCAGGCTGATATTACTAGCCCTGATGGGCGACAGGCTTTGCTGAGTCGTCTGCAGGCTCATCATGCCGACGCCACCTTGCTGGTAAACGCGGCGGGCGTCTTTGTGCCCAAATCGTTTTTGGAACATACCGCTGCCGACTACGATCGCTATTTAGAGATCAACAAGGCGATCTTTTTCATCACCCAGGCCGTTGCAAAAAATATGATTGAGCAGGGCCAGGGGGGCGCGATCGTGAATATTGGCTCCATGTGGGCGCAGCAAGCGGTACAGGCCACGCCGTCATCCGCCTATTCCATGGCGAAGGCGGGCTTGCATGCGCTGACTCAGCATCTGGCGATGGAGTTGGCTAGCCAGCAGATTCGGGTCAATGCTGTGTCTCCAGCGGTGGTCGAAACGCCCATCTACGAGGGATTCATTCCTCCAGCGGCGGTGCACTCGACGCTAGAGGGGTTCAATACCTTCCACCCGATTGGTCGAGTGGGGCAGCCTCAAGACGTGGCGGAGACAGTGGTCTTTCTGCTCAGCGATCGCACGAGCTGGGTAACCGGGGCCATTTGGGACGTGGATGGCGGCGTCATGGCGGGGCGTAATCAGTTTTGAGATGACTGCTCGCCGGGTCTCTAGTCAGCCGCCATGCCCGGCAAGCGCGAAAGTTTTGGCTCGGCGGACGGTGCTATGTGACCCCACCTTGATATTTCTTTTGATTGGAGCCTTATTCCCATGCAATTACTCGCAGATCTCAATGAACGGGCCGTGGTCGCAACCCACGATCTCGCCTGGAGCGACTCTCCCATGGCCGGCGTTGAGCGCCGCCTGATCGAACGCGACGGCGCCGAAGTGGCCCGCGCCACCTCGATCGTTCGCTATGCACCCAATCGCCATTTTTCTGCTCATACCCACGGGGGGGGCGAAGAATTCTTCGTTCTCGACGGCACCTTCTCGGATGAGCACGGTGACTATTCAGCAGGCACTTATGTGCGCAATCCGGTCGGGTCAACCCACACGCCGTTTAGCCAGGAGGGTTGCACCATTTTGGTCAAGCTCTGGCAAATGCACCCAGATGACCAGCAGCGAGTGGTGGTAGATACCCGCACGGCGGCTTGGCGGCCTGGCTTGGTAGACGGACTGGCCGTGATGCCGCTGCACCATTTTGGGTCGGAGCATGTGGCCTTGGTGCGCTGGGCACCGGGCACTCAGTTTCAGCCCCATGGTCACTGGGGCGGCGAGGAGATTTTTGTGCTGGACGGCGTGTTTGCCGATGAGTTGGGCGCCTACCCGCAGGGGACTTGGCTGCGCAATCCGACCGGCAGTCGCCACACGCCCTTTAGCGAGGCGGGAACGCTCATTTATGTCAAAACGGGTCACCTGCCCGCGACCTTGAGCCCCACGTCAACCCCGGTAACACTCAGTCGATAACGCGATCGCCGGTCAAGCTTCGAGGTTTCTGCCCCATGATCGGCTAAGCCCGTCGCTCAATCCGATCGATAAACTCTATGGACTTGGCGGTTGAGTTCTGTACGCTAATGTGGACAAGGATTTGGCTGATTGAGCCGGTAGGGCGATTGCAGTTCCCCTTCTTGATCAGCCAGATAAACTGCTGTTGTCTAACGCGTGACGCCCCTACTATGTCCGTGACTGCTGAAGAGTTGGCCTCTCCACCCGCGATCGCCCCCGTGCCTGACTACATTCAAGCACGGCGATCGCTCGTGTTCCTCGTCCTGTCGGGGCTATTTCTCGGCACCCTGGGGATGCTGAACATCTTGGGGATTAGCCGCTTCGTCCAGATTTTTGCCTGGCATGACGTGGTGGTTACCGTGGCCGTGGGGGCGCTGCCGTATCCGTTGACCTTTCTCTGCACTGATCTGATTTCCGAACTCTATGGCCGCCAGCGGGCCAATCAGGTGGTGTGGGTGGGGCTACTGCTCAACTTTTGGGTGGTATTGGTGGTGTGGCTCGGGGGCGTGCTGCCGGGGTTTGAAGCGATTGATCCGGCCAGTGGAGCAATCATGCGTGATGCGGCCGATCGCCTGCCCGTGTTTTTTGAAATTCGGAATTTGACCTTTGGCACGGTGACCGCCTCGATGGTGGCGTACCTGATGGCTCAGTTTGTCGATGTGCAGCTCTTTCACTTTTGGAAAACGCTGACCCAAGGTAAATATCTCTGGCTGCGCAACAACGGGTCAACGCTGCTGAGCCAGCTAGTCGATACGGCGGCGGTAGTGCTGATTGCTCACTTTTTGGCGGGGGTGCTGCCTGTGGTGGCCGATCAGCCGCTGTGGCCCCAACTCGTCGCGTTTATCGGTTACGGCTATGCCTTTAAATTTGTGGCTGCGCTGCTCGATACGGGGCCGTTTTATCTCTGTGTTTATTGGCTATCCAATTATTTACAGTTAGCTTCGCCGGTCTTTGCGGCTCGTCTCAACCCCGCTCCGCCGTTAGAGGGCGAGATCCTCTAGGGCCGCTTTTCTGAAACGGGACGCAGTCAGGCCTCATCAGGCTGATCCCGATGGATGGACGAAAAAAAAGCGGGGTGTCTAAGGGGAGGGCAATCGCCATTTTTAGGCGGCCTAACCGTTAGGAAAAACCCGTTGGGTCGGCTGCCTAGCCTGCCCCCCCGCCACACACAGGTAGCCAGTCCGTCACCGACTGCCAAAGAACGGCCAGGATGGCCATCAAACCCGTCAGACAAAGGCTAGAGAGTTGAGCCGTGGGGGCTGGGTGGCGCCACCGTTGGGCGTATCAGGTTTGAATACAAGCATCCCACGGACAATTTCGGCCACCCTGATCGCGGTTGACGTCGGCTCACATCCGCTGTCGTGATATAAACTGGAGTCTTTCTACGACCTCTAGTTGACTCTTTATGACCCGCGTTGTTGTTTTGACATCTGGTAAAGGCGGCGTTGGTAAAACGACTTGCACCGCCAATCTGGGGATGGCCCTAGCGCAGAAAGGGCGACGGGTGGCGGTCATTGACGCGGACTTTGGGCTGCGCAATCTCGACCTGCTGCTGGGGCTCGAAAACCGCATCGTCTACACCGCGCTAGATATCTTGGCCGGGGATTGTCGGCTCGACCAGGCGCTGGTCAAAGACAAACGCCAGCCGAACTTGGCCTTGCTGCCGGCAGCGCAAAATCGGTCGAAAGAATCCATCACCCCAGAGCAGATGACTGAGCTGGTGGCCAAGCTGTCGGCAGCGGGCTATCACTTTGTTTTAATTGACTGCCCGGCGGGGATTGAGGGCGGCTTCAGAAATGCGATCGCCGCCGCCAAAGAAGCTGTGATTGTCACCACGCCGGAGATTTCTGCCGTGCGCGATGCCGATCGCGTAATTGGTCTGCTCGAAGCCAACGACATCAAGGCGAAGCGGCTGATCATCAACCGTCTCAAGCCCGCCATGGTGCAAGAAGATCTGATGATGTCAGTGCAAGATGTGCAAGATATTTTGGCTGTGCCATTATTAGGCGTTGTGCCCGATGACGAACGTGTGATCGTCTCCACTAATAAAGGTGAACCCTTGGTGCTCGAAAAGAAACTCTCCCTCGCGGGGGTCGCCTTTTCTAACATTGCCCGGCGGTTTCTCGGTGAAAAGGTGCCGTTCTTAGATTTGACCGCCCCTCACGATGATCTGTTTTCGCGATTTCGCCGCATGTTTCGGGGCTAAACCGTTGATCACCCGTCTAGTAATCTGTCTTGTATTGATTTGCCCATGCTGAGTGAACTGTTAGATCGGCTCTTTAACCGCGGTCGCCCTGAAACTAGCCGCACCGCCGTCAAGCGCCGGTTGCAATTTGTATTAGCCCACGATCGCGCTGATTTATCGCCGGACATGGTGGAGCAAATGCGGCAAGAGATTTTGGCCGTGGTGTCTCGCTATGTTGAGATTGACACCGAGGGATTGGAATTTTCTCTGGAAAATGACGATCGCATGACTGCCCTCATCGCCAACTTGCCCATTCGTCGCATTCGACCCACGCCAATCGCCGCTGAGATGCCGATCGCCGCTGAGACGCCGGTCGCTGACGCTGACGCTGCAGAGGCGACTTCAGAAACCGTTGCCGAAACGGCTACCGCGACCGCAGCAGTGGCTGAAGGCCCGGCAGGCGATCCGGAAACCATCGCAGGGGCCGCTGCCGCGACCGCTGACGCCGCCCCCCCCAGTGATGACAACAGCGACGAAAAACCGCCCGCCACCGCTGATACACCGGTGGAGTCTTGACGCATGACGGAAGCCAAATCGCCGCAGACGGCTCTGCAGCAAGGGGCTGAGGCACTGCATCTCGGCGCGATTTCGCATCACATTTTGCTCTGTGCTGATCAAACGAAGCCGAAATGTTGCGATAAGGCGACCAGCCTCGTCGCGTGGAACTATCTGAAGCAGCGGCTGCAGGAGCTGAATTTGACAGCGCCCACGGAGCAGCGCTCTGGCTGTGTCTTTCGCACCAAGGCCAATTGCCTGCAGGTCTGCCAGCAGGGGCCGATTTGTTTGGTTTATCCCGATGGAGTGTGGTACCACAGCGCCGACCCGCCCGTGCTGGAGCGCATCCTTCAAGAGCATGTAATCGGCGGCAAAGTTGTTGAGGAATACGCCTTTGTCGTAAATCCTTTGCTACCCTTAGGGGCAACTGACGAATAGACCGTCGGTGGCGAGTACAAGTCTGAGGCGAGTATTAAACCCCTCAGCCAGCAGGAGGAATCGGTCGGCTAGTGCCGCTACTGAGCGCTAACAGACGCTTCACACGGATGGCTCACTGTGATCACGCGATCGGGCATAAATGCGTAAGTAAATAAACGATACGAAATTCGGGAATTCAGTAATCTTTCGCCCTGTCCGTATCCTATTCCGTGAGAGTGGGTAACCTGTAGTAGGGTTAATTGACATTGATTTTTCACACAAGCAGGTCAGCATGAAAGACGGGAATGCGGGGGATCAGAAGACGCTACTGCTCATCGATGATGATCCCAATTTGATCTTGCTAGTCAAAGATTATTTAGAGTTTCGGGGTTACAGCGTCATCACCGCCGAAAACGGTCGAGAGGCGTTAGATATCTTGAATAGCAACAATCCTGACATGATCATCTGTGATGTGATGATGCCAGAGATGGATGGCTATGCCTTTGTCGAGCATGTGCGCGACAATCCCGAAACGGAATGGATTCCCGTCCTCTTTTTATCTGCCAAGGGGCAAAGCCAAGACCGGGTCAAGGGCCTCAACACCGGCGCTGACGTCTATATGGTGAAGCCGTTTGAGCCAGAAGAACTGGTGGCTCAGGTCGAGTCATCGCTGAAGCAAGCGTCACGGTTGATTCGTCAGCAGGTGCGAGGAGCCTCTTCAACGCCCACCATTAGCGTGCCCTTTGATGTCGAACTCACCCCGACGGAACTCAAGGTGGTGCAGTTTGTAGCCCGAGGCATGGCGAACCGCGAAATTGCGGAAGAGCTGCAGGTGAGCCAGCGCACGATTGAGAGCCACGTCAGCAATATGCTCGGCAAAACTGGCCTGCACAACCGCACCGAGCTAGCCCGCTGGGCGATCGAAAACAGTAAGGCGTAAACGGCACATTCGCCGCGAAATCGCTGACTTAACGACAGCTAGTTTGATATGCTAGTTGTCCGATGTGCTGGTGTAGCTCAGTTGGTAGAGCTGCTGATTTGTAATCAGCCGGTCGCAGGTTCGAGTCCTGTCACCAGCTTATTTTTTAACCTATATGAGACAACGCTTGGTCTTGGCGGTGATTCTGTAAAGCGCCAGGCTGGTCAGGCATAGTTTGTGCTGCCTACATCGTGACATCGCCTTCAACATTGCCCACAACCTTACCCCCAAACACCTGGCCGATGGTCTGATTCTTTTCTCCGACAACGTTCTGGACGATCTGGGTGCCGGGGGTCCCATCCGCTGTCTCTTCTTCCATGATTTGAGCGATCGCCGTCGCTAAATCGGGATCTTCGCTCAAGAGCACTGCTAGTTCTTCTTGCAAGACGGCTTGCCGAGCAGTGCTATCCGGTTTAGTGGCAACTTGAGTGGCCGCGACCTTGAGATCCTCCTTCTCTGCCACTTTGGGCCGGAGGCGCTCCCAAATCCTTTGAGCCTTGGCCCAAGCTGCCTCACCAAAATTTTCGGACACGACGTCGGTGACTGTGCTGGTAGCTTGCCCCCCGAGCTTTAAGAGATGAGGAAGAAATGGAGTCAAAAACGCTGTTACTAGGGCGATATCCATAATTCCTCCAGAAAATTTACAGAGATGGCAATGTCGTCACCGCCTTTACTTTAGCGTTTGCCTCACCATATTTTTGGCCAGGGCAAACACGCTCTGATTAAGGTGTCTTGATGCCTCGGCCAATCATAGTGAGATTCACAACAGGGGTTCAAGGTGTCTAGCCCCATATTGGAGAGTTGTGAGGAGTCCTGCCAGCTGCCACTGCAGGCATCATCAGTCTTGAAAAGGAGACACATTAAGTTATGTGATTGCTGAGGTGATTTATCTGGAAGCGCAATCAATCAAATGAATTTAATTAGCGTATCGAGCATTTTTGACATCACCGATTCTGATATAGGCTCTGCTGCATGGATCTTCGTTCAAGATCGCTACTGCCACCAAAAATCTTTGCTGAAGCAGTAGTGCGCTCCCATAGTGGCGAATCATTATTGCGTTCATCCAGGCTCATCACCAGTGAGAACGTGGCGTTATTTCACGCCACCCCCAATCTATTGGGTATTGCGGCAGAGCGGCTGCGAGCAGCAGACTTTGAGGTACTGGATATTGGCTCGTCATCGATTAATATTGCTGCTGCCCCCGAGGTTTACGCACGTGCCTTAGGAGCCAATCTAGAAGTTATCGAACGCCCTGTTACCAAAGATCTGGGCCGCCGTGAGATAGCCGACTTTATTAATTCGGCAGATCCCGCTCCGCTGGGGGAGATTGATATTTCCCAGACTCCTTGGAATGACATTCTTGATGGGGTCGCCATCAGCGAACCGGCATATTTTCTGCAGCGGGCTCAACTCAGTGCCACACCGCCACAAACCAATACTCGATATTTAAACGTTCCTGATGAGTTAGCGATTGAGTTAGGGGCTACAGAAGCGCACGCGCAGGGAATTACCGGAAAAGGTGTCAAAGTCGTCATTGTTGATTCAGGCTGTTTTACAGAGCACCCCTTCTTTAAACAAAACAACTACGACATTGATGTCGTACTGGGACCAGGTTCAGTAAACCCCAAAGCGGATGTCAGTGGCCATGGTACGGGAGTGGTGGCAAATCTCCTCGCGATCGCCCCCGATGCCGACCTGACGGTACTCAAAGCTGATATAGCCTTGCGAAATAAGTCTCGAAACGTCAACTCTGTTGCTGCCTTTAGGGCTGCCGTAGCGCTCAAGCCGGACATCATTTCTTGTAGTTGGGGCTCCGATTTGCGTAACCCCTATGAGCTATCGTCCTTCCATAAGGTGATGGCCGCCGCAATCGCCGATGCCGTGCGCCAGGGCATTGCCGTTTTCTTTGCGGCTGGTAATGGCCAATGGGGCTTTCCATCTCAACATCCCGATGTAATTGCAGTGGGTGGCGTCTTTAAACATCTGGAAGGATCTCTCAAGGGCCGGGTGGAAGCCAGCAACTATGCCAGCAGCTTCATCAGTGCCATCTATCCCGGCCGTCGAGTTCCCGATGTCTGTGGCCTCGTGGGTCGCCTGCCCAACGCCGCTTATATTCTGTTGCCCGTATCCCCTGGCAGCAGCATCGATCAGGTATACGCTGCGGTAGACGATGAAACAACAGCCACAGACGGTTGGGCGGCCTTTAGCGGCACCTCCTCGGCGGCTCCCCAACTAGCAGGGGCTTGCGCTTTGCTAGAGCAATTCGTCCCGGGACTAGGTCCCCTTAAAACCAAGCAAATTCTGCAAGAAACTGCCCTCGACATTCTCGAAGGCAGCAGCAATCCAGCTAGTGGATCGAGGCAAGCACGAGCAGGACCAGATCTGGCCACCGGCTATGGTTTAGCTGTTGCATATAAAGCTATTCAGGCTGCTAAAAAACAGAAAGAGTCGCAGCGTAATCGATCAAGTAAGTTTGATCAGCCTCTCGAATCAGCAGTGCTGAGTAGTACTCAAGATTCTCACCAAACGTTAGCTGATTTCTGTAAGTTCAACTATCAAGAGATAAACACCATGTCTACATTAGATGATTACACTTTACGGAAAATCAGACAGAAAATAGATGAAATTCAGATCGACTTAAACTCATGCTTAAAAGAAAGACATGCTGACCTAGCCAATGAAAATATTGAATTAGTGATTCATGAAGGCAACTTCATTGAACGGCTTCCTGAGTCTGAAGCCACTTCCTATCTTCTCGAGACACTCAGGTCTGTTTTGAATAGTAAGGATAATGAGAGTAAGATCAATCCTGCTCTAATTGAGAAGAGACATGTTTTTGCAGCTGAGAGTCTCTTGAAAAAAGGAAAGTGTATATCCTTGGCGAAAGATGTTCTTGTTGCAGCTATGAAACTTAAGGGTAAGCATTATAGATATATAGTAGCCATCGATGGCAGGACATTTGAAATCTTGCCAGAATACTTCTCAAAACTCATATTAAGTTCATCAGAGAACTTCACCCTGATCATCAATACCGAGGCCAAGGCCACGGTAAAAGGAATTAACCTCGAAGGAGAAGTGGAAACAATCACCTCACAAATAAAGAATAAGGTTTTGACCATAGATATAGTAGATCGAGATAGGATTTCCGAATTAGCTGCTGAAGCAATAGGAGAAATTCATAAGGTTAGCTCTCTGGGTCCCTTCGGTTTACTAGGTGATAAGGTATGCGATGATGAAGTTTGGCTTGAAGTAAGCAACGGTTGGGTCAAACAGAGCGATCCAGAACCAAGGACAGTGTATTCAGCGCCTCCTTGTTAGTTAAATAACATTAAAAATATTGGCGGTCACAGAAATCTTTGGATATCTGCACATGCCGCGATTCCTAACCAGACATAGCTGCAGTCAGTGAAGTTCAGCTTTCACACAACAGAGAATTGCTTAATTTATTTTGTCACAATCTCTGTTGTCAACATAACCAGGCATCTGAGTGTTACAAAAATAGGCTTTCTGTATATTGATTGAGTCCCTAAGAACAGCACCCTCGAGATTGACATTGGTCAGGTCTACACCTTCAAAGTTCACTCCTGAAAAATTGGTGTTCTGCAAGATAGCCATATGAAGATCTATCCCCTCTACAATAGCTCCTGTGAAATCAGCATTTGTGAGTTGTGCATTTTGGAAATCTGCATCTCTGAGATAAGCATTTTGAAAATTACTTGATATCAGAAATGAATCTTGAAATTCTGCAGATTCCAAAAGAGCTTGCTGAAAATTAGAATCCGACAAATCGGCAAAGGAAAAGTTAGCCTGCGAGAGGTTATAATTTGAGAAGTTAATTCCTCTAAGAATCTCATTACATAAATTTATGGCTCGAAGTTCTTTTCTCGCTGTAAACTTTAGGTAATTGACAAGCAATCCCTTTTCAGGATTTCTGTCGCAACCTGGACTCCATAAAATCGAATAAGCTCGACTTGATAGATAAAAATGAGCTGTTGTTGCCATCATCAATAGCGGCAAGGCAACTGCAAAAACAGTGAATAGCTTTAAGGATAGAATGAATAGACGCCACCTTTTTTCTTGCTTCCAGCTAGCTTCAATATAATCTGTTGCCAATGACGATAGCTTGACTGGCTGGCTAGCTATATTTAAGAAGTATTTGGCATCTTCTGAACGATCTCCTCTTAATAAATAGTCTTTGCTCTTTCCTTGAGATTTCCACTCTTGCGCTTCATCTTCAATTTTTGTCTTTTTCCTTAAGTCCTCTCTCCACTGGTAAATCCATCCTTGAAACTGACCCCAGTTATTGATCAGAGCTTCATGAGCGAGCTCAATCACCTCGCCATCTTCTTCAGTCAAAAAGGTAACTAAAAAGCGAACTCCAGGAGCAGCAAATTTTTTGATAATGGATTCTATTAATGGAATTTCGTTCTTGCTCGTGACAAATTCTGCCTTTCTGGCTCGGCGACGTGTTATTTCGCTCCCTTCATTAACTTGCACCAAGGCGACAAAAATTCTAGGGGCGACTACTTGCTCGTCTTTGCTGAGAGAGTTGTAGAGCTTTTGAGCTTCTTCTGCCAATGCGCCGCCGACACCACCAAGGGTGTTCAACGTCTCTAGGGGCTCATCGCCTTCTTCCAGTTCTTCCCAAATGCGCTGTAGGGCAAACTGCAAGAGGGGGAGAGCACCTTGATATCCCCGAGTTTGTTCGACCAGGAGTTGCACTGTGGCGGGGTCAAAGTCATAGCCAGCCTGTTTAGCAGGTTCGGCAATGGCGGTGGCCAAATCGTCCGGCTGCATGATGGGCACCAGAAACCCTTGGGTTGAAAAGAGCTTGTTGAACTCGGGATATCGTTGCGTGTCCCCCAGAAAATCACTGCGGCAGGTAATGATGACTGACACATATTGGGAGCTATCTGACGCCGCAAACAGCAGATTTTTGATAAAAGCATCCCGCCGCGCAATAAATTTTTCCCGCTTTTGTTGATCGTCAGTGCCATTGCCTTTCGGTTCGTAGGCATAAATTTCCTCAAACTGATCCACGAGGATGATTAGGGGAGACGTGACAATGTCAGGGAAGCCAAAGGCAATCCGCTTGAGGCCAGTAAAGTCCCCGTCATCATCCGCTTCCTTAAGCAAGGCCTCAAAATCAAGTGCCTTCTTAACTGGATTCGGGTCTTCGGTGGCAACTTTAGCGAGGGCCACTGCCAGAGAATAGAGCGAATCACTCCCTGGCACCAACACCGCCACACGAGCCTGCCCCTGGCCCGGTAATGGGCGTCGTCCTAATTCTGGCAACAATCCTGCCCGAGCCAGGGATGACTTACCCGAGCCGGAAGGACCATAGATGGGCAAGAGTCGGGGTTTATTTTCAGCGTTGTACAGATCACGAAACGTGTTCCACAGCGTCTGGATTTCATCTGCCCGGCCAAAGTAGCGATCGCCGTCGGTCTCATTAAAGGCTAATAGCCCCTTGTAGGGATTCGGCCCCAGAGTCCGAGAGGACTGTGGGGCGGGGGTAGTGACAGAGCCATCAGCCGAGTTGATAATGGCTTGCCCACCGCTGACGTAGACCACAATGCCGCCATACACCTGACCAATGGTCTGGTTGCGATCGCCTTGAGTCGTTTGATTGATTTGGTTAGAGGTAGAAGCGTCCGGCTGTCCAGACATGTTGCACCAGCGTCGATATCGTGATGTGGCAAGAGAACTTGCCCATGACCTTATCATCAAAACTTAGTCGATGGTCTGATTGCGATCACTAGCAAATTATCGACCGCTTTAGATCAGCGATTTTTCGTGGATCTTGGCCCGAATGTGACCCAGCTCACGTGAGTTCAGGTTAGTTGACGGCGACACTCAGAATTCTCAGGGAGGGATTAAGTCAGGCTTATTTGACGGTCAGGGAGGGCTCAGGGACGGGCCGCACTATAGAAATCAAGCTGATGAAACAACTAACCCCCTTTAAGGAGTTCACACACCATGAAACGCATTGCCCTCGCCCTGACTGCTTTGACCGCTGTTACCCTCGCAATCGCTCCCGCTAGCTACGCCGCTCCCGATTTTGACGAGCTGCGTCAAGAGAACCTCGATAAGGATGCGGTCAATTTCGATGAGCTGCGTCGCGAGAACCTAGAGAAAGACGCCGTCACTGAGATTCAAGTCAAAACGATTCGCTTTGACGACTTGCGCCGCGAAAACCTCGATAAGGACGCCGTTGATTTTGAAGAACTGCGTCGCGAGAATCTCGACAAAGATGCTGTGGTTGAGGTTTACGTCAAAGGCGTTGACTTCGATGAGTTACGTCGTGAAAACCTGGACAAAGACGCTGTTAACTTCGACGAACTGCGTCGCGAGAACCTCGACAAGGACGCATTTGTTGAGCTGCAGGTGAAAGGCGTTGACTTCGATGAGCTACGTCGCGAGAACCTGGATAAGGATGCGAGCAATTTGGACGAGTTGCGCCAAGAGAATCTAGAGAAAGGCCGCAAGTTTGATGAACTGCGTCGCGAAAACTTGGATAAAGATGCCATTGATGGCGATGAGCTGCGCCGCGAAAACCTCGACAAAGACTAAACAACTGGCTTGATCGGCGACGCTCTTAGCGTCAAAACGTTTTCCTCACACACCTGTCGCCCCCTTGATTGTTTGATTGAGGGGGTCTTATTGTGGTTGGCGATGAGGGCGCTAGTCTGGTCCTCACCGGATTGGTGACGGCTGTGATGCCGCGATCGCCGCTCAGTCATTTCGGGCATGCCCGCTCAGTTATTGCAAATCGAGCACCTGGCGGATTAAGACCTGATCGCCCGCATTCAGACTAAACCGGCCTTTTTCAATATCGCGGATCCAGCTCTGGCTTTTGCCGAGCCGATCAGCCAGGGCTCGCTGGGTTAGTTTTTGCTGCTGGCGAGCGGCTTTGATCATGCTGCCTGAGAGTTGCTGACTGGCGCGTTCCGTGCTTTGAGTTTGCGACTTGCGACGACGACTGGGCGGGTTACGCTTGGTGATTTGCTGCCAGCCCTCCGGCGATTCAAAGCCGAGCAGGCGAGCATTGAGTAAGCGCTGCCATTTGTCGCGGGGGGCGGTGTTGGTCAAACTCTGGTGACTCTGGGCGTCATCAGTCCAAAAGGCGAGCGCCTCGTCGGCATCTTCGGGAATCGTGGCCAGCTTAGTCCACAACGGTTGAATTTCGGGCGGGTAGGTTTCGGGGTCAAATATCGGCTTGAGGCCGTAGTGATAGACCGCCTCCAAATCGCCCTCAAAGGTTTTGAGTAAACGCTTGTGCGCGCCGCGAATGGTGGTGGCTTGGGTGAGACGGTCTTCACCGTAGGCGATCCGCAATAGCGTGCGAACGGTCATGCGGTGATCGCCGCCAAGGCGGAGCTTAAACGAGAGCCACAGCATCAAGCGCACCGCGCCCTCATGCTGTTGCCAGTTGCTCATGACCTCTGATAGCAAGGCTTGGGGCAGAGTGCCGTACTGATAAAAAGCGGTGTGGTGGCGGTAGTTTTGTTTGTTTAAGAAGCGTTCGGCCCAAAGGCCCCCTTGAATAGTAAAACTGAGGCCAATCAGGTGGCGATCGCCTGCCGCATCTTCTTCAAAAAAGTATTCTGTATCTAGCAGCTGCCAGACCGCATGCTCTGGCAAGGTAAAAGCGGGGACTTTGCCCTGGCGCGGCCAATTCATTGAGACCAACAGCCGACAACATTGATAGACCCACTCTTTAATTAGCGTCAGTTTTTCTAACTTGGTGAGGTCTTTGCGTTTGTCGAGCCCTAAATACTGCTCAATTTGCTGGTCGTTAATGACGAATGACTCTGCCCACGGGCGATCGACGGTCACGGCATAGGCGGCAAAAATCAGATGCAGGCAGGCGGCCCGGATATCAAACCGCGATAGAGCGGCTTGGCCTGCTCGCATTCCCAAGGGTTGGGGAGCGACCTGCTCCGGGTCGGCATCGAGACGAAAAGTCATGTCGCCGCGCCCCCGATGCACGAGTCGGCGATAACAGAGTTTGTCGTCGGCATCGGCCTGCCAAGATAGCGCCTGCTGCTGCGTTAAGACATTGCAGGTTTCCCAAATCACCATCGAAGAGGCAAAAGGGGTCGTTTTGCCATTGAGAAAGATCTCGGGAATGGCGGCGGGGAGCAGGCTACTTTTACAGCGTCCTTTTTTCGGTTGTAGGGGCGCTAGGGACTCAACACTGCAAACGGTGACACAACGCGGCACCTCAACATCAGGACAACCATTGCAGAGAGTGGGATCAATCCAGTAGCCATCACTATCGCTGTTGGGCTTGATGGCCCCCTCTGGACAGACTGGATGACAGCTCTCACAAACAATGCAGTCATCTTTGATGGTGTAAACCATAAGTAGTAGCCCTCGGAGTGATCGGGGGTGCGCATAACAGGCAGAAACGGTGGCAGTGAATTCTCAGCTCTGATGCAAATTGCCATGCAATGGCCTCGACGGCACTCGGTGAATGCGCCGCAACCGCAGGCTGAATTCTGCTAGCTCCTGACTACAGGGATAACAATCCAAAATCTTGGTTTTTATATCATTCAATACAGTTTAAGTGTCTCTTAATATCTGAAAAAACCAGAAGTTTTAGACAAACTTTCTTTCACTTTAAAGTGTCGCCAAATTGACCGTTCTGGAATTTTGATTTTCGGCAATTCCTGACATTATTTTGATGTTGTTACAATGTTGGCAATTGTTCATCTAACTGTTTATCTCTTGATTTTTGTGTGGCTTGCCAATGGGTTAAAATCAGTGGCGATCGCTGTCGTATTTGCTTGAGATGCCCTGGTGGAAAGGGTTTTAGGTAAAGGACGGAGATCCTGATGCGGAAGATCTAGCCGTTACATCAAGCACCGAAGCGAGCAGTTGCCAGACGTCAGCGGTGAACTTAATCCATTTCTTAAAAACCTATCGTAATCATTGACAGGCTCGATGTAAAGCCTCGTTAATAGCTCTTAAAACTTGTTTTCTAAGTGCTTTATTTATCGCTTGAGGGTTGAACTGTACGGATCTTCGAGCACGAATATTTGCTAATATTTCAGTAAGAGAGTGTGCTTGTTGAAAACCGTCGAATCCCCAGTCAACACCGATTGTTTAGGGCAGGTTTTGCCTGGTTGGCTGGTGCGATCGCCTCATTCAGCTTGTTTGTGATGCCACACTCGTCAGCTTTTTTGCCGTTTTTATGAGTGGTGGCTGCCTTGCTACCAATGGCAGGCGTTTCTGTGCGAGAACGTCCGGCCAATGGAGTCGCTGGTGTCATTGACACTGCGATCGCCGGCTGACACTGCAATCAGGCAGGGCAGTCCTGCTGGGTCATCGCTTTGCCCCAGTGGTGGAGCGGTGGGGCGTGATCGGGCGGGGGCTGATGGCGGGTGAGCAAAAGCCGATAGGCCTAGCGGCGCTCATGGTGACATAACGCCGCTGCCGTCTGGCTCTGAGGGCAGAGCAAGCATGGCGACCCCGTTGATCGATTGTCGAGGAAACGATGTGATGACCACCGTAGAGTTTTACGAAAAGCCGGGATGTGTAGGCAATGCCAAGCAAAAGCGACTGTTGCAGGCGGCGGGCCACGAGCTGCGGGTGCATAACCTGCTGACTGAACGGTGGACCGCTGAGCGACTGCGACCGTTTTTTGGCGATCGCCCCGTCGCCGACTGGTTTAACCCCACCGCGCCGCCGATCACTCAGGGGCAGGTTTTGCCGGCGACGCTGCTGGCTGACGAAGCCCTAAGCCTCATGGTGCAACAGCCGATTCTGATTCGCCGCCCCCTATTACAAGCCGGCGATCGCCAAGTTGCCGGATTCGACTTGGCCGCGATCGATGACTGGCTGGGCCTGACTCCCAGCACCGACCTGACGCAAGACGTGCAGACCTGTCCGCACACTCACTGAGTTCCCGATCACGGCAAGCGGAGGAGCCGGAAGTCAAAATTTAGTCAAAACGAAATCGAGATGCTTGTGAAGCATTACGCGCACCAACCCCATTTGCCCCGCCGCTCCCCTGCTCCCCTGCTCCCTTGCTCCCTTGCTCCCCGGCTTCCTCTACTCCCAACTTCCTCACTCTTTAGGAGACGATGCCCCATGATGACCCTACAAACGGCTGATGCAAAAAGCTCTGCCCTAACGTTTTTAATGGAGGATTTAGAAATTCCGGCGGAAGATCAGGACTTCTTTGCCGTGCTTTCAGTGCGCGAATCGGGTAGCGAATGGTACGTGGTGGAAATCGGCGTCGAAGGTCTGCCCGATAAGTGGATTTTGCAGGTGTTTGATACGGGTGTGTGTGACCCCTGCTATACCTTCGTGTCGCCGATGCCCAAAGGCGAAGATGCTGACCTGGAAGAGTTTCCGACAGAGATCGCGGCGGCGCTCTCCGCCGAACGCAATGGCGGCAGAATTTGACCGTTTTTATTTTGAGATAGTGCTATGACCTTTACGCTTCCGCCTGAAGATCAACCCCCAGTCGCCATCACTGATGTCGATGCCGCCCTACGCCGACAGCTCGAACTCTCAACCCGCAAGCATTTTTTTGAAGCCTGCGACGGGCCGACCCAGTCTCTCTTGATGGAATGCCGATGGCTCATTAGCCTCTCTGAGGTGTTGATACTGGTGATTTACTGCCCCGATGCGACGGTCAACTGGCGCGTGCTCAATCGCATTGCCACCATTGCCGCCACGGTGGCGCAGTTCAGTCCGCTCGCGAAAATCCGCGTGTGTCCGCCGATGGGGCAGGGCGGCCCCTTTGATATGCGCGTTGACGAACGCTCGGAATATCGCGATCGCATTGAGGGCGATCGTTAGCCCAGCACTGCTCCTCAGACAAACCATCGTGAACACCTCGGGTAAAGGTGGCAAGAATGCAGGAAATAAGAGTATTCCAAGAAATAATCTGTCCAAGCACCCGGTTTCTAGGAAAGCTTGCCGCAGACGGTTGACCAGTTCCTAGAAACCGGGTGCTTCAGGAGGGTTATTTTTTCTGGCATTGCTGAATCGAAGTATGGATCTATGTGAGTTGCCAGTTATCTCGCCCCCTTTTTTTGTCTGCCCGGAGGGCTGTAAGCCTCCAATTCTGGGGGACTTTGAGAAATCCGGCTCCCCCAGAGTTGGGGGCTGGGGGGCAAATTCATCCCGTAATTCAGCAACGCCTTTTTTCTTTGGGATTGCTCTCAAGCTGATATCGATGCCTTGATAAATCAGCATGGTGAGCTAGCGCCTGAGTCCAGCTGCGTTCGCTGTAACGATGATTTGGCGGTGGTAAAAGTCATTGGTGATGGCTCAAAGTCACCGGCAACGATGGGTCAGGCATCAGATTTCTCACCCCGCCTGCGGCTACGCCGATACTTGCTCTGATACTCCCGCCGCTGTTTAGTAATCTCATACAGCACAATGCCCGATGTTGTGCCGAGATTGAGACTTTCAATCATGCCAAACATGGGAATGCTCACGCACATTTCACTCCGCGCCACGGCTAAATCGCTGATGCCTCTCGACTCGTTGCCAAACCAGACGGCTAGCCTGGTGTGGGTGTAGTCGGCCTCGTGTAGGATGACGTTTTTCTGTCCCTTGACATGGGGAGAAGTCACAATCGACACAAACCGATTTTTCTCTAAGTGGTCGAGGCAGGCTTCTGTGCTGTCGAAACGCTTGACGAAGCTCCACTTAATCGCTGAAACAGACGTCTTAGACAGCGATCGCTTTTCTCGCATCTCTTGCCAATCTTCCGGCAGTGCTTGTCGAGGGTCCACCACGTAAGCTTTTTCTACACCCAAAGCGTTGACGTTGCGGATCACGGTTCCGATATTTTTGATGTCGTTGGGATCTTCCAGCACAGCAATCAAGTTTTTACATCTATAGTCTTTGATTTCGTCGGCCCGCTGCCGAACTGTGCTCTTTTGCACCGGTGTATCCAGTGGTTCTGCCATGGTGTCGCCCTCATGCCTCACACTCAATTGGATCAATGGTTGCAGTTTTTGTGAAAGCGGTAGGTTGCACCTCGGGATGGCGACTTGTCTGTTATCGCTGACGCCTACGCTCAACATGGCAAGGATATTTGTGGCGAAGCTTGCACCGATATCTTAGCGATCAATGATGCCAAATTTCGCCAGATTGATCGCTTTAATGCCCGTGTTGGTTCTGGGCATCGCTACCAATCGCGCCATTCCTCCGTAACATCTTCGGTGGTCGTGAGGCCGCATTCTTGGGCAGCGACCAAAATTATCTCGCCCAAGTCTTCGCGCTCATCTGTTTCGATCAGTGAGCCGCCACAACGATTATTCAAGTCATTCAGTTGTAGAACGGCTTTCTTGATGACAAATCTGAGTTGATCTTCGTCAGGATCGGTATTTGCGGCGATGTCTGCAAGGTAAGCGTCCACAATTGCCGCGCATCGGTCAATATCCGCTTGAGTGTAATCGCAGTCAAAGTCAGGTTCGTTGTCATTCCCTTCCATAAACGAAACCATGCCTTCGAGAAGACGCTGCCGCATTTCAGTCACAGGTGTTGCAGGCAATTCAGACATGATTTTCTCGCCGCAGAACGTCTATTCAGTCGCTAGGCGAACGATTAAAGGTCCTCATCAATGCGTCTGACTGAGCAGAGCGATCGCCTCTCGCTGCTTTAAATACTCGCAATAGTCGGCCAAGTTATCGAACTCAATATAGCCGAGCACGAACTCGGCGGTGAGCCACAGGCAGACTTCACAAATAAAAGGGCACAGTTTGAAGGACATGGGGTTAATTCAAAGTGGCGAACTTAGGCGCAAGCGCTTTGCAAGCCGCGCATGTAGTCGAACAGTTGCCAACAGTATGTTTCTGGCAGTTGGCAGGTGACCGCGCCTCGCAGTACCACGTTGAAATACCAGTCATTGGGGGGAATCTCGGTGGGCGTCTTTTTGACCACAACATAGGTGCGGACGCCGACATATTGCTGGGTGTCGCAGGCGATCGCGACGGACTCGTGGCGATATCCGTTTTGCTGGACGCCTTCGCGCTGGTCAAGGCGATCGCTCAGGTACCATGGCAGGCGATACAGCACCCCCTGAACGGCACTGTGGGCATCGGGCAAAATATCGAGCGCGCCGCACTGCCGCTGAGCTGAGTAGTAGTGAAAGCCTAATCGGTAGCCCTTGAGGGTCGCTGGGCCAACGACGTAGGGATGGGTGTTTTCGCCCAGCGATCGCTTCAAATCAACCGGACACATGCATGAACCGTAGGCGAAGTAATAGAAAAATGGGGCGATCGCGCCAGACTCACTCACGGCTGGCGCGATGGTTGAAACTAGCTCAGGCTCAGAGGTCAGCATGGTCTGAAGCAATGGTGAGGGGTCACTCGGGGATACAAAAGTGTTCTGCAACCAGGGCGGAGAGGTCGTCGGGGTTGACGCGTTGATAGCGATGTTTGCCGGGCATCACGGTGAGATTGGGCGCTTTAGAACAGGTCTTTTGACAGCCGGTGTAGCGAATCTCAACCTGGTCTTGCAGGTTGTAGGTTTGCAAAATTTGTTCTAAAGCGGTGACCATTTTGCGACCGCCCCGCTTTTGGCAGCCTGACTTGCGGCAGACCAAAATGTGGGAGGGTTTTTTCGCGGTGGCCACTTTGGGGAGCGGTAGTGGAGCCGTCTCCCTGGGAGGGCCTGCGGCTTCGGTGGCGGTGGCGGTGGGGTCAGCTGGTGCGGTGGCGGCAAGGTCGCGAGGGGAAAGGAAAAAGACCTGATAGGCCTGCAGTTTGACTACCCCGGCTTTGAAGTCGATTTGGCTGCTGCCGATGCAGTGTAGGCGATCGCCCACTCGGACGGCAGACCGCATATAGCTGCGCAATTCTTTGGGGAGCTTGATCACCACTTCCTCTTGCTCAACTTCCAAAATGATGGATTTGACTTTTCGCGCATCGCCCCCGACAAAGCCCAGAAAGGTGCCTTCGAGGTTGAAGATGCGAGGGGGGTGGGGATGGCCGTTGGGCAAGGGATAGTTCATGGGAGGAGGGGGAGTGAGGAGTAGGAGGAGTGGAGGGGAGAGGGAGCGCGGGGGCAGGGGGTGCACTGGAGGGGCGAGGCGTTTTGGCATTAACTTATCGGTCAAAGGAGCAATGTGACTTGCCAAAATGCCTCGCCCGTACGGATTCTCTGGGTTGCAAAATCCTGGCCCGTACGCTCCAAAAGGCCTCGCCCGTACGGGTTCTCTGGGTTGCAAAAGGCCTTGCTCGCAGGAGAGCCGCATCGTTTAATTGAGGCGTTTGGCGTTGACGGTTTGGGGGAGTTTTGGCGGATCGGTGAGGCCGCTGATCGAGAGTTCCCAGCCGTTTTCGAGGGTGACGAGGGTGGTATCGCCGTCGCGGCTTTGGCTGACGACGTGCTCTTCGAGATCTTTTTTGGGCACGTAAACCATTAAGGAGCCGTTTTCGCCGCTGTGGAGCATGATTTTCATATCAGAGCCTCGGGTAAGTGAATGGCAACGGTCAGTAAAACATCGGCAGGGTGAACAAGAGAAAGATGGAACCGGCGTTGAGGGGGCGCGTACCAGGCGGCGGTCGAATGTGCCCTCAACTCGGTTCCACCGAGGCGCTACCTCGTCGCTCCAAGGGTCATTTCTTGGGCCGCGATCGCAAACAGTTCCTCCGGCGTGAGGTTGCGCTTGAGCTGGGTTGAGCGATCGCGCACGACATCTAAAACGGATTGGCCGTGATCGGCGTCGAGCTGCAGGCCGTAGTCTTGCAGCACCTGATTGAGCAGGCTGCGACCAGAATGCTTGCCGACCACCAGGCGACGCTGCCAGCCTACTTCTTTGGGGTCAAAGGGTTCGTAGGTGCTGGGGTTTTGCAAAACGCCGTGGGCATGAATGCCGGACTCATGGGCAAAGGTGTTTTGGCCGACGATCGCCTTCCACGGCGGCACGGGGCAGTTCACGGCCTTCGCGACAAAGCGCGACAGTTCTAAAAAGTGTTGCGTCTGCACCCCGGTTTTGAGGCCGTAAATTTGCTTTAGCGCCATTACCACTTCTTCTAGCGCCGCATTGCCCGCCCGTTCGCCCAGGCCATTCACCGTGGTGTTCATTGAGGTGGCCCCCGCGCGCACACCGGCTAAGGCATTGGCGGTGGCCAGCCCCAGATCGTTGTGGGTGTGCATTTCGACGGGAATTGTTAAGGACGCCACCAGCTTTTGCACTTTGGCAAAGGTCGTGAAAGGGTCAAGAATGCCGACGGTGTCGCAAAAGCGAAAGCGGAAGGCCCCCCATTCCTGCGCGTATTGGGCGGCGTCGATCAGAAAAGTTTCATCAGCGCGGGAGCTATCTTCACCACCGACACTGACTTCCAACCCGTGATCGCGGGCAAAGGAGATGGCATCGCGCAGCTGCTCTAACATGCGCGCCCAGCGGCCGCCAAACTTCACCTGAATCTGCATGTCAGAGACGGGGATAGAAATGTGTACCCGCTTGAGCCCGCAATAAATCGAGGCTTGAATGTCGGCGATGTTGGCGCGGTTCCACCCGAGCAGTTGGGCATTGAGGCCCAGATCAACGATTGCTCGAATGGCTTGAGCTTCTGATTGCCCCATGGCGGGGATGCCCACTTCGAGCTCTTGGACGCCGATGGCGTCGAGAAATTTAGCGATCGCGATTTTTTCGTCTAAGCCAAAGGCCACACCGGCAGCCTGTTCGCCATCGCGTAGGGTCGTATCGTTGATGTAGATTGCGGGAGTGGTCACGGCAGCCTCCGAAAAAATGTGGGGTAGTCGAGATCAGGGAACGCAGACGGCATGAGCGGGACTGCTTAGGTGCCGGACTGCTGCTTGAGGGAGTCGTAGCGGGCTTTTTTGAGGGTTTCGATATCGGCAGCCATCATCCGGTTGAGGAAGATCTGTTGCGCCCAAGCCAGGCCAAACACAAAGCTAATAATCATGAGGGAAGACAACATGGGAGGCGGCTCCTAAGTGAAAGAAGATGAGGAAACCAGAAGCCAGCTAGTGGCAAGGTGTGTGCTAACTTCTGGTGCAAATCGTCACCGAGGCCCTACTGCACAAAGGCCAGTGTGAGGCTGTCGGCAGTGAGGAAGTGGTCGAGGTGGAAGGCGCGCTCTTCGGTCGCGAGCAAAATTTGCTCGTAGAGATAGCGAGTGGCGCGATCGCCCACACTTTCGGCCTGGGAGGAGAGTCGCCGCAGCAGAGCGATCGCCGATTGTTCCGCCGCGAGATCGTTTTCGATCATTTGACGGCAGTTGTAGATGCCGTCGGGCTCAGGCTCAAAACAGCACAGATCGGCCAGTAGCGCAAAGCTGCCAGCGGGCACGCCGCCCAGGCCGTTGAGGCGCTCGGCGACATCGTGGGCATGGCCTTGAGCCGCCTCATAGCTCTCTTGCAAGAACTCGTGTACCGAGAGAAATTCAGCGCCTTCCACCACAAAGTGATGCTTTTGGTACTGCAAATAGAGCGCTTGAAAACTGGCGTATACCAGATTCAGCCCTTCGCAGACGGCAGCGGTGA
The DNA here is from genome assembly GCA_937899725.1 of uncultured Halomicronema sp. Lineage (GTDB taxonomy): Bacteria > Cyanobacteriota > Cyanobacteriia > Phormidesmidales > Phormidesmidaceae > Halomicronema. The sequence goes on from CALCCA010000016.1 coordinate 47,758, forward strand.
TCTCGGTTTCGAGGTTGATGGGGTTAGTCCCCACTTCACCAAAGGCGCGGACGAGAGTTTGAGTGGTCATATCATTTGCTCCAGTAGGTCAGAAAAACAACGGTCAATCAGAACGACAAAAGGCGGTTGGCCTGCTAAGGGCGGTCATCAGCTAGCGACTTAATGTCTGTACCGCAACGGTTTCAGCCCCGAGCTGGGTAGGTGGAGCGGGTGCGGTAATGCCGGTTCCACAAGGGTTGGGCAACTCACTGATGACGCGCCCTAGTGATTGGTTTGGCAAGCTACCTGGGTTTCCCAGCAGCGCTCTAGCCAATCCACCCCGGTCTGGCGAGACGTGGTGAACTGACGAATCGTGCTGCGGGCTAACACCAACGCGGTGGCATGACTTACCTCGACTCGCAACGTGCCGTCAGCGGGACAAGCACAAGGAATATTGAGTTCTTGCAAGCGGCGGTAAATCGACCAGCGATCGCACCGCTGTACCGCAACGACTTGACCCGGATTAGGGGTGAGGGCAGCACATTTATTCATGGGATGAAAACTCCAACTGTGAGAGAGGTGTACGAGAAAGCTGTTGCACTTCGGCCTCTAACGCTTCGATGCGATCAAGTAGGGTGCGAAATGCGGTTGCCTGAGCCGCCGGGAGTTGGGCATGCTCCAACGGTGTGGCGGTGGTGTTGCAGCGGCAGACGTTGCGGTTGGGAATGCCGACGGCGGTGCAGTTAGCGGGAACGTCAGTCAACACGACAGAGCCCGCGCCGACCCGGGCCTGGTCACCAATGTGAATATTGCCGAGAATTTTGGCCCCGGTGCCGATGACGACGCGACTGCCCACGGTGGGGTGGCGCTTGCCAGTTTCTTTGCCGGTGCCCCCCAGGGTGACGCCTTGGTAAATCAAGGTGCCGTCGCCGACAATGGCCGTTTCGCCAATGACGACGCCCATGCCGTGATCAATAAAGAGGCCGCGACCCAGTTGCGCACCGGGGTGAATCTCAATGCCGGTGACGCAGCGAGACAGGTGTGAAATCAAGCGCGGCCAAAAGCTGACTTGGCGGTTGTGCAGCCAGTGGGCTAAGCGATGCGCCGCGATCGCATGCAGGCCGGGGTAGCAGCACAGCACTTCGAGCCAGTTGCGGGCGGCTGGGTCATGCTTAAAGATGACGGCGACGTCATCAGCGAGAGGTAACTGCTGCCGCCACTCGGGGCGGCGCAACCAGCGTTGAATTGAGAACCTGGGCAGAGACAGCGACATGGCTTTGGGGGGCTGTGTTTCTCTGCTTATAGCAAGGGCGATTTCGGGGCGGCGATCGCTCCGGCCCAATCCAGATTTACTAGAACAATTAAGGCTGCACTCAACCGCTGAAACGCTTGTAATTAGTCGCTGTTTGAATTTCCTAGAGGAGGGGGGACTGGTATTTCCGCCCCTGGGCTCGGGTATTTCTAAGGGATGGTGCAAGTATTCTGCACTCAAGTAAAAACCCTTACCTATAAATAGATAGAGCTAATTTGAGCGGACAACTTAAAATCACGCTCGGCTGTACTCAAAGACTGATTTTGCTCAGTCCAAATTTTGTAGCGATCAGTGAAACGGTAGCAGATGCTGCAAAATCACCTCTATTTAATTCAGCATTCCTTAACACCGTCTCGGTCGGCGTTGAGGAACTGCGATCGCTCCCATCTCGATGCCCCCGTCAAAACCGATGAGTTCTGCTGTTTAGAGACCGCCTCCTGGCTTTGACCGCTGCTGCTGACAGATGCTCAGGACAGGACTCCCGATGCCATCCTGGGGAGCCAATACCAATTCTCTGAAACGGGGCTACAGACGTTCCTTGAGCGGAGTCGAAAGGCACGTCGGCTGAGCGGAGTCGTTCGCATCGCGTCTCCCCGAGGGAGAAAGCCGACTTGTCTGTGTAGCTGTAATTCGTAGAACTGGTATAAGGGGGCGTCGCAAAACAGTGATGCCCTTTCAATAAGTGGGTGCAATAGATGAGTCAGTGAGTGCAATAGATGAGTTTGCTTCTAGCGGAGAGAAGCTGATCTGCTGGAATATCGTTGCGCAACGACGCCAAACGCCTCAATCAAACAACGCGACGCTCCTCCGGTGCCCCCCCGGCCCCCGCGCTCCTCATCTCCCCACTCCCTACCCTCCACCCTCTACTCTTCTCCCGACCTCTTCAAGAGCAGCTGTGAAATGGTTGAAATCAACGCCGTTTACATTGCTTAATCGCAAAACGTAAAATTCACTACTTATATATAGAGGCGATCAGAAAGTTCGATACATCGGCAATTTTGTCTCTTCAGAGAAAGTTTGGATTTTGGTATCAGGTTTAGCAAAATCGGGCTTTTGAGTACTCAATAAAATGTACTTTTTAATCGCCTCAAATCACATCAATCCCTTACCCAAGTAGCGATTGCGCTGAGTGCAGAAACACCGGGCCGGGCAACAAAAATGGTAGTGCAGCCCGTGATTAATACCAGTCCCCCGATCTTGAAAAAAGATTCTATCCCCTCAGGGCCAGGGTTGTAGCACTTGAGTGCACGGCTAATCATCCAATAAATCCTATCGCGATCGCTCCTCAGTCTCGCCGATGAGCCATTGATATAACTCTTTCAACGCCGAACGACGAGTCTTAACCCAACGAGCGATGCGGCGAAGTCAACAAAAACCTGGACAACTTCAGCTCAGTTAGAGCGTGCTCAAAAGCCCGAAGCCCAGTTTTTCTGATTTCAACGACCAGCTCTTGCCAAGCGATGCGATTTCAGGCGTATTCACCCTTTGCGGCTGTCCTCAAGCCCTCTCGTAGAGCAAACGAGCACAGCCCCCACCTTATACACCTAGGAAATTGCTGTTTAGCCCCGAGACTCTGACCCTCGGCCACCATCACACTCTCCTGAAAGCCAGGACGTTGCTTTGATCGCTATCACATAACTGGTTCTATTCCTGCTCTGGCAGGGGCTTAGAACACCCCCCTGTGTTTACAGGGTTGATGCCATCGACGCAACGTCCTCTTTTTCTTACCGGTCTTTCTTGAGAGCTGAACTCCGACCCCCACCGCATCCAGTTCCTCACTCTGTTGATCTCTTCCTCCTCTTAAATTCCTTTCTGCCGCTCCTGATTGCTCTCCTGCCGCTGCTGAATCCTTCGACGCCCGGTTTAGCCTTGCTGAGTTCTGCCCTTTACACCGCCAAACCCATGACGCCACCGCCACCTCCCTCTGCCCTTGCTTCCGCGCCTACTGCGACGCCCGAGCTGGACATTACCTTGACCAAAACCAAAACCCAGGTCAAGAAGTCTGGCGGCGGCTGCGGCTGCACCAGTAAAAAAGACGAATCTGCTACTGGCATGAGCGAATCGATGCAGGCCCGCATCGAAAAGCATCCTTGCTATAGCGAAGAAGCTCACCACCACTATGCTCGTATGCACGTGGCGGTAGCTCCGGCCTGCAACATTCAGTGCAACTATTGCAACCGCAAATATGACTGCGCCAACGAGAGCCGTCCCGGTGTGGTCAGCGAGCTGCTGACCCCCGAAGAAGCGGCGCACAAAGTGCTCGTCGTTGCGGGCAAAATTCCGCAAATGACGGTATTGGGCATTGCTGGGCCGGGTGACCCGCTGGCGAACCCCGAAAAAACCTTCCGCACCTTTGAGCTGATTGCCGAAGACGCCCCAGATATCAAATTGTGCCTCTCGACTAATGGCCTGATGCTGCCGGATCACGTCGATCGCATCAAAGCTCTGAACGTCGATCACGTCACCATCACGATTAATATGGTGGACCCCGCCGTCGGCGAAAAGATTTATCCCTGGGTGCACTATCGCCGCAAGCGCTATCGCGGCATTGAGGGCGTCAAAATTCTGCACGAACGGCAGATGGAAGGGTTGGCGGCACTGCAAAATGCCGACATCCTGTGCAAAGTCAACTCGGTGCTAGTGCCTGGTGTCAACGATGAGCACCTACCCGAAGTGAACGCCGCCATTCGTGAGCGGGGGGCCTTCCTGCACAACATCATGCCGCTGATTTCCGCTCCAGAGCACGGCACCTACTTTGGCTTAAATGGTCAGCGCGGGCCTAACCCTAAAGAGCTGAAAGCTGTACAAGACAGCTGTGCTGGCAACCTGAAGCTGATGCGCCACTGTCGCCAGTGTCGGGCTGATGCCGTGGGCCTGCTGGGTGAAGACCGCAGTCAGGAATTCACCAAAGAGAAGTTCATGGAAATGCCGGCGGACTACAGCCTTGAAGCTCGCCAAGCCGTGCACAGCGGTATCGAGCAAAATCGGGCGGCGGTCGCTGAGAAGAAAGCGGCGGCCAAAGCGGCCAAAGCGCCTCCAGTCGATAGCCCGAAGATTCTCCTAGCCGTGGCGACTAAAGGTGGGGGCTTGGTCAATCAGCACTTTGGTCATGCCAAGGAATTCATGATTTACGAGGTGGATGCTACCGAGGCCAAGTTCATCGGGCACCGCAAAGTAGCCGACTACTGCCAGGGCGGTTACGGCGAAGAAGCAGCGCTGGACGGCATCATCAGCACCGTCGCCGACTGTAAGGCCGTGCTGGCCGCCAAGGTTGGCCCCTGCCCGCAAAAAGAGCTGAAAAAAGCGGGCCTGCAGGTCGTGGAAGCCTACGACGTGATCGAGACTGTGGCTCGTCAGTTCTACGACGAGCATGTCTTGGCGGCTTAGCTGCTTCGAGGACTGCACTCCGGTGCAGTCCGTCTGCCTCAATCCTGTTCACCCCAAGAGGAATCGAGCCATGACATACGCCATCACCAGTGACTGTATTAGCTGCGATCGCTGTCTCTCGGCCTGTCCCACCGGCGCGATCGCAACGAATGGTACGAACGTGTGGATTGAGGTTGATCGCTGTAACCAGTGTGAGGGGGCCTACGGAGTTCCCCAATGCTGGTCGGTGTGCCCCACCAACGAAGGCTGTGTGCCCCTGACCACTGGGGTCGCCTCGGTGGCCCTAGCGGCTGCCGGTGCGCCGACCAACGATTACTGGACGGCCTGGTTCGCCAAATATACCCAGATGGTAGAGCGCCTCAAAGGGACGCCGCAGTCGGGGTATTGGCGGCAGTGGTTTGACGACTACGCCCAACGGCTGCAGCAACTGCAGGCCTAAGCCTCGCCAGTCACCGGTCCGGAACTGTCCGTTTGCCTCGAATGCCTGACCCCCAAACCTTTATTGCTAGCGCGGAGATTGTGATGGTTATTTATTTAGACAACAACGCCACCACCCGAATTGACCCAGCTGTGGTGGAGGCGATGCTGCCTTACCTGACCGAGCTGTATGGTAACCCTTCGTCAATGCACAGCTTTGGGGGCCAGGTCGGGGCCTCCGTGCAAGATGCGCGCGAAAAAGTCGCCGCTCTGCTCGGGGCCGAAGATACCGAAATCATCTTCAATAGCTGCGGCAGCGAAGGCAACAACACGGCCATTCACGCGGCACTGGCGGCCCAACCCGAGAAGCGCCACATCGTCACCACCGCCGTTGAGCACCCGGCCATTCTGAATGTGTGTAAGCACTTAGAAAAGAAGGGCTACACCGTCACTTACCTCTCGGTAGATGGGCGCGGTCAGCTGGATCTGATGGAACTGGAAGCCTCCATGACCGGCGGCACCGCCCTCGTCACCACCATGTACGCCAATAACGAAACCGGAGTAATTTTCCCGGTTGAAGAGATTGGGGCGATCGCCCATGAATACGGCGCCACTTTCCACGTTGACGCCGTGCAGGCAGTGGGCAAAGTCGCGATTGACCTGAGCACCAGCAACATCGACTTGCTCACGCTCTCTGGTCACAAACTGCATGCCCCGAAAGGGATTGGCGCACTGTATGTGCGACGGGGCTTCCGGTTCCGGCCCTTCCTGCTCGGTGGCCACCAAGAACGCGGTCGTCGCGCCGGGACGCAAAACGTACCGGCCATCGTCGCCCTGGGCAAAGCGGCTGAGCTCGCCCAACGTGACCTGCGCAATGCCCCCAAGGAAGCCTGGCTGCGCGACTGCCTAGAGCGCGAACTGCTGGCCAACATTCCCGATTGTGAGGTCAACGGCGGCGGCTCGCCCCGGTTGCCCAACACCACCAACATTGGCTTCAAATACATCGAAGGCGAAGCCATTCTCTACATGCTCAACCGCGAAGGCATCTGCGCTTCCTCCGGTTCGGCCTGTACGTCGGGTTCCCTCGATCCGTCCCATGTGCTGACGGCGATGGGTCTGCCTTACACCATCTTGCACGGCTCGATTCGCTTTAGCCTGTCGCGCTTCACTACCGAAAGCGATGTGCAGCATGTGCTGGCGGTGATGCCCGGCATTGTTGAAAAACTACGGGCGATGTCGCCTTTCAACAACGATCAGGCCGAATGGCTGCAAGAACGCGACGTGGCTGTCGCCACCTAGTAAGGGTGAGGCATTGTCGAGAAAACCTTCGGACATCTAGCGAAACGTCATTCCGACAATGCCTTGCCCCTGCCCCCCCGAATTCCCCGAAGTCTCCCCGCTACGTTCCCTCCTCCTGACCCCTTACCCCCTGAAACTGCCATGTGGGACTACTCAGAAAAAGTACTTGACCTGTTCTATAACCCCCTCAACCAGGGGGCGATTGAAAATCCTGATCAGCCTGATGTAGCAGTGTTCTATGGCGAAGTGGGCAGCATTGCCTGCGGGGATGCCTTGAGACTGCACCTCAAGGTTCAGGTGTCAGCGGATGAGATTTTGGATGCCCGGTTCCAAACCTTTGGCTGCACGAGCGCGATCGCCTCTTCCTCGGCCCTAACGGAAATCATCAAAGGCAAAACCCTAGACGAAGCGCTCAACATCTCAAATCACGACATTGCGGATTTTCTCGGCGGCCTGCCGGAAGCCAAGATGCACTGCTCGGTGATGGGCCAAGAAGCGTTAGAAGCTGCCATCTACAAATATCGCGGTATTGAAGTCAAGCACGATGACGATGACGAAGGTAGCCTGATTTGCCAGTGCTACGGCATCACCGAGCCGAAAATTCGCCGCGTCATCATCGAAAACGACCTCGCCGATGTTGAGCAAGTCACCAACTACATCAAGGCGGGTGGCGGCTGTGGCTCTTGCCTCGCGGGCATTGAAGACATCCTGATCGAAGTGCAGCAAGAGCGGGACGCCGTCCCTGGTCGGGTCGCCGCCGAAATCGCGATCGCCCAGATTGACGACACCGCCGCGCCGCGCCATCTCACCACCGTGCAAAAAATCAAGCTGATTCAGCAGGTGCTGGATACCGAGATTCGGCCCATTCTCATGGCCGACGGCGGTGATGTCGAACTGTTTGACGTCGCGGGCGATCGCGTTCAGGTCACGCTCAAAGGTGCTTGCGGCGGCTGCGCCAGCAGCACTGCCACCCTTAAAAATTCCATCGAGGCCAAGTTAAAGGATCTGGTTTTGCCCAGCCTCACGGTTGAAGAAGTTCCCGTCCTTTAATTTCGCCTGCCCCCGTACGGGCGAGGCATTTCGGTTGTCACTGACTGGACTATCAAGCAACGTCATTCACGAAATGCCTCGCCCCTACCCCCACCCTCCCCACCCCCTACTCCCCACTTCCCCACCCATGAACACACTTTCGACAGCCCTGCACTTCGGGCGATCGCCACCCGCCTGACCCCGAAGTTGTCAGAAATCAACCTTTCACTTACCCGCTCCTGATTTCTGATGCCTCACCTGCGAATTCCGAACTCCGAGTTCCGAACTCTCAATTCCGAATTCTGACTTCTGAACTCCCTTCTCACCTTTGTTCACTACACACCACGGAGAATTCTCCCCATGAGACAGATTGCATTTTACGGAAAAGGCGGTATCGGCAAATCCACCACCTCACAAAACACCATCGCCGGGATGGCCGATCGCCAACGGATCATGATCGTCGGCTGTGACCCCAAAGCTGATTCCACCCGTTTGATGCTCCACAGCAAAGCTCAGACCACCATTCTGCACTTGGCTGCTGAGCGCGGCGCGGTGGAAGATCTCGAACTCGAAGAAGTGCTCCTCACCGGTTACAAAGACGTCAAGTGTGTTGAGTCAGGTGGTCCTGAGCCGGGTGTCGGTTGCGCCGGTCGGGGCATCATCACCGCCATCAACTTCCTCGAAGAAGAAGGCGCTTACGAGGATCTCGATTTCGTTTCCTACGACGTACTAGGTGACGTAGTTTGCGGCGGTTTTGCCATGCCTATTCGGGAAGGCAAAGCTCAAGAAATCTACATCGTTTGTTCCGGTGAAATGATGGCCATGTATGCGGCCAACAACATTGCCCGAGGCATTCTCAAGTACGCTCACTCCGGTGGGGTGCGCCTCGGCGGCCTGATCTGCAACAGCCGTAATGTTGACCAAGAAGTTGAGCTGATCGAAGCCCTAGCGGCGAAACTCAACACCAAGATGATTCACTTTGTGCCCCGCGACAACATCGTGCAGCACGCTGAACTCCGCCGCATGACAGTGATTGAGTATGCGCCCGAAAGCAATCAAGCCGAAGAGTATCGCACGCTGGCGCAGAAGATCGAAGACAACAAAGACTTGACCATTCCGACGCCCATCACCATGGACGAACTGGAAGAGCTCTTGGTTGAGTTCGGCCTCTTGAACGGTGACGAAGAGTACCAGAAGGCACTCGAAGCTGACAAGGCCGCTGCCACTGTCTAGACCGTTTTGCTGAAGAAATCGGGTCGCGCTGAGCGGCCTCTAACCCAGCGTTTACCCCGTTCAGGTGGGGCCAAACAGCGCCCCGATTTCTGACTTCCTCTCCACTCACTCACCCTACCTAAGAGGTCACCATGGCCACCGTAGAAGATCGCAAAGCGCTCGTCCAGGAAGTCCTGGAAGCGTATCCCGCCAAAGCTAAAAAGAGCCGCTCCAAGCACCTGAACGTGACCGAAGCAGACGCCTCCGACTGCGGTGTCAAGTCCAATAAAAAGTCCGTTCCTGGCGTCATGACCACCCGTGGCTGTGCCTATGCCGGGGCTAAGGGTGTGGTCTGGGGGCCGGTTAAAGACATGATTCACATTAGCCACGGCCCGGTGGGCTGCGGCTACTACTCCTGGTCTGGTCGGCGTAACTATTACATCGGCACCACGGGGGTTGATACCTTCGGCACGATGCAGTTCACCTCTGATTTCCAAGAGCGTGACATCGTGTTTGGGGGTGACAAAAAGCTCGACAAGCTGATTGATGAACTCGAAGTGCTCTTTCCCCTCAGCAAAGGCACCACGATTGAATCAGAATGTCCGGTGGGCTTGATTGGTGATGACATTGAAGCCGTCGCCCGTAAGCAAGCCAAGAAAACGGGCAAGCCAGTGGTTCCTGTGCGGTGTGAAGGCTTCCGCGGCGTGTCGCAATCGCTGGGTCACCACATTGCCAACGACACTGTGCGGGATTGGGTGCTGCCCAAGGCCGACGAGTATCGGCAACTCCCCGAAGGCTATGAGCCTGGCCCCTACGACGTCAACATCATTGGTGACTACAACATTGGTGGTGATGCTTGGCCCAGCCGCTTATTGCTGGAGGCGATCGGCCTGCGCGTGATCTGTCAGTTCTCGGGTGATGGCACCTTTAATGAAGTGGTGATGACGCCCCTGGCGAAGATGAACCTGATCCACTGCTATCGCTCGATGAACTACATCTGTCGCTTCATGGAAGAGAAGTATCAGATTCCCTGGTTGGAGTACAACTTCTTTGGCCCCACCCAAATCGCCAAGTCACTGCGCAAAATTGCGGCTCAGTTTGACGAAACCATCCAAGCGAAAGCGGAAGAAGTCATCGCCAGCTTCCAGCCCCGGATGGACGCCATTCTGGATAAGTATCGCGCTCGTCTCGAAGGTAAGGAAGTGATGATGATGGTGGGTGGCCTGCGGCCGCGCCACGTTGTCCCCGCTTTTGAAGACTTAGGGATGAAGGTGATCGGCACCGGCTATGAATTCGGTCACGGCGATGACTACAAGCGGACTGCTGACTACGTCGGCGAAGGCACCGTCATCTATGACGACGTCAGTGGCTTTGAGTTTGAAGAACTTGCCAAGAAGATGAAGCCCGACCTAATCGCCGCTGGCATTAAAGAGAAGTACGTCTTCCAGAAGATGGCGCTACCTTTCCGCCAGATGCACTCCTGGGATTATTCCGGCCCGTATCACGGCTACGAAGGCTTTGAAGTCTTTGCCCGCGACATGGATATGGCGATCAATAACCCCACCTGGAGTTTAGTTAACGCCCCTTGGGCTGAGTAGGGGAGTCGGGAGTCGAGGGCAGAGAGTCGCGGGCACGCCCGGATTTCCTACCCTCCTCCCCCTACCCATCCACTCCCCACCCTCTACCCTCCACTCATCCACTCTTCACCCCCCTCACTCATTCACCGCTCCCGAGGAGAACCCCATGACTGAGAACACCAATCCCCAAGTGCCGGCGAACCCGTCTGAGCCTGGCAAGATTCAAGACCACTTCGATCTGTTCCATACCGATACGTACCAAGACCTATTTGAGTACAAGCGTCAGTTTGAAGGGGCGCACGATCGCGACCTCGTCACCGAAACTGCTGAATGGACCAAAAGCTGGGAGTATCGTGAAAAGAATTTTTCGCGGGAAGCGCTGACGATCAACCCGGCTAAAGCCTGTCAACCTTTGGGTTCGCTGTTTGTCGCTTCTGGGTTTGAAGGCACGCTGCCCTACAGCCATGGTTCACAAGGCTGCGTAGCGTACTTCCGCACCCACCTAACCAGAAACTACAAAGAGCCCTTCCAGGCCGTCTCCTCTTCTATGACTGAGGATGCTGCGGTATTTGGTGGTCTCAATAACCTCAAGAATGGCTTGCAGAACTCTTACGAACTCTATAAGCCCAAGATGATTGCCCTCTGCACCACCTGTATGGCTGAGGTGATTGGGGATGACATCGGCGCGTTCATTCAGACGGCCAAAAACGAGGAACTGATTCCTCAGGAGTTGCCGGTTCCTGCTGCTCACACGCCCAGCTTTGTGGGTTCTCACATCACTGGCTATGACAACATGCTGGTGAGCATTCTCAAAACGCTGACCGCCGGCAAAAAAGCCGAAACCACTAACGGCAAGTTCAACTTCAACCTGGGTTTTGACCCCTACATTGGCAACCTGCGCGAACTGAAGCGGATTCTCGGCCTGTTTGGCATCGATTACACCATCCTCTCGGACAACTCCGATACGTTTGATTCGCCTAACACCGGCGAGTTCAAGATGTACAACGGGTTGACCACGCTCGAAGAGGCCGGTGATTCGATTAATGCCGAAGGCAGCTTCTTCTTCCAGAAGTACACCACGCCCAAAACTCAGGACTACATCACGAAGGAATGGGCGCAAAAGACCTATAACTTCCGTCCCTTCGGCATCAAAGGCACCGATGAGTTCTTGATGGCGCTGTCTGCCGTCACGGGCAAGGCGATTCCTCAGGAACTGCAGCAAGAGCGGGGCCGGGCGGTTGATGCGATGACTGACTCGCAAGCCTGGATTCACGGCAAGCGCGTAGCCCTTTACGGCGACCCGGATCATGTGTTTGGCATCACTCAGTTCTTACTGGAAATGGGCGCTGAGCCCGTCCACATCGTGGTCACCAACAGCAACCCCGACTTCGAGGCCGAACTCCGGGAAGTGCTGACCAACAGCCCTTACGGCCAAGAGGCCACCATCTGGGGCAAGAAGGATCTGTGGCACCTGCGTTCCCTGATGTTCACTGAGCCGGTTGACCTGCTAATTGGTAACTCCTACGGCAAGTACCTCTGGCGTGATACCCATACGCCTCTGGTGCGCATTGGTTACCCGATCTTCGATCGCCACCACATGCACCGTTACGCCACCTTGGGCTACCAGGGCGCGATCAACCAGTTCAACTGGATCGTCAACACCATCTTGGATGAACTCGATCGCAAGACGATCATCCCGTCGAAGACGGACATCTCCTTTGACTTGATCCGTTAGGGAGCCAGGGCGCAGGGGGGGCAAGGCGCAGACAGTGGCCTCTCCCCTGCCCCTCATCTTCCCCTCTCCCCTGCCTTCTCTCCCTGCTCCACCCTCCACTCCTCCCCTGCTATGAAACTCAGCGAAGAAGTCGAACTTGACGGTCCCCCCCTTTACGACATGGGTAGCCGCGTCCGCGTCAAAAAGGTCATTCGCAACGATGGCACTTTTCCGGGCAAAGACATCGGCTTCCACCTCGCCAAAAAGGGCGACGTTGGCTACATCGTGGGCATTGGCACCTACCTGCAGCGCGCCTACATTTATTCCGTTCACTTTATTGAAAGCAACTATGTCGTTGGTTGCCTCAGCCGCGAACTCGAACTGACCGACGACGACTACAAGCCGTTGATTCAACAAGAAGACTGGTAAGACCGATGAATACCTTCACCGCTCACCCTCACTCCCATCCGCCCCTGGCCCCGCGCCAACCCCGCCTCGGCCTTTTGAATCCCTTGCGCCGCTGGATTGATCAGATTGAAGTTCGCGATCGCACCTTTGCCCACCGGGTTTGCCAGGTGATTCCCTGCTGTTGCCCGTTTGAACGCACCTTTACGGCGCTGGGTCGCGAAATTCATATTCCGGCCCTCTGCGAACTCAACCCGATTTACGACGAACTCGTGGGCCTGCGGTTTCGCTCGTTGAGCTATCTCGCTGATGTCTGCGAAGAAGATATCACCCGCTATATCTGCGATTGATGGGGGCGATCGCTCCCCACCCCCATACGGGCGAGGCATTTCGAATCACACGCACATTCCGTACGGGCGAGGCATTTCGTGAATGACGTTGCTTGATAGTCCAGTCAGTGACAACCGAAATGCCTCGCCCCTGCAGCCCCTGCACCACCGGCCTCGCCCCTGCCGCCTCGCTACCCTCCCCGCCCCTTACCTGCCCGCCGCCATGAAAATGACCTCTGGGAAAATTAACGAGCTTCTGACCCAGCCGGGTTGCGAGCACAATCACAAAAAAGAAGGCAAGGGTAAAAACAAAGCCTGTCAGCAACAAGCTCAGCCCGGTGCCGCCCAGGGTGGCTGTGCCTTTGATGGCGCCAGCATTGCCCTCGTCCCCATTACTGACGTCGCGCACCTGGTGCACGGCCCGATCGCCTGTGCAGGCAACTCTTGGGGCAGCCGGGGCAGCCTATCCTCTGGCCCCATGATCTACAAGATGGGGTTCACCACTGACCTGAGCGAAAACGACATCATCTTTGGCGGGGAAAAGAAGCTCTACAAAGCGGTGCGGGAAGTCAAGGAACGCTATAACCCCGCCGCCGTGTTTGTCTACCTCACCTGCGTCACGGCGCTGATTGGGGATGATTTGGATGCGGTGTGTAAGGCCGCCAGTGAGAAATTTGAGATTCCCGTCGTGCCCGTCAGCTCGCCGGGCTTTGTCGGCAGCAAGAACCTCGGCAACCGCATTGGCGGTGAGGCCCTGCTGGAGTATGTCGTGGGCACCGGCGAACCGGAAACCACCACCCCCTATGACATCAACTTGATTGGCGAATACAACATCGCGGGCGAGATGTGGGGCGTTACACCGCTGCTAGAAAAAGTGGGCATTCGGGTGCTCTCGAAAATCACGGGTGACGCTCGCTATCAAGAAATTACCTACGCGCATCGGGCCAAGCTCAACGTGATGATCTGCTCGAAAGCGCTGATCAACATGGCCCACAAAATGCAGGAGCGCTACGACATTCCCTATATTGAAGCGTCCATCTACGGCGTCGAGGATATCAATAACCTGCTGCGGACGATCGCTGCTCACTTCAATGACGAGGCTTTGCAAGCCCGCGTTGAAGCCCTCATTGCAGAAGAGACTGCTCGACTCACCGACGCCTTAGCCCCCTACCGTCAACGCCTGCAGGGCAAGCGTGTAGTGCTATACACCGGTGGCGTTAAGAGCTGGTCAATCATTTCGGCGGCCCATGACCTGGGCATTGATGTCGTGGCGACGAGCACCAAAAAGAGCACCGAAGAAGACAAAGCCCGCATCAAAAATCTGCTCGGCAAAGACGGCATGATGCTGCAAAAGGGCAATGCTCAAGAGCTGCTGAAGGTGATCGCTAAAACTAAAGCCGACATGCTGATCGCGGGGGGACGCAACCAGTACACCGCCCTCAAAGCGCGCATTCCTTTCCTCGACATCAATCAAGAACGTCACCATCCTTATGCCGGGTATATCGGCATGATTGAGATGGCCAAGGAACTGGACGAAGCGCTGCACAGCCCGATTTGGGAGCAGGTGCGCCGGGTAGCGCCTTGGGAGCAAACAGACGATGGCTTAGGCGAGCCGGTGCTCGGAGTGGGGCAGAACGTCCTCGAACCCCACGCTGCCGAGCAAGATCACCGCGCCCCGGCCCCCACCAAAGTGGTCTCGCGTCGCAAAGGCGTGGCGGTCAACCCGCTGAAGCAAAGCCAACCTCTCGGGGCGGCCCTGGCTTATCTGGGCGTCAAAGGCATCATGCCGCTGTTCCATGGGTCGCAAGGGTGTACGGCCTTTGCCAAGGTGATGCTGGTGCGCCACTTTCGGGAAGCGATTCCGCTCTCTACCACGGCGATGACCGAGGTCTCGACCATTCTCGGCGGCGAGGACAACGTGGAAACGGCGCTCCTGACGCTGATCGAAAAGTCTCAGCCCGAAATCGTCGGGCTCTGTACCACCGGCCTGACGGAAACGCGGGGCGATGACATGGAGGGCATTTTGCGCACGATTCGCAAGCGTCGTACTGAACTCGCAAAACTGCCGATCGCCTTTGCCTCCACCCCTGACTTTAAGGGTGCCTTGCAAGATGGTTTTGCCGCCGCCGTTGAAGCCCTAGTGCGGGACATTCCCATCGAGCATGATGACAGTGTCGATGTCGATGCTCTGCACGCTGACCCTTACTATCCCTATCCTGCCGACGAAACCCACACTCAGGTGACGGTGCTTGCGGGGCCGTCCCTCGCCCCAGGCGATGTGCAAGCAGTCAAAGATATGGTGACAGCCTTTGGCCTTACCGCCGTGATGGTGCCCGACTTGTCGATGTCGCTCGACGGTCATCTGTCTGACGAATACAGTGCGGTGACCAGTGGTGGCACCACCGTTGATGAACTGAAGACGCTGTATCAGTCGCGCTACACGATCGCGATCGGTCACATCATGACCACCGCCGCTGAGATCTTGCAGCAGCGCTTTGGCACTGAGTTCACCGTCTTCAGCAGTTTGACGGGCTTAGGCGAAGTCGATGTCTTCTTGCAAAAGCTGTCAGACCTTAGCGGCCAGCCCGTGCCCGCCAAATATCAGCACCAGCGGCAGCAACTGCAAGACGCCATTCTCGACACCCATTTCTTTTTTGGTCGCAAGCGGGTGGCTCTGGCGCTAGAGCCTGATTTGCTGCACACCGTGGCTTGGTGGCTCAAGACGACCGGGGCAGAAGTCCACGCTGCCGTCACCACCACCAAATCCAAGCTGCTGAAGGACTTGCCCATTGACACAGTCACCATTGGCGATTTGGAAGACTTTGCCGAACTGGCTCAAGGGGCCGACCTGCTGATTGGCAACTCCAACGCCAAAGCCATTGCGAAAAAGCTGGACGTGCCGCTTTATCGCTTGGGCTTCCCCGTGTTCGATCGCCTGGGCAATGGCCGCCGCACCACCGTGGGCTACGACGGTACGACCCAGCTGTTGTTTGATGTCGGCAACTTGTTTTTAGAAGCCGATGAGGAGAATGCCCACGCGCTGGTGCATAGCTGGCGAGAAGGCCAGGGGGAAATGAGTCACGAGTTGTTGGTATAGCTGCCTGCGCTGGTGCTGCCACCACTCCTCTATTCCTCGCCGCTTGATTTTCCACAAGGAGACCCCTGATGAAAGTTGCATTCACAACCCGAGACTCAGAAACCATTAATGCCCACTTTGGCTCGGCCCAGCGAGTGGATGTCTATGAGGTGGACACCGCTGGCTACGCCTTTTTAGAGACGCTGGAATTTGGCGGCAATCTCAAAGAAGACGGCAACGAAGACAAGCTAGAGCCCAAAGTCAAAGCGTTGGACGGCTGCACCCTGGTCTATGTCTCTGCCATTGGCGGCAGTGCGGCAGCGCGACTGATTCGCAAAAATATTACCCCCGTTAAGGCCCAGACAGAGGCAGATGATATTCAAGATGTGCTGACCCGGTTGGTGGAAACCCTCAACGGCAGTCCGCCCCCCTGGTTACGCAAGGCGCTGCAAAAGAGTCAGCCCCGCAACTTTGAAGACGACTTTGACACTATCGAGGAGGAAGTACTCGTATGAGCCCCGCACCTGTCGCCGCTGCCCTTGACGCAGCCCTGATTGTTGATAACTCGCCTTTCCTAAAGGCGATCGTGCAGCAAATTCGCGCTAACGACCCCTACGGCACCTACCGCAATTGGGCGGATGAGCTGCTGCTCAAGCCCTATGTGCTCAGCAAAGCCCAAAAGCGCGAAATTTCTGTAGAGGGAGAAGTTGACCTCATTACCCAGAGCCGGGTGATGGCTTTTTATCGAGCGGTGGCCTACCGCATCGAAGAAGAGTCGGGCCTGCTATCCCAAGTGGTCATTGACTTGAGCCACGAAGGCTTTGGGTGGGCGCTGGTGTTCTCCGGACGGCTCTTGCTCGTTTCCAAAACCTTACGAGATGCCCAACGCTTTGGCTTTGCCTCCCTCGAAAAGCTCAACGACGAAGGCGAAAAGCTGGTCAACAGAGGGATTGAGCTAGCGCAGCGGTTTCCCGAAGTCGCTGATGTTTAGCGGTTGAGGGGAGCGGGGGCGCAATGCCGAGAGGGTCGCCTCAATGAACTCCCCGCCTGGCCCCACCTCTACCTATCTATCCACTGACCCATCCACCCTGAGCCGCCTATGACTATAGCCACCCCTACTCCCACCGATATCGAGGCGCTGAAAAAGCAAATCAAGCGGCTCAACAGCAAAGCCGGTCAGATGAAGATGGATCTGCACGATATCGCCGAAGGACTGCCTAACGACCTGGAACAGCTGCCCGAGGCGGCAGCTCGCACCTACGACATCTACTGCCAACTGCGCGAACTCAAGCAACAACTCAAAACTTTGGAGGCCCAGTCATGACCACCTCACCGCTTTCCCTTTCTCAGTTCAACCAGTTGAAAGACGCCGAAGAATATTTTCAGTTTTTTGGCTTGAGCTACGACCCCCAGGTCGTCAACGTCAATCGCCTGCACATTCTGCGCAAGTTTTCGCAGTTTGTGCAGGCGGTTGACAAAAACCAAAGCGAAGCGGAACTCCTCGCGGCCTACAGCCAGGAACTGCGCAACGCCTACGACCTGTTTTTGACCTCTAATTCAGTTGAGCAAAAGCTGTTTAAGGTGTTCCAAGACCGGCCCAGTAACGTGGTCATGGTTTCCGACATTGAGGTGGAATAAACCTCACCTCGATTCCCCTTGGTCAGGACGAGGCATCCCGTAAGGGCGAGGCATTGGGGCTGCGCTTATCGGACATGACCACTGCGTGATTCCCGTAAGGGCGAGGTATTGGGGCTGCGCTTATCGGACATGACCACTGCGTGACTTCCCCAATGCCTCGCCCCTATCCGTACACCCTCCACTTTCCCCAACGACCATGCTGCCTACCCTGACCCCCACTGAATGCGATCGCTACCGCCGCCAAATGATGCTGCCCGGTTTGGGTGAAACTGGCCAGCGACAGCTCAAAAACACGACGGCCTTAGTCACTGGGGTGGGGGGACTCGGGGGCACGGCGGCGCTCTATTTGGCCGTCGCGGGGGTGGGCAAATTGATTCTTGTGCGGGGTGGTGACCTGCAGCGCGATGATCTCAACCGCCAGGTGTTGATGACCGATGACTGGGTGGGCCAGCCCCGTGTCTTTAAGGCTCAGGCCACGCTGCAGGCGTTAAACCCCGACATTGAAATTGAGGCCGTGTGCGAATACGTGGATGCTGACAACATTGACGCCCTCGTACAGCGAGCTGATATTGCCCTCGACTGCGCCTTTGATTTCAAAGAACGGGATTTGCTGAATGCGGCCTGTGTGCGCTGGGGCAAGCCGATGGTGGAGGCCGCCATGAACAGCATGGAAGCCTATCTCACCACCATCGTGCCGGGGCAAACGCCCTGCCTCTCCTGCCTGTTTCCCGAAAAGCCCCAATGGGATCGCTGGGGTTTTGGGGTCTTGGGTGCGGTGTCGGGGACCCTGGCCTGCCTCGCCGCCCTGGAAGCGGTCAAGCTGCTGACCGGCCTGGGGGAACCGCTGACGGGACAACTGCTCACGATGGATTTGGCCCGCGCCGAATTCGCCAAGCGGCGGCCCTACCACGATCCCAACTGTGTGGTGTGCGGCCCGCTGTCGCGTGAACGGCTGCCCGATCGCCTGACCGATGTCACCCCAATTGCGCTCTGTTGAGTTTGCCTGTTGTTCTATGACCTGGATTGCCCTGTGTTTGTTTGGTCTGGCGGTTATCCTCTGGCGTCAGAGTCATCCCCAAACCGATGAAGTCCATAAACTGCTGTACCTCACGACAGCCCTGCTCAGCCTTATGGTGGGCCTGGCGATCGCCCCGCTACTGCTCAAAATTTTGAGCCTGGCCACCTTGCTGGCCTATCCCGTTTGCACTAGCAATGATCGGGTGTTGAAGCCGAGTTGTTCTCGCTTCTGCCTATTACGCCATCAGTGCAAACCCCCGCGCCAAATGATCCCGTTACCGTTTTCCCTGCGCTAGTCCTTGAGCGCGCCCCGTCTGTTTTGATTGTCCTGATTCCAGTTATCTCAAAAGGAGACTCCCATGGCCGTCACCCTCACCGAACTTGCTGAACTGCGTCTCCGTACCTTTGTGCGCGGCACGCCCGACTATACCCCCGAGCGCGGCATTCGCCTCGCTGTCAAAGATGGTGGCTGCAACGGCTATGAATACGACATTAAAGTCGCTAACGCCCCCCACAGTGACGACGAAATTGTGAACTCTGGCACGCTCAAGGTATTTATCGATCCCAAAAGCGCGCCGCTGCTCGACGGGGTGGTGGTGGACTACATCGATAGCCTGCTCGAAAGCGGCTTTAAATTCACCAACCCCAACGCGGCTGATACCTGTGGGTGTGGCAAATCCTTCCAAGCGGCGGGTGACTGCAGCACCCCCGCTGGCGTGCCCTGCTCCTAAGCCCAGCCACGATGAGCGTTGAGCCAGCCTCGCCCCTCACTGCAAACTGGCTCCTCGGCTCCGCTTTTTCTCTGCCTTGCTACTGCCCTCCCCCCGGAGAAATTCCATGACAACTTACCAAGTCCGTCTGATCAACAAAAAGCGGCAAATCGACGTGACGATTCCCGTCGATGAAGACACCTACATTCTCGATGCCGCTGAAGAACAGGATCTTGATCTGCCGTTTTCCTGCCGGGCTGGCGCTTGTTCTAGCTGTGTGGGCAAAGTCGTTGAAGGCGAGGTCGATCAAGAAGACCAATCGTTCCTTGATGACGCCCAAATTGAGAAAGGCAACGTTTTGCTCTGTGTTGCCTATCCCCGCTCTGATCTGACCATCAAGACCCATATGGAAGCGTATTTGGTCTAAGCGACGCTGGCTGGCTAGGGCGATCGCTTCGTTCCTCTACGCTTTGCCCTAGCCCGGTCGATTCACCTATCCCCTCGCTTCAACAAGCGGGTCTCAATCTTGCACCCTAATAGGAGTCGAACCATGGCAAAAATTGGACTTTTTTACGGCAGCACCTCTGGCGTCACTGAAGAAATTGCCGAAAAGATACAGGCCGCGATCGGTGAAGATGTCTGCGACGTTTACAGCATGGAAGAAGACTTTGACGACGTTGACGATTTGCTGAAGTACGACTACCTGCTGCTCGGCTGCTCGACTTGGGGCGCGGGCGAAGTCCAAAACGATTGGCGCGAACCGCTGTTCGATATCGAGGTCGATAAGCCCGACTTTTCGGGTAAAACGATCGCGATTTTTGGCCCTGGCGATTGTGAATGCCACGGCAATCATTTTGTGGGGGCGCTCGGCACGCTGTATGAGCAATTTAAAGCGGTGGGTGCCACGCTGGTGGGTGCGGTCTCAGCGGCTGACTATCGGTTTGAAAAGTCAACGGCGATTCGCGATGATAAGTTTGTGGGCCTCCCCCTCGATGAGGTCAACGAAAGTGAAAAAACCGATCAGCGCATTGCTGATTGGCTAGAACTGCTCAAGGCCGATTTTCCGATTCCGGCAACCTGACCGGGCTGATTTGAGTCCCGGCGTATCCCCCGTCTGCCTTGGTGCTTTGATCCAACCAGGCAGGCGCGGGTTCGTCGCCCCTCGCAGGCTCCCTCGGATTGATAGATAGGTAGGTCGGCATTGACTGCGATAGCGGTGGTGCCTCAACCTCAGTCTGGGCTTCATCGCTGCCTCCCTTGAGAGACGGTCACTGGATGCGTGGTCGTCTCTCAGGACTACTCACCTCACGGCAGGACGAGCAAGCTCGTTGACACGACCATGTCTGATTTTTTGAAGCGATGGCCTCTCCCCACAGCGTCTGCGACCCCGGCGGATGCCGCCCACTTTCAGCGCCGCTGGACCGACTACTATCAGGCGGTCAAGGGACGGCCGCCGCGTGCCACCTTGGTGACCGCCCTCGATCATTTCGACTCAGCGGCGACGACCGCTCGCGCGGTGATAGGCAATGCCATTGACCTGGGCTGCGGCGATGGCCGCGATACGGTCGAACTGCTGCGGCGTAACTGGCGGGTGTTGGCGATTGATGGTGAGCCGGAAGCGATCGCCCAGCTGCGCCAGCGCCCCGACATCGATCGCACCTATCTCGAAACGCGGGTGCAAAAGTTTGAGGATATTGTGCTGCCGCCCGATGTCGATCTGATCAATGCCAGCTTCTGTCTTCCCTTCTGTGCGCCTGACCAGTTTGGTGAACTCTGGGAAGAAATTGTGCTGGCCCTCAAGGGCGGCGGCCGATTTTGCGGTCATCTCTTTGGCGATCGCGACTCTTGGGCCACCTATGACGATGTGAGCCATCACACGCGATCGCAGGTGGAAACCTTGCTACAGCCCTTTATCGTTGAACTGCTAGATGAAGAAGATCATCCCGGCAAAACCGCTCTGGGTGATGAAAAGCACTGGCACCTATTCAACATCGTGGCTCGCAAACGCTAGGGCGTTGAGGTCAGCCTGCTGCAACCCAACGAGATCGGCTACTTAAGCTGGATGGAGAAACAAAATTCAGCATGACTAAAATTTAGTTCCCCCTAGATTGCTGGATCAATTGCATCTTATCCAGTCAGCATCTTGAGCCGAGATGCGATCGCACGGCAAAATCTGTCCCTTGATCAGCCAACTGGAGAAAAGACGCGGTAAGATCTGAGACCGCTGGTATTTTGCTCAGGTCACCGCTCGCCATGTCTACTGCTGCTCGCCGTTATCACGTCACGACCTTTGGCTGCCAGATGAACAAAGCCGACTCTGAGCGCATGTCTGGCATTCTAGAAACCATGGGCATGACCTGGGAAGCCGACCCGCTGCAGGCTGACGTCGTGCTGTACAACACCTGCACCATTCGCGACAACGCTGAACAAAAGGTGTATTCCTATCTGGGACGACAGGCCAAACGCAAGCAGCAAGACCCGAATCTGATGCTGATTGTGGCGGGCTGTGTCGCTCAGCAAGAAGGGGAAGCGTTGCTGCGCCGAGTGCCCGAACTCGATCTGGTGATGGGGCCACAGCATGCCAACCGGTTAGAAGATTTACTGACGCAGGCGATGGCCGGCAGTCAGGTCGTGGCGACCGAAGCCGTCCACATTATGGAAGACATCACTCAACCCCGCCGCGACAGCGACGTCACCGCCTGGGTGAATGTGATCTACGGCTGCAATGAGCGCTGCACCTATTGCGTGGTGCCGGGTGTGCGCGGGGTGGAGCAGTCACGCACCCCGGAAGCAATTCGCGCCGAGATGGAAACGCTGGCCAGCCAAGGATTCAAAGAGGTGACGCTGCTAGGTCAAAACATCGATGCCTATGGCCGCGACCTGCCCGGCATCACCGCTGAGGGCCGGCGGCAAAACACACTCACCGATCTGCTCTACTTCGTTCACGACATTCCAGGTATTGAGCGGATTCGCTTTGCCACCAGTCACCCCCGCTACTTCACGGAGCGGCTGATTCAGGCCTGTGCCGAGCTGCCTAAGGTCTGCGAACATTTTCACATTCCCTTTCAGTCGGGCGACAATGACCTGCTCAAGGCGATGGCGCGGGGCTATACCCACGAAAAATATCGCCGCATTATCGAGACCATTCGCCGCTATATGCCCGATGCCTCGATTAGTGCCGATGCGATCGTGGGCTTTCCCGGTGAAACCGAAGCACAGTTTCAAAACACGCTGACGCTGGTGGAAGATCTGGAGTTTGACCTGATCAACACAGCGGCCTATTCACCGCGCCCGAACACCCCTGCGGCCCTGTGGAACTATCAGCTCAGCGAAACCGAGAAAAGCGATCGCCTGCAGCGGATCAACCATCTCGTCAACCAAAAAGCCGCCGAGCGATCGCAGCGCTACGCGGGTCGAGTCGAGGAGATCTTGGT
Organism: uncultured Halomicronema sp.; assembly: GCA_937899725.1. Classification (GTDB taxonomy): domain Bacteria; phylum Cyanobacteriota; class Cyanobacteriia; order Phormidesmidales; family Phormidesmidaceae; genus Halomicronema. Next base: position 70,293 of record CALCCA010000016.1, read on the forward strand.
CGAAGCGGTCAATCCTCGCGATCCGTCTCAGGTGATGGGCCGCACGCGGGGCAATCGTCTCACCTTTTTTGCCGGTGACATTGCTGAGCTCAAGGGCCAGCTGATCAAGGTGCGCATTACAGAAATCCGCGCCTTTAGTCTGACCGGGGAGCAGCTCACTCCTGTGCCCGCCTGATGTTTGCCCGCCCCGCCTGGCTCAGTCGTTGGGTTAGCTGCACTCGCTGCTCGTTCACCCAGATGATGTGCCGCTCTCCGTCTACAGACTGATATCCCAGGGGGCGATCGCCGGATTTGGTCAGCATTCGTTACGATCGCAAGCCAGACGGCACTCCAGTCAATATGCTAAAAACTAGCGAGAGTCCCTGCGGAGCCCTCCGAGGATGGGTGGATTCCCGCCGCGATTGGCCAGCGGGATTTGTCGGCTTTCGTTAAGAGGAATCATTTCATGCCGTGGTTCGTCAAAATTGAGCGAGGCATTATCGAAAAAGCCGCCTTTGATCGGCACGTGCCCGACCATGTAACCTATGTGAAATCACTCATCGCTGACGGTCACCAGGCGCGCACGGGCTATTGGGCCGAGCGGGGTGGCGGCATGCTGATCTTTGAGGCCGCCAACTTGGCAGCGGCTCAAGCGATTGTGCAGGCCGACCCGCTGATCGCTCACGGCTGTGTTGAGTACGAACTGCACGAATGGTGCATTGTGGTGGAGTAAGAGAAGGCTATGGCAGATTCGAGTGACGGCTACAAAATCCTGAGTGACAACCGTCAAGCCCGTTTTCAGTACGAAATTCTTGAAACGTTCGAGGCGGGTTTAGAGCTTAAAGGCACTGAGGTTAAATCAATTCGGGCAGGCAAAGCGAACCTGAGAGACGGCTTTGCGCAAGTGCGCGGCAATGAAGCCTGGCTGCACAACGTGCATATTTCGCCCCATAACACCACGATTCAGCAATACAATCACGACCCGCGCCGAGTTCGCAAGCTGCTGCTGCATAAGGGTGAAATTCGTAAGCTGATTGGTCAGGTTGAGCAAAAAGGTCTGACTTTGGTGCCGCTCAAAATCTATCTGACCCGCGGTTGGGTCAAAGTGACGATCGCCCTGGCAAAAGGCAAAAAACTGCACGACAAGCGCGATTCGCTGAAGCGTAAGCAAGAGAAACGCGAAGTTGAACGGGCACTCAAAAGCCGGGACTAAGGGATCTCATCGGTAGGGTGGCTTTTCAATCCGGAAAGAATCGAAAGCCGGGGCCGGTGGCGGCTGCACGGCGGCTTGGCGCGATCGCGACTGCGGAAAATAGCGATGCACCAACTTGTTGTACTGTCCGCCGAGCAGCAGGCCCATCGTGCAGCAATACAGCACCAGCTGACTCAACAGAACCACACTCATCACGCTGTAGAGCCAGTGGTGATTCATCACGCTACCCAGCTGCAGTCTAAACATCCCCGCAGTCAACAGCCAAATGCCCGTGGCAAACACCGTCCCCGGTAAGATCGGTGTCGCTCGGGCAGAAGACTTTTGACTCGTGCGATAGAGCAGTCCAAACACCAAGGCAATGGTGGATGCGGCCAAACACCACCGCAAGACTTGCGCAAACAGATGCTGCACAAAATTAAAGAGGGGAGACTCAGTCGCCCCCTGCAGGCTAACGGGCATGGCCATTAAGACGCAGCCTAAAGCCAACAGCGTCAGACTGGCGCTCACCCCGGCCACCAACACCGTCGTGAGTCGCTGTCGCAGTGATGGCACCAGATGTGAAGCCAAATCACCATCAGAGCGGATGATTTGCTGCGCTAGCCCCACGACTTTGAGCCACAGACTCAGGCCCAAACTGACAGTCACGATCAGCAATCCCCAGCGATGCCAGAGCTGCCATGCCGTTTGGGTTTGCGTGATGAGCGTGGTGATGGTGGGGGCGAGGTCAGGCAGCCATTGGTTCAGCCCCACTGTGATAAACAGACTCACGCTGTTGTTAAGGGTTGCCGCGGCGAGCACCGCTAAACCGCCAAACAAGCAACAACAGGCAATACCGTAGGCGATCGCGGCCCCTTTTAACCAGTAGCGATGCCGCGCCGCCTGCAGCAGCAAGGCCCGCCACAGCGATAGATGCAAATAGCTGCCGGCTGTGCGTTTGGCCGGTGGCGGCGGTGTTGCCGGGGGGAGCTGATAGGTCGTAGCGGGCGGGGGCTCTGGCGGCTGTGACGAAAACTGACGGGAAGGAGGCAGAGACATGGCAACCGAGCTGAGCAGGTTTGTCGCAGGATAACTATGCAGGCTGATTAAGCAGCACTGACGTTAGCCGTCATTATGCAACGACAGACAAAAACGTGCCTGGGTAGAGTGGGTATTCGTTCTCACTGCGACAGATTTTTAACATAGGGGATCGGCCATCAGCAGGCCGCCCCAAAGCCGGGAACCAACTTAATTAAGTCAGGCCGACAGGGAACTTCTAAACAAACTCAGGCAGAAAAAAGCGCAACTTCCGCAGATTATCAGGGAATTCTGCGCCATAGGTTGTAAAAAGGAACGTTGAGTCAGCCGATCAGGAGATTCTCATTCTCCTGATGAGTGGGGCTGGTTTAATAGTTGGAGATTTTGTGGTTTCCGGGTTCCTACCGGTTGATGATGTTGATTGGGCACATAGAGGCGCTCTGGTATGAGTAAGTTTGCAAAATTTGTGGTGTGGTTGGGCGTGGGTGTCTGCACGAGCGTATTGCTGGTCGGTGCGCCCGCCCTGTTTAAGGGGCATGGCGCGATCGCGACCACTCAGCGCTTGACGGCAACGGTGCCGGCTGCGGCGATCGCCCAACAAACGGGGGATCTCGGCATTCCTCAAGACTTTGAACCGTTAGCACCAGGGAATTTCCCTTCCCGCGATCTTCGCTTCCAGTCCGAAGATCCGGCTGATCAAATTGCCCCGCCGGGCCTACTGGTGCGTCCCGGTGACGCCCCTATTTCGCATTTCTTTGGCCTGCGCATGCAAAAGGAATTGGATAGCCTGGTGGGCCGATTTGAAAGTGCCCTCTTTTTAGCCAGCGCGGCCGATCAGCCTACCCAAGTACAGCTGCCCACGGTCAATGCTGCCGTTACCACCAGCGAAGACAAATCTTTGATCGCCAGTAGCGGTGGGGTCACCTCACCCGTGTTACAAGAAGCCCGACAGCTTCGACAAGACTGGCCCGGACTCCTCGAAAATCAGGCCTATGGTGAAGCCCGCACGCGGTGGCTGCAGGTGCGCGAAAACCTCTGGGCAAACTTTCCCCTCGATCGGCCCTTCGCGCAGCCCGAAATTCGGTCGATGTGGCTCGATCGCGGCAGCATTGTGCGGGCTGGTTCGCGCCCGCAGCTGGCAGCGCTGTTCGACAACATGCAGGCGTCGGGCATCAATACCGTCTTTTTTGAAACCGTAAATGCGGGCTACCCTATCTATCGCAGCCGCGTCGCCCCCCAGCAAAATCCGCTGACAGAAGGGTGGGATCCCCTGGCCGATGCGGTTGAACTGGCTCACGAGCGCGGCATGGAACTACACGCCTGGATCTGGGTCTTCGCCGCCGGTAATCAGCGCCATAACGCCATCATGAATAAGTCCGATGACTTTCTGGGGCCGTCGTTGGCAGGCAATCCGGACTGGGTCGGCTACGACCAAGACGGTCGGCCGATTCCGCTGGGGCAGACCAAGGCGTTTTATGACCCGGCCAATCCCGAAGTCCGCGAGTATTTGCTACAGCTCGTCGATGAAATCATCAGCGATTACGACGTTGATGGCTTGCAGCTCGACTACATTCGCTATCCCTTTCAAGATCCGTCGGCAGAGCGCAGCTACGGCTACGGCATTGCGGCCCGGCGCGAGTTTCGCCGCCAAACCGGCGTTGACCCGATTAACCTAACGCCCACGACCGATGCTTGGGCCCCTCGGGCGGAGCGCGAACGGCAGCGATCGCTCTGGGAAGCCTGGAATACCTTCCGGATTGAACAGGTGACCAGCTTTGTGGCCGAAACCTCGCAGCTGGTGCGCAGCAAGCGGCCCGACGTGGTTCTCTCGGCGGCCGTCTTTGCCATGCCCGAGCGCGAGCGGCTGCAAAAAATTCAGCAAGATTGGACGGCCTGGGCTCAAGACGGCCTCGTTGATTGGATTGTGCTGATGAGCTACGCCCAAGACGCCAATCGGTTTGCGGAAATGATTAATCCCTGGGTCGTGGAGCAAGACTACGGCTCGACCCTGGTGATTCCTGGCATGCGTCTGTTGGGCATGCCGGTGCCGGTCATGATTGACCAGCTGCAGACGCTGAGGGATATGCCCGCCACCGGCTATGCTCTGTTTGCCACTGACAACCTGGACAGCCGTATTCAAACGGTGCTCAACCAGACCCAAGGCAGCCATAACAGCACGGTGCCCCAAACTAATGCCTACGCGACTGCCGCAGCGCGTTTTGCCGCCCTGCAACAAGAGTGGAACTGGCTCTTGGCCAATGGTCAAATGACTCTCCAGCCGCGACTCGCTGATCGCTGGCTCGCCGACGTCAATACGGTGGGAGCCAGTTTGGCGACGCTGGCGAATGATCCGGCATTGGCCTCATCTGCCGTGCAGGCCCAAGTCAGCGACCTCAAGCGAAACGTTGGGGTCGGCGTTGAGTTAGAAACTGCTACCTCTACCGACTATCGGTTTACGACCTGGAAAAACCGCTTAGAAGCAATCAATCGCTTCTTGATTTACGGTGACGCGAAGCGGAGCTAATTGGCGATCGCGAGCAATCACGGACGCTAGTCAATGGGGTTGGCAGGGGGCCGCACTGCCACACCCGCCGCCGATAATTAGAAAGCTCTAAATTATCGGCGGCGGGTGTTATCGCCTAGCGTGACGCACCAAAGCCAAGCCTGGCGGTGCGTTGGGCTGTCGCTACAATACACCCTACAGCAATATTTATGGATGGCTACCGACTTATCAACGGCAGGTCAGGGGCAGATTGGCGACCCGCTCAGCATCCTCTTTAAGCCTCTGATCAGGCAACGGCAAAGCCTCATCCAGTCTTTTGCGGCAGTGCATCAGGCAGGATGGAAACGGCAGGCATTTCATACCGATTCTGCATGATAGTGCTACAGATCGAGGATCCCCCGCTGTCGCCGCCCCCTTGGGAAAGGGGCTATTCACCACCCGAATCTTGCTGCCCCCCTTTTTTCCAAGGGGGGTTGGGGGGATCGTTCCAGTACGGGCATCTGTAGTCCAGTTTTAGAGAATTGGTATTAGCCATCGGTTAAGGGCAGCGGCCCGGTGGCGGCCAACGGCTTGCGGAAGATCTGCCGGAGTTATGGTGGTTTGCTAGATAGCGCTAGCCACTTTGGCGCGCTCTGAATCCTTCGTGCATCAGCAAAGTGGCTGCAGTCTCGTTCTGAACCGGACTGGCGACTGTGATAGATTTGAGCCGATTTTAGGGAGTTGCTTAAAAATCGCCTTCCCAATCGCTGGGGTTGAGCACGTGTTGCAGCATTCAGCCTGTAGCGGTCGGAGTCCTCTGCGGCAAGGGCAAGCCTTCGACGGGGCTCAACTCGATGATCCGCGACCAGATCTCGTCGCCGGAGCCAGTGAATGAGTGCTGTGCTGCAATCGACTGAAAATGATTGAGTGGGCTACCAAAATCATTGCCTCCGAAGATTAGACAACCGCAAGGTTACTGATTTCTAAGTTTTGCAACGCCCACTGCCCATCAAGCGGGAAACCGCTTGATGGGCTCGAAAGCTTTAGAGACGAATACGTTAGGGTATCCGTTAAGGATGTTCTCCCCCGGTGCGATCGCGCTTCGCATTTCGGGAAATATACTGAGGACAGCGGCCAGTTTGTTAACTGGTCTCCGGCATATTTTAGGTAAACGTCGGCATCGGGGTTGAAGCATTTACATAGAGTCTTAAACCATTCACAAGGGGAGCGGCCTGTTGCCCCCGCCTTCCTGCCCATGAACCATCCACTGCCTGATAACTCTCAAGGACACAGTTCCCTCGCCGCGATCATCCTCACTGACGCGGTCGGGTTTAGCGCCCGCATGTCTACCGACGAAGAAGATACCCTGGGCTTGATTCACCGTGATCTCAAGCTGATGGAGACCCTCTGTCAGCAGTTTGAGGGGCAGGTCGTTAAATCGACGGGGGATGGTCTGCTGATGTGCTTTTCCAGTGCAGTGCAGGCTGTCAGCTGCAGCTTAGAAATTCAGCGTCAATTGGCTAGCCCCACTCAGACCTCCCAAAAACGACTAGAGCATCGCATCGGTGTGCATTTAGGCGATGTTTTCTTCAAAGATGATGATGTCATGGGCAACGGGGTCAATATTGCGGCTCGCCTGCAGACAGAGGCTCAGCCGGGGGGGATTTGCATTTCTCAGGTGGTCTATGAAGTAGTGAAATCGCGGCTGGCGCTCAACGCCTCCTATGCCGGGCCGCTACAGCTCAAAAATATTCAAGCGCCCCAACCCGCTTACCACGTCAATCATGACTTGGACGCGTTACCGCCGCCCGTGACTGCATCAGTGGAAGACGTGTCTGCGCAAGCGGTGACCGAAATCGAACCGCCGTCAGACGCCCCCAAGCCCGTTGGGTCGCCACGCGATAAGCTCCGCCCCGGCAGCAAAATTGGGGGGCGTTATGTGGTGCAGCGAGTGCTTGGGCAGGGGGGCTTTGGTCGCTCATACCTGGTGGAAGACTCGCAACGATTTGGCGAAGCCTGCGTGCTGAAGGAATTTTTTCCGCGCAATGCCTCGAAGCGATCGCTGCAAAAGGCGCTGGATTTGTTTAAGCGCGAGGCGAAGACGCTTTACCAAATCAGTCATCCTCAAGTCCCTAAATTTTTGGCCGGGTTTACCCAAGAACAGCGCCTGTTTATTGTGCAGGAATATGTCCACGGGGTGACCTATTCGCATCTGCTCAAAGAGCGCAAGCGCGAGGGGCAAGCCTTTGCTGAGCCTGAGGTCAAACGGTGGATGATTCACATGCTGCAGGTGTTGGAATATCTGCATAATCTCAACATCGTCCATCGCGATATTTCACCCGACAATGTGATGTATTGTCGCGATCGCGACCTGCCTGTGCTGATTGACTTTGGCCTGGTTAATGACGCCATGAGCGAGATCTTGTCCGGCGATTTGGATGAAGAAGACATGCCGCGATCGGCTACCGTCGTCGGCAAGTTTGGCTACTCTCCGCCCGAACAGATTCAGCTGGGCCAGTGCTTTCCCTGCAGCGATTTGTACGCCCTCGGGGTGACCGCGATCGTTCTGCTGACTGGTCGGTATCCGCGGGAGCTGATGAATCGCAACACGTTAGATTGGCAATGGCGACAGCATGTTGACCTGACCTATTCGTTCACTGCCGTGTTGCAACAGCTGATTCATCGCCAGCCTCAAGAGCGCTATCAGTCCGCCAGAGAAGTGTTAGAAGCCATCACGCCGCTACTCGATAGCGATGAGGTTAGCTCGCCGCTGCCGCAATCGATGATGACGACCACTCGCATTGATCTCTCGCCCGATCCGAACGCGGCACCCGTGTTTAATGCGCCGCTGCAGGTGGGCTCGGGGTCGGTTCTGCAAGAAGAAGCCTTTGTCGATGAATGTCGGCAAGCCCTGACGCGCTGTATTGGCCCCATGGCCACCCTCGTGCTCGAAGATGTTTTGGATCAATATCCCGACGCTAGCCCCCAAGAGCTGGTCGATATTCTCGCTGCCCAGCTCTCTGATGGTCAGCAGGCCAGTCAATTTGTCAGCAGCGTGCAGGTACCGAGGCCTTCGATAGTGTCTCAACCGCCCAGTGGCTTGCAGTCGATGGGCCAGTCGGGAGCGCAGAGTGCTGCTCAGCCGCTTAGCCGTACGTCAGCCGCCAGCACGTCGGCAGCTAGCCAGGCGACTAATCTCAGTGGGGCCAGTCAGTCATCGGCAGCCCCGCCAGAGGTCAGCTCTGAATTTGTCAGTCGCTGTCGGCAGGCGCTCAAGCGGTGTGTTGGCCCCATCGCCGATATGCTGCTCGAAGATACCTTGACTGATTACCCTAATCTGGGGCCACAGGAACTCGTCGCCCAGCTCGCGGCGGAAATCCCCAACCCAAATAAGGCTGAGGAATTTCAACAGCAGTTACGGTCATAAGTCGGTAGCCATCAATAAATATTGCTGCAGGGTGTGTTGTGACGATGGCCCAATGCACCGTCAGGGCTGGTTTTGGTGTGTCACTGGGTCGAATACATATCAGCCTGGTCGCTGATTTTGACTCTACTCAATTAGCTAGATTGCTGACCGGGCAAGAAGTTGAGGGTTGAGCGAAGTCGAAACCCGGCCACCAGATAATGATGCCTGCCTACTTGATCTGAGTTCAGGATAAGGACATCAGGCACGTTGACCCGCCGGTTGAAGCGACAATCCCTGCCGGGGCGGGATGCCCAAGGTGGGGTGGGTTGAACTCGAACTGGCTTTACCTAGAGTGCTTCTAGTTGGCTGTTAGGTTTGATTCTGTCGGTTGGGTAAGCGCTAGCGGAACCCAACGAGATCCTTGCTGGTGTTGGGCTTCACTTAATTTTATCCAACTGACACGAACCCCAACTTCTAGAATTGCAGAGCACTTAGGTGTTCTAAGCAAGGTGGCCAGCGCTACAGATCGTTTGCGATGTCCATTGCCCTTTGCGGTAGCGCTCTCAAGACTGCCTAACTTGCAGCGAAAATCCCCAACCCGAATCAGGTCGAGGATTTACAGGGGCAGTTACTGCTACTGTGACAAGTCGTTGGCTGAACTGCGCCGCCCTTCGCGATAGCGCTCTAAGCGCTGCATCGCCATTTGTAAACTAAGGCGCATACGGTTAAAGGCATCTGAGAGTTTGCCGACCTCGTCTTTCGAGTCGTGAGTAAACTCGGCAGCGGTATCGCCCATGCTGACCGCTTCAGCCACCTGGGCCATGCGATTCAAAGGCTTCACGACAAAGCGCTTGAGCCACAGGTTCACCAAAATCGTGGCGATCGCGAAGGCGATGATAAAGATGCCCAAAATCAACACGAGCGATTGACGGGCTCCCTGCACCACCTTCGCCGCTGGCACGGAAATCATTTGTGCCCCGACGATTTCATTCAGCTCCCAGTCGAAGCCGTTCGCCGAGCCGTAGCGCTCGATCATGCTGGCGGGAGCGGCAGCCGGGGTGCTGTGGCACTCTAAGCAGCTAGCATTGGTGATTTGAATGGGGCGTGCAATGTAATACAGCTTACCGGCGGGCGTCCGGCGAAAACCGCTCACTTCTGAGGCCTTGTCAGGGTTTTGCCGAAACTGACCCACCAGCTCAGCTTCAAAGTCGTCGGCTTTATCGCGCAGATTGGTCGGGTTCAGCGTTGCTTCTTTGTAAAAGAAATCGCTATACACCGGATTCAGCCGGAAGGTTTCAAACACTTCGCGAGCCGAGTAGGCCGGTACGCTCTCCGGCAAAAATTCCGCTTCGAGGCGATCGGCAATCTCTGGCTGCACGTGATCGTTGGTGTAGGTGCGGATGGCGTTCATGGTTTCCATCATCATCAACGCCTTGGTGGTGAGCTGGCCCTGGGTGCTGCGGTTGAGCACTGATGACAGCGCCACCCCACTGGCGAGTACACCACCAAGAAAAACCAGCACGAGCAATAGGGTGAATTTTTGGCCTAATTGGAGGTTTTTGAGCTTGAACATAATGGACAATTTGTGACGGGGCTATTAGTTTCAATACAGCTTGGGAGCGGCGATTTCGCACACTCCTAGAACCGCTGGCGCTAAGGGAGCGGTTCAATCGGCAAACTGATGAATTTGGATAGCGGCACCCTGAGTCAAGCGAAAAAAGTTGATGGTAGTTGGCTGCTTCTATGTTACGCATGCAGTGTGAGCCCCCCGGCAAAAGCGTTGCTTTATTTCACGCGATCGCCCACTACAGCAACCTTTCTACAAGTGCGATCGCCTGCGATGACAAATATCGGAAGCCACAGGGATACAGCGGATATAGTGAGGAAGAATTATTTGCGACCCTGGCATTGATGAGCGATCGCGCCCGACGATATCAACTCTTTCACCTACTCTCAAACTTGCCCCCAACACAGTTTGAAGGCTTGCTCTTTGCGCTGAATCTTCCTGCCGGAAACGTATCGGCTAGCAGTGCCGCCCAGTCGTATCGGGTGGGGGAGCTGTTGCAGTGGGCCGAAAGCCCCATCGGCTGCGGGTTACCGGAAGTCGCCATAGCCCTGAAGGATATGTTTGGTATCGATGTGCCCGACTTTATGCCGACGGAGCCACCGGCATCGATGACACAGACGCCAGAGCTGAAGGTGGAGGATGCTCAGCCGCCAGAATGGAAAGAGCATCTGGGCAACGGTGTGTATTTGGAAATGGTAAATATCCCAGCCGGTCGTTTTTGGATGGGCTCACCGGATAGCGAAGCGGAGCGCTCAGAAGACGAGGGGCCAGTGCATTCAGTCACTGTTCCAGCCTTGGCGATGGGCCAGTATCCGGTGACTCAGGCGGAGTGGAGCGAGGTGGCCGCCCTGCCCAAGGTCAACCAGGATCTGAAGCCGTTTCCATCTCATTTCAAAGGACAGCGCCGTCCGGTTGAACAAGTGAGTTGGGATGAGGCGGTGGAGTTTTGCGATCGGCTGTCTCGCTTTGCCCAGCGACTTTACCGCTTGCCCAGCGAGGCTGAATGGGAATATGCCTGTCGCGCCCGCACCCAAACGCCCTTCTATTTTGGGGAGACTCTCAGCACCGACCAAGCTAACTACGACGGTAGAGATACCTATGGCAAGGGTGTGAAGGGCGAATATCGTCAGCAAACCACAGATGTGGGCAGTTTTCCGGCCAATGGATTTGGCTTATACGACCTGCATGGCAATGTGTGGGAATGGTGCCAGGACGTGTGGCATAGCGACTATCAAGGAGCCCCAGCGGATGGCTCTGTGTGGATGACCGGGGGCGATCAGCAGTGGCGGGTGCAGCGGGGCGGCTGGAATTGCCGTTCTGCGCTTCGGCTCTGGGATACGCCCGCAAACCGCGCCGGCGGCGTCGGTTTGCGGGTGGTCTGTGCGCCTTTCAGGACTTAGTTACCCTCTACATCTTTTGCCCTCTTGTGCTTTGCATTTTCCCACGCGCAAAGCGCGTCAAATTTTTTTCAGCTTAGGCTACCTACCGTTGGCAAGCGTACGGTGCTGCTGACTCTGTCTAGTTGGGGATAAGTAGGTCGAGAGCCGAGCAGAGTGAATTTGAGGGCCGAGCGGAGTTGAGGCCGGTTCTTCTCGACTCCGCAAGTCGATCGCCTGCCCCCAGCGCTAGACTCAAACTATTGCCCTCACTCAAGATCATGGCTCACCTCAAAGATCGCCGCCCCCAAAACATTGATGGCGACATTTATGTCGACAGCTCCTGCATTGACTGTGATACCTGCCGCTGGATGGCCACCGATACCTTCACCCGCGAAGACGGCCAATCCGCCGTATCCCAGCAGCCCCAAACCGAGGCCGATCGCCTCGCGGCCCTACAAGCCCTGCTCGCGTGTCCCACCGCTTCCATCGGCACCGTCTCGCCGCCCCCTGATATGAAGTCGGCCCAGGCCAGTTTTCCCATTCCCATTGCCGACAACGTTTACCACTGCGGCTACCATTCCGAAAAATCCTACGGAGCCGCCAGCTACTTTATCCAGCGGCCTGAAGGCAACATCCTCATCGATTCGCCCCGCTTTGCCGCGCCTCTGGTGAAGCAGTTAGAGGCGCTCGGCGGTGTGCGATATCTGTATCTCACTCACCGTGATGACGTGGCCGACCATCAGCAGTTTCACGATCGCTTTGGCTGCGATCGCCTACTGCACCGCGATGACGTGACTGCTGGCACCGCCGCCGTCGAAATCATCCTCGAAGGCGCTGATCCCACGGCATTGGATGCTGACGTCAAAATCATTCCCGTGCCTGGTCATACGAAAGGCCATACCGTGCTGCTGTATCGCGATCGCTTCCTGTTCACGGGCGATCATCTAGCTTGGTCGGTACGGCTGCATCAGCTTTATGCGTTTCATCGCTTTTGCTGGTATTCCTGGCCGCAGCAAATTGAGTCGATGGCCCAGCTCACCGCCTACGACTTTGAGTGGGTGCTGCCGGGGCACGGTCGCCGCCACCATGTTGACCACACCACCATGGCTCAGCAGCTACAAAAGTGCGTGGACTGGATGAAGGCGCAATAGCGTCGCCGAACGATTTAATAGCGAGCCACCCCGACTGCCACCGCGTCGCTAGCCTGTTGGCCCTGACATGTTTTCATGGCCGACGAGATCGCCTGTAAAGCCTCATCGATATCCGCCTGACTCACCATCAGATTGGTGACCGCCCGCAGCGTGTTCGCGCCAGTCGGTAGCACGCCGACGCCGAGTTCCGCCAGTTGAGTGGCCAAGGTGGTTGCTGGAATGCTCTCCGGCGTGTGGAAATAGACGAGGTTGGTCTCGACTTCCTCTAGGGCGATCGCAATGCCGTCGATCTGCTGCAGTCCGGCAGCGAGGCGTTGGGCGTTGGCGTGATCATCGGCGAGGCGATCGCGGTGATGCTTGAGGGCATACAGTGCCCCCGCCGCAATGATGCCCGCCTGACGCATGCCGCCGCCAAACATTTTGCGAAACCGGCGGGCCCGCTGCATCAAATCCTTTGGCCCCGCTAGAGCTGAACCCACCGGTGCTCCCAGCCCCTTGGAAAAACATACGCTCACCGTGTCAAACGGGGCGGCGTAGGTCGCCTCAGAGTGTCCCGTCGCCACACAGGCATTCCAAAATCGCGCGCCGTCGAGATGCAGGCGGAGGTCATTGTCACGGCACACCGCCGCAATTTCCTGAATATCGGTTAGTGGAAAAATGCTGCCGCCACCGCGATTATGGGTGTTTTCCAGACATACCAGCTTCGTCCGGGGATAGTGCTCATTCCAGGGCCGCAGCGCCTTCTGCAGGTCAGCGGCGGTGAAGATGCCGCGCTGTCCTTCGATGAGCTTGCACATGACGCCCGATAGCGCCGCCGGGCCACCCGCTTCGTAAAAATAAATGTGGGCCTGACTTTCTAAAATGATTTCGTCGCCGGGTTCGGTATGGGTGCGCAGCGCCACCTGATTGGTCATGGTGCCCGATGGCATGTAAACTGCGGCTTCTTTGCCCAACAGGGCGGCGACGGTGTCCTCTAATTGGTTGACGGTGGGGTCGTCGCCCAGCACATCATCACCAACTGGGGTACGGGCGATCGCGGCGCGCATCTCGGCGGTGGGTTGAGTAACGGTGTCGCTACGCAGGTCAATCATAGGAAGGGGTGGATAGATGACAGGGCGGGTCGAGTCGGCATGACTCACTGATTCTAGGCTAGACCATTCGTCACGATCCAAACGAGTCATCTATCGCAGAATGTGATGGCAATGAGCTGCGCGATCGCGGTCGTTATACCGATTGGTAGCTCATGAAGTCTGGTGGAGAGACCTTACCCGCTGGATGAGTGTTCCTATAGCCGAGGCGCTCAAACCACCTGGATCTTGTCTTGACCAGTAGAGTTGATCGTCTCTGGCGGGGCTAACTTCATTACGGTCTGTGAGATTCGGAGGACACAACGCCGCCGTTTTTGACCGCGATCGCCTATCCTACGATTCAAGTTCGTTACTAAGGCAGACCGTGGTCGAGACTTCAACCGAGGCGCACCGACCAGGCTTAACGTTACCCGCAATGGGCTGCGGCACCTGGGCTTGGGGCAATCGTTTGCTGTGGGGCTATACCCCCGATATGGACGAGCAACTGCAGGCCGTGTTTGACCACTGCGTCAGTCACGGTGTCACCCTGTTTGACACCGGTGACTCTTACGGCACTGGGCGACTCAATGGCCGTAGTGAAACCCTGCTGGGGCAGTTTGCTAATGGCTATCAGGGTGACCACCGCGAACAGATTTGTTTGGCTACCAAGCTCGCTGCTTATCCCTGGCGGCTGACGCGGGGCGCCATGATTAATGCTTGCATTGCCTCATCGCGGCGGTTTGGCCGTGGCGTTGACTTAGCGCAGCTGCACTGGTCGACGGCCAACTATGCCCCCTGGCAGGAGGGCACGCTGTTAGATGGTCTGGCCGATCTCTATGAGCAACATCAGGTGCGCGGCGTGGGCCTGTCGAACTTTGGCCCCCAGCGCTTGAGAAAGATTTATCCTCAGTTTCGCGATCGCGGCGTGCCCATTACCACCCTGCAAGTGCAGTATTCGCTGCTGTCAACCTATCCAGTCACGCAGTTGGGCATTCAAGCGGTGTGTGATGAGCTGGGCATTCGTCTAATTGCCTATAGCCCGCTGGCGCTAGGATTGTTGACTGGCAAATATCAGATTGGCAGTGCCCTGCCTGCTGGGTTGCGCGGCGTGCTGTTTCGTCAGCTGCTGCCGGGGGTTAAACCGATTCTCGATACGGTTGAAGCGATCGCCCTATTTCGAGGGAAAACCATGGCTCAGGTGGCGCTCAACTGGTGCATCTGTAAAGGGTTTATCCCCATCCCTGGGGCCAAGACGCTGTCTCAAGCCCAGCAAAATACCGGAGCGCTGGGCTGGCAATTAGATGCGGGAGAAGTGCTTGAGCTAGACAACGCGGTGAACCGGAGCGACAAGCAGATGGTGCAAAACATCTTTCAAACCCAGTGAACCGTTCACGATCTAGGGATGCTCCGTACGTAACTTTGCGTAGCTCATGCCGTGACGAAATCGAAATAGAGACGTCATTATCTTGATCTCTGCTTCACAAAAGTCGCTGATTTAATGAAGTCTGATTAAACTTTCGGGAAAGCGATCGCGGTAGCCAATCGGGATTCCAATATTAGTAATACGAGCGTAAACCAACCTTCAGACGGTTTATGCCCTCGCCATCTATCGATACGGCCTTAAGTCATTCGCATCTACCCGGCAGTGACTTTGTGCCTGGCCGTTCACGCCGTATCGCACTCAAAACAACCACACCATCCATTACTCAACGTTTTGGGAGAAATTCTGCTATGCGCGTCTATACCAACTCAACCTTAAGAAGTCTTGTCGGCTACGGCAAGCTTTTAGCGGGCCTCGCCGTGCTGCTCGTCTTGCTATATCAAGGAGCTAGAATCCTGCAGGATGATCCGGCCCTGCAAGAACTCAGAAATTTACTGCAGATTGAAGAAGCTCAGTAAATTCAAGGCGGCATCACGCGAAGACGCCGATGATGGCCATCGTCTTGCCGGATTGTGAGGTAAACTTCAAACCCACAATGCCATCGATCAGCGATGAACAGGATGTCATGGTCTAAGACCTAACCACACTCGCCCAACGTTAACCCGTAAAGCCTGGCAGGCTCACCGCATCGCCCGCAAAACTGGGGAGATCAAGCTGTTGCGATCGCCGAGTGCGCACGGCTAGCCGATAACTTACACTCTGCAGTTCGGCTTGCAAACGGCGGTTCTCGGTTTGCAGGTCTTTCACCTTGCCGCGCACGGCATCCATGCGGGCTTCAAACTTTTGGCGGTAAACCTTCGGCAGCTCTTGCACCACCTGCTCTAACATCCGCGTGCGATCGGTCAGCTCTTGCACTGTTTGCCGTAGCTGCACCGTTTCGTCGTTACGTTCTTCGAGCTGGCCCTGATAAAAGGTGACCTGCTGTTCAACGCCCTGCAGCTGCTCACGCAACGCGCGCACCTCGGCCTGCTGCTGTTCAGACGATTCAGTTGTCGTGGGCGTTACTCCAGCATTGCCCTTGACGAGGCGAAACAGTTCTCGTGAGAGCTGTTGCACTAACTCATCTCGCATCTGCAACTCTTCTCGGAGACGAGCAACTTCAGCTTGCTGGGTGGAATATGAGGAATTTACTACTTGCGTCACACCGCTAACCCTAGTTCCCAAAAAATCTTCAGAAGTACCCTACTCGCAGCTTGTGCACCTGATGCCTCAAATCCTCAACACTCCGACTAAAGACCACGAAGGTTAAAAGCTCCAGGCTGATCTAGCCAGCGCAGGAAATGGCAGAAAAACTGCCCAAAACGCCACAGTTCGGCCATTTCGAATTTGATTGCTGATACTTTAGCACTTCATTTCATAAATGCAACCTATTTATCTAGGCAAATCTGCATTCAAGATGAAACGTTAGCCTTCTTTAAGCAAACGGCTGTTCAACTTGCTGATAGCTCAGGCAATGATCGATGCTGACAGAATCCGCCTGCTACGGCAGCAGCGCAGCAGGCGGAAACCAAAATTACGAATTGTCTGAAAATTTTGAGCGCAGTGAGTTGCCTGGCCTAAGCGGCACCAGGAGGTGGCGCAGAAGACCCTGCCGCAGTGGCTTCAGGAGCGGGCATATCATCGGCATCGGCGAGATCATCGGTTAGCTCTTGCTTGAGGGTCAGATACCGAATGACGTTTTCGCTGAGACGCATGGCTCGTTCCATCGGGGCCACGACATGCCCCAGCCCTTGGTAATTCATCTGAATGTAGATGCCTTCGCGATGATTCTGAATCTCATAGGCGAGGCGACGCTTACCCCGGTGCTGTGTTTCTAAAATTGTGGCTCCCTGCTCTTGCAGAATCTCTTGGTAGCGGGCAATTTCAGCATCTACGACCTCTTCGACAATGTCGGGCCGCAGGATATACATCGTCTCGTACATCAAATTTTTCATGAAGGCGCTCCTTGTGGACAAATGGCCTTTCCCGGTATAAATGGCTTCAGGCGACTTCTCAGCGAATCGCTCCTGGCCACTTGGGTAAAAGGCAAGGATCTACAATCATACCAGTATTCGAAGGAATCCATGGCGCAACGCTACGTTCGAGTTCAATCGCAGTCGCGACAACTGCACTACGGTTTGCTTCAGTCCGATCGCAGTGTTCATGTGCTGGATGCCCCGCCGTGGCTGCAGGGTGAGGTCACCGAGACCGTTCTCGAAGCCGATAGCTATCAGCTGCTGGCACCCTGCGCCCCGTCCAAAATTATTGCGGTCGGCAAAAACTATGCGAAACATGCTGCCGAGATGGGAGGGGAGCTGCCTCAAGAACCCCTCCTATTTATGAAACCTTCAACGGCAGTTATTGCCACCCACTCCCCGATTTTGTATCCCCCTCAGTCGCAGCGCGTCGATTACGAAGGGGAGCTGGCGCTAGTCATCGGGGCTCGGTGTCTCGATTGTGATGTCGCTGCCGCCCGCGACAAAATTTGGGGCTATACCATTGCCAATGATGTCACGGCTCGCGATCTGCAGGCCCGCGATCGCCAATGGATTCGCGCCAAGGGCTTTGACTCGTTTTGCCCACTAGGCCCGTGGATTGTCCGCGAGCTGAATCCGGAGGCGCGCATTCAGACGTTTTTAAACGAACAGCCGACGCCCGTGCAGCTTGGCGAAATTAGCGACATGATCTTCAAGCCCGCCGCGCTGGTGGCCTACATCAGTCAGGTGATGACCTTATTGCCCGGCGATGTAGTGTTGACGGGCACTCCCGCTGGCGTTGGCCCGCTGGCGCTGGGCGATCGCGTGCGGGTAGAGATTGAAGGCATCGGCTCGTTAGAAAATTCGGTGCAGGCGCGACCCGCGCTAGTGCCGTCGATGGATTCGATGGAATCCGAAGGTTAGCGCTGGGTCGATGCTCCTGACGAGTGGGCCTGTTCAGGCGGTTCCCTAAACAAAGAGCCGGGTTGCTTGAAGGAGAAACCCGGCTCTTTGCCCATTATTGATGAGTCGTGGCTCATGAAGGCAGGGCAAACTGCCTAGCGCACTTGCATGTACACCGCTTCGGAAAGAGTGGGGATCTCAGCGTATTGACCACGAACCGTTTGCACAACGGAATACACGATCGCGCCCAAAATACCCAGCAACACAACGTTCAAAATCGTATCGACAAAGAGCCCAGTACCCAGGGCTGGCACTAAGACCATATTCAAAATAATCTGGCCCAAAATCAAGACGATATCGAGCAAGATGGCCTGCATCGTATTAAAGCGAATGAAATGGCTGATGTTGGTGTTGCGCACCACCAGGGTCAGCAGCAGAATAAACACAATCAATCCGGCAAACGGGAAACCCGTGTAGATCCGAATCAGCGGACTCAGCGGCACCAAGATTAATTGCAGCGCCGGAAACTGAGCAAATAAACCAATGCCCGCTGCCAAGGCAAAGGACATCCCCAGCAGAGAAACCTCAACGAGGGGAAGAAGATAGGGCAAACAAGCAAAAAATCGGTCTTGTGCCGTTGTGGTGCCACGCCAAGTCATTGAGTCCGCTGAGCCTCTAAATGTTTGATAATTATTCAACATGCTAACTGAGAAAAAGGCGAAAACCGTCTCTGGCTTAAGACTTTCTCCCGATCCCATCGCTACGCGATTGCCCTGTGTTCAGCCAATATCCGCAATTTTGAAGCCCATTTGACATTCATATTGCTGAGGCTGACCCTCCTGCAGCTTCTCTAGAGAACGCCCACAGGTTAACCGCCCGTGATGGAAACGGGGTTGCCCCATCTGGTCGGCCATCAAACAAGTTTGGCAAACTGCGGTGGGAGACAAGAGCTGGTCATTCATCATGACAACCAACATAAGAATTCCCTTCCAACTATGTTCTTAAAACGTAGATTTCAATGTGCCTTTATTGTAAGTCAGCTCCCCCTGAGAGTTGTGTGCAAAAATACACACCTTAATAGCCATCAGGGGTTGGGCGCTGTCCATTCTCACAGCAGTCGTTGCTGTATTCGATCGCAGTCGCCCGTCCGGTGAGGATAAGACGGCGGAGTTACTTTGCTGATGCGCGAAGGATCAGAGCGCTCCTAGGTGCCCTAATCTTCAGAGCGTTTCTAGGTGCCCTCAGCCAAGTGGTCAGCGCGATCAAGGGGGCATTGCTCAAGCATGCTGCTCTGTGAGCCAGCGCGAAAAGTCTTGGGCGGGCGCGATCCGAATGCCGCCCTCACCGATGTAAGCCACCTCAGGCAAATAGGCTTGCGGCGGCGTTTCGGGCGGGCGGGCAACTTTGTCTGCGATGCGCAGCTGAGTCGGTTCCATATGCAGGGTCATGATGCGGCAGCGGCGGTTGCCCTGAGAGCCGGCATGGGCTAGCCCTTTGAGTCGGCCCCAAATCACAATATCGCCGGCAGCCACAATACTGCCGCCGGGGTTGATGTCGCCCAAAATGACGACGGTGCCATTGTGGCGAATCTCCATGCCAGAGCGAATGGTGCTTTGCAGATAGAGCGGCTCATCCAGTGACGAGCCCGCTTGGGGTGACGCTTGATTGAGCGGGGTGGCGGGTATGTGCTGCTCGACCGCATAGCCAGCCGTAGCGGCAGCGACTGCCGTTTGGCGACGGCTAGTATAGACTCGCTTTAGCTGCAGCTGCGCATCGGTCAGGGCGTTGGCAATTTCTTGCAGTTGACGGCTATCGAGCAGTCGATCGCGGGCGATCAGATGCACAATGCTTTGCGATTGCCAAAAGCGTTCGCCAGCGGTGAGGCGATGCTTGAGTTGCTCCCACACTTCGGGCCAGGGCGACAGCGTCGCCGAGGGTTCCGGCGGCAGCAGCAGCAAGACTTTGCCCGCCTGACTCTTGAACCGCACCTGAACGTTAGGATCGACTTCAGGGCTGGCGGCATCGGTCGCTGCCTCGGTGGGAGCGATATCGGCGTTAACAGGGGGAGAATCCAAGCTCATGAACGGCAGTCAACGTCGTAGACGTCACGCTAGTCATGCCATCTTAAATCAGGATGTCTGGACTGGCGCATGCGATCGGGCAGTTCTTGGGGATTGGCTCCCGGCCAGCCAGAGGCAGCGGCAAAGATGACCTGGAGTGCGTTGCATGCTCACTTGCATCAAACCCTGCGATCGCGCACCACCACCGTTCACACCGATCAGCCCCAATCGCTGCTACCGCCTCAAGCCCCCGTCCTGGTTGCCGTTTCGGGTGGGCAAGACTCGCAATGTTTATTGCGATTGCTGATTGATCTGCAGCCCAAATGGCACTGGCAACTCTACGGCATTCACTGCAACCATCGCTGGCGCGAGGATGCTGACGCCAACGCTGCTTTTGTTCATCAGCTTACTACCGATTGGGGCATCCCCTGTCAGGTAGAAACGGCAGTGCAGCCGCTAACCAGTGAGGCCGCCGCCCGACAGTGGCGCTATCAGGTTTTTGCTGAGGAGGCGCGCCGCACCGGCTGCACCCATGTCGTGACCGGACATACCGCCAGCGATCGCGCCGAGACGCTGCTGTTTAACTTGGTGCGGGGCAGCGGTTTAGACGGCTTGCAGGCGTTGACCTGGCACCGACCCCTGAGTGCCACCGCGACCGATCTCTCTTTAGTGCGTCCTTTATTAGACGTCACTCGCACCCAAACCCGACAGTTTTGCGACACCTGGCAGCTGCCAGTCTGGGAGGATGTAACCAACACTGACCGCACCTATCGCCGCAATCGGCTGCGCCTGGATGTGTTGCCGCCGCTGCGCGAGCACTTTAATCCGCAGGTCGATGCGACCCTCGCCCAAACGGCAGAAATTTTGACCGCCGAGGTGGCATATCTGACTGCCCAGACAGCGATCGCATTTACAGAGTGCGTGGTGCAGGGGCGGTTGCAGCGGCGATCGCTGCGCGCGATGCCCCTCGCTTTGCAGCGACGGGTAATTCGCCAGCTGCTAATGCAGCAGCTTCAGATCTCACCCCAGTTTGAGCAAGTCGAAAAAGTGGTGGCCCTCCTTGATGCCCCTAACCGCCGCCAGTCTGATCCGTTTCCGGGTGGGGCGATCGCGGTGGTTGATGACCCGTGGATTGTGTTGCAGCCGCCACTATGACGGCAAGGGTCAGCGCGATCGCCGTTCTCCGCCGTTACGCAGACGCGCCGAAGAGGGGCTCAAACACCCTCACTGCCACCGCTGTGATCTTCCTCAGCCCGCTATACTGACGGGGGACTCATAGGAGCACAGAAAGTTTTGGGCGTCGATCTGCGCAGCTACGTATACATTGACAGCCTGCAACCGCAGCACGCCGCTTATATGGGAACCGTAGCCGTCGGGTTTTTGCCACTACCGGGTGATTCATCGCTCTGGCTCGAAATTTCCCCCGGTATTGAAATCAATCGCCTGATGGATATCGCCCTCAAGTCAGCCGTGGTGCGCCCCGCTGTGCTGATGGTGGAGCGGCTTTATGGCAACCTAGAAATTCACGCCAGTAGTCAGGCTGAAGTGCATGCCGCCGGACGCGCGATGCTGGATGCGATCGGCGTCAGTCGGCGCGATTGTCTGCGGCCTCGGGTGATCTCTAGTCAGGTCATTCGCAACCTTGACCCGCACCACGTGCAGCTGATCAACCGCAGCCGCCGCGGCAACATGATTGTGGCCGGTCAAACCCTCTATGTCTTTGAGGTGGAGCCGGCAGCCTATGCTTCCCTTGCCGCCAACGAAGCCGAAAAAGCCGCCCTCATCAACATTCTGCAAATCAATGCCGTCGGCAGCTTTGGACGTCTCTATTTGGGCGGTGAAGAACGCGATATTTTGGCCGCGCAGCAGGCTGTCTTATCCGTGATGGAAAGCTTGCCAGGGCGCGACCAGACTGATTTGCGCAACGAATAACCGGGTTCACGGTGCTTTGGACAGGCAGTTTTTGTCAGGGTTTGGCGGTGTGCCAAACCCTGACAGTCGGTACAGATTGCTGAGCAATGCTCTAAGCTGACTGACTCATCGCTAAAGACGGATAGTCTGTATAGCCCCGCTCATCCCCCCCATAAAACGTGTTGGGGTCGGGCTCGTTGAGCGGCGCATTCAGCTTAAAGCGCTGGGGCAGGTCAGGGTTGGCAATAAACAGCTTGCCGTAGGAGACCAAATCCGCTGCGCCCGCCGCGATCGCGGCATTGCCCTTAGCCTGGTCATAATCCCAATTCGTCATCAGCTTGCCGTTATACAGCGGCCGAAATTCGCGGGTGGGAATTGGCGTGCCGCCATAACGCAAATCGGCTTCGCTGGGTTCTAGCAGATGCACATAAGCCAGATTGAACTCATTCAGCGCCTGCACCGCATAGCTAAACGTGGCCTTTGGATCAGAGTCGCTCATATCGTTAAATGTATTGCTGGGTGACAACCGCACGCCGACGCGGTCGCTGCCCCAGACTTCGACGACTGCTTGTGTGATTTCTCGCAAGAGGCGGGCGCGGTTCTCGACAGAGCCGCCGTAGGCATCGGTGCGATGGTTGCTGCCATCGCGCAAAAACTGATCGAGCAAATAGCCGTTAGCCCCATGGACTTCGACCCCATCAAAGCCTGCCGCCAGCGCATTTTTAGCGCCCTGCCGGAACTGTTCTACAATCTCGGGAATTTCATCCAGTTCTAACGCGCGAGGCGTCACGAAGAGCTGCATGCCCTCGTAGGTCATGGCTTCGCCCGCTGGCCGCAGGGCGCTAGGGGCGACAGGCAACTCGCCATTGTGAAAGGAGGGATGAGAAACCCGGCCCACATGCCACAACTGTAGAAAAATCCGACCCCCCTGCTGATGAACACTTTCGGTGACGCGAGACCAAGCTGCTACCTGTGCCTGCGAATAAATGCCAGGGGTGTGCGGATAGCCCTGACCTAATGGGGCCACTTGGGTCGCTTCGGTAATGATCAGGCCGGCAGACGCCCGCTGACGGTAATACTCCGCATGCATCGCGATGGGGGCATCATCAGCTCCGGCTCGATTGCGCGTGAGGGGAGCCATGACGATGCGATTAGGCAGCTCATAGCGCCCGAGCTGAATGGGGGTAAACAGATCTTTAGAGTGAGTCATCGGGGACCAAACCTGCGTAAAGAGGACAATCGGCAGCAGCAGCTGAGCTGGGGGCAAACCACCGCCCAACTCATCGCTGCCATCATGAAACGTCTTATCTAACCCGACATCCATCCTGGTGAAGCGGCTGGATGACAAGGTTGTAATTAAGGGAAATCGCGACTCACTTAAGGCAGAATCGCGATCGCGCTAACGGGGCTCGTCGCCAGGAATCAATGCCCCATTAGCAAGAAACGGTCTAGGCCAGCTAGGCCAGATAGCGATCGAGGGTCTGAGCCAGAGTGACTTTGGGCACCGCTCCTACCACTTGGTCAACCACCTGCCCGTCCTTGAAAACGATCAGGGTAGGAATGCTACGAATGCCGTACTGAGAAGCGATCGCAGCTTGGTCATCCGTGTTGACCTTGACGACCTTGGCCCGACCTTCATACTCTTGGGCGATTTCGTCAACCACGCCAGAGACGAGGCGACAAGGCCCACACCAGGGAGCCCAAAAGTCGACCAGCACGGGTAAGTCGTTGTTGAGAACGTCAGTGTCGAAAGTTGCTTGGGTAATTTCTGCAACGGCGGACATCGTCAATACCTCCGTTTACCTTAATAATGGATATGAGGCGAGAACAACAATTGTTCGATTTTTTCGAACAATCAAACTATAGCTCGTCCGGTAAGAGACTGCAACCATGAGACCGATTTATCATCCAGCCAAATCTGATCTGTCGCTAGCGGGGGTGTTGTACGCCCTCGGCGACCCGGTGCGGTTGGAAATTGTGAAGCGCTTGGCCGATGTGCCCGGTCTGCCCTGTGCGGCGATTGAGGTTTCGGTAGCCAAGTCAACCCTGTCCCATCACTTCAAGATTTTGCGCGAGGCGGGGGTGATTGCTTGCCAGAAGCAGGGTACTCAGCATCTGAATTCTTTGCGGATTGAGGATCTGAACGATCGCTTTCCCGGCTTGCTCGAAGCCGTACTGCAATCTGCCTGTGATTCAAGCAAGACGACGGTGCTGCCTTGATGATCGGAGCTTGTTCTGACCGGTCCGTTCACCGCCAGACTGTCCCCACTGAGCGGTTCCCATCGAGCAGGCTACAGGAGCTTCACTCGCTGACCATCCTGATTGAGTGATTGCGAAAGGGCTACTAGCGCGCTGACGAGGTCGGTGCCGATCTGGCCTGACGAAATCTCTGAATTTTGATTGTCGGCCACGCACTGGATGAAATGCTGGCAGACTGCTTTGAGCGGTTCACCCGGCGGTACCGTCACGACTTCGCGATCGAGGTCAGTGGGCACAAAGTACATGTCTTGTGGCTCAAACGCACCTCGCTGCAGCACGAGCGGTTCAGTGGGCTGCATTTCGTCAAAGACCAGGGTGCCGCGATCGCCCACCACACACAGCCGTCGTTGCTTGTCGGGATTGGCCCAGCTCACGTGAATCGTGGCTTCAAAGCCGCTGGGATAAAACAGCCGGAGCCACGCCACATCGGCTAAGCCCTTAGGGAAGTGCTCAGCCGATGTGCGATCGCCCTGCAGCCAGATTTGTCCTTGAGCAGAAACGGCGATCGGCGTCTCACCCAGCCAATGATTGAAGATGGCGATGTCGTGAATAGACAAGTCCCACAGGGCATCGACATCCGGCCGCACCGGCCCCAGGTTAGTGCGAGTTGCGTAGCCGTAGCGCAGTGGGCCGAGGGCGTCTTTGGCTAGTACTGACTGTCCGGCCTGCACAACGGGGTGAAACAAATACGTGTGGTCGATGACGAGCTGCAAATCGTTTTGCTCAGCCAGGGCGCAGAGTTCCTCACTTTCGGCGACGTTGAGGGTGAGGGGTTTTTCAGCTAGGACGTGTTTGCCCTGCTGTAGCGCGGTTTTGATCAGGGCGTAATGGGTCGCAGCGGGCGTGGCGATCGCGACGGCATCGATATCGGAGCGGGTTAAGACCGCCTCGGCTTCAGCCGTCAGCTCAACTGAGGCCGCCAGATCAAATTTGTCGCGAATCTCAGCGTGCTGCTCGGTGCGAGGTTCTACGACAGCGACGACCTCAACTGTCGGCAGGGCCAAAAAGTTTCTCAGCAGATGGTTGCCCCATCGCCCGACGCCAAACTGTGCTAACCGAATGCGATCGCCCGTCATAACTTCCGCCTCTAACCGATGTGTCAAGGCCACCGTCTCGGGTTGCCCTTACTTCAAAAATGCCCGTCTGGGGGGTGAAACCCCCACCCTGAGAATTGCTCTTTTTACCCGATCAAACGCCAACATCGATCAGTTTTGCCAGATGCAGTCCTGCTGCTGAGCTGTTGATCAAATGCCCTAGAGAGCGGCGTTCGGTCCGTTGCTAAGGACAAGTCAGAGAGTTTCACCGCAATCAGACCAAGAGCCATTCAAGCCGGTACCGGAACGCTGCCAAGCTACTTGCCCTAGCCGTCGCGATCGCCAACTCAGTACCGCGATTTACTCACTATCAGCAGGCGGCTTTTGGGCCAAGATTGCTCGATGTCGGGGATCTGTTTCTTGCGTGACAATGCGCTGAAAGCCAATCTCGGCGAGGGCAGCTTCAATGTTGAAGGTGTAATAATCGTCGCTCCAGGGTTCGGTGCTTTTCATCAGCGTAAACAGCACCGGTGGCAGCTTTTGAATCACCTCAGATTTGGGGTTGTTGTCAGCGATCGCCAACGTGCCCCCCGGCGTCAACAGTCGCAGCACTTCTTGAAAAATGGCGCGAGCCGCCACCCGAGGCAATTCGTGGGTGACAAACTGCAGCATGATCACGTCATAGGTGGCGGCTGGCAGTCCAGTATCTTCTGCCAGAGCGTGCCGCCATTGGGCAATTTCGTTTTGCGTATCCCGCATTTGAGCGACGGCGAGCATATAGGGCGACAGGTCTAAGCCGGTCGTGGCGATCGGGGCCGTCTGTCGCTGCTGCAAAAAGCGATGGGTGGTGAACGTCGAGATGCCCACCGAACAGCCCATGTCCAAAAGCTGAGTTACCGGCTCTGGCCGATAAGCGCCCAACACTTCGTGAAAGGTGCTTCTCAGCCGCGCTTGCGCCGCTTGCCAGGTCAACCCTTCATGCGGCCAGACGCGCAGCGCCATTGAGTAGGTGGCAGATTCGGCTTCAAAGGCCGCCTGCCAGCAGAGATTGCCCGCGTCATAGGCGTGAAACGGCACCTGATAGTACGCGGGATAGGTGATGGTCGCATTCTCAATGGCGGGTAACAGCGCCTTGATATCAGAGGCTTCAAACTCAACACAGCTTTGACGCCAGGGAATGCCATTTTTCTCAGCTGTCTTAATCAAGACTTGCCGCGCCTGACGCTTCATTAAGGCGTATAGGGGCTTGGTCTGAATCAATAAATTCACGACCTTAGACAAAAAGTCATCCCCGGCCCAAGCTGGTTTGTGCGTTCCCGTTGCCGTCATGGAATCAAGCCGCTTTACATGCGTCTTTCATCCTAAGGTACGCACCGGGCAGAATCAAAAGTTATCAGGATTTAGAGGACGACCGCTGTTGTTGTTCAGTCGGGTACCAGTGCCGCCATCTGCGGCATCGAGGAAGGGCTGTAGCTCAATGTTGCCGCTGCTGCCAGAACGACCAGACGGCAAGCCGAGCACATCCCCCAGGCCATCCAAGAGGTTGTCACCTTCTACAAAGGTGTTAACGCCGTCGGTGGTCTGACCTTGATCAGCCAGCACCAGATTGTCAAACACCATATCCCGAGTGATGACGGGGTCTTGACCCGGCGGTACCGTAAACACAATGCGACAGCTGGGGACCGATTCTGTTGTGACACACACGGTGTTGTAGCCGTTCTCTTGACCGGTTTGGAGCTCTAACAGGCCATCGGGACGATACTCTTCGAGCCGACGGCTGATTTCGGCACAGCGGCGGTCGGCGGGCCAGGCACTGCCCATGTCAGCCGGGGTCGCCCAAGCATACATTGCTCCTGGTTGACTGGTCGGCGCATACATCACGGTGTATTCACCATTTTGCAGCTGGCAGGTAAACCGCGCCTCATCCGACTCAGCCGTCGGTTCAGGCGTCTCAACCTCTTCCGTATCAGGATTTTCAGAGCCGGGCTCAGTTTGCGCCCCAGCCCGATCGCCCGCCGCGCCCATCGCGATCGCTAAGCTGCCCACTAATACTGCGGTCGTAAACCCTTGCCATCTATGCGCCATTGTTTTGTGTCTCCTGATGCGATCGCTGACCCGATTGTTCCTAGTCAGTCATTTATGACGGAGTGCTCATATCAGAAGTTTCCCCGCTGGTTACAAATCTACAAATCCCACGATGCCCTTTAAAGACTCACCGGCTGCGTTTCTGACGGTGGGGGCACGGTGGCTTCGAAACTTGTGGTCATGGGGCTGTCAACAGGTGAGGGCAGCTCAGCGATCGTCGAGCCGTCCTTCAAGGTTGCTTCAGTCATCCGCTCGACCGGTGCTTCCACCGGCCCCAGTTCGTCCAGCTTGTCCCAAATGGTTTGCAGCAGATCGTCCAGGTTTTGCCGTGCCACGGCTGAAATCGCAAACACCGGCTGCTGCGTCGCTTCTGCCATCAGTTCCGTCAATACCTGCGCATCATCAGCCGACATGGTATCAATTTTATTGAGCGCTAAAAACTGGGGGCGATCGCTCAACTCATGGCCATAGGCCGCTAGTTCCTCCTGAATGATGCGATAGTCACTGAGCGGGTCAGGCGCCGTCGCGTCGACTAAATGCAGCAGCAAGCGAGTCCGTTCAATGTGGCGCAAAAATTCATGGCCTAGGCCCAAACCGTCGTGAGCCCCGGCAATCAAGCCCGGAATATCAGCAAAGACCGTGCCATCGCCCGTCGGTTTGCGCACCACGCCGAGATTGGGCACCAGTGTGGTGAACGGATAATCAGCAATCTTGGGTCGCGCGGCGGACAGCGCTGAGATCAGCGTGGATTTGCCCGCATTCGGCAGGCCAATGATGCCCACCTCAGCTAACAGTTTTAGCTCTAAGCGGATGCGCCGCACGGCCCCCTCTAAACCGGGCAAAGCATATTCAGGCGCGCGGTTGCGGTTGCTCAAAAAGTGCTTATTGCCCAGGCCGCCTTTGCCCCCTGCCGCCACTTGCAGCGTCTGCTGCGCCAGCACCAAATCACCCAGCAGCTCATCGGTATCGGCGTCATACACCGTGGTGCCGCAGGGCACTTCGATATAGCGGTCTTCGCCGCAGGCCCCGGTGCGATTGCTCGGGCCGCCTCGCATACCTGGTTTCGCTTTAAATTCGTGGGCATAGCGAAAATCAAGCAGCGTCTGCAGGTTCGTTTCTGCAATCAAATAAACTGAGCCGCCATGACCGCCATTGCCCCCCGCCGGCCCCCCCGCCGGCACATATTTTTCGCGCCGAAAGGACACCATGCCGTCGCCCCCGTTGCCGCCAATCACAGTGACTTCGACTAAATCAACAAACTTCACGGCCGCCTCGCCTCCTAAAAACTGAAATGCAGGAGGGACGATTCGGCTATCACCCGAGAATCAACAATCAGCCTGCGCTAAGGATCTCTATCCTATAGCGTGTCTTCTCAAAATGGCAGTAATGACGGTGCGGCATACCGGAGTACGTCACAACTGGTTGGCAACAGACCCGCTTCGCCCATCTTGCCGGTAAGAAGTCTGCCGCTCCACAGCTTGAGGAAGGGCTCAAAAAAGCATCTTGATCAGAGGACTTTGACTGTGTCAAACCCTGGAGGCTGTCATCATTTAGCGGCTGAGTTCCTATGCTGAAAGTGGTTCAGCCTCTAGCCAGGCTTACGGGACGGGCGCGGTAATGCCCATACTGTCAGGCTTTCGAGTTTAATTGAGGACGTGCCCTCGGAATACAGTACCAACTCTGTGGTGCGTTACGCTCCGCTAACGGCACCCTACCAGGGGCTGATTTTATGGCAATCTCCTAAGCCTCTTGACTCAAAGGCAGCTCACCGGGCAGACAAATCAGACCATCGCCATGGGCAGCAATAATGCCTTGCTGGCGCAACTTACCCATTAGGCGGGTAACGGTCACTCGGGTGGAGCCAATGGCACTGCCAATTTGCGCGTGAGTCAGCGGAAAGGGGAGATAGTAGCCGTCAGCGGAAGCTTCGCCAAACTCTTCGATGAGCAGGGTGAGGAAACCGATTAGGCGATCGATGGTGCGGCGCTGGCCTAAGGTGCTGAGCCAAAGCAGCTTGCGCTGATGCTGATGCCGAAAGGCTTCTAACACTTCACGACGAAAATGTGGCCAGTTGTCTAAATCATGCCAGTACAGCCAAATGACTGCTGTTTGATCGACATGGGCAAAGCTTTGCAGGGAGAAAGGAGACTGCGCAATAATTTCAAAGGGTTGCCCAGGGCCGACAAAACCGAGAAACGCCTCTTCGTCTTGGGCCATCAAGGGCGTTGACGCCATATCTTCTTCGCTGTCACCCGCGACGCCGACGCTTAGCTGGGCACTGCCCGTGAGTCTGACCGCCCCGCGCTGGACTAAATAAAGCAGACCCGGTCGTGACGGAATCCGCTCGTCTTTGACAAAAGTACGGCAACGATAATGTTCTTGAGCCCAGTCTGAAATCCTTTGCCACGTGAGGAATGGGCGTGCCTGATTAGCCGAAGATGTTGGGTACATATGCGTACATTTTTAAAATTAGGACTACGTTGACCGTGCAGACTCAAACTGACCTAACCTGGTGGATGCTTTCTGATCGCTTTGACTAAAAATTCAGCCCAAAAGCCACAAATCAGAGCAGAAATAACAGCAAGAAATGAGTAATTGTACATAAAAGGTGGTTTACCTTATTTCATATTAAACCAAAGCCTACGTGTTATTTCTAGTAAATCGGATACTAAGTGATGCCGAACACACTACAAAAATGAGTAGGCTGCACTACTGGACTGAAACCCGACTAGATTTGTTGCCAGACCGATGAAACTATCTGACGATGTGGTGAATTGGGTAGCGAATCTTGCGCCTAGAATCCTGTTACAAAAAGCACTTCTGTACAACCTCACGGCGACAGCAGACTTTCAGACCTCGCTGATTGAGTCATTTCCACTCAGTGGGTTAATCGTTCCTGTGCCTGTAGGCTACCAATATCAGTCGGCGATCGCCCACTCATTGACGGCAACGGATACTCGCGATGCCGCTACTTTAGCGCATCATCTGGCACAAGCAATTGCTCAGAGCATTTCTACTCAGAGTGGCGGCGACCGTTCAGCGGTTGCCATCCTCATGCCGGGTCTGCAGCTGCAGGCCACCCGTCAAGGATATTTGTTGATCACCCTGGCTCCAGAGGCGATCACGCACTGGCTACAGCATGTGGGCAATGCTCCAGCCCCGCCGATGATTTGCGCTGAGGGATGCGAACCGCTCCCCATCTCAGGGGGGGGATCGTGGCCGCTATGCGATCGCCTGCACCTGTCGTTACCGATGTTGCTGCAGTGGGCCTATAGTCGCTGTGCCACCTGGTTGGGCCAGTTGGCATCCCCAGATGCCGATATCAAGCCAAATCAGACAACTCGTCGGCCCCCGGCGATCGACTTTACCCGAGTCCACAGCCACAATTCATTTTCAACCCATGACACTTTGACCGGGCATTTACTCTGGCCGACCCTCATGAGAGCCTTAGACCAGATGGCAGCGCGTCCACAGGTCAAAACAGGGCTGGGTCAAGGCTATGCGATCGCGGCGGCGGTCTATCAGTTTGATGCAGAGACCCGGTTGAGCCACCTACCCACGCTCCTCGAACCTGAACGGTTGCATCATGGGAGTACGCTGCGAGCGACTCAAAAGATCCTCGCGGTGATTATCACTCAGCTGTTGGGCCTTACGCCCACGAGCCATCTGTGACATCGAACGTTGCGGCGATCACAACTGATTATGTGTAAACCTGAGCCCTGCCAAAATCATGCTAGAGACCCTCGACCATCCTGATTTTTTAGCCAGGGTTGAACACCCAGAAAACCTGGCTCTTTATGCCGATCAGCTGCATAAATGTTTTGTGCTACATGCTCAAGGGGGCGTCCGGCTGCCCGTGCTAGAGGGGCGATCTTTGGCGGTGAGAGCCGGTGAGTGCGTGGCGCTGCAAGGAGCCTCGGGATCCGGTAAATCAACCTTTATGCGATCGCTCTATGCCAATTACCGCATTGATCAGGGCGCAATTTGGGTCAAGCATTTAGGTGGCTGGGTTAACTTGCCGACCTTACCGCCCCACGATTTGATGGCGGTGCGCCAGCAGACGATCGGCTATGTCAGTCAGTTTTTGCGCGTGATTCCCCGCGTTCCCGCTTGGGAGGTCGCGGCTGAACCGCTGATGAATTTGGGCGTTGACGCTGATGCGGCGCAAACGACCGTGCAGGCATTATTCAGCCGCTTGCAGCTACCAGAACGCCTGTGGCACCTATCGCCCACCACCTTTTCGGGGGGTGAAAAGCAGCGGGTGAATATCGCCTATGCCTTCTCCGTGGACTATCCTATTTTGTTGTTGGATGAACCGACCTCCGCGTTAGATGCCGCTAATCGGGAGGTGGTCATGCAGCTCATTGAAGAACGTAAGGCAAAAGGCTGTGCCATGGTGGGCATTTTTCACGATGACGAAGTGCGCAATCGGGTCTGTGATCGCGTCCTGCATTTCGCTTAAAACATCGACGCTCGTGATCGCAGCGGTTTGGCACTGTCAAACCGCTGTAAGAAACTCGGGGATCTGATTTGAGCGCCGCGCTTCTATTCTGCGTCTGCGTCGGCTGGCTCGTCAGGACTGGTCGTGTCCGATTCCACCGGGGTCACGTGGGTATCGACGGTGGTGACATCGGCATCCACTGCGACCACTGTCGCCACGCCTGCGGTATCTACCGCCGCCCCCTCTGTTTCGGCGTCTTCACCATCCACCTCATCTTCTTCCAGCTCCGCCGGCACGACGGCCACCGCCGCGATCGCGTCATCCTCATCGAGTCGCTGCAATCGCACGCCCTGTGCCGAGCGCGACTGAATCGAAATATCGTTCACCCGCTGGCGGATGATGATGCCGCGATTGGTCACCAGCATCAGCTCTTCTGACTCGTTAACGACTAACACCGCCACCAGTGAGTCATCGTCTAGGCGGAACTTGAGGGCTTTCAAGCCCATCCCCGCGCGATTTTGCAGGCGGAAGAGTTCAATCGGCACGCGCTTACCCATACCGCCCGCCGTAATCACCAAGATCCAAGGCCCTGGGCTGTTAGTCGCGGCTTCATCCGAGTCGTCGTCATCATCGGTGTCCGCAATTTCGGCTTCTGCCACCGCATCCGTGACCTGGGAGGGCAGGATGTCCATGCTGATCAGCTCATCCCCGTCGCGCAGGTTCATCGCCTTCACGCCTCGGGTCGGCCGACCCAAGGGGCGCAGCTGGTCGTCATCCGCCTTGAAATGAATGGTCATCCCCTTGTGGGAGCCGATGAGAATGCTATCACTGGTGCGCGCTAACCGCACCCAGCGGAGCTGATCACCCTCCGCCAGAGAAATCGCAATGAGGCCGTTGGCGCGAATGCTGCTGAAGGCTGACAGGGCAGTCTTTTTAACGTAACCGCTTTGGGTCAGCATCACCAGATATTCGTCATCGGTGAATGCTTCCACGGCAATCACCGAGGTGATTTTCTCCTCTTTGGGGATGGGCAGCATCTGCACAATCGGAATCCCCTGGGAGGTGCGAGACCCCTCTGGCAGCTGATAGGCGCGCAGGGAATAGGAGACGCCGCGATCGCTAAAGAACAAAATGTGATCGTGGCAGCCACAGGTAATAAAGTGCTGAATGCCGTCGTCCTCTTTAATGCGGGCGCCAGCCTTACCGCGCGTGGCCCGGCTCTGGGCCTCGAAGGTATCGACGGGCATACGCTTGATGTAGCCGTACTCCGTTACCAGAATCACGACCTGCTCGTTGGCAATCAGCGAAATATCGGTCAGGTCGCCCGTATCCGGTTCAATCACTGTGCGGCGGTCATCGCCGAAGCGATCACGCAGATTCTCTAGCTCGGACACGATGATGTCTAAAATCCGCTCGCGGCGGGCCAGGATATCCTGCAAGTCGGTAATGCGAGCCTGCAGCTCTTCGTGCTCACGCTGAATCTTGTCGGTTTCTAGCGCGGTCAACCGGCGCAGCTGCATCTGCAAAATGGCGTCCGCCTGCACCTCTGTTAGGCCGTAACCTTCAATCAGCCCCTGCTTGGCTGTCGGCGTGTCCGCCGCATGGCGAATCAGGGTGATGATGCCATCCATGTTGTCCATGGCAATCAAATAGCCCTGCAGGATATGATCCCGCTCTTCAGCCTTCCGCAGCTGATATTGGGTGCGGCGGGTAATGGTTTCTACCCGGAAGTCGACAAAGACTTCCAGCATGGGTTTCAGGCCCAGCAGTTGGGGTTCACCATTTACCAGGGACAGCATGTTGACGCCGAAGTTGCTTTGCAGTGGCGTTTGCTTGTACAGATTGTTCAACACCACCCGCGCATAGGCATCTCGCTTGAGCTCAATGACGATGCGCATGCCCTCGCGATCGCTCTCATCGCGGATGTCAGAGATGCCGTCTAACCGGCGCTCATTCACCATTTCAGCGATCTTTTCGATCATCGCCGCCTTGTTGGTTTGGTAAGGCAGCTCGGTGATGATAATGGCGTCGCGATCGGGGCGGCCCCGCTGTTCAATCGTTTCGATATTGGCCACACCGCGCATGGTGACCGACCCGCGTCCCGTGGTGTAGGCATCGCGAATGCCCCGTGTGCCCAGAATCTGCGCCCCGGTGGGAAAATCTGGCCCCGGAATCAGCTGCAGCAGCTCCTCGAAGGAGATCTCGGGATTGCGAATCAGGGCGATCGTCCCGGTCAGCAGTTCGCGCAGGTTGTGGGGTGGAATGTTGGTGGCCATGCCCACCGCAATGCCCGATGACCCGTTGAGCAACAGCTGGGGCACCCGGGCGGGCATCACAATCGGCTCTTGCTGCGACCCGTCGAAGTTATCGGCAAAGTCAACGGTCTCGGCTTCAATGTCTTGCAGTAGCGACTCACCGGTCAGCGCCTGCAGGCGACATTCGGTGTATCGCATGGCGGCGGGCGGGTCGTTGTCGATAGAGCCAAAGTTGCCGTGGCCGTTGATTAACGGTGCCCGCATCGAAAAGTCTTGGGCCATGCGCACCAGGGCGTCGTACACCGCCGTGTCCCCGTGGGGATGATACTTACCCAGCACTTCACCCACAACACGGGCGCACTTTCGAAACGGGCGGTCATAGGTTAACCCCAACTCGTGCATAGCGTAGAGAATGCGGCGATGTACCGGCTTCAGCCCGTCTCTCGAATCCGGCAGCGCCCGCCCCACAATGACGCTCATGGCGTATTCCAAATAAGACCGGGACATTTCGTTCCGTAAGTCTGTGGGGATAATTGTCATGGGGTTAGAAAGCTCCAAAATCGTAAAAATTTAGCCGCTATCACAGACTCGAATCGTCTGCCTGAGATCGCGGCTAAATTTATCGAAAAGTGTTTGACAGTATCACTTATTTTATCACGTTTTTTAGGTTCCAGAGAGGGGCGGTATGCTATAAGAACAGATGCTCAACACCGCAACAGCGGAGTTTTTCAGCCTATGGCTTCTCAGCTCACCGTGATCTATTCCGAGGCGTTTCTGCAGCACGAAACCGGCCCCCTTCATCCCGAAAATTCTGGCCGCTTGGGCGCGATCGCCCAAGCGCTCAAAGCCATGCCTTGGGCGGCTCAGTTACAGTGGCAACTACCCACGGCGATCGCTGATCGTGATCCTGATAGCTCCATTCGCGCGGTGCACCAGCCGCAGTACCTCAGGGCCTTGGCCCAGCTAGCGGCGAGGGGCGGCGGTCGCCTTGACCCCGATACGCCGGTCTCCTCCCAAAGCTTCGACGTGGCGCTGCTGGCGGTTAACGGCTGGCTCGATGGCGTCGATTGTGTGTTGCAACGGCAGTCGGCTTTTGTGCTGTCGCGTCCACCCGGTCACCATGCCATCAGCGATCGCGGCATGGGGTTTTGTCTATTAGGCAATGCGGCGATCGCCGCCCACTATGCCCTACAACAGCCCGGTATTGATCGCGTCGCCATTTTGGATTGGGATGTGCACCACGGCAACGGCACTCAAGCCCTGGTAGAACAAAACCCGCATATTGCCTACTGCTCGCTGCATCAGTCACCGGCCTACCCCGGCACGGGAGAGGCGAGCGAACGGGGCTTTCACCACAACGTGCTCAACATTCCCATGGCGCGGGGCAGCACTCTGGCGGAGTATCAGCCCCAATTCGAGCAGGCGGTACTGCCGTTTTTACGTGACTTCAATTCCGATTTGCTAATCGTCAGTGCGGGCTATGACGCCAACCACGCTGATCCGCTGGCGGGGGTCTCGTTGCAGCCCTCAGACTACGGTCTGTTCACCCAATATTGTCTGCAGATTCAGCCCCATCTACTCTTTGGCTTAGAAGGCGGGTATGACTACGAGGCGCTGGCGCAATCGGTGGTTGCCACCATCGCTGCCTGCCTAGAAACGGAAGCCGTCCAAATGCGGTAGCGATCGCCTGAGCGCCACCGCCGCCGATTATTCTGAGTTGCCGGGTAACTGCTGCGGCTCGACGGACAATAGCCGTAACGGTTTTGCCATCCCACATCCCGGCGATCAAGACGCGATCTTTGCGCCATGCCCTGAACCTCATCACCGATATGCTCAGGAATCCGGCGATTTGCGGCTTGGTTCTGGGGGAAACCGGCGGCTATGATGGGGACACATTCAGGGGATTCCTGATCCAGGAGGGGAGGCGTTTGAGGCGTTGTCCCGCTGCCGAAATCCGACTGGTGGTTTCTGACGCTCTACCTGACCCAGCTGGTTGATCTGCCGTTGCCCAGCCCGATCACCGCTGGTGGACGACTGTCGTTTCCCCCATCGCACCCATGACATTTTTTCTGACCGCTCCGCAATCAGGATTGGCGCTGACGTTGGCACTGGCGGGGGCCACCCTGCTCAGCGCCGCCGAGATCGCCGCGAACCCAGCCGATATTCAGCAGCTGCTACAAACCAACCTCTGTGAAAACTGTGATCTGTCAGGGGCAAACCTCCGTGGTTTAAATCTGCAGGAAGCTCAGTTGCAGGGGGCCAATTTGCAGGGCGCTCGGCTCAATTTTTCCGACTTGAGCCGAGCGAATTTGCGCCAGGCCAATCTGCAAGGCGCAGAAATTTCCGGTACCCGCTTTCAAGGCACCAATCTGCAGTCAGCAGATTTGACCGATGCGATCGTCACCAACATCTGTCCTGCCGTTTCTAGTGATTCCGACTGGTTCATGACCTCCGACTGTGTCGCTTTAGATCTGGTGACAACCCTTGGTACGGAACTGTGTGACCCGGTTTACGACCTGCAGGGCGTCGTTCCTGATCTGGATGAATGGCTAGACATCTGTTCTGCCGATTGGGAAGTGTATGCCTATCTGTTCTACGGCTATCCCGGTAGTCTAGACGGCATCCAGCTTGGGGTTGATCTCCTGGGAGCTGACCTCACCGCCGCTCGTCTCACGGGCGTCGATCTCAGCGGTGCTGATCTACGCTACGCCCGACTCGACCAGACCGATCTGACCGGAGTCACGTTCGACTATGCTCTGCTGTGGGATGCCGATATTGTTGATGTCCAGAATGCCAACTTTGACGGGGCAATACTGACCCAGGCCGATGTGAGCACGACCCTGGGCAGCCTGTATGAACAAAGTGAGATGCAGGTCTGGCAGGTTGAGGCCCAATCGTATTTAGGGGCGATGAATCGGGCACAGCAGGCTTATTATTTGGAGGCTAGCGAATTTGCTCGCGAACTGTCGCTGCTACAAGTGGGCATTCCTCAGATTACCGAGGGCTATCGCTATGGTGTGGCCCAAATTGCCGATGATCATGTGATTAATCGCGCTGTGCCCCTGCAAGAAAACTTGGTTGCCTACATGGGGATTGCCTATCTCACCACAACCACGAATGGTGAAGTGTTCTCTACAGCGCTCCTCTGCGAAGCCGAGCCCGACAGTCCCAATCCGAATATAGCGATCACCTTTACTCCCCCGGCCCAAGCGGATATTGTCGCGACTTGTCCTGACGGCTGGCAAGACGTAGATTTTTAACGCTCTGACCGTACCGAGTACGTAAGTAGAGTGTGAGAGTAGAGAGTTTCTCAAAACCAGCGTCCTGGCAATGCAGGGGAGTGGAAGAGCATGGGGCCAGATTGGTCGTCTTGCTTTCAGAAGAGCGGGATTAGCGGCTTGGTAGAAAGGGGCGGGCCGTGATCGCCCATAGCCGTTGCAAAAGCTCACTCTAGCTCTGGTTGATAAGTTGCCACCAGGTCTTGAAAGGCCAGCAGCACCTGCTGATGGCGATCGCCCGCCACCCAGGGAAAATCGTTGTGGCCCGCCGCTTCGACCCAGAGTGATAGCTTGGGTTCGGGCAAGGCGTCGTACAGAGTCTGGCTGTGCTCAAAGGGAATGACGCGATCGGCTTGACCATGCATCACCAGTACCGGCACCTGAATCTCTGGTAGTTTGTCGAGATTCGGAAACTTGTCAAAGGGCAGTAGCGGAAAGGGCACCACCACTCGAAACACCGACGTAAACGTGCTCTCTAAGATCAAGCCTGCGATCGCCTGTTGGGTGGCTAATTCGACAGCGGGGCCGCCGCCAATGGATCGCCCGTAGACGATAATCTGCTCAGCTGGAATGTTGAGCTGCTGAGTGAGATAGGTATAGGCCGCGTCGGCCTCTTCATAGGCATTCCTCTCGCTGGGGCGACCATCGCTGGTGCCATAGCCCCGGTAGTCATAGGCAAAAACGCTAAACCCGAAACTGTGCAACCGTTCTAAAACCGGACGCACCGTGCCCAAATCTTCGGCATTGCCGTGAATGTAGAGCAGTGTATAAGTGGCTTGCTCGTTGAATCGGTAGGTGCCAGAAATTGCTTCGGTCTCATTGACCGGAATTTTGAGAATCGCCTCGGTATCTTGATAGCTGGCCGGTGGCGGCAAAAAAATCATGCTGTCGGCTCGAAAAAAGACGTAGACCGCAAAAAAGGTGTAGATAAAAATGACAGAGCGTAGCAGTCTTTGCCAACTCAATTCGCCAATTAGCAGCTGTTTTAATCGAGAATCTGACATGAGTACGCGTCGTGAACGGCAGATTTCAGCTTGACTTAGATGACGTTGGGAATGTGATCGCGGTGTCCGCCGTTTAACAGTCTGGCCGAGCGCGGCGGCAATCGCACTGAATCAGAGCAGCCGGGAGGCCCAATGCTGAAGGCTGCCAGTCTTTGAATGGCATGGAATGCTCTCAAGGGGGCTGGGCGATGTCCGACTCAACCACAGACTCCAGCGAATAAGTTGTATCATTCACATCCATACAGACTTCCCAGCGTCTCGTCTGGCCCCCGGTATTGAGCAGGGGCTGATCTCGTTCAGATTGTGGGCACTGACGCCCAACATTGACACTCTTGTGACCCTTTAAGGAGCAGCTTCTATGTGTGGCATTGTCGGTTATATCGGAACCCGTCCCGCTAGCGACATTTTGATGGAAGGGCTGCAAAAGTTGGAATATCGCGGCTATGACTCAGCTGGCGTCGCCACCGTGCTCGAAGGTGAGCTGCACTGTGTGCGGGCTAAGGGCAAGCTGCAAAATCTGGCAGAAAAAATCGAAGGTCAAGAAAATCCGGCTCGGCTCGGCATTGGCCACACACGCTGGGCCACCCACGGCAAACCCGAAGAACACAACGCCCACCCCCACACCGACACCTATCGTCGCATCGCGGTGGTGCAAAACGGCATTATTGAAAACTATCGCGAACTGCGAGCCACCCTGAAGGAAAAAGGGCACGAGTTTCGCTCCGATACTGACACAGAGGTGATTCCCCATCTGATTGCGGAACACCTCAAGCATCTAACGGCGGCAGGCGCAATTGAAGCTGATCCCTTTTTTGAAGCGGTGCGGCTGAGCGTCAAGCAGTTAGAAGGGGCCTTTGCCCTAGCCGTGATCAATGCCGACTATCCGGACGATTTAATTGTGGTGCGGCAGCAGGCGCCCTTGATCATTGGCTTAGGTCAAGGGGAGTTTTTCTGCGCGTCGGATACTCCGGCGATCGTGCCCCACACCCGCGCCGTTTTGCCGTTAGAAAATGGGGAGTTAGCGCGGCTGACGCCAACCGGTGTTGAAGTCTATACCTTTGAGGGCGATCGCCTCAAAAAGCGACCCTTCTCGCTGAACTGGAACCCCATCATGGTCGAGAAGCAGGGCTTCAAGCATTTCATGCTGAAGGAAATCTATGAGCAGCCAGGGGTCGTGCGAACCGGGTTAGAAACCTATTTAGACACCGCTTGGACGAGCGATCGCGCGACCAAGCCGGTTCACTTGGGCTTGCCCGACAACGTTTTGGATGACCTTGAGCAGGTGCAAATCGTGGCCTGCGGCACCAGTTGGCATGCCAGTCTAGTGGGCCAATATTTAATCGAGCAGCTGGCAGGCATTCCCACCAGGGTGCAGTACGCCTCAGAGTTCCGATATTCGCCCTCACCGCTAACCCGCCACACCTTGACCATTGGCGTGACGCAATCGGGCGAAACTGCCGATACGTTAGCCGCACTCGAAATGGAACAGGCGCGTCGCGCCGAAGCTGCTGATTCAGCGCTCATGCCCCGCATGTTGGGCATCACCAATCGACCCGAAAGTTCCCTATCCCGCCTTGTGCCCCACATCATCGACACCCACGCGGGCATTGAGATCGGCGTCGCCGCGACCAAGACCTTTACTGCTCAGGTGATGGCGTTTTACTTTTTGGCGCTGGATCTGGCCTATCGCCGTCAAACGCTGACTCCTGAAGCGATCGAACAGCTGATCGAAGATCTGCGTCTGTTGCCCGCCCAAATTGAATCGGTGCTCGAAAGTCAGGAACGCTACATCGAAGAGCTGGCACACAACTTTAGTGATACGCAAGACTTCATCTATCTGGGTCGGGGCATCAACTTCCCCATTGCCCTAGAAGGTGCTCTGAAGCTGAAGGAGATCAGCTACATTCATGCCGAAGGCTACCCCGCTGGCGAAATGAAGCACGGCCCGATCGCGCTGTTGGATGCCAAAGTACCGGTGGTGGCGATCGCTATGCCGGGCAATGTCTACGAAAAGGTGCTCTCCAACGCGCAGGAAGCCAAAGCGCGGGATGCCCAATTGATTGGCGTAGTGCCGATGAATGATGAGGAAGCGGAGTTTACCTTTGACTCGCTACTGCCGGTGCCGGTGGTGGATGAATTGCTTTCGCCGGTGCTGACGGTGATTCCTCTACAGCTGTTGGCCTATCACATCGCCGCGCGACGGGGACTAGACGTCGATCAGCCCCGCAACCTGGCTAAGAGCGTGACGGTGGAATAGGCAACCATCACTCTGTGTAAAGAAACTTGCGTAATCTTAGGGGTTAGCTTTAGACCCTGAATTCGCTTGGCTAGACTGCAGTCAAAAGCTTTCAATCGTCAAGTCTACGTGTTGCTTCGAGATCTAGCCTTACGTAATCGGTACCGCAGCGGTCGACAAAACTTGCTGCGGGATTTTTACATTCCTTGTCTGGAGCGATCGCTCACCTACTATCGGGCGGTCGGGTTCTTTTCGAGCAGCTCGCTGGCCTTAGCCGCTCAGGGGCTAACGACGTTTATCAAAGCCGGCGGGCGGATGCGATTGGTCGCGTCGCCGCACCTGTCAAAGGGAGATATTGAGGCAATCGAATCAGGGCTACGTCGCCGAGAAGAGGTGATTTCGGATGCACTGACCCGTGAGCTATCCCAACAGTTTGACGGGGTGGTTAGCGATCGCTTGGCTTGCTTGTCCTGGTTGCTGGCTCACAATCGCTTAGAGATCAAAATCGCGGTCGTGCCGGAACTTTTGCAGGCCGGCATCTATCACGAAAAGCTCGGAATTTTTATCGATGAAGCCGGCAACCAGGTGGCTTTTGGCGGCTCAGCGAACGAGAGTGATCGGGCTTATCGGCGCAATTTTGAGTGTATTGATGTCTTTCGATCTTGGTGCGCTGGGGACGATGAGCGGATTGACGAGAAGCTGGCGGATTTTGAAGGACTTTGGCAAAATCAAACGCCCGAGCTGGACGTGTTGGAGTTTCCTGAAGCGGCGAAGCGTCAGCTGCTGAAGCGCTGCCCCGAGTATCCGCCAACCGGAGAGGAGCAGGAGACGAAGCGCCAGGTTGCCATGCCCACTGGAGACTATGACCCCGTCTCAAACGGGCCAGTGCTGCCCGAGGCTTTAGTGCTACGAAATTATCAGCAGCAGGCGATCGCCAATTGGTTTGCCAACCAGGGGCGCGGCACGCTGAAGATGGCGACGGGCAGCGGCAAGACCATCACGGCATTAGCCGTAGCGGCGGCGCTATACCAGAAAATTGAGCTGCAAGCCTTAGTGGTGGTGTGTCCCTATCGGCACCTGGTACAGCAGTGGGCGCGGGAATGTGAAAAGTTTGGGCTCAGGCCAGTTCTCGCTTTTGATCGGGTGCAATCTTGGCAAAGTGAGCTGTCGCGGCAGCTCTATACGCTGCGGAGCGATCGCCACGCTTTTGTCGCAGTTATCACCACTAACGCCACGCTCATGGGGACAGCCCTGCAATCTCAACTGCCGTACTTTCCCGAAAAGACGCTGATCATCGGGGATGAAGCGCATAATTTTGGGTCCCCTAAACTGGCTGCCAGCTTGCCCCACACCATTGGCTTACGACTAGCCCTGTCGGCTACGCCGGAACGCTACTTCGACGACATTGGCACTCAACTTCTGCTCGATTACTTTGGCCCGGTGCTCCAGCCCGAATTTACCCTGTCAGAGGCCTTGCAGGC
This sequence comes from uncultured Halomicronema sp., assembly GCA_937899725.1. Lineage (GTDB taxonomy): Bacteria > Cyanobacteriota > Cyanobacteriia > Phormidesmidales > Phormidesmidaceae > Halomicronema. The sequence goes on from CALCCA010000016.1 coordinate 111,894, forward strand.
AGGTGCTCTGGTGCGCTATCGCTACTATCCGCTGCTGGTAGAGCTAACGGAAGCAGAAGCGCAGCGCTATCGCGAACTGACGACCAAAATTGGTCAGGCGCTCTCCATTGATGACGATACCGAATCGAATTCAGCCCTATCGGCGCTCTCTATGCGGCGGGCGAAGCTCATTGCCAATGCGGCGCACAAGCTGACGGCGCTGCGATCGCTGATGCAGCAACGGCTTCATACGACCCACACGCTGTTCTACTGTGGCGATGGCAAGGTTGAAGAGGCAGTCTCTTCAGAAACTATGCGTCAGGTGGATGCGGTGACGGCGTTGCTTGGCAAGGAGTTGGGCTATCGCGTCAATACCTACACTGCCAACACGGCTTTGGTAGAGCGAGAAATGCTGCGCCAGCAGTTTGAGTCGGGAGAGTTGCAGGGACTCGTCGCCATTCGCTGTTTGGATGAAGGCGTCGACATTCCCGCCACACGGACAGCCGTCATTCTCGCTAGCAGCCACAATCCCCGCCAGTTTATTCAGCGACGAGGCCGAGTGCTGCGTCCTGCCCCTGGTAAGGAACGGGCCGAAATTTTTGACATGATCGTATTGCCTCCTGATTTGGAACGAAAAACGCTGGATGCGGAGCGATCGCTCTTGCGAAAAGAACTTCAGCGCTTTCTGGAATTTGCCGATTTAGCAGATAACGGTGGCGAGGCCCGCATCCAACTGCTCGACTTGCAAAAGCGCTATGGCCTATTGGATATGTGAGATTCTCCGGTTTATTCCGAGTCAGGATCGAGCCCCATCTCTCTCAGTCGCGTTGCTAAGCGATCGGCTCTTTGCTGCGCCTGTGCTGCCTGCTGTTGTGCCGTTTGTGCCGCTTCTGTCGGAGTCGGAGCGAGCAATCCTGCAGGCGTAAAAAATCGCAGCTGCGACTCGTGAATTCCTAAATAAAGATCTAATTGTCGGCTCCACAACCGCCCAGCATCGTTCGGTTCGATAGGCTGATATGCTCCCGCCATTAAGACAAATCCGACGAACTCTTGAGTGTCAGGATCAACCCAAAAGTATTCTGGGGTCCGAAAGATATCCTGATAGATCTGCTTTTTGGTTGTGCGATCTTCTCGGGCGGTACTGTCGGACAAGACCTCAACAATGACGTTCGGATACTTGCCGCCTTCTTGCCACACGACCCAACTTTTCCGGGGACGGCGTTCGGTATCCAACACCACAAAAAAGTCTGGCCCTCTGAAATCTTGGGACTTGATCTGTTTGGGGCTGAAGTAGATGGTCAGGTTGCCAGACGTGTAGAAGTCTTGTCGATCTTGCCAGAGCCATTCCAGACTGGTGATCAGCGCCAGCATTTGTCGCAGATGAAGATCTGTTTCCAAGGTCGGTTCATCACTGTATAAGTCGCCGGGGGGAACGACAATTTCTGCTGACTCAGCGGCAGCCAATGATCGCTTGTCCTTTGCAGTCACCATGGCGAACAAGTATCCATTCTGACAAGATAAATCTATTCTAAGCTAATTGCGATCGCAGACATTTTGGCCACAATGAACAGCAGATAGAGGTCACCAGCAGCATGAGTGAGCTAACGGCAAAAGATGTGCAAGCCCCCATTGAGACAGCTTCGCCAGAGGTGCAGCGTATTATTCAGCAAGTTTTGGAAATTGAAAAAGATCGGCTTGATCGCAACGATCGCGGCCTCGTGAATGCCGACATCTTGCAGATTGTGAAGGCCGCAGTGCAATGAAGCTGTTGGGCTTGAAACTCTACAATTTTCGCCCCTTTTGTGGGGAGCATGCGCTGACGTTTGCGAAGACGCGCGATCGCAACATTACCGTCATTCACGGCAACAACGGCTCAGGCAAAACAGCCTTGCTAAACGCCTTTACTTGGGCGCTATACGAACGCTTTACCGCAGCCCTGGCTTCACCGGAGCAATTGGTTAATCGACGGGCGCTAGCGGCAGCGGCTGCACAAGAACGGGTGGACTGCTGGGTCGAAGTCGCCTTTGACCATGACGGTAAGCACTATCGGGTACGGCGATCGTGTCAGGCCTATAAGCAAGGCGAAGCGGTGGTTCAAACTGCTAGCGACGTGACGATGCAGTTTGTCGGCGATGATGGCCGCTGGTCAACGCTGCCAACGGCTAAAAATCCCGATGATGTGATTGGCCGCATGTTGCCCAAAAGCCTGCACCAGTATTTTTTCTTTGACGGGGAACGGATTGAGCAGCTTGTGCGGACAGACAACCGGGCAGAAATTGCTGAAGCGACCCAAAAGCTGCTAGGGGTCAAAGTGCTGGACAATGCCATCAAACATTTGAACCTTGCCCGCAAAACGCTAGAAGATGAATACGCCAGCGTGGGCGACGCGGAAACCAAAAGTCTGCTGGCGGCGCGCCGGGAGCAGGAAACCACACGGGAAGCTTTGGAAACCCGACAGGAAGAAATCGATCGCGAGCTAGACCATCACGCCACCCTAAAGCAGGAAACCAGTCGAAAGCTACGGGAATCAGGAGAGTTTGAATCCTTACAACGCCGCCGCGACCAGCTGGAAGAGCAGGAAAAGGAACTCCGCGATCGCCTACAAGATGCCAAGCAAATCCTCAAGCGAGCGATCTCAAACCGGGGCTATACGGTGTTTTTGCCGTCAGTGGTGGAGAAATTTCGGGCGATCGTGCGAGACCAGGAAGATAAAGGACAGCTGCCCGCAGACGTGAAGCCCAAATTTGTGCAGGAATTGCTAGAGATGCAGCGCTGCATTTGCGGCATGGAGCTGCACCCCGGCACGGCTCATCGGGCCGCAGTAGAAGCGTGGCTGCAAAAATCAGGACTGGCGGATGTACAGTCCACCGTTTATCGCCTGGAGGGTTGGGTCGATGAGCAGGCTGATCAGGAGACAGACTTTTGGCGAGAGGTCGATCAAGAGCAGGTCACCATCAACCACTGCAAGCAAAAGCTGTCGCAGATTGAAATCGATCTCGAAGATATTCGTGACCAGCTGCGGGCTAGCCCCCGTGAGGAGGTGCGCCAGCTACAGGAACGGTTGGATGAGATCGATCGCACCACCGAACGTCTGATCATGGAGAAAGGCGCCAATCAAGAGCGCATCGGCAGACTCAGCCATGAGCTTACGCAGCTTCGCAAGCAGGTGCGCGATCGCCGCCAAAACCAAAGCAGACAAAAGCTCGCGCTGAAACGGATGGAGGCGGCCCAAGACGCGAGCGATCGCCTGAAGGAACTGAAGCAAAATCAGGACATTCTGTTCCGTCAGGAACTGCAGGAAACCCTGAGTAACCTCTATGGCGAAATCTCGTTTAAGGCCTACATTCCCCGCATCAGTGACAAATATGAGCTGAACTTGGTCGAGCGAGTCGGCAACCAGGAGCTGCTAGTCGGTGCCTCCACCGGAGAAAACCAGATTCTGAGCCTGTCGTTTATCGGCAGCGTGGTGGAGCGCATTCGTCAGTGGAGCCAAGACAAGCTCGTGATGGGACCCGACAGCAGCACCTTTCCCCTCGTGATGGATTCGCCCTTTGGCAGTTTAGATGAGATTTATCGACGGCAGGTGGCGAAGCTGTTGCCCGAGCTAGCCGATCAGCTCATGGTGATGGCAAGCAAAACCCAGTGGCGCGGCGAGGTTGAAGAAGAAATGCGCGATCGCATCGGACGAGAATATGTGCTGATCTACAATTCACCGAAGGATGAGGTGCAGACAGACTCGATACCCATTGGCGGTGAGACGTATCCGCTGATTCGGCAAAGCCCCGACGAGTTTGAATTCACTGAGGTTGTGGAGGTGCGTCGGCATGGCTGAGGTCAAGATTCCCATTTCAAAGTCAGACTTGATGGACTTTTGCCAGCGCCACCACATTCGCAAACTGGCAATTTTTGGTTCTGCTTTGCGAGATGATTTTGGCCCCGACAGCGATGTCGATTTTTTAGTGGAATTTTATCCAGAACACATTCCCGGCCTGATCCGACTAGCCGGGATGGAATTAGAGTTGTCTAACTTGATTCAATGTAAAGCTGATCTACGCACGTCCAAAGATTTGAGCCGATATTTTAGGGATAAGGTTTTACAAATAGCGGTGGTGTAATATGACGCAACCGGATGATGAGTCGCGATTGAGGCACATGTGGATGCCGCCAAGCAGGCTCAATTTTTTATGGCAGGGCGAACACAGAGAGCACTAGATACTGACTCGATGTTGTTGTTGGCAGTTTTAAAGGCGATTGAGATAGTAGGAGAAGCGGCCTCTAAAATTAGCAGAGCACGCCAGTCAGCAATCTCGCAAATTCCTTGGCCACAAATCATGAGGATGCGAAACCGACTGACCCATACATATTTCGATATTGATACGGATATTCTCTGGCAGACGGTTATCGAAGATTTGCCGCCTTTGATAAAAGAATTGGAAGATGTTGTGTCGCGCGGTTGAGTTCAGCAAACTTAACAGGAATAACAATGACAGATAGTCGAATTCGGATTGTGAAGGATAAGGCGGAACCGGTGATGGCACTGCGGGATGGCAGTGATGTGAACCCCTTAATTTGAAATTCTGGTTGTAAGATTAACGGTGATTTTTAACTGTTTGAATTATGGCGATCACGCGAGTTTACGTTTCAGAAGACAAGGCCGAATTGGTCAGAAACTTGCGGGCCATGCCAGGCAACACGGGGCCGTTTCGCACCTATGCCGACGTTGTAACATTTGCCGCCGTCGTGGGCTTTAACGGCTCACGAAAAGTACCGTTAGATAGCTACTCTCGAAAGGAACCTGATCCAGTGCCTCAAGAACAATTTCGCAATGCTGGCATTATTGGCCTAGTGGCACTGGCAGATGCTCAAGATCCGGCAATTTTGAGAGATGACGATGACAGCGATCGCCGTCGGGTCGAGATTTTTCAAGAGTACGTGAATGGCGGGCTAGAAATTTTGGCAGCGGCACTCAGCGGTACGGTGGATTACGCTGAACAGTTGTTGCTGATGCTGAAGTTGCAGAAGGAAACGGGGCAGGGTGATCGTGAGTTTGACTTATCTCGTTTTCTGTAGCGTTGTAGAGAACCCTATCCTGTATGGATAACTTTGCGTACCCCTACAACGCTTCTGCTAAATGTCGTTCAATTTGCCAGAGCTGATCTGCCGTCAGCCAACGCTTGTCTACCTGAAATAGATCAACAATGTGCCGATCCGAGTCGATGTTTCTTAGATAGGACTTACGCAGAAGGGCACCTCGAAGAATAGTTTATAGCAGTCTTAATGTGAGATCATGATGCTGTTGAACATCAGTTAGTCAGAGATATGGGTCAGCCCGGATTCTGGGATTTGGAAGCCCGGCAACAGAAGTTGGAGCAGAAGAAAGACTTTTTAAGTCGTCTCAATCGTTTGGTGCCTTGGGAGACCTTTCGTCCTGTGCTCGAGGAAATCCGTGTTAAACCGCGCAAAAGTCAGGCCGGTCGAAAGCCCCTGGATGTGCTGTTGCTCTTCAAGATGTTGGTCCTGCAAAAGCTCTACACCATCAGTGATGAGGATTTGGAATATCAAGTCAACGACCGTTTGTCGTTCATGCAATTTCTGGACTTGGGCTTAGAGGACCGGGTTCCCGATGCGACCACGGTGTGGCTGTTCCGCGACCAATTACAGAAGCAGGGTCTGGCTGAAGAACTCTTTGAGACCTTTGCCAGCTACCTGCAAGCCTCCGGTTATCAGGCTCAGGATGGCCAAATTATCGATGCCACCTTAATTCCAGTGCCCAAGCAGCGCAATCGCAAGGACGAAAACAAGCAAGTCAAACAAGGCCAAGTGCCCGAGGCATGGCAACAGCAGCCTCATAAGCTGTCCCAAAAAGATGTCGATGCGCGTTGGACTAAGAAGGGCGGCGTGTCCTACTACGGCTACAAGAATCACATCAGTAGTGATGTGCGCTTTGGCTTTATTCGTCAGTTTGTAGTCACCGATGCCTCGGTTCACGATTCCCAAGTCTTGGGGCACCTGCTGGACCTCGAGAATCCCGATGACCGGGTTTGTGCCGATAGCGCCTATCGCTCGGAGGAGATTGTTGAAGTCTTAGAACTGATGGGCTTTGAGCCACCGATTAACGAACGAGCTTATCGGAACCGTCCCTTGAGCGAAGCTCAAAAAGCGGCTAACCGAGAGCGCTCTCGGACCCGCGCCAAGGTAGAGCATGTCTTTGGCTGTTGGGTGATGGCATTAGGGGGGAAACTTGTCCGAACCATTGGCTTGGCCCATGCCCAGACGAACCTGACATTGAAGAACTTGGTCTACAACTTAAAGCGGTTCGTCTTTTGGCAAAGTCAGCCCACCCACTCAGAGATGGCAGGATAATCCGCTCTTGAACCAGTTCATTCCCGCCATGCCAAGCAGAATTTCAGGGCTGGTCTCGATTTTCAATCGTTGACTCAGGGTTTCAGGACTGGTCTCTGCAACTGGGGAATGGTTGCTGGTCTCATATGAGACTTGATACCGACAAAAATGCTATTTTTCGAAGTGCCCAGAAGCCATTTTAAGAGAAGGATGCTTGAGCTGCTGACAAAGATAGTGGTCAAGTAACCCATGCTT